>CAJMFH010000013.1 GCA_905212635.1 uncultured Lachnoclostridium sp. | reverse complement strand
TTCCGCTTACTCCATTCTCCCCAGCATAGCTGGGGGATTAGACTCTTCATTTAGATTGTTTAGATTGTTCAAAACACTTTCCAATATATCGTTGTAGCCAATCTTCTCTAGTAAACTCTACACATATAGGACATTCTGTATCTGAAGCATTTATTCCTGCCTTAGACCTTAATATCTCCAAAAGTGTAGTTCCATCACCCGAATATAATTCATATTCATCAAGTAGCATTTTAAGTTCATGGTGATCATTATCTACCCAACGCCCTTTTATAAATTCAAGACCTTCCTTTTGTTCTAATAGTGTTTTTGCGTCTTCTACAGATATTTCAACACCTTTATATACAAGATTTGGCGAAAAATAATTTAACTTTGCTTGACTTAGATATCCTCCTGAAAAGAACATTTTCTCATCCATATCTATAAGAATCTTCGATTGAGATTCTGTGTACCACTTTGGAATTCTACATACTATTCCACATTTTTCGAAAATATCGACTTCTTTTAAAAATGAATAAGCATCCTCTTCACTCATTTTTACCGGAAAATAAATATCTCCACTTTCCAGATACTTTGTAATAAATACACTCTCCCTTGCTGCCTTATTTAAACTTGAAATAAGCAAATCAAGTGCTTTTGTGTTGTCCCTAAACTCTGATAATGCATTCTTTAATGGAAAATGAACTATTTTATTTCCATGCTTTGCAGTATATGTTGCTAAAAAAGCAAAGGGATACTCTGTTTTTTCCATATTCTCCACAAGATGAAAATAAATGCGCGAAGGGATAACTAAATCAATTCCCTTTGAAATAAGATACTCAATTGGCTCCTTTCCAGAAATTTCTATTTCTTGTTTTAATAGTTCATTAAACTTAAACTGTTGATTTAAAATCCAAGAAGAATCAATAAACTCATGCCCAATAATCATAGGTACATAAGGCATTAATGCTTCTATTTCCGGAATAGACATTTGTGTGTATGTAACTATTCCAAAATTAAGTCCTTCTGAATCAAGAACTCTTCTCAAAAACTGTTTTGCTAAATGTTGCAAAAATCCAAGAGAAATCGAACTCTTAAATTTACTCAGAAAAGCAAGTTTAAAGAAAAATTCATTGGGATTCTTTCTATAACACCGATACAAATCTATCTGAGAACTATCAAGAGTTTCTTCAGAAACTTCATCAATGCCAAAGCCATATTCAGTTATATAGACATTAATAAAGTCTTTCATAAACCAAACCCTTCCTACTTAAAAATCATTATTATTTATCTATGTTGTAATAATCACATATAAGGCACTTCAATACAATCACTCTTCCTTCAATCTATCAAATTCACTTTTTTATTATAACTCTTTCCGTCTAAATTTCAAGCATATCGGAGATTTATTTTAACTTCTTCAAAAGGTGCCATCACAATACATGTAACCGCACCTTTCATTTATGCCGAACCCCTATCAGATCTCGACATCCTCACTATAATCTACATTCTCATAGCCAAATCCGAACATATGATAAAACTCATCCCAGTATTCTTTAATATCACCGAGGGTCTCGATGGATTCCGAATCTACTTTGTCCCATACTTCGGAGATCTTGTCCTGTACTTCCGGACGCATCTCATAGTCATCGAGGCGGATTCTTCCTTCCTCATCGGTTTCCGGTCCATTTGGCAGTTTTTCCATAAACAGACGATCCATCTGCTCGATACAGCCTTCATGCAGTCCTGCGTCTTTCATCACGCGGTAGAGCAGGGAGATGTAAAGCGGAACGATTGGAATCGCTGCGCTGGACTGCGTTACAAGCGCTTTGTTTACAGATATGTATGCTTTTAATCCAATGCTTGCAAAGTCCTCATTCATCTTCACGGAAGTCTGATACAGATGTTTTTTCGCCTGTCCGATGCTTCCCTCTTTGTAGATCGGATGGGTTACTTCCGGTCCGATGTAAGAATAAGCAAGTGTTACGGCATTTTCTGCCACGACACCGGCATCGGTAAGTGCCTGAATCCAGTCATACCAGTCTTCGCCGCCCATAACCTGGATCGTCGCCTGAATTTCTTCCTCTGTGGCAACCGGAACCGTAACCTCTTTGATCTCATTGGTACGGAGATCAATGGTCTTATTGGTAAATGGCTCGCCGACGGTCTTCAGCACAGAAGAAACGGTCGTTCCATCCGGCAACGTTCTGCGTGGTGCTGCCATGCTGTAAACGATCATGTCAACTTTTCCAAAATTTTCCTTAATGCAGGCAATGACATCTTCTTTCATTTCTTTTGAAAAGCCGTCTCCGTTAAAGGATTTTGCAAAATAGCCATCCTCTGCTGCGATCTTTTCAAACGCCAGTGTATTGTAATAACCGGCGGTCGCGGTACGTTTGCCCTTGGCTTCACGCTCAAATGCCACACCGATCGTATCTGCTCCATATCCGTAAGTTACGGCGATACGGGATGCCAGACCGTAACCGGTGGAAGAACCGATCACTAACACTTTCTTAGGTCCCTCTACCTGCTTTTTTTGTTTTGTATACTCAATCTGTCTGCGCACGCTCTCCTCGCATCCTTTCGGATGAGCTGTCGTACATATAAATCCTTTTACCTTTGGCTCAACTACCATTTTAATCCTCCAATCTTTATCTCATGATTACATAAAATAATATCATAAAGAAGTGCAGAACACTTCCTGCGATAACAAATAAATGAAAGATCGAATGCATATAACGTTTCGTCTTTCCGATGCCATACAATACGGCTCCAATCGTATAGGCAATTCCACCGCTGACGAGGTATACCATTCCACCAAAGCCAAGCAGTTCAATCGTCGGCTTGATAAAGAAAATAATACACCATCCCATACCAAGATAACAGATCATCGCCATCTTCTTGTATTTTTCCAGATCGATTGCGGTAAATGTCGCCGCACCAAGACAGCACGCCCACACAATACCAAAGATCACAAATGCGATAACCGGATGATTGACACGGATTCCCGCCAATGTGATCGCGGTATAAGTACCTGCGATCAAAAAATAGATCGTACAGTGGTCAATGACCTGAAACACCTTTTTTGCCCTCTGCGCTGTCAGACCATGATAAATGCTTGACATCGCATACAGAGCAACCATTGTGCCGCCATAAACTGCCGATGCCACTACAGCCCAGGCATCGCCTTTCAAAGCGGAAAAAATGACACACAGCACCAAGGCGGCAATTGCCAGCGCACCTCCGACGATATGGGAAACCATATTAAAGATTTCCTCGCCTCTCGTATAATCCGGAAGTGTTCGATCTTTTAATTTTGTTCTCTTTTTCTTTTCCATCTTCTTACCCTCCGTGTCTACATATTAGATTCCCATTGCATTACACAGTCCCATTGATAACACAAGGCTCATGCCGATCAGCACTACATTTCTGCATTTTGCCTTTTTGAGTAAAAAAAGATTTAATCCATAAATGGCAAAGATCATGATCAGTACAGTAAACCACGGGTACTGCTTATTCTGCGCCAACGCCATACTGGATTGTATCAATCCCGACATGACGGTCAATAAAAGCCCTGACACGATCACTTTAATGGATTTCTTTATATTGATAAATACCTCAATATTTTCCAAATATTCATAAAGGTGGTATACCACATCAAATACGACTGCCGAAGCCATTACACTCATCGCAAACCCGGCAAGCGCCATCCACATGCCGCCTGCTGTCGTTCCTGCCAGTCCATATCCATAAGAATACCCAATGCCCGACAGGGTTTTGCACAAGATCGATCCCGGCAGAATGTTTACAATAAGTACCAGATAATTATAAAAGGAACTCTCGCTGATATAATCCGGCACAAATAACCCATCCGCAATCGTCAGATATGCGTCTCCTCCTCCAAAAGAGATCAGGGAAGAGGCAATTCCTTTTACAAAAAATGGAAAACTTTCCCCAGCAAAATACAACATTGCCGGCAGACTGAGAAGAATCGCCACAACGATCCACACAGCACTTTCTATCACCAGTGGTTTTAGCACCTTTTTTCGTTTCTTTTTCTTTTTGATCGAACTTTTTTTAAAACTATATACCGCCAGAACGATCATGACAATCCGAACCGTCCATGTCACGATATCGTTGTCTATGATTTTCGCTTTTCCGACACACAAAAGATAAATGCCAGCCACAATACCCGCAGGTATCATCGTCTGCCATTGAAATTTGCAGTCCGTCACTAATATCGCAAAAAAAGCAATTGCCAGCATTTCGATCGTAGAAATACTAAATAACGGTGTCTTATCAACCTGAAAGATACGGAACAGATTTCGACCGGCTGTCAGTATAAATACACCAACGCACACACCGATTGCCTTTCCACGGTGTTTTTTCACCACGCAGTCCTGAAACGCATTGTGGATATATTCCGTCAAAAGACACATGATAAAGGCGGTTATTCCAATGGAAGCATATTGGATCTGCGTCAGCACTTTCGGATTCAATCCGTCCATTCCTGCCATCAGAAGCACCGTCATGAAGGCACCCGGGAATGCCATCGCCATCGCAGCAAGGATCATTCCCTTTTTCCCGGAAACCGCTTTTCCTACGCCCGCTGCAATTTCTACCGGAAGTGCTCCCGGAGTCAGCGCAGCCGCCACAATATCTTTTTCGTACTCTTCTCCCGTGATAAAACCCTTTTCTTCTACGACTTCCTGTTGAATCACTGGAATCAGTGCATTTCCGCCTCCAAACCCGATCAATCCGATCTTGTTCATGGAGACAAGCATTTGTACTAACTTCTTCACGTCTTTTCCTCATTTGACAAAAGATGAAACAGCGCTGCCTTGTAGATCAAAACAAGCCGTACATCTTTGTCGCAATATCGATTCTTCAAAAATTCTATTGTTTTATATCCATATACCAAAACCAGTATACTAAGAGCCACAAGCTTTATTTCTGGAAGAAGAGGCATACAGATCAGAAAAAGAATGGCCGCCGTAAATCCTGCACTGATCACCCCAAACAAACGGCTGATCGTCACCGACAACCGCACGGTCTGCAACAGATTCAGCAGCCGTCTGTCAAGATGTTCCTCATTGTTTTCTATTAAGACAAAATAGATATCACAAAAAATATCCATACATTCTTTTTCTTTTAATTTTGCACGATACTCTCTATAACGTTTTCTTCCAAACTCTTTCTGCATTAATCTGCCTAATACACTAACCAATTTTTTTCTCCTTCGGTTTCTGCCTTATCTCTATAGTATTCGGCAATACCTTGTTTGGTTATACGTAAAAGATCAGCAAAATTTATAAATTGTCGTTGATGTAAATGTGTCGCCTGCTTTCAAAACACAGGATTCAAACGACGGAATATTGATGGAATTTGGGAAATACTGGGTTTCAAAGCAGACACCGTTTCTCTTCGTGTACTCCGCCCCTTCTTTTCCTTCTTCTTTTACAATAAAGTTTCCGGTATACAGCTGCATTCCCGGAAGATCAGTGTATACTTCCATCGTTCTGCCGCTTGTACTTTCCGAAACTTCTGCCACTTTTTCAACGCCCTTTGTCTTCTTATCCAAAGCAAAGTTGTGGTCATATCCACCGGCAAGAATCAACGGTTCATAATCTGCTCCAATGTCTTTGCTGATGGCTTTCTTAGTTCTGAAATCCATCGGTGTACCGGTTACATCAATAATCTTTCCGGTCGGAATCAAATCGTCTGTCGTCTCCGTAAATCCGTTTGCCTGAATCCAAACTTCATGATCTGTGATGTCACCGCCATTGTGTCCTTTCAGGTTGAAATAAGAATGGTTCGTTACATTGCACAATGTATCTTTGTCAGATTTTGCTTTATAATCCAGTTTCAATTCATTGTCATCCGTCAATGTATAGGTTACGGAAATCTCCAGATTTCCCGGATATCCCTGTTCCATATCCGGACTTACACGGGAAAATGTCACACTGTTTTCTCCGGTTTCTGCCTGATACATTACTTTATTGTATCCCGGTGTACCACCGTGCAGATTGTTCTTTCCGTCATTTTTCTCCAATTCATATGTTGTACCATTCAATTCAAATTTGGCATCTCCGATGCGGTTTCCATGACGTCCGATAAAGGAACCAAAGAAACATCCATTGACTTCATACGCTGCTACATTATCGAAACCAAGGACAACATCGGCAAGTTTGCCGTCTTTGTCCGGTACAAACAACGATACCAGATTGGCACCATAATCAATAAACTGCGCTTTCATGCCATTTTTATTTTCCAAGGTATACATGGAAACTTCTTCTCCGGCACTTGTTTTTCCAAAATTTGTCTTTGCTACACTCATTCTTTTACCTCTTTTCTGATTTCAATACCTAATTCTTCCAACTGCTTTTCATCTACAATATTTGGTGCATCTGTCAAAAGACAGGAAGCATCTTTTACTTTCGGGAAGGCGATCACTTCACGGATGCTGTCTTCTTTTGCCATCAGCATGACAAGACGATCCAAGCCATATGCCAGTCCTGCATGAGGTGGTACTCCGTACTTAAATGCGTTCAAAAGGAATCCAAACTGCTCATGTGCCGCTTCTTTTGTAAACCCAAGGCACTCAAACATTTTTTCCTGAATGTCATTCTGATGAATACGAACAGATCCTCCACCAATCTCTGTACCATTTAATACAATATCATAGGCTTTTGCACGTACTTTGCCCGGCTCGGTGTCGATCAGATCAAGATCTTCTTCCATCGGCATCGTAAATGGATGGTGCATTGCCTGATAACGTCCCAGTTCTTCGTTGTACTCAAGCAGTGGGAATTCGGTTACCCACAGGAAATTGTACACGTTCTTGTCAAGAAGTTCCATTCTTCTTGCCAGTTCCAGACGAAGATTGCCGAGAACATCGTACACTACTTTATTTTTATCTGCGGCGAACAAAAGAAGGTCTCCCGGCTCTCCTGCCATCGCTTTTACAAGGGCATCCAGTTCTTCCTCTGTCATAAATTTGGCAAATGAAGATTTGTAAGTGCCATCCTCGTTGATACAAAGGTAAGCCAGACCTTTTGCGCCGTACTCTTTGGCAAAATCTACCAATGAGTCAATCTTTTTACGCGGCATTGCACCCTGTCCTTTCGCATTGATACCACGGACGGAACCGCCGTTTTCGATTGCACCGGTGAACACACCGAAACCACAGCCCCTGACAACTTCTGTCACATCCTGAAGTTCCATGCCAAAACGAGTATCCGGCTTGTCCGAACCAAAACGGTCCATCGCTTCCTGCCATGTCATTCGCTGGATCGGAAGCTGTACATCCACACCAATCGTCTCTTTAAATAATTTCTTCAACAGTCTTTCATTGACATCGATGACATCGTCTACATCGACAAAGGAAAGTTCCATATCGATCTGTGTAAATTCCGGCTGACGATCAGCACGAAGATCCTCGTCACGGAAACATTTTACAATCTGGAAATATCTGTCATAACCGGAGCACATCAACAGCTGCTTAAACAACTGTGGTGACTGCGGCAGCGCATAAAAATTGCCCGGATGTACACGGCTTGGCACCAGATAGTCTCTTGCCCCCTCCGGTGTACTCTTTGTAAGCATCGGTGTCTCAATCTCCAAAAATCCCTCTTCTGCCAGAAATTGTCTGGTAAGTGTCGCCACTTTGCTTCGCATGATCAGATTTCTCTGAAGATCCGGACGACGCAGATCGAGGAAACGGTAACGAAGACGAAGTTCGTCTTTGGTCTTACTGTTCTCTTCGATTGGGAAAGGTGGTGTCTCAGACTCCGACAAGATGCGGATGTCCTTTGCGCGTACTTCGATCGCACCGGTTTTCAGGTTTTCATTCACGGCGCCGGAACGGTTCTCTACGACACCGGTTACTGCGACAACAAATTCCGCGCGAAGTTTCGTCGCTTTCTCAAATCCTTCGGCTCCGGTATCACTTTCTTCGAAGATCAACTGTATGATTCCAGAGCGGTCACGCAAATCTACAAAAATGATGCCGCCCTTATTTCTGCTTTTCTGTACCCAGCCCATCACTGTGACGGTCTGTCCTACATTTTCTGTCGTAAGCTCTGCACACCGGCATGTGCGGCGCAGGCCTTTCATTGATTCTGCCATTTTTTTACATTCCTTTCTAATGTACAAATCTAATCTGCAAAAAATTCCCGGATCTCTTCGTATCCGTCTTTTGCTAATAATTCCTTCTGGAATTTCTTATTTTTCTTCATTACATTGATACTGACTTTGTATCCGTTTTTGCGCTCTTCATTTGCCTGAGAAATGACTTTCTTCATCAATTCCGGCGTCGCCTTTTTATCGATCAGGTATGCCTTTTTCTTTGAACTTGACGGTACTTTGAAATCACGCTCAAGAAGAAGCATGACAATACGCTCAAATCCAATGGAAAATCCACAAGCACACGTATCATTTCCGGTAAATTTACCGATCATTTCGTCGTAGCGTCCGCCGCCTCCGACAGATCCACCAAATTCATCCATCGAAATTTCAAAGATCGGACCGGTATAATAACTCATGCCACGCACAAGTGTCGGATCAAAGGCAATCTTAAAATCTGCGGATTTTGTCTCTTCCACGGTAGAAATGATCGTCTCCAGATCTTCTGCCGTGCCTGCCTCCAGACAGCCGCCCAGTTTTTCTTTCAGATATTTTACACCGGCGATATCATTGGTCACGGTTTCAAACAATTCTTTGCACATATCGACGGATTTCTGCTCGTAACCTGCTTCGAGAAGTTCCGCGGTTACGCCGTCCATACCAATCTTGTCCATCTTATCCAGAATGATAAACACGGAATCGTATTCTGCTTCCGGGAATCCACAATATGCTGCCATTGCTTTCAAAATCTTACGGTTGTTGATGCGAATGGTAAAATTTGTAAATTCCAATTTACCAAGCAGTGTCGTCGTTGCCAAGATCAATTCAATCTCCGCTAAGATCGACGGCTCTCCAAGGATGTCAATATCACACTGCATAAACTGGCGGAAACGTCCTCGCTGCGGACGGTCGGCGCGCCATACATTTCCCATCTGAAGGGCTTTAAAAGGTGCGCTTAACTCATTTGCATGATTGGCATAATATCTCGACAGAGGAACGGTCAGATCATAACGCAGTCCGCTGTCTACCAGATCAGCTTCACATTCTGCCGTATCCAGTTTCAATTTTTCTCCTCGTTTCAAAATCTTGAAGATCAATTTTTCATTTTCGCCGCCCTGCTTACTGCAAAGACTTTCAATATGCTCTACACAAGGAGTCTCAATCGACGAAAATCCAAAGGTTCCATACGTTTCTTTAATAAGTCCGATCACATAATCCCGGATCTCCATTTCCTTTGGCAAAATATCTTTCATACCCGTTACCGGTTTCTTCTTTAATGCCATCATGCATTACCTCCAACTTTCCTTTTTTCTTCTTATCATCTCGTCAATTCTACTAATGTAGTCATCAACGCTTTTTACATTTTCTACTCGTTCCATCCGGTTTTCCTCCGGAAATACGATCTTGGACGAACCTCCGCTGCCAAGTGCCAGGATCGACTGAAGTTCCTCCATAATAAATATGTTATACAAACATTCTTTTCCGGGTTTTGCATAAGCCACATTTTCCTGATTCGTATTTCTCGTCGTATGTGCCTTATTTTTCTGGCGGTACATATAATACGGCTCGTATCCGTGTGCCCGGCAGAACTGCTCTGCTTCTTTTTGCATCGGCTCGATGCAGGCATCTTCCTTACGCATCTCACCGCCCTGCTCCAACTGCTCTTTTCGCAGCCGGGATGCCCGTTTTATCACCAGTGTATGAACAGTGATACTGTTCGGTTTCAAGGCTTCCACTTCCCGCAGTGTCTCTTTAAAATCTTCCAGTGTTTCCTCCGGAAGTCCTGCGATCAGATCCATATTGATATTATCAAATCCCAGCGTTCTCGCAAGCATAAATTTCTCACGGATTTCTTCTACCGTATGCCTGCGCCCCAGAAGTTCAAGCGTATGCTCTTTCATGCTCTGCGGATTGATGGAAATTCTTGTCACTCCATGGGCTTTCATGCTCCGCAGTTTGCCCTCGGTAATGCTGTCCGGGCGCCCTGCCTCGACGGTAAATTCCTTCGACTGTTCCATCGGAAGATATTTTTCGGTCATCGCCATCAGCCGCTCAAACTGCTCTTCCGGTAACGATGTCGGCGTTCCGCCGCCTACGTACACACTGACCATCTGCTTTCCGGCCAGCCATTCTTTGCACTGCGCCATCTCTTTTTCCAAGGCATCCAGATACGCATCCATCTTGTCTGCATAGCGTCCTGCCGGAAAAGAGGAAAAGGAACAATAGGCACAGATTGTCGGGCAGAAGGGAATGCCAATGTATACATTGGCACACGTTTCATGCTGCATGCCCTGCGTCAGGGAAAATTCTTTCTTTGCGACATCCATCGCCAGTCTCACTTTGTCTTCCCGGCAGAAATATTCCTCTTTTAAAATATCCTCGATCTCTGTCTCTTCTTTTCCCTGCATCATCAGCCGGAGCGGAATCTTCGCCGGCCGGATCCCGGTAAGGATTCCCCACGGAAGTTCTTTTCCCGACTGCGTTTTCAAATATTCATAAACTTCTTTTTTAATCTGGTTTTTGGTGTATGGATTTGGAAAATGTTTTTTCCATATTTTTCCATCTATCTGCCAATTTATCGAATAGCCGTTTTCCGTAGAAATTTCCGGATGCTCGACTACCCTGCACTCTTTTTCCGGATAAAATACCATCGCCAGAGCTTTCATATCATACGAAAACTCGGTTCCGGAAATGTCAACTTCTATCATGAGAATTTCCTCTCTTATGCATACGGATTATTCGCCTGTTCATATTCAATACTTGTCGACGGGCCATGTCCGGAAAACACTTTGGTTTCACTCGGCAAAGTCAACACCTTTTCCCGTACCGACTGCATCAGATCTTTTTCATTTCCTGTCGGCAGATCTGCTCTTCCGACAGATTCCATAAACAAAGTATCTCCACTGAAAAGCACATTCTGCTCTTCCAGAAAATAGCAGCAGCTTCCTTTTGTATGTCCCGGTGTATGGATCACTTTTATCGCAATTCCGGCACTCTCAAACTTCTGTCCGTCGTGAAGCCATATGTCTGCTTCCAGTTCTTCCGGTCTTCCGGTCATTGCTGACACATTCATGCGGGCATCCGAAAGCAGTTCTTTCTCGACATCCAGCGCACAGATCTCACATCGTATCGCATTTTTCAGATCCCTTACTCCCTGAATATGGTCAAAATGCCCATGGGTAAGCAAGATATGATCTAAGATCATTTTCTGATCCCGGATATAATTTGCGATCTTATCTCCGCTGTCGCCCGGATCTACCACAAAGCAATGTTCGGAATCCTTTTTGTGCACAATATAGCAGTTGGTTCCTACACTGCCCACGACGACAGATTCTATGATCAAACCATTGATTTCCATAATCTATCCTTTCTTTTTCCATCGATCAGCCGTTGGAACGTCTCTCGATGTCAATAACACTTTCTACGTTTCGAAGTTTTTTTACCAATTTATTGAGCTGCTCCACGCCCCGGGTCTCAAATCCGACCACGATCGTAGCTTTATCCTGCTTGGAAGTCCGGACATTCATGGACTTCACATCGATTTCATTCTCGGTAAAGATCTTCGATACATCAAACAACACACCGCTTCGGTTGTACGAATAAATGACGATCTCGACCGGATAATAGTCTTCGTTCTTCTTCGCCTGCGCACTCCATTCTGCTTCGATCAGACGATTTCTCTCTTCTACGGGCAGATGGATCATATTGACACAATCGGTACGGTGAATCGAGATACCACGGCCTCTCGTAACAAATCCGACGATTTCATCTCCCGGCACCGGATTACAGCACCTTGAGAAACGAACGGCAAGATCATCCAGTCCCATAACGACGATTCCACTCTTTTTGCCGCCGCTCTTTGACGAAGAGGATTCGCCTCCTTCTTTTATGCCTTTTGCCTCTTTCGCATTTTCTATCGCCTCTTTGACCTGCTCATCCGAGACAACACGTTTGTTCTTCTTCTCATATTCATAAATGAGTTTATTGATGACTTGTCCTTCTTTCAAGCCGCCATGACCGATGGCAGCACAGACGGAATCCCAGTCTTTAAATCCATATTTGCGTTTGCAGGCTTCGGTATATTCCGGTTTTACATATTTATACAGATCAATGCTCTTTGTTTTTGCATATTGTGCCAGAAGTTCTTTTCCTCGCACGATATTTTCTTCTTTAAACTCGGTACGGAACCACTGATTGATCTTGTTTTTCGCCTGTGTACTTTTGACGATCAGCAGCCAGTCACGGCTCGGTCCCTTACTATTCTGGGAGGTAATAATATCAATCTGGTCTCCATTTTGAATCTGGTAATCCAGTTTGACGATATTTCCATTGACTCTGGCACCTACCATTTTATTACCGACAGCAGTATGTATCGCATATGCAAAATCAATCGGTGTCGAACCTGCCGGAAGAGTCTTTACATCTCCATTTGGGGTAAAGCAGTATACACTGTCCGAGAACAGATTCAGATCGCTTTTGATCACGCTCAAAAATTCTTTATTATCTGACATATCCCGCTGCCATTCCAAAATCTGGCGCAGCCATGCCATTTTTGCCTCGTCGTTTTTGACTTCGGCTTCGCTTCCCTTTGTTTCCTTATATTTCCAATGTGCCGCAATACCATATTCTGCTGTTTTATGCATCTCGTACGTACGGATCTGAATTTCAAATGGCTGTCCATTTGGACCGATCAATGTTGTATGCAAAGACTGGTAATGGTTTGTCTTCGGCATCGCAATATAATCTTTAAAACGTCCCGGAATCGGCTTATACATCTCGTGAATGATTCCGAGTGCCGTATAACACTGCTGCTCTGTATCTACAATAATTCGTATTGCAAACAAATCATAAATCTGATCCAGTGTCTTATTCTGATTTACCATTTTCCGGTAAATACTAAACAGATGCTTGACACGGCCATCGATCGTTGCCTTAATTTTCGCCTCATCAAGATGTTCTCTGACATCCTCCATGATATCTTTGACAAACGTTTCCTTCTGCACACGCAGATGGTTAAATTTATCCGTCAATTCCTTATAGGCTTCCGGCTCCAGATATTGTAATGAAAGATCATCCAGTTCTACCTTTACTTTGGAAATACCAAGCCGGTGCGCGATCGGTGCGTATATGTCCATCGTCTCTCTGGCTTTTTCTTTCTGTTTTTCCGGTTTCATAAATTGCAGGGTACGCATATTATGAAGACGGTCTGCCAGTTTTATAATGATAACACGGATATCTTTTGCCATCGCCAAAAACATTTTACGAAGATTTTCCGCCTGCACATCCAATTTGTCCGCAGAATAGTTTAACTGAGTCAATTTGGTAACACCATCGACTAAAAGAGCAACCTCGGCACTAAACATCCGGGTAATGTCTTCCACGGTATACGGCGTGTCCTCAATAACATCGTGAAGAAGTCCCCCCACAATGGTTTCCTTATCCATATCTAACTGCGTCAAAATGATTGCCACACACACCGGATGGATCAGATACGGTTCTCCGGATTTTCTTTTTTGATCCTTATGCGCCTCTTTGGCAAGTTCATAGGCTTTCCGTATGATTCCCATCTCATCCTGCCTGTTTTCGGCTGTCAGCAGTTTTGTCAACACCTCAAACAACACATCGGGATCCGTAAAATTAGGTGGGATGATGTCCTTTGACAGTTCTCCCGTATCAAATTTTTCAATCAAATCACTACGTTTGTCCTGTTCCATATCTCATCCTGCCTTTCTTTTCTATATCTGTTTTTGGGCGACCCTAACATTATTATATAAAAAAATGCGGCAAAATGCAACTGTGATTTCTCGCTCCTGATGTTAAGCCTAAAAAAAGAGGAGCGCTTTGAAACGCCCCTCTCTTTCCATTTTTTAATACGACTTCCGCATTTTCTGTTCCAGCCGTATTTTATCTGCAATTAAAGCTACAAATTCGGAATTGGTTGGTTTTCCCTTGCCATTGCTGACAGTATATCCAAACAACTCATCAATCGTATCCACTTTCCCCCTTGTCCATGCCACCTCAATTGCATGACGAATCGCCCTTTCTACCCGGCTTGGTGTCGTCTTATGCTGTTTGGCAATTGATGGATACAAAATTTTTGTGATCGAACTAAGCATCTCACTGTCATCTACAGACATCATAATCGCATCTCTTAAGTACTGATAGCCCTTTATGTGCGCAGGTACTCCAATCTCGTGGATGATCTGTGTCACATCCATTTCCAGATTGTACCCCTTTTTGTCCGGTTCTCTTGACTGATAGTTCATGACAACCGGCAATGCCCCCGGTTTTAATTGCTGTATCTTAGCCTGAATCGTTTCCTTTTCAAATGGCTTTAATACGTAGTATGCAGCTCCGTATTGGAACGCGGTCTGCATTACATTTTCTTGAGTAACAGCTGTCACGACAATGAATTCCGGGCGTTTCTCGATTCCCGGTAATCCCCGGCATACTTTTTCCAAAACCAGAAGTCCGTCCATCTTTGGCATGATCAAATCCAAAAATACAACATCCGGTTTGGTTTCACGGATCATTTCAATTGCTTCCACACCGTTTTCTGCCTGCCCGACAATCTCTACATCCGTATCTTCCGATAAACTGTCTTTGATCAGAGAAATTGTTCTGGCACTGTCGTCTACAATTAGAACCCTAAGCTTGTTCACTCTTTTTTTACCTCCCATATTAGTGTACAAAAGCAACGTATAAGTTTTTATTTACGTGCTTTGTTTGCATTATAAATGTTTTTTCCACATTTTGCAATACCAATATATGGGATTTTTCCATTTTTTTTATTTTTCTTTAACATTTTATCTACATTTGTGACAATTTTCGTCAAATTTCGACAAAATCCTACATTTTCAAATTCACTTAAACGGTCGGTAGATCATATATCCACCTCCATAACAACCATCCGGTCTCGCTCCCCATGTCTCATACAAAACGGGTTTTCCATTATTGTCATAATACCCAACAACATATCCGGTAAACATCTCTACATGGTAGATTCCCAGATATCGTCCATTATTGGCACCCGTTTCAAACATCAGATCCCCCGGATTAAGTTTCATTTTCTGAATATGATTGCGTGTATAAGACTTTGTGATCTTCTTTCCATGGGCTTTACACCATTTTGCAAGATCTGCAGCTACCGGCGCATAATTTCCGCCAATCTTTACTCCCATTTTACAATATGCCTTCCAAACAAGTGAACTACAGTCATAATACCCTTTCTGCATTCTCTTTGGCTGGCTGTATTTCCATTTTGTTCCAATCATCTTCGCATAACGGATGGCTTTTACTTTCTTCGTCGACACAACCGATACGGCACATCCCACTTTGGCATCGCCAAATGTCGCCGTGATCACGGCATTTCCTTTCCGCTTGCAGGACACAATTCCTTTTTTCGAAACCTTTGCAACCTTCGGATTAGAAGAACTCCAAACCGGTTTGTCCGACGTTCCTTTGATCTTTAATGTAATCTTCTTTCCTTTCGCCTCGACCACTCCCTGTTTAGAAATCGTAACATTCTGAATATCTGCTTCGAGTTTAAATTCTTTTCCATTTATTGTAAACGTCAATGTTGTCTTTCCTGCATTATAAAACGTAAGTTTGATCTGGTTATTTTCCAAGGCAGCATTTACACTAACACTGGCATTACTGGACTGAGCAGAAAAATTGACATTTGCTTCCGATAATGTGATACCTGCCGGTACATTTTGCAATGCCACAGATGTCTCATAGTAATTATATCCCGAATAAATCCCCTTAATAGCTGCTTTTTCAAGTGTCACATTGGTCATATCCACTAAAACCGTAACATCACAACGACCGGAAAAATACATATTATAGGTTCCATACGTTCCCTGAATGTAAACGGTCGCCTCGCCCGGCGCAAGTGCCGTAAAAGAGCCGTCTGCATTCACCTGAAGGATTTCACTGTTACTCGTGCTTATCGAAGTCACCTGAACTGCTGTAATGGCACTGCCATCCATTGGATCTGTCAATCCCATAAGATCATAGGTAAATGTTCCCTGCTTTCCGACGGTCATCGTCGTCTCTGCATAATCATTGTTCTGAATCCGGTAAATCGTCTTTCCGTCTGCCTGATCTTCCGTCGTCATTGCCTGTGCCGGAGTGCGGACAGACAATACACAGAGGATTGCCACTGCCAGCCCCCATATTATTTTTTGCATCGTATTTTTCATCTATTTTCTCTCCATTTCGTTGTAATTTCTTATATCTTATCAGATTTTGTATGAAATATCAAATTGGGCTGTTTTTTACAGGTGTACTTATCAGAAAATACTTATGTTCTAACAATCGTCAGAAACGAGAGTTATCTCACGATAAATCCTCATTTTTTATCGAAGAATAGAACAGTCTTATTGCATAAAACTCAATATTTATAAATCACACTGCTTCGCAGTGTACGCTAACAAAACCTCGATTATCATGCAAGCATGTAATCTGAGGTTTTGTCTGCTGAAACGATTTATAAATATTTTCAGACAGTTATGCAATTGCAACTTATTCTTCTCTTAAAAATATCGATTTATAGCGTTCGATAACAAGTTCCTGACACTTATTAGAACATAAGTCCATAGTATCAAAAATCAGTTATGCAATTTTTAGAATATAAACCTACACTATCAAAAATGAATTACATATCTTTGATATACCATTTTTTATAGTTTTCTTGTTTAGATAAAATAAGCCCCTGTTTTTATATGAGGGATTTAGAACACCGTCGGTACATAGAGGGCGTAGTTTGCCCTCATGTACCGCTACGAGTGTTCTTCTAAGCGGAAGCGGTCCCGAATGGAAAAACAGGAGCTTATTTTTCTAATTAAAAGCAAAACTATAAAAATTTCTATTGACATGTTATTGATATTTTGTTATCATTAACCTACTCGTGAGGGAGTAGTTTGCACAAACTTAATTTGTGTGATATGTCAACATACTGTCCACTTCGTGGTCTGGCATATCTTAATGAACGAGACTCATGTATGGCTTGCCATACTTGTGTCTTTTTTTATTTTCAAGGTAACTATTCAGGACCGATGTTTGACATGAATGGATCGTCGTGCTTGCACGTAAGAGACAATCATCGGCAAACATTGGGCCTAATAGGGCTCCCCACTCCTATATGAGCATTTTTAGCCTTGACAAAGGCGAGAAAGAACACGAAGTGTTCGTAAATGCGAATAGAGGGTGGGGATGCCTGAATAGTTACTTTCAAACTGGTAACTATTCAGGACCGATGTTTGACAATGAATGGATCGTCGTGCTTGCACGTAAGAGACATTCATCGGCAAACATTGGGTCTAATAGGGCTCCCCACTCCTATATGAGCATTTTTAGCCTTGACAAAGGCGAGAAAGAACACGAAGTGTTCGTAAATGCGAATAGAGGGTGTGGATGCCTGAATAGTTACTTCCAAACTGGTAACTATTCAGGACTAAACATGAAAATTCTGAATAGTTATTACAAAATTCTATTAAAAGAGGAGAAAAAATATGGATTTATTAACAATTTTAGTTCTTGGCATCGGACTATCTATGGACGCTTTTGCCGTATCGATTTGCAAGGGATTATCCCTCCCAAAACTTACTATTTCAAAATGCCTTATCGTCGGCGCATGGTTCGGTATCTTTCAGGGCGTTATGCCACTTACCGGCTATCTGCTCGGCAGCCGTTTTGAACATTACGTAGATACCTTTTCTGCATGGATTGCCTTTTTCCTTTTAGTATTGATTGGTGCCAATATGATCCGCGAATCGCTTTCTGAAGAGGAAAATAACGCCAATGCCGAATTTGGATTTAAAACCATGTTTTTTCTCGCAGTTGCCACAAGCATTGATGCCCTGGCAATCGGCATTACCTTTTCCTGTATCCCGGTTGTCATCACAAGTGCTTTGAACCGCACTGCCAATACCCTTCTCGCATGCCTTTTGATCGCCTGCACAACATTTTTAATATCCGTCGGCGGTGTAAAGATCGGAAATGTATTTGGCACACGTTATCAGAAAAAAGCTGAAATTACCGGAGGTATCATCTTAATCTGCCTCGGTATTAAAATATTGATCGAACATTTTTAATGATATCCCATGGCAAGAACCGTAAACTCTTTTTTACGGTTTCCCTTTGCCATCCGGATCTCAATGGTATGTACTTTTTTGCTTTGTTCATTGATAGCAAGTACAATCCTTGCATTGTTCCATCCATCTTTATTGTAGCCACTTACTGTCTTTATTTTTTTCCCATCCACAACGATATCCGCTTTTCCGGTATGACTGTTTTTCGACAATTTGTATACGACCAAAAACTTATTACAATACACCTTTATCTTCAATGGTTTGTTGGAATTCTTTCTTTTGTGTTTCCAGCTGTAAGGAAATTTCGCTTTTCCATTAAACCGGAAAATCCCTGTTCTTTCATCCTTCGTCTTAAATCCACCGGCATTTACTTTTTTAATCTCATGATTTTTCCCTGTGTTACTCTTTTTTATGCTATGCGTCGTAAGCATTTTCAATATTTCAAAAGCATCTGTTTTATACGGTTTTATCTTCGAAACATCTTCCATAGTATCTTTTTGCGGCATCTGCCAGTCCACCTTTTCCAGCAGATTGGCAATACAGTCTGCCATAAAGGCATGTCCTGCGTTGGTTGGGTGCCAGTAATCATGAAAGAACCATTCCGAAAACCCCGGTTGATCAAACTGTGATTTTAGACCGTCTTTGATACTGATCATCGGAAGATCGTAATATTTTCCATAAGGAATATAGGTATCCTGTAAATTGAAATTATCACGGAATACCGAAAAAATCAAAACAACCGCACTTCCGGATTTCAATGCACGGCGTATCAATCCCTCATAGGCGCCCCCTTGAGTACACTCCTCCTTGTCGTTCACGGCAAATTCCAAAAACAAAATATCCGGTCCTTTTCCTCCGTTTATCTTACTCTCTACATCTCTATGATAACGGATTGCGCCTAAAGGAGACGGCGTTCCGCTCATACCGGCATTTACGAAAGACACATTGTCTAATGTGGCATATTTTTTTGTAAATTTTTTCCAAGACAACTCTGCATAACATTTTTCATTCGGGCTTGCCCCCACTCCTTCTGTAATGGAACCGCCGAGGTATGCGATTGTCACTTCTTTTCCTTCTCGCGCTTTTTGGAGTGCTTTCTTCAAACGGGCATTATTTCCCGTCGAGACCAAAGAATCCGAAACCATCCTCTGATACTCCCAATCCCCGATTTTAAATGCAGCGGCACTTACTTTATGAGGGGCGCTGCCCATGACAATAAGCATACAAGCCAGCACCCCAAAACAAAATAACCTTATCCTTTTCATTCTCAATTCCCCGTTTCATTCTTTCGTATCCACCATCTTACTCTTTTCGAAAACGAATGTCAATACATTGTCATTTCGTATCCTGTAGTCCACAAAAACTATCAATCGGATCTTTTCCGACAAAAGCATCCGCTCCGCTCGAAAGTGCCTCGATCAGTTTTTCCAGTGTATTTTCTTTGGCATCGTAAATATTGATATACGTGCGCACCTGTGGAATATCGGAAAGCATCGTCGGCTGTCCGCATCCAACCGCGATCACGGGTACTTCAAATACATACCACGGAATTTCACCGCCTCCTTTCGACATTCCAAAGCTTGGTCTGCCTGCCATCACATCGCAAAGAGTGATCACAAGATCCGCCTGCTCGCGGAATTCGGAGATGGCGTTCTTTCCGGCAAAATAAATGTTCAGATCCGGTTTTTCGCCCTTCAATGCCTTTTGTTTCATCTGGTCAAGCGGACTTTCATAGACATACGCATCGTATCCGCGTTCACATAATTTTTCTTTCACCGTCTCCGCGGGATTTTTTCCTTCCATGCCACACAATTTCAGGAGTTCCACCATCCCCGTCTCATGTCCTTTAATGTGCACGATCATTACCTTTTTATATTTCTCCGGCGAAATTGGCAGCACGTCTTTGTCTTTGTATTTCACAAGCGTAAGACTTTTTTCACTGATCTCGCTCTGCTTCTTCTTAAATTCTTCATTTCCAAGTACTCTGTCCAGTGTATCCTGCTCGGGAACCATTTCTGCCGCACTTTTTTTATGGAGCTGTAAACGTGCCTTAATTCCGAGGATTCTCGTTAGGGCTTCCGTCATCCGCTCTTCCGAGATCACACCTCTCTGATAGGCGGTAAGCATCGTCTGATAATCCTCCTGCGGATCATTGAAAAACAGGAACATATCGCAGCCGGCGTTGATGGCACGCGGAAGCATTTCTTTTCTCGTCATCTGGTTTGTCATCGCTACCATATGCGAAGCATCGGTCACTACGACACCTTGAAATCCCAATTTATCCCGCAAAAGAGTTGTCATCAATGTTTTATTCAGCGTCGCGGGCATCCACACTTCCTCTTCCGGCAGTTGCGGGGCAAGTTCACGTACATATTCCGGAAGCATAATATGACCGCCCATAATGCCTTCAACACCATTTTCAATCAGTTCCTTGTAAACCATGCCATACGTCTCATCCCAGTGTTTTGGGGAGAAATCATTGACATGATTAGACAGATGGGCATCGCGGTAATCCACGCCATTTCCCGGAAAATGTTTTGCCACGCAGGCAAAATCCGTATTCTGGTGAGCTCCTCTTACATATTCAACGCTGCATTTTTTCACCATCTCCGGATCATTGGAAAAAGCTCTTGTCGAAATCTCCGTATTCATCGGATTGTAATAGATGTCGCAGACCGGCGCAAATGCCATATTACATCCGATCGCCGCAGCTTCGGCATTTGCCATGCGTCCCATGTCTTCCGCATAATCGTGGTTTCCTGTCGCTCCGATCTTCATGCCATTACCGATATACGTTCCATCCGTACATGCACCATCGCCACCGGATTCTGTATTACAGGCGATAAACAATGGAATCTTGCTGTTTTCCTGCAAGATCCGGTTCTGCTTCCATACTTCTCGCGCCGGCGCCGGATTGTAGCGGCAGCCTCCGAGATGATACGTCTGTATCAATTCGATCAGATCCTCCTCTTTTTGTGAAGAGGTCAATTGGAAAAATAACTGCCCTACTTTTTCTTCATCGCTCATCGCGTCAATCGTCTCGTGAACCCAGTCACAATCTTCTTCTGTCAAAAAAAATGGATTTGCTCTCAGATCAATGTTCATTTTCTTTCATCCCTTCCTAAATTTTGATAAAAATGATTCTCATATTTTTGCTGCATCTCTTTGGTATAGTTTCCATTCAGCCATGCCGGAAACGCGTTTTCTCTTCCTTCCTGCCAGGACTTTTCTTCCTTTCCGGCAAGAATCGGGAAAAAGGGGATTCCTGCGGCATCCGCACTTTCTTTGTCACCCAGTGCATCTCCAACCATCAAAACATTTGCCGGATCGTAACCGAATGCACACACTTTTTTAAGGCATTCTCGCTTTGTCCCCTTCTCCTGCGTCATACACTCTGTAACATAGTTTAACAGACCTGCCTCTTCCCATTCGCGGCACACCGCCTCCCGGTTCGCAGACGAAATAATATAAACATTCGTTTCTTTACAAATTCTGGAAATAATATCTTTTGCCCCGGTAAATACCTTTGTTTTCTCTTTCGGAAGCCGATCGATTGATTCATTTACTTTTGCCGACCAGTCAAGTACCTGCTGCAATAGCTTCGAGCCGGTCTTTTGCACTTCCTCTTCCAGTGCTCTCTCCGAATATTCGCCGGTTGTCTGAAGCCAATGTTCCAACAAGGGAAGTTCGTCCGCCTCAGCAATCTTATCTTTATATTCCTGTAAAAATTTGTAAACTCCGTGAAAACGGTTGATTCCCCTTGTTTCCTGCCAAAGATTAATCTCTTCCCAGCGTTTTTCGGCTTCTTTTTCCCACGGCATGAGGTTCCACATTTTGACAGCTTCCGGGCCAAAACAAAGCTGGTGCTTCGGTGTCATCGTATCCATGACACAGCCGTCAGAATCCACACAAAAAGCATAGTTTTTCATTTTGCCTCGCTCTCCTTTTCTGCCAGAATCCGTGCATTCTCCTGCACTTTTTTCCGATCCAGTGGATACAAAAATGCCAATGACAAGGCAAGGAGTACAAAACCGACGGCTGGTGCCAGACAGGTAATATGGTAAATTCCATTGACGACGGACGGTTCAAATGCTGTCGCCTGACTATATCCAATGATGCTTAAGAGAAGTCCCGCCACGCCGGAAGATGCCGCCTGCCCTACCTTTCGCGCAAACGAATAGACCGAATAAATCGTTCCATCGGATCTCCTTCCGTCATGAACCTGTGCATCGTCGATGACATCCGTAATCATTGCCCACGTAATCAGCGAAAAAATTGCGATGCCGACATACGCAAAGGTATAAAATACGACAAATACATATGCATTTTGCAATTTCAAAAAGTTCGTGACAAATAGCACTGCTGCCCCAAATAAAGCGGCTGCGATCCCCAGTTCCTTCCTTCCCAGTTTTGCCGAAAGCGGCACGGTAAAGGAAGCACAGATCAACGTAATAACTGTTCCCGCCAGCCCGGATAGCGACTGCGCGCGGATGTTACCGTAAAAATTTGGAAAAAGATACGTTGTCATATTGGTGAGCGTCAGCTGTGCCAGAATCATACAGATGGAACTGACAATAATTCCGATCAGGGCACGGTTATGCACAATCCCGGAGATCAATTTCGAAACACGGAACTGACTCGTCGTCTGCTCCACTTTTACCCTCTCTGTCGTCATGGCATAACAGATCAGATAACAGATCACCGCTCCGATCGAACACACCAGCGCAGCAAGCATCGTGCGCGTTCCGGAAAGCACATTATTTCCATTTTCATCCTGATAATATACGACAAGCGGCATCACGACTCCGATTACGGTTCCCGCCAGCGACGCGCCGATCGTTCTCCAGTTTGACAACTGCGCACGATCCGACGGATTTGCGGATATCGCCGATGCCATCGAGCCATATGGGATATTGATTCCGGTATAACACACACTTCCCCACAAAATATACGTAAAGAACATCCAAAATATCTTAAATCCAAGCGGCATATGAGCAAACCAGCTTGCATACATCAAAAAAGATGCCACGGCGACCGGGCCGCACATTCTCCGAAACCAGATCACAAATTTTCCGCGCTCTGTCGGTTTGGTACGATCCACGATCTGTCCCATCGCCACGTCGGTAAAGGCATCCACTACGCGGGCTACCATCATCATAATACCGACCACTCCGGCGGGAACTCCCATGACATCTGTATAAAATTTCAACAAAAACATGCTTGACAAAATAAAAGTAAAATCGTTTCCAAAATCGCCAAACATATAACCTGCTTTATCCCTTAATCCAAAAGGGCGTACATTCTGCTCCATAAGTTCCTCCATTCCAATTTTTGTCATTGAATGAC
Organism: uncultured Lachnoclostridium sp.; assembly: GCA_905212635.1. Taxonomy (GTDB): domain Bacteria; phylum Bacillota; class Clostridia; order Lachnospirales; family Lachnospiraceae; genus Eubacterium_F. The sequence goes on along the minus strand of CAJMFH010000013.1, from coordinate 44,595 downwards.
TGCTGTTTGAAATGTAGTATGTGCAAAAATGTCTCTATTATTCTTATCATTCTATACTATCTACATTCTTCCGAATCCTTTTTAAAAATACATATCCCACGAGACACGCTATAAACTCTGTAATCGGAAATGCCCACCAAATCAGCGAAACTCCCATCTGACCATTTCTGACAAAAACAGAGAAAATTCCTGCCAGTGGCAAGATGATAAGAAACTGTCTTAGCAGTGAGATCACAAGCGATTCCATTCCACCATCCAATGCCTGATAAATTCCCTGATACGCGATATTGATTCCCGCAAAAAGGAAACTGATAGAGATAATCCGCATGGCGCTCATAAAATATTCTCTGGACTGTCCTGCATTAAATAACGTGGCAAATGCACCAGGGAAAATTTCTGTGATCATCACACCAATAACCATAAGTACAAGCGTATACATCAGTCCGTATTTTATTCCATCCTGAATCCTCTTTTTGCTCTGCATTCCGTAGGCATAAGCGATAATCGGTGTAATGGCATCGCGCAGTCCAAATGCTAAGAATAATACAAACTGCTGCACTTTATAAAATAGTCCGTATGCGGTCTGGGCAGAAGCACTGAACTTCAAAATCAAATTCATAACATAAACCATGATTGACATAAGTGCCTGTGCAATAATTGCCGGAAGTCCGATCACATAAATTCCTTTGATAATTCCCCGATCCGGCTTCATATACTTTGCTTCATGTTCAAATTCTTTATTCAATTTTATATGAAAAATAAACAAAAGCACCGCAGACGCGACCTGCCCGATCACCGTTGCATAGGCAGCTCCTTCTACGCCCATTTCAGGCACCGGTCCGATTCCATAGATCATAATCGGATCAAGAATAATATTTACTACCGCTCCCACAATCTGACCAATGGTAGAATACAGAGAACGCCCCGTCGCCTGCAACAATTTTTCAAATAAGGAAAAGAAAATAATTCCAAATGAAATGACACAACATATTCTAAGATAACTGGTTCCCATTGAAATCACTTCTGGATCGACGGTCTGCGAGGAAATGTATGCTTTTACACCAAAAATTCCAAACAACAGACATAGCACATAAATCATTGCTCCTAAAAACAGACTGTTTCCTGCCACTTTCGCAGCCTTTTTACGATTTCCCTCTCCAAGCGTTCTTGCCAGAAGCGCATTGGTTCCCACACCGGTTCCGATTCCAATTGCTACCATCAACATCTGAACCGGAAATACGAGTGTAAGCGCATTCAATGCCGCTTCACTTCCCACTTTCATATTTCCCACAAAAGCACTATCCACAATATTGTAGACTGCCTGCAATGCCATCGATAAGATCATCGGTATTCCCATCTGAACCATGAGTTTATTGACCGGCATCTCCCTCATCTTATTACTTTCCGCCATTTTAAAATCCTCCTATCTAATATGTATGTGTTGCCTCCTCGCAACACAAAAAAACGAGTAGTCAAACTGGATTTACGCTAGTTTGCTACTCGTTCAAAAAGTATTATATGGGTCTTTTTTCAAAAAGTCAAGTGAAAAATAAATATCCTCACTCTTAATCAATCACATTTTACAGGAATACAGATTTGCGTCACAAATTTCTCCGGATCATTGGTAATACCATAATCGATAAGTGTAATCTCACGGGAAAATCCAGTAATTTTCATGTGATGTTTTTGTATATAATCCAGTATTTTTTTATACTGTTCCGGTGCTTCTGCATGGCTGCCCCGGAAACACAAACGGACGCATAATGTCTCTGCCATATCCATTGTCTCACCATCATAGATATCTTCTTCATCCAATATTAAAAAAATACCATCATATTTTTTGTATTCAGCCGCCTGCAAATGCTCTGACGAGATTCCAAGTCCCACTTTGCCAAGAAATACAACCGCCTCTGCCTGAGACTGATCCAGCTTTCTAATAGGAGCTTCCATATCCTGTGAATCTACTATTTTCAGTGGCGCATCCATCCATACAATACGACTCGCCGGAGACCGTTCTAATGTGACAGTATCTAATGGCATATTTTGTGCTTCTGATAACCCATCTAAACGATGATTTATTTTTTGTTCAATGCGTTTTAATTCCCGCTGTTTTTCCAAGACAATCTTTTTTTGCTGCATCAGTTTTTCTTCTATTTTACTTATATCTCTGTTTTTCAGAAAGTCCTCTATTTCTGTCAATGGCATATCCAATGCTCTTAAATACCGGATGGTATTAAGTACCTCAAATTGTTCCGTTCCATAATAACGATATCCGGTGTCCGGTGATGTATATTCCGGATGAAGCAGTCCCACATTTTCATAATGCCGCAGACTGCTGACACTGATATGAAAAAGTTTTGATACTTCTCCTATGGAAAACAATCCTTTTCTGTCCATATTATTAAACCCCTTTCATTTCCTGCTGCTTATGATATATCACATAAAATGCAATCACACAGATCACCACAGACATCATCGAACCGGCGGCTGTCGCCAGTCCCATCGGAAACAAGGTTGTCTGGAACATCTTTGATGTCAGATATACTCCGGGAATTCGGACCAGTGTAATTGACAGGATATTGTGTAAAAATGACAGCACAGACTTTCCGCAGGCACAGAAATAACCGCTGAAACTAAAATGAATCCCTGCAAAAATGCAGTCAAAAATATACCCTCTCAAATACTGGCTGCCAAGCCGTATCACATCTGTTCCATCTGTAAATAAAGATACAATCGGGGCAACAGTAAATTGAATTAAAACTGTCACCAATATCCCAAATCCAACCGTAATAAAAACAGCGTACCGCAGAGTTTCCATTGCACGTCTCTGTTTCCCTGCTCCGATATTCTGTGCCCCAAGAGCGGAAACGGCAGATAACATGGAGGACGGAACCAAAAACAGAAAACTTATAATTTTCTCTACAATTCCAACGGCGGCAGCATCATTTAATCCCCGCTGATTTGCAATGATCGTTATGACAATAAATGCAACCTGAATCAGTCCGTCCTGCACAGCGATCGGAATGCCAATCGATAATATTTTTCCCATCACCGGTCGATGAGGTTTGAAATCCGTCTTACTAAGAACAATGCTCTTTCTTTTTATAATAACAATCAAAGATACCAGTACACTGACTGCCTGGGAAATGGTTGTTCCCAGTGCAGCCCCCGCCGGACCAAGTTTAAAAAATCCCATAAAAAGATAGTCCAATACAATATTGGCAGCACATGCCACCGCAATAAAATACATCGGACTCTTGCTGTCTCCCATGCCTCTGAAAATAGAGCTGATAATATTATATGCCGTAATAAACGGAATTCCAAGAAAACAAATCGTCAGGTAGGTAACTGTTCCGTTTACAGCCTCCGAAGGAGTAGACATTGCGGACACAATCGGATGAACTAGCATAAGCAGCAATACCATCGCAACAACCACCACTCCCATAAACAGAACAACTGTATTTCCAACCGCTTTTGATGCCCGCTTTTTGTCGTTTGCTCCGATTGCCTGCGCAATACTGACCGTTGTACCCATGGCAAGCCCTACAATGATAACCGTTATCATATGCATCATCTGTGAACCGATTGATACAGCGGTAGTACTTGCCACCCCGTCATATTGTCCTATAATAAACAAATCTGCCATTCCATACAGCGTCTGCAAAAAATAGGAAAGCAGATACGGCAAAGAAAACAAAATTAAGTTTTTAAATACACTGCCCGTTGTAAGATTTTTTTCCATGGTAAATTCCTCGCTTTTTTAATATAATCGTAACTATTCAGAATCAATGTATGGAAATCAATAAATCGCCGTGCTTGCACGTAAGAGACTTTGATTTCCATACATTTAGATCCTAATAGGGCTCCCCCTCCCCATATGAGCATTTTTAGCCTTGCCAAAGACGAGAAAAGAACACGAAGTGTTCGAAATGCGAATGTGTGGAAGGGGAGCCTGAATAGTTACATATAATCCTATTATAAACTCTACAACGGTTATAGAGTCAATAACAAATTACATCTTAAACAGCTTCTTTGACCCACTATTTACAAATTGTATTACAGGACCTGAAACAATAATGGTGACAATCGTGCATACGCCAAAACTTCCACCAAGTAAAACTCCTGTTACAACCATAATAACATCCAATATCATACGGACAATCTTAACCTGCCAATTATTCTTTTCTGCTAATGCAAAGGTAACTGCCTCATAGGAACCTCTCCCCAGAGAAGTTGACGCATATAGCCCTGTTCCCGCTGCAAACAGAATGACACCTACTAACATAATAAAGAAATTGATCCACATATATCTACTGTAGATATGTAAATTTGCAAACAAATCCACGCAAAAACTATACACAATCTGGTATAATACCGTTCCTATATGAATCTGTTTCCTGTCATAAATTACGGCAAATAAAATCATCACAATGGCAACAATAAAAGAAGCCATCCCAATACTTATATGGAATGTTTGGGAAATTCCCTGCCACAATACTGCAAGTGTTGCGCCACCAAATCCTGCATACAATGCCAGTGTGATTCCATAAGCAGCAATGATTGATCCCACTATAATTATAAGTATTCTTTTTAACAAATCGTGGCTTTTTAAATCCTTGATGTTCATAACATAACGTCATCTCTTTCTTGTAACTTTTAGTTGCCAAAATCGGAAGTTTTCTGTTTGTTTACTTGTCTTTTGGATTAATATCAAAATCCAAAATAATACCACAATGATCAGTAAAAGCTAAAGTTCTAAAATCAATTCTGATTTCTTTTAAATTTAAAAAATTTTTCTTTGCCAATATATAATCAATATGTCTATTTCCAACAAATGTTCTAATTTTATTTTTCTTACTATCTGTTTTTATTTTTTCCCCAAAAAAATTTATATAATATGCTTTTTCTTGATTTATACCTTCTTGCCATAAATCAATGTAATCATTATCATTTAAAAGCTCTTCTAAATATTCTTGATTTTCATTATTTGAACATGCATTAAAATCACCGCAAATAATTTTAGAGTCACTTTCCTTAATTTTTGACAGTATCTTTTCACGCTTCCTCTCGTTTTCTCTTTTTTTATCAATTAATGGGAGATGAACACCTGCAAATTTATATTTTTCATATTCAACAAATACACAAGTGTAATCATCATTCAAATCAATATTAGACTTTGAAATATTCTCATCTTTACTAATTGCTACTGATAAATGAATTCGGCTATCAATAGGTTCTTTATAATTTCCTGCCCATTCTGCATGATATTGTTTATTAATCCTGTTATATCTACACTCTTGAATAAATGCTATATCAGGTGAAATAAAGTTAAAGTAATCATTAAAACTGTCATCAATAACAAAATTAAACATATTCATATTAAGTGTCAATAATAGCATTTTTTACCCCTCACAAATTCCGATTTTCAATTCCTTAAGTCTCAAGTTATCTCTCTTTTCCCAGTTTTTTACAATAATCTCTGCATTATTTTCAAGACTATGAATACCATCTAATTCAAGTTTTACACACGACATGTTTTTCATCCATTCTTTCTGCTCACGCAAATTCGGAGAACCATCCGTTTCATATTTTCGATTCCCTTCCAGAAATTTCATATGGCTTTGGTGCATATCCCCACCTTCAAGTACTCTTTCGCCAAATCGTTCTATTGCCCTATTATGAACACGTTGTACACGAATGTCTGGCTCAACATAAAGAAAGACCATCATCTCAAACTTATCATCAAATGCGTAATGAAAAGAACTCATTGAACCAGACATCACAAAATGTTCATATGGTTCAATATCGTTACTTAGTCTGCTAATCTTTTCCTTTTTTGTATACATTTCTGTATATGGTTCTTCTGTATCCTGTTTCCATATGTAATCATCCACATCAAAATATGGATATCCCAATTTTTCAGCAACTACTCTTCCCAGCGTTGTCTTTCCGCTTCCGGACGGGCCAATAATCATAATTCCTGTTGACATATTTTTCCTCTCATTCATAACTATTTTTATCACATTATGTTCTCTCCGCAAATAGCTTCATCATTTTTCTCTTCCATTGAAATCAAAAGGCGTTTAAGTAATCGAATACTATTATTACTTAAATCGGTATTTTCCCTTGCCATATCCCTTAACCGATTCTATTATTCCATTCTCTGACATCAGCTTTATAATTTCTGATGCTCGTGAAGATTTCAAACCTGTTACATCCTCAACAATAGAACGTCCAAATATATTATCTCTACATTCTTCATATAAAGTAATTACATGTATAATCGTTCTATTTCTAACCGATTCATCAACGTTCATTAAAAGTTTTTCAATGTCCACTTTTAGCAATCCACTTATATGCAAAGAACGATTATGAAGTTCATTTCTTTCATCAAGAAGGAGATTTACCACCATCTAAAACTTATTTATCGCCTCCGACTCATCGTCACTTTTCATAATCTCCAGAATCTTTACATAATATCCCACTTTCTCTTTGACCTGTACAAAGACGCGGTCGTCCTTTTTATGTCCAAGAAGCGCTTTTCCAAGTGGTGATTCGATACTGATCATATTTTTCAGCGCATTGCTTCGAATCGTTGTAACAATCTTATATTCTTCTTCACAGTCTTCGTCTTCCATGTAAACACGAACGCGGTCATTTAATCCTACTTCCTCTGAGGAAGCTTCATCCTCCACGATCTGCGCTGTCTTAATCATCTTCTCCAGATAACGGATTCGGCTTTCATTTTCATTTTTAAATTTCTTTGCCGCTTTGTATTCAAAATTTTCGCTGAGATCCCCATGTGCTCTGGCTTCTTTTACATCTTCCAGTGCCTCTTTGCGCACGACCAGTTTGCGGTGTTCAATCTCCTGTTCCATCTTTTCAATATCTTTTTTTGTCAGTCTATCATACATTTTCTTTCCCTCCATGTTCAAATTTCTTCTCTCATTTCTTGTAATTATAAGTCCTGATTTAAAACTTTGTCAACTTGCAAATCAATTATTTGCCAAAATGCCATTTTTGCTTTATACTAATATCAGAACAAAGCAGGAGGTCCGCATGAAAAAAGGAGTTTACACAGCCACAAAAAAAGATGGAACATTGTATTACCGCAGTTCCATCACGTTTCAAAATAAACATATTAGTTTAGGAAGTTTTTCCAGTGAAGATCTGGCTGCGAGTGCCTATCTGGAAGCGGAAAAGCTTGTGCGTACGCACGTCCTCACATTGGAACGTTTTGATGAAAATTGTATCCTTTCTTTTGCCAAATGGGTGTGTCTGCTGAATTTCCGCGACAATAGAATGTATATAAAAACCCCGATTTATCTGAAAGACAATTATTTTTACTATTATTTTTCGCCAAATGATTACTATATTTTTGATATTGACGATCTGTTTTATTATTCCACGCACTCAATCATGAGACGCGGTGGGCACCTTTTTGTGAGTGATTATGGGATGCAGGTCAATATTTTCAGCCGCTATGGTATCAAAAATTATGCCGTAGCCGGGCGTGACTTTCATTTTGTCAATGGAAATACCCGCGATTTCCGCTATGAAAATATCGAGATCATCAACCGTTACCACGGTGTATTTTATAAATGTTTTAAAGGGAAAATGGTCTATGAAACACGGATCCATGTCAATGGAGAATTTATCGTCGGACGTTATCCGACCGAGATTGAAGCCGCGGTTGCTTACAATAAAGCCGCTTCTGCCTTGTTAAAAAAAGGATATGAAAGAAATTATCCGGTCAATTATCTGGAAACTCTGTATGGAGATGAATACAAAAATATGTTTAAAACATTGAGCATCTCAAAAACAATCAGAGAACTCCCAGAATGTACAAAACCACATAACTAACCAAAACAAAACCATTGATTACGACACCAAATGTCGGTGTTGTCTTGTAAATTTCTTCCTCTTTGAAGCAGCGAAATGCCAGTACAAACCCAATAATGGAAACGATCATATTCAAAAATCCAAGATATCCATACGAAATCCCTGCCTGTCCTTTTACATGGCTTGAGCCGATAAAAAGAGCACACATCATAATAAAAGAGGCTGCTGCGATCACAGAAGATACAATTCCTCTTTTGGGATGTTTTTTATCTGTAAACTGTATTTTTCTTCGCTTTCCAATCCGAATTTTCATCTTTCTCTGCCTTTCTTTTTTCTCACTGTGCGGAATATTTTCCTGCAAAAATAGAACATGATACAGCCTAATGTCACTCCGATCGTATTTAAAAACAGATCATCCACATCAAACGTTCCCACCTTCGTCACAAGTTGAACGGTCTCCACTGCCAGACTAAACAAAAATCCGGTAAGTACCACACGCACAAAGGACCATTTTTTCAGACTGGGAACAAAAAATCCAAACGGCATAAATACGACAACATTTCCGACAATATTAATCAGAAAATATTCCATTCCAACGACCTCCCGGTACTTAATATACCGGGAAATCTCATGGAATAGTTTTAAATTGTATTGATATTCTGTATAATGAACGGTCCGTCCATATTCTTCACTAAAGAATAGAAAATATATCAATAATATCATATAACCGGCAAATGCCAGTGACAATATATTGTCCAGTAATCTTCTCACGACGATACCTCCCTGCAAGACAGTTCTGCCCGTATCGTCAGATGACATTACTGTCTGATTTTTACATCAATTGCTTCTAATTTCTTCAAGATCTTATCCATTACCGTAGTAACATCTTTGTCTTCCAAGGTACGGTCTGCGGCACGAAAACGGATCGAGTATGCCAATGATTTTTCATCGGCGGAAAGCTGCTCGCCTTCGTACACATCGAACAGTTTCACGCTTTCCAATGTCTTTCCGGCATTTTTGCGGATAATTTCTTCTACCTGTCCGGCGAGAACGTTCTTTTTCATAACAAGAGAAATGTCTCGTGTGACAGCCGGGAACTTCGCTACACCTTTGTACTTAATGTCAAAGTTTGACAATTCCGTCAATGTTTCCACATCCAGCACAGCCACATAAACTTTCGTTCCAATATTGTAATTTTCTGCCACTTCCGGATAAATCTCACCAAGGAAACCAATAGTCTGTCCATCTACCATGATATCTGCTTTACGTCCCGGATGAAGATAAGGTCTGTCATCCTCCGGTGTGTAAGTGATCAGCTTGCGGATTCCCAATTTATCAAGTACGGCCTCGACAACACCTTTGAGATCAAAGAAATCGCCTTTTCCATACATTCCCAATGTCAGCTGCATTCTCTCATCCGGCAGTTCCGTAAGCGGAAGTGCTTTCGGAAGATAGACATTGGCAAGTTCATACAGACGCACATCTTTGTTGCGGTGATTGTAGTTTGTTGCCAGTGATGTCAGCATTCCGTTTAAGGACAGGGTACGCATGATACTGTAATCTTCTCCAAGTGGATTAGAAATTACAATGGCTTCTCTTGCCTTGCTTCCTTCCGGAACCAGCAATTTATCAAATACTTTCGGACTTTCGAAAGAATATGTCATTCCCTCGGAAAATCCTGCCTGTTCAATCACATTTCTTGCAATATTTTCAATTTCCATCTGTTCGGAAAGTCTGCCGGCAGTCGCCTCGCCACTTGGCAGTGTCGCAGGAATCTTATCATAACCATAAAATCTTGCTACTTCTTCTGCCAGATCTGCCAGACAATGGATATCCTGTCTCCAAGTCGGCACATGTACCAGTTTTTTCTCACGGTCAACCGGAAGATCGATTGTTTCAAAATACGTTACCATCTGGTCTTCACTGATGTTGGTTCCCAAAAGACGGTTGATCCGGTCAACATCATATGCTACATCTTCCGGTTCTTTTACCTTCGGATAAACATCAACAGCACCGCCTACAACGGTTCCTGCACCAAGTTCTTCGATCAGCTGGCAGGCACGGTTGATTGCCTCATACGTATTGTTTGGATCCAGTCCTTTTTCAAATTTTGCCTGCGCATCGGTACGCATACCCAGTTTTTTACCGGAAAGACGGATATTCGTTCCATCAAAGCATGCAGCTTCGAAAAGCATCGTCTTTACGTTGTCTGTAATCATGGAATTTTCTCCCCCCATGATACCGGCGATACCTACTGCTTTTTCGCCGTCACAGATCATCAGCATACTGTCATCCAAGGTACGTTCCTGTCCATCAAGAGTCGTAAATACTTCTCCGTTTTTCGCATTTCGAACGATGATCTTATGATCTGCGATCGTATCTAAATCATATGCATGCATTGGCTGTGCATATTCCTCCATCACATAGTTTGTAATATCTACGATATTATTGATCGGACGGATTCCGCATGCAGCCAGTCTTCTCTGCATCCACTCCGGCGATGGTGCCAGTTTGATGTCTTTTACCACACGAGCCACGTAGCGGGAGCAAAGGTCTTTATTTTCAATCTCTACAGAAATGTAATCATTTACATTTTCGTCATTTCCGGTTTCTGTCACAACCGGCGGGCAGAATGGCTTGCCAAATGTCGCAGCCGCCTCTCTGGCGATACCGAGTACACCAAAGCAGTCCACACGGTTTGATGTCACTTCGTATTCGAAGTTGGCATCGCGAAGTCCCAAAAGTGCAATGGCATCGCTTCCAACCGGCGCATCTTTATACTCTTCGTTGTCGCTCAAAATGTAAATTCCGTTGTCCGGCGCATCCGGATAATAATCTTTGGAAGAACCAAGCTCTTCGATGGAACACATCATTCCATTGGATTCTACGCCACGAAGTTTTCCTTTTTTAATCTTGATTCCGCCCGGTGTCTTACTTCCGTCGTGACCACCGGCTACACGTCCACCATCCAGTACAACAGGAACTTTCTGTCCCTCTTTGACATTGGAAGCACCGGTAACGATCTGCGTCGTCGTACCGGTTTCATCGATTGCCACCTGACAGATCACCAGTTTATCCGCATCCGGGTGTTTTTCGATCTTCTCGATACGGCCAACAATTATTTTATCCAAATCTGCGTCAAATTTTTCATAACCTTCCACTTTTGTACCGGAAAGTGTCATTGCATCCATATATTCTTTTTCCGTACAATCCAGTTCCGGAACATATGCTTTTACCCATGATAAAGGTGTATTCATTGTTTTTCCCTCATTTCTTCATTTATACTTTGATACAACTTCCTTGTGCAGGCACAGGAAGCGTGCACACTTTGACAGCCTGGAAATCAGAACTGCTCCAAAAATCTCTTGTCATTCTCATACAATAAGCGCATGTCGTCGATCTCGTATTTCAGCAGCGCGATTCGCTCCAAGCCGACACCAAATGCAAAACCTACGTATTCATCCGGGTCAATGTTGCTCATTTCCAATACATGTGGGTGTACCATTCCACAGCCTAAGATCTCGATCCAGCCTTCGCCCTTACAGAAACGGCAGCCCTTTCCGCCACATTTGAAGCAGGTTACGTCCATCTCGGCACTTGGCTCTGTAAATGGGAAATGGTGAGGACGGAATTTTACTTTTGTTTCCTCGCCGAAAAGCTGTTTGGCAAATTCTTCCAATGTTCCCTTTAAGTCTGCAAATGTTACATTTTTATCAATCACCAGTCCTTCGATCTGATGGAAGGATGGAGAATGTGTCGCATCTACTTCGTCCGAACGGAATACTCGTCCCGGTGCGATCATACGGATCGGCAGTTTGCCTTTTTCCATCTCATGAACCTGTACGGAAGAGGTCTGTGTACGAAGCAGAATCTTGTCATTGATATAAAATGTATCCTGCTCGTCTTTTGCCGGGTGATTTGCCGGTATATTCAACGCCTCAAAGTTATAATAATCATATTCTACTTCCGGACCGGATACAACTTCGTAGCCAAGTCCCACAAAGATTTTCTCTACTTCTTCCAACGCGATCGTATTTGGATGGCGATGTCCCAATTCCGGTTTATTTCCCGGCAATGTCACATCGATCACTTCGGCTTTCATTTTTTCTTCACGGAGTGCTTTGGCAAATGCTGTCTTTTTCTCCTCTAAACGTTCCTCAATCTGCTTTCTTGCCTCATTTACCAGCTGACCTACTTTTGGTCTGTCTTCCGGGGCAACTTCTTTCATGGATTTGAGAACACTTGTCAGCTCTCCTTTCTTTCCAAGAAATGCCACTCGAATGTCATTCAATTTGTCCAATTCTTTGGAATCCTCAATCTGAGAGAGCGCATTTTTCATAATGCTGTCCAATTTTTCTTTCATGGTTTTCTCTTTCCTTTCTGACTAAATATAAAATAGAGCCCATCCCTTGTCGGTATGTTCTCCATACTTCCAAGGGACGGACTCTTGATCTTCCGCGGTACCACCCTGGTTCCCATCCTGCCGGACAGGCTCTCATTGGTCTGCTTAACGCGCAGCAACGTCATTTCCTACCAGAAACCTCTTTCAGAAATAAAACTCCGGTGTGAAATTCAATTGCATCCGGAACCTGACAAAACTTTCAGCCGCTGATCTTGTCTCTCTGAAGGAAAAAATGCAATCTCCGGGGAAATCCCCTGCACCATCATCGTCGATATGTTCATTTGGTTTCATGATAGCACAAGGACAGGGGTAGTGTCAAGGGGCAAAATCCACCTTCTACCATTTCTTATGCACATCCGGGCAGTACTGCTGCCGCTTTGCCGCACGCAGCGCCACGTAGCAGCCGCACCGTCCGCACATGCCTCCCCGCATGAAACTACAGGTGTCGCAGAGCATAAGACGGCGTTCGTATTCCTCGTCGCTCACCCTTTCTTCTTCGGGAATGCGCTCGATATATTCTTCCAGTTTCAACAATTCCTTGTCAAACATTTCCTTTGTCCACTGACACCTTCTGCAAAATTTCATAGCGGTCTCCTTATGTTAAATTATGCCAATGTCACTTTTACGATACTCATTGCCGGCATCTCGACAGACAACATTCCGTCGTTCAGTGATGCGCCATCAAATGCTGCAAGCTGTACATTATCCGGATTTTCAAAGTCGTTGTGATCGTCCATCTTTCCTGTGAGAATCGTGGCTTCGCAGTTGTTATAGCTGCCAAGGATCTGTGCGCTCACCGTAAGGCTTTCCGTCAGATGCGGATTGGCAAGTGTGATTGTCATTTTTCCTTCTTCATTTACCGATGCACTCGAAGATACCAATGGAATGTCAAATCCCTCGCAGGTCACTTTCGGGCAGTCAAGGCAGCAGTCAACCAGCTGTGCTTCCTGATGATCTTTGTACAGCTCATACACATAGTAGGTCGGCGTTTTTACCATCTTATCGCCCTCGGTCAGGATCACGGACTGAAGAACATTAACAACCTGCGCAATATTTGTCATCGAAATACGGTCACAATGGCGGTTGAAAATGTTCAGATTCAACGCAGCCACCATCGCATCACGCATGGTATTCTGCTGATACAAAAATCCCGGATTGGTTCCTTCTTCGACATCATACCACGTTCCCCATTCGTCCACGATCAATTTTACTTTATGCTCCGGATCGTATTTGCTCATAATATCCAGATGGCGTTCGATCATCGGCTCGATACGAAGTGTCGCTTCAATCGTCTCATAATATCTCTTTTCATCAAAACCAAGTGCATGGCCTTTTTCCTCCCAGCCTCCCGGAACAGTATAATAGTGCATACTGATCGCATCGGCAAACTGGTCTTTGATCAGGCTCATCACCTTATCGGTCCAGTCAAAGTCATCCGCATTTGGTCCGCAGCAGATCTTATACAATTTGTTGTCTCCGTAATTGCGGCAGTATGTCTGGTAACGGCGGTACATATTTCCATAAAATTCCGGTGTCATGTTTCCGCCGCAGCCCCAGTTTTCATTTCCTACACCAAAATATTTTACTTTCCACGGTTCTTTTCTTCCATTTTCCTCACGCAGTTTTGCCATCGGAGATTCACCGTCAAAAGTCATGTATTCGATCCATTCTGACATTTCGCGAACGGTTCCGCTTCCCACATTTCCGTTAATATATGGTTCACAGCCAAGCTGATCACAAAGTTCAAAAAATTCATGCGTGCCAAAGCTGTTATCCTCGACAACACCGCCCCAATGTGTATTGATCATACGTTTTCTCGTCTCTTTTGGTCCGATTCCGTCCATCCAGTGGTACTCATCGGCAAAACAGCCGCCCGGCCAGCGAAGTACCGGAATTTTAATGTTTTTCAGTGCTTCTACTACATCATTTCTCATTCCATTGGTATTTGGAATCTCAGAATCTTCACCCACAAAAATTCCTTCATAAATACATCTTCCCAAATGCTCTGAAAAATGTCCATAAATCTCTTTGTTAATTTTTCCCAATGTGCGGTTGCTGTTGATTACTCCATTTGTCTTAGCCATTTTACTCTCTCCATTTCTTTTTTGTTCTGCCTCCGGCAAACTCTTTCTTACTCTTTTGTCATCATACAAAAAATCCACTCCGACGGGAATGGATTTTTTTGTGCTATACATGTATTATTTTGTCACAATGGTATTTTTCATAGCTGACCTCCTAGCGGTACATTTCATGCTCAACCGGCTCACACCACTCGTTGGAAGTCTCCTCGCCCGGTACTTCAATTGCCAGATGAGAGAACCAGCTGTCCGGTGCTGCTCCATGCCAATGTTTCACTTCTGCCGGAATGTTGATGCAGTCGCCCGGTTTCATTTCTACCGGCTCTTTTCCCTCTTCCTGATAATAACCGCGTCCTGCCACACAGACAAGGATCTGTCCGCCACCGCTTTTTGCGTGATGAATGTGCCAGTTGTTGCGGCATCCCGGTTCAAATGTTACATTAAATATTCCAACCTGCTCTGTCGATACCGGTGCAAGATAACTCTGTCCGATAAAATATCGGGCAAATGCATCGTTTGGCTCTCCGATCGGAAATACCATCGATTTGGCATGCGCACGCATTGCCTCATCTTCATAAGGAAGATCTCCTTCGCCTGTCTCCCACACTTCCTTTGCCAGATTAAATACCGCCCATGCTTTTGGCCAGCCCGCATAAAATCCAACGTGCGTAATAACAGCTGTAATCTCTTTTTGTGTCACTCCATGATCTTTTGCGTTTTGCAGATGGAACTTCAGAGAAGAATCCGTAATTCCCTGTGCCATAAGGGCAACCACCGTAATGATGCTTCGTGTCTTTACATCAATGTCATTATTATTCCAGTTTTCTCCAAATAATACATCGTCATTAAAATGTGCAAATTGTGGTGCAAATTCACCAAGTGCATTTCTTCCTGCGGTCTGTACGATCTTTGCCATGTTCTTCTCCTCCTTTATCTTATAATGAAGCTGCCCAGTCTGCGATCTCAGACGAACGATTTAACAGTTTTCCCTCTACGATCTCTGCGCCCGGCGCACTGTCTTTTAATTCTTTTACCGTATTTCCAAATCCGCTTCCGCCGGATGTTGCAAACAAAATGATCTTCTTTCCGGAAAAATCATAACTTTCCAAAAAGGTGTTAATGATCGTCGGTGCCACATACCACCAGATTGGGAAACCAATCAGGATCTCGTCGTATGCTGCAATATCTGCGTCTGTATCTGCCAGTTCCGGACGGATTTTTTTATCTGCCATCTCTACACTGCTTCGGGATTTTTTATCCATCCAGTTCAAATCTGCTTTTGTATAAGCCGTTTTCGGTTTGATCTCATAAAGATCTGCTCCGGCTGCTTTTGCTACCATTTCTGCTGCCTTTTTTGTCGTACCACTGGCACTAAAATATGCGACTAACTTTTTACTCATACTACATTTCTCCTAACAAAAATAGTGTGTAAAAAGGCATCTCTGTCTTCTTACACACTTATTATAAGCCAATTTTTTCTATATGTCTAATACTTGTATTTTATCGTCTGTCATGCCTGAAAGGCATTGATTTCTTCGATAAATTTTGTCACGGCAAGAGAATACGGAATATTTCTGCGCCATGCGATCAAGGTCTTTGAACTCATTTCCGGTGACAGTTTCCGGTAGGTTAGACGGCTCTTGTCCCAAAACCGCATCGCTCCTTCGATCGTAATAAGATAAGCCAGCCCGTTTTGCGCCATCACAGCAGAATTGGTCGCCAGATTTCCGACAAATGCCGCGTTTAATTTTTCATAATCCCTGCCAAACCAGTTTGCCAGCTCACTCTGCACATTAAGCCGCTCCGGCAGGATTACGGGAAGTGGCAGAATGTCCTTTTTCGTAACCACCTTCTTTTGCGCCAGCGGATCTTCCGGCCGCATGACGACAACCCACGGCTCCTCTTCCGGCAGGCGGATATAATCAAATTCATCCGTATTGACCGGTTCCATAAACATTCCAATGTCTACCAGACCCTGTTTCATCCGGTCATGAACCACATCTGCCGTCGCAGTATGAAGGCGGATCTGAACTTTCGGATACTTTTCCCGGTATTTTTCACAGATTTTTGCCAGCGTCTCCGTCGCCCCATATTCCCCGCAGCCGATCGTGACACTTCCTTCTACGAGATGCTCTTTATCAAGAATTTCTTCCAATGTCTTTTCTTCCAGTTCCAAAATCTCCATGGCCCGCCGCTTTAACAGGATTCCTTTTTCCGTAAGAGTGATCTTTTTATTTCCACGGATAAAAAGGGACGTGCCAAGTTCTTCTTCCAGCGCCGCCAGCTGTCTCGACAAAGTTGGCTGCGTGATGTGAAGAAGTTCCGCTGCCTTCGTAATATTTTGTTCCCGTGCCGTCACAAGAAAATAGCGAAGCACCCTGATTTCCATATTTTACCACTCCTTTGCATTAATACGTTTTATTGTAACTATTCAGGACACCCCTCCCTGCACATTCGCATTTCGAACACTTTGTGTTCTTTCTCGCCTTTGACAAGGCTAAAAATGCTCATATGGGGAGGGGAGCCCTATTAGGATCTAAATGTATGGAAATCAAAGCCTCTTACGTGCAAGCACGACGATTCATTGATTTCCATACATTGATCCTGAATAGTTACGATTTATTTACTAAAAAACAGAACATCTCGGGATCGTTTTTTCTTACTTGTTTCAGTTGTTTCGTAGTAGGGTCATAACAAAGATAATAATCGTCAGCCTCACCCCGTATATAGATTTTATTATTGACCTCGCTGAAATCATACGCCCAAAGCATATTCTCGTCGTTCTCCTGTTCAAATTTCTTCAATGCCTCTGTGAACTCTTTCTCATAGCAAAGCTGTTTGTCCTTTCCCTCCAAAGAATAAGAATATACATCCGTCGAATATCCATTCGTCGACTCTCCATCAATCATTTCACCTGTTGTAAACACATACAACCGGTCTTTCCGGATACACATTTCATAAATATCATCCTTCTTGTTTCCTTTCACCAAACACTCCTTTTTATTATGTTTCAGATCATAGGTCCAAATCTTTGTACCCCGTACATAAATTACCTGTTTTCTCTTTTCATCACCAATGATAGGTCCATCACACATCGGATCCATAATATGAAGTTGATCGGAACCAGTCTTGTAATAGGAAAAAGCATCCTCTACTTTTCCTTTTTTTGTAGTATAATAAGATATGCTGTCAAAAATAAAATAGTTACCTACCTTGGTCACTAAATTCATATCTGTTTTCGGAATGCATTTTACCTTTACAAACGTTTTCTTTTTTCGGTCATATACATGAATCTGCGACATCCCATCCGCAAATGTAATATAATTTTTATCGGCATACAGACCACTATCATACTCTTCAATTTTAACTATTTTCTCTGCCTTTTCCATCTGTGGGAAAGAACTGCCATCTACTAACACCAGAGGAACCGTGTATAAATATTCATCTTCTCCTTCGGAAACACTAAATAACAATTCCTCATTGTTCACATACAACAAATACCAATATTTCGTATCACAGAAATTATTTGTAAAAATATGACGTACAAACTTTCCATCTAATGTATATTCGTCCAGACAACAATTACTCTTGTCTTCTTCTGATATTTGACCAAATACATTGTAATCATTTGCATAGATATAGTTCTGATTGGCATTTGTCAGTGGTTTTTCGAGTGAATATTCCTGCGTTTTCTGCAATCTTCCCTCGCCCTCCTGCACCAGTTTTCCTGTCTGTGTATCACAGCATAAAAGGACTCCTTTCCCCTTTACATTTATTTCCAATTCAACCTTACCATCTTCATACGTTATTTCCCGGATCAGATCCATTCCCTCCTCCGGTTTTTCTGAAAGTACATTCCGAATCTGCTCTTCCGTCACAAGAACAGACTTTTTCCCATTTTTGCAGTCATATTGATATACATCATAACATAAACCGCTTTTTTCCCCTTTTACAGCTGTAAAAAACAATTTGTCTTCCCCTGCCTGATACAGCATATACTCCTGATTCTTTATAATTTCCTGCACTTTTTTTGTCTCATAATTATAATGATATGCCGCACTTTTGCTTCGCTGTGTGGCAAAAAACACAAAAGAATCGTTGTTATTTTGATATATAATATCGCCATCTTCATCTTTTAATGGTACATTGTTATATTCAATCTTTGAAAATTTCTTACTTCTTCGATCATACTCTGCCATCTTATCACCGAAGTCATATTGAAATAAAATACACTCCTTTGTCGACGCAATATACTCGAAATCATTAAACCTGCTGTCCAAATAATTTTCAAATACCAATTGTTTTTTATCTACCGCAATTTCTTCTTTGCCGTCTTTCCAGATAACCGGCACAGAATACACGTTTATTTGGTCTGACTCCTCGGAAAACAATATTTCATTTTCTGATACATCTAAAAATGTAATCATCTCTGTATCAAACTTCTTTTCCGGAATTTTCTGGAGTACGTTTCCCTGATAGTCGCACTGCAAAAGCCACTCCTGCCATTCGTCATCCTCCTCATCGTCACCATCACCGTCCGGCAATTCCTCTGTCCGATAGGTACAATGACTGGTTGCCCACTCATACTCACATTGTATTTCCGCCTGCGCAGCATCTGCTGTTTCCTGTTTCTCCTCTTTTTGTTCTGTCTTATTTACGTTCCCCTGACAGCCTGTTAAAAACAGACAGAGTGCCATGAAAATTAAAATTGTTATTTTCTTCATTTTGTACTCCTCTTTTCCATATTTTTCTATTCATCACGATCCCACTCATCTACCGAAGCTCCATCCCTGCATAACAAAAAATATAACATCTCAGGATCGCTTTTTCTTACTTTTTTCAGTTGTTTCGTGGCAGGGTCATAGCAAAGATATATGAGATACTCGTCATCTTGCCAGGAATGTATGCAGATTTTATTATTTACCACGTCGACAGAATCAATCACCAGTTCCAGATCATTCTCCTGTTCATATTTCTTCAATATCTCTGTGAACTCTTTCTCATAGTGGAGTTGTTTTTCTTTCCCCGTCAGGGAATAAGAATATACTTCATCCTTTTCACCTGTAAACACGAACAACCGATTTTTCCGGATACACATTTCAGAAACATAATCCTTTTTGTTCCATTTGACCAAACGTTTCTTTTTATCCTGTTTCAGATCATAGGTCCAAATCCCCGTACGCAGTGCATAAATCACCTGTTTCCTCTTTTTATCACCAATGGCAGCTGCCGATGTATAGCACGCCGGATCCATAATATGTATCTGATCCGAACCAATCTTATAATAGGAAAACGCATACTTTTCTTTTCCTTTTTCCTTATAAGGCTTGCTGCTAAGAATAAAATATTTCCCCACAAGACCACTCAAATACATATTGGTTTCCGGAATGCCTTTTATCTTTACAAACGTTTTCTTTTTCCGGTCATATACATGGATCTGATACATACCATCCTGGTAGACAATATAATCGCTGTCCGCATACAAATCCCCTTGACGGGGCTCCTCAAGTTCTTTATTACATTTACATATTTTCTTTGCCTTTTCCATCTGCGGAAAAGAGCTGCCATCTGCCAGCATCAGCGGAACCGTATATAAATAATTCCCCAGATCATAATCTTCCACATAAAATATCAATTCCTGATTGTTTGCATACAGCAGTTTCCATGTTTGATTCGTGCAATGAAAATTATTGGTGAAAATATGACGCACAAATGTTCCATCTAATGTATACTCATCCAAAACATAATTCATATCGTTTTCCAGTCTTTGAACAAATACATTGTAATCATTTGCATTCGCATAATTTTTATCGGCATTTGTCAGCGGTTTTTCCTGCAGATATTCCTGCGTCTTCTGTAATTTTCCTTCTCCCTCCTGCACCAGTTTTCCGGTTTTTGTATCACAGGCTAAAAGGACGCATTTCCCTTTTACATTGATTGCCAATTTCAATGTTCCATCTTCATATCCTATTTCCCGGATCAGATCCATTCCCTCCTCCGGTTTTTCGGAAAGTGCATTCCGAATCTGCTCTTCCGTCACAAGAACGGACTTTTCTCCACTTTTACAATCAAATTGATAGACATCATAACATAAGCCGCTTTTTTCCCCTTTTACAGCCGTATAAAACAATTTATCATCCCCACCCTGATATATACTTCTCTCATCTTTTGTAATTTCCTGCATTTTCTTGGTTACAAAGTTATAATAATATACCGCCGTTTCATCCCCGAGAAAACCATAAAGCACAACAAAATCTTTGTTATTTTCATATAGGATACTACCAACTTCCAATGGCTTATTTTTGTATTTAATCCTTGTAAATTTATTCTTTTTGCGATCATACTCTGCCATCTCGCCTTCCCAATTAAATAATATATACTCCTTGGTATCCGTAATATACTTACAATCCATCTGGAAATCCGCAAATTCTACAAACAGCTGCTGAATTTTCTCTATGGCAATTTCCTCTCTGTCCCCCTTCCGGATAACCGGCACAGAATATACCTTTACCAGATCACTGGAGTCCGACGTACTGGAAATCAATACTTCATTTTCAGATACGTGCATAAAATAAATCCCCTGTGTATCTCTTAATCCCAATCTGCCCGCTGGAATTTTCTGAATCACTTTCCCTTCATAGTCACTCTGTACAAGACATTCCTGGCATATATCCTCTTCGTCTTCTCCATCAGCGCCATCCGACAATCCCATTTCCTCTGTCCGATAAGTACAATGACTGGTCGCCCACTTATACTCGCATTCGATTTCCGTCTGTGCAGCATCTGTTGTTTCCTGTTTCTCCTCTTTTTGTTCTGTCTTATTTACGTTCCCCTGACAGCCTGTTAAAAGCAGACAGATTGTCATGAAAACTGCGATGGATTTCTTTCTCATTTGGCGTTCCTCTTTTCCATTTTTTTACATTTGAATCACTTACTATTTTTTATATAACGATAAAACATCTCCGGATCATTTTTTTCTTCTTTTTTCAACTGCTTGGTGACAAGATCATAACAAAAATACGTATCTTCCTCAATTTCCTCTCCCTCAGCACTCCATAAGCCCGCATAAATTCCTATTTTATCTTCCACCACTCTGATGGTTTCAATATCTATTTCCAGCTGACTCTCCTGCTCATATCTTTTTACTGCTTCTGTAAACTCCTCTTCATAATGAAGTTTGCCTTTCTCATTGAGCGAACAGGAATACAAAGCCTGCTCATCACTTGTAAGCATAAACAGCCGGTCTTTCCAAATAAACATTTCGGAAATGCAGTCGTGTTTGTCCCATTTCGCCAGACGTTCCTTTTTATTCTTTTTCAGATCATAGGTCCAAATCCCTGTATCCGTAGTATAAATCACCTGATTTCTCTTTTCATCTCCAATTTTAACCGCAGTATCCGCTGCCCAATTTGCGATACAGATCCGGACATCCTCACTCCGGTCATACAAGAATTCTCCTTCTTTTCCGTCAATCGTGCTGTCAAATACAAAGCAGTTCCCCACACGACTGAGTAAATACACATTTCGTTCCGGAATTCCTTTTTTCTTAACAAATTCTTTCTTTTTGCGATCGTATACACAGTAATAATTTGAAACCGTGTTGTACACAAGATAATTTTCATCCGCATACAGATTGCTCTCATACACCGAAATATTCGCATCACATATTTTCTCTGCCTTTTCCGGCTGCGGAAAGGAATTTCCATCTTTCAACACCAGCGGAACCGTATATGCCTGTTCCCCATCACCAAAAATTAATTCCTGATTATTCGCATAATACAACATCCACGGTTTCGTGCAATAAAAATTATTGGTAAAAATATGACGTACGAACTTTCCATCCAACGTATACTCATCCACCGAATAATTCGTATCATTTTCTGTTGTCTGAATAAATACATTATGGTCGTTTGCATTGGTATATTTTTTATCGGCATTTGTCAGCGGTTTTTCCAGCAGATATTCCTGCATTTTCTGTAATTTTCCTTCTCCCTCCTGTACCAGTTCTCCGGTTTGCGTATCACAGCTTAAAAGAACGCCTTTTCCTTTTACATTGATTTCCAATTTTAATTTTCCATTTTCAAATGTCATTTCTCGGATCAGATCCATTCCCTTCTCCGGTTTTTCGGTAAGGGCATTGCGAATCTGCTCTTCCGTCAAAAGGACAGACTTTTCCCCATTTTTACAATCATATTGATAAATGTCATAACATAAGCCGCCCTCTTCCTCTTTGACAGCCGTATAAAACAGTTTATCTTCCCCGCCCTGATACAGCATACTTCTCTCATCTTTTATAATTTCCCGCACTTTCTTTGTTTCACAGCTGTAATGATACGCCGCACTTTTTCTCCCATTTACAGCAAAAAACACAAAAGAATCCATATTATTTTCATATAAAATATGACTGTATTTCAACGGTTTATTCTCATATTTTATCTGTGTTAATTTGTTATTTTTGCGATCATATTCTGCCAACTTATTATCAAAGTCAAGCAAAATACATTCCTTCGTATCCGCGACATACTCCGGCGTAAAATCTGAATCCGCTTCGAATAGTAATTGCTTTTTCTCCACAGCAATTTCCTCGCTGCCATCCTTCCAAATAACCGGCACAGAATATATATGTGCCTTCGACTCATCACCTGCGTAGGTATTCCAGCAAATCAATACTTCCTTTTCGGATACGTGTAAAAAAGTAATATCTACCCCATCTGTTAGCCCCATCTGCTCTGCTGGAATTCTCTGAATCTCTTTCCCCTGATAATCACTCTGTACAAGGCACTCCTGCGAAAAAAACTCGTACTCTTCGTCGCTGTTTTCCGGCATATAAACCAACGGACTCGTCTCAATACGGTAGGTACAATGACGGGTCGCCCACGTATAGTCGCATTCTATTTCCGCCTTTGTATTTTCTGCCGTTTCCTGTTTCTCCTCTTTTTGTTCTGTCTTATTTACATTTCCCTGACAGCCTGTTAAAAGCAGGCAAAGTGTCATGAAAATTGCAATCCATTTTTTTCTCATTTTGTTCTCCTCTTTTCCTTCACAATCAAAGGCTTAATACATCCGCTAACTTTGTAAAACCAACTTTTTCTGCCAGCTTCTGCGAAGCGGTATTTTGAACACCGGTAGACCATAACGGAATTTTCCCCTGATTCAAAATTTCCTGTACGCAACGGCTGCACGCTTCGGAAGCATACCCTCTTTTCCTGTATTTTTCAAGGGTTGTAATGCCTATTTCCTGTACAAATTCTTTCATAAACGGCATCGTCGGAGCATCCGTGCAGCAAGCCAGTTCTTCTTGTTCAAATATACCAATACATGTTTTTTCCTGCACCATTTCCTGAAAATACTCCGGTAACCAATCGATATTGGAACAATTCGGATTATTGCTTTTAAAAAAGTTCTCATACTTATCATAATCCGAATCCTCCAAGAGTCCTGCGGTATTTCCAAAATCTGACATTTTGTCAAATACATATTTAATATTCTGATTGACCTGCTTGCCAAAACTTTCTTCCATTACTGTTTTTATTTGTTCTACCGGCATTTCATCTGATATTTTTTTAACCAAATGCGGTATTTCCTTTTTATAGACATCGCCGTACGATATTATTATTTTATTCTCACCGCAAAAAACATACAGAGAAAAGGGCTGCCCATATCCCGGCTGGATTCGATTTCTCTCCTCCGAATACACAGGAACTATTTTCCCGCGATTCTCTTCAAACACCGCTTCTTCTCCCAGCCATTTCGAGTAATATTTTAATGTTATTTCTTTGCATTTTTTATCCATATTTGTACTTCCTCTTTTCGCTTCCCTTCTAAAATCAAGTATACCATCCTGATTTTTACTTGTCAATTTGTGTAAATTTTTTATTGTTTTTGCTTTCCCTTGACTAGGCCGCTTCTTTATTGTAAAATATTGGATGAAACTTATTTGAAATCATACAGAAAGGTAAAAAACAATCAATGAAAAAATACAAATTTGCTATAATTATTATTCTTGCACTCTTTATACTGGGGTTTGCTTTTAAACTCATTTATATCAAAGACGGAACCATTACTGAGGGAACTTATCCGGTTGTGGACTTTGAACAATATCCCGATGCTTTCATCACAATAACAAAAGATACCATTCAGTTTCATAACATTGATCTAAATAAAATATATCAAGCAAAACAATTGGAGCAATACAAGAAAACACATGAAATCAACCCTGAATTAAGTTATTCTGAAAAGGAAATAGACGATTATTCCAACCTGAACGAGAACTTTGTAAAGAATGCTTTTCCTATCCCCTATGAGCAATCTGAAGATTATAAATCCGGAACTTTTACATACACATACTATATGTATCCCGGAAATAGCATATTTGGATTGGTTATCCTATATGATTCTTTACATAAAACGATTAAAATAAATAATGAAATTCAGGAAATTAATTTTGCAAAATAGAAACGTATTTAACCGACCTCGAAAGGAAACAATAACATCATGAGAGTTTTGCTTGCATTGATATTCTTTTTTGTATTTTACAAAGGTTTGCAAAAAGACAACCCTGTCCAAACATGGGGTGGTCTCATTTTGATGGTACTGTGCCTAGTATGGCAAATATGTATTTCTTGGGAATTTCTCGCGTATTTTCTTGTTCCGATAGCATAAAACAATATATTTTCAAAAGTTTATGCCATCAATGGCATAAACTTGATTTTTTTTTATTTTTATGCTATGATTTTGTTAGTGAGGTGATAGATATGCTTAAATCAACCAATTTAAAAAGAAGAGACACTTATCTAAATAAATTAATCGGCTTTCAAGACACCGAGCCAGTCAAAGTCATCACTGGTATTCGGCGTTGTGGTAAATCCAGTCTCTTAAAACTGATGATTTCACATTTAATAGAAACCGGTATACAAGAAGATCAGATTTTAGAAATGAATTTTGAATCCTTTGATTTTAGAAAAATGTCATCTGAAGAAGTATATAACTATGTTCAAACTCATAAAGCAGTGGGAAAGAAAATGTACCTGTTCTTTGATGAATTACAACGGATTCCCTCTTGGGAAGATGCAGTCAACGCATTTCGCGTGGATCTTGACTGTGATATTTATATTACCGGTTCCAATGCATACCTTTTATCTTCCGAGTACTCTACCTATCTTTCCGGCCGATGTGTGGAGATAAAAATGCTTCCACTCTCCTTTAAAGAGTTTTTAGATTTTCATAATTTTTCTATAAAAGAATCTGAAAATTTTCTAGGCAGGAAGGCGATATCGTTATTTGATAAATCCGGTAGTCCCTGTGACTCCAGACAAGTATTCCAAGCTTATCTGCAATTTGGAGGAATGCCCGGAATTTCAGATATAGGATTAGACCAAGAAAAGGCTCTGGCTCTTTTAGACGGCATTTACTCGACCGTAGTAATCCGTGATATATTAGAACGAGAAAAACGCGGGGGACAAAGACAGCTCACGGATTCCGTTCTGCTTCGCAAAATTGTTCTATTCCTCGCTGATAATATAGGCAGTAATATTTCTGCTACTTCTATCGGCAATATTCTTACCAATGAAGGGTTGCTAGAGGAATCGAAAAGACGCGGAAAGCCTAGTGTTCACACTGTTCAGGCGTACATCAATGCGCTTATCGAAAGTTATTTTTTCTATGATATAAAACGTTTTGACATAAAAGGAAAAGAACTATTACGTACTCTCGGTAAATATTATATTGTAGATATTGGATTACGTAACTACCTTTTAGGTTACCGCAACAGAGACAGTGGGCACATCTTGGAAAATGTAATTTTTCTTGAATTAATGAGGCGCGGATACGATGTTGCTATTGGTAAAATAGACAAGCTGGAAATTGATTTCATTGCCACAAAAGCTGATGAAAAATTATATATTCAAGTTACCGAATCTATGTTAAATGAAGATGTGCGGAAAAGGGAATTAGCACCTCTTCAAAAAATACGTGATAATTACAGAAAGTTAATATTATCTTTGGATCCCGGCTTAGAAAATTCCTTTGATGGCATTGAATCACAAAATATCATCGATTGGCTTTTAGAAACTAACTAGCACATTCAAGCACACACCAATCTCCTCCCGGAAATCGGTGTGTGTTTTACTATTTATCCCCAAACTTCTTCGGCGATTTCTTTTACCAGTTTCAATTTTGCCCACTGCTCGTCTTCCGTAAGTTTGTTTCCTATTTCACAGGAAGCAAATCCACACTGTGGGCTTAAGCATAAGCGGTCAAGCGGAACATATTTCGCTGCCTCGTGGATTCTTTCGATCACCGCTTTTTTATCTTCTAATACCGGCGATTTTGTCGTAATAAGACCCAGCACAATTTTCTTATCTCCGGAAACTTTCGCAAGCGGGGCAAAACCTCCGGATCTCTCATCGTCGTATTCCAGGAAAAGTGCATCCACATTTTCCTTGGCAAATACGTAATCTGCGACAGAATCATAGGCACCACTTGCAAAAAATGTAGAATGATAATTTCCTCTGCAAATATGTGATGTAATCACCATATCTTCCGGTTTTCCTTCAAGGGCAAGATTATTGACAGCAAGCAGTTTTGACTTTACTTCATCAAGATCAATTCCCAGCGATTTATATCTGAGTTTTGCGGCATCTCCGACAATTGCTCCCCAGGTACAATCATCAAACTGGAGATTGCGGCATCCGGCATCATAAAATTGTTTAATCACATTCTGATAGGCGGTTCCGATATCCCGGATCAGTTTCTCATCGGTTGCATAAAATTTTCTAGTTGATTCATAATTTGCCGGTACAATAAGCTGCTGATACATCTGTGCCGGAGCCGGGATCGTATATTTTGCAACCGTATTTTCATCCTCAAATTGTTTTAAATATTTAAAATATTCTACAAAGGGATGCGCTTTTGGCTTTATTTTTCCAACCAGATACGTGTCGTCAAGTACTGCCAGTTCTGCATCAAACTTCACGCCGTTACCCGTATTTTCATGGGCAACGCCTTCAAATCCCCACATGAAATCAAGATGCCAGAACGTTCTTCGGAATTCCCCGTCTGTAATAACATGGAATCCTAATTCTTTCTGTTTGGCAACGACTTTATTTATTTCTTCATTCACTACTTTATCAAATTCTTCTTTGCTTATCTTACCATCCTGATAAGCTGCTTTCGCTTCTTTCAGCGCCTGTGGTCTTAAAAAACTTCCTACAAAATCATAACGAAAAGGTGTCTTTAATGTACTCATATTATCTTCTCCATTTCTTATAGTCTAGTTAATTAACTGATTTCATTATAAGTACAAACACCTCAACTGTAAAATATATAAAAAGAGCAGTTTGCCATAGTTTGAAGCTATAGCAAGACTGCTCTTTTTTCTTAGTACTCTTTCAAGTTTTCCTACACACTTTCCATATATTACAACTTCCAGTCTCTGGCAAGAAGCTGGGTCTTAACCATATTGGCATAAATTCCACCCTGCTTTTCCAGTTCTGCGGGACTTCCGCTTTCTGCCACCGTACCGTCTTTTAATACGATGATCTTATCGGCATCGGCGACTGTACGCATACGATGCGCAATGATCATAACCGTCTTATCTTTGATGAGGCGGGACAGGGATTCCTGAATCATCGTTTCGTTATCTACATCGAGTGAAGCCGTTGCCTCGTCGAGAAGGATGATCGGAGCGTCTTTCAGGAAGGCACGCGCGATTGAGATTCGCTGTCTTTCTCCTCCGGAAAGTTCCGAACCATTTTCGCCAATCATTGTATTCCAGCCATCCGCAAGTTTTTCTGCAAATTCATCACAATGCGCAAGTTTGGCTGCCGCAATTACTTCTTCATCCGTTGCATCCATTTTTCCGATACGGATATTTTCCATCACCGTATTGTTGAACAAAGTTACATCCTGGAATACGATCGAGTATAATGACATCAATGTCTCGGGATCAATTTTGGAAATGTCCATGCCGCCTACCGTGATGGTTCCCTGATTGACATCCCAGAAACGGGAAGCCAGACGGGACACGGTCGTTTTTCCACCCCCGGATGGTCCGATCAATGCCGTAACTTCGCCTTGTTTTGCCACAAAGGACACATCTTTTAATACGGTTTCGCCACTTTCATAGGAAAATCCGACATTGGAAAATTCAATGTCATAGCCTTTGTTATCCATTTTCCGGGTACCTTCCTGTACCTCGTGAGACAGGATTTCATCCAAACGGCTGCTCTGTACACCGGTTGCAATGATTGCTGCCAGATTTTGAAGCGACACCTGCATTGGATCGTAAATTCTTGATACCACCATCAGAAACATGAAAAATGTAATGACATCCAGTTCTCCTTTGGCAAGCAGGATTCCCCCTACCAATGCCACCGTTCCGATGCCAAGTTTCAAGATCATCTGGGAACTTCCTACAAAAACAGCCGTTCCGAGTTCCGTAACAATTGCATGCTTTTCGACCGCTTTGATCTTTTCATCCAATCCTTCCATATAATCTTCCTGAGAATTATAGGCACGAAGATCTCTCGCACTTTCAAGACCTTCCTGGATTCCGTCGGCACATGCCATTTTCAGATCCATCTGTTTTTTGTTTAAACTTCTCTGCACTTTTCCGGAACATGCTACAATAATAAAGGAAATTGGCAGTACCCAAAGTGCTGCAATTGCCATACGCCAGTCAAAGAAAAATAATCCGATGGCAACGATTGTTGTCGAGATACAGGCTCCGACAAGTTCCGGAACAAAATGCGACGATGCCGTTTCCATCTGGGCACAGTCCGCCATGATCGTACTGGTAAGATCAGACAGATCCTTTTTGCCGAAAAAGGAAAGTGGGATCTTTCTTAATTTCTCAGCCAGCGTAATTCGTCTTACTCCACTCTCAATATACGTTGCCAGAAATGTCGCGTTGTACTGAATATATGTAGTAACGGCGATCAAAGCAAATGTAAGCAAAATTCCTGCCACATACCAGATGCCTTTTCCGGCAAGTTTTCCTTCCATATAATCTTTTACCATATAGTACAAAAGAGCGATCGGCACCATAAGAACCAAATTCGATACCGTAACCGATACAAATGCCTTAATCATGTCTTTGGCACCCTGTTCGGAAAGGGCACACTTATGCATCAATGTTTCTTTTAACTTCATGTCACACACCTACCTTCCAGCATACCGATTTATTGTATTCTCCCCACATATGTGCGTACAATCCATCTGCTTTTTCCAGTTCTTCATGTTTGCCGCTCTGACAAATTTCTCCCTCTTTGAGTACACAGATCCGGTCTACTCCGACTACGGAAGAAAGTCTGTGAGCGATCATGATCACCGTCTTTCCCTGAGAAAGTTTGGTAAATGCCGCCTGTACTTTTGCTTCATTGTCCGGATCTGCAAAAGCGGTTGCCTCGTCTAAGATCAGAATCGGTGCATTTTTCAGCATAGCTCTGGCGATAGAAATACGCTGTGCTTCTCCTCCTGAGAGATACGTTCCTTTGGAACCAATCACGGTGTCAATGCCGTCCGGCAGTTTTTCAATAATATCTTCGCATTGTGCATTTTTCAGTGCTTCCATTACTTCTTCACGGGTCGCATCTTTTTTGCCCATACGTACATTTTCAAAAATTGACATTTTCAAAAGACGGCTGTCCTGAAATACAAACGATACGGTATCCATAAGTTCTTTCGGATCTATATTTTTAACATCTACTCCGCCAATCTTTATTTTTCCTTCCGTTGCATCTGCAAATCTTGCGATCAGACGCGCTAAGGTCGTTTTTCCACCGCCGGATGGTCCGACAAATGCCACCTGCTCACCTGCTTTGATATCCAGATTGATGTCGTGCAGCGCATCTTTTACCGCGCCTTCATAACGGAACGAAACATTTTCAAAACGGATCGAAGTATCTTTTGGCTGTTCTTTTTTCTGTGTCTCCGAAAGCGGCTGGCGCTCCAGAATACTGTCGATACGCTTCAAGGAATCTTCCACGATCATTGTATTTTCACCTGCATACATCATCTTTGTCAATGTGACCGTGATGATTGGTGTAATAATGATGTAGAACATCAAATTAAGCAGGAAAGTCGTATCTGCCACTCCGCTCTTTACTCCGCCAAACAGGTAAGCTGCTGCGATCAGAATGGCAAACACCGAGTTAATTCCCACCGTATATCCCATCATTGGTATCCGAAGATCTTTGGTATAAGAAATCACCCATTTTTCATATTTTTTGATGGAATTCTGAAATCTTTTAAAGGAAAATACCGACTGTCCAAACGTTTTTACAACAGGGATTCCACGGACATATTCCACCGCTTCATTGGACATTTCTTCCAATGAATTTTGATACTCTTCCATCTTCTTTTTCATGTTTTCTCCCATCATGGTACTCATGACAGCAAACGCAGCAACGACAGGGATCAGACACAGAAGTCCGAGCCTCCAGTCAAAGATAAGAAGAAGGATCGCAAGTCCTACCGGAGTAGCGAAAGCGACACATTTATCCGGCAGCTGGTGCGCGATATAGGTTTCCGTCGCCGCACTGGACTCATTTACAATTTTCCGAATTTTACCACTCC
This sequence comes from uncultured Lachnoclostridium sp., assembly GCA_905212635.1. Lineage (GTDB taxonomy): Bacteria > Bacillota > Clostridia > Lachnospirales > Lachnospiraceae > Eubacterium_F. The sequence goes on along the minus strand of CAJMFH010000013.1, from coordinate 13,698 downwards.
CCTCTTCTTCCATAAACCCAAGCGGAAGTGATAAAATATGACGCATAAGCTGCGAGCGCATATTGGCCTGCACGCGGAATGCAGACAGATGCGAGCAGATCAATGCTCCTATGTAAATCAACATGGCGAGCACCGCTGTTCCGACGGCACTCCATCCATAAAACGATAAATTCTGTGCTGCTCCATAATCCGGTGCCACACGCAGCACTTCTTTGATCAGACACCAAATAAAATAAAATGGGACAAGTGCCGCAAATGCACTTATCACGGCGAGTATCCATGACGCAATTGTCAGGTACTTAAAATTTCCGGCATACTCAAACAACTGCTGAATCGGTTTTTGTTTTGCCTCTGCATTTTTCGCCATTTTCAAAACCCTCCTTAAACTTTTTGAGAAATATCTTCTACTGGTTTTGACACGTAGTTCTCATTCCATAACAGTGTTATGTTGCACGATTATGAGTATAGGACGCCGACCTATTTTTGTCAATACTCTATCGGTCGAAAACCGGTTATTGAGAATTTCTATCACTTCCGCCTTTTCATTTATTCGCGCTTGTCATCTTGCAGACAACTTGGTACAATAAATGTAACTTTTTCCCAAAGCAAGGAGAATACCATGAGCCGGATTATTTTTCAAAAATCATATCTTATATTACTGCCTTCTTATCAAATGACACATCCTCATAAACATCCTTTTTTACATCTGTTTTTTAGCAAAAAAGGATGCCGGATCTGTTTCGATGACACAACGTTAAAAGGAAACATCATTTTACTTGATTCCAATGTGCCTCATATGACAAAAGAAGAAAATGGGTGCGACTTCATTTTATTGATTGATCCAACAAGTTCAATTGCTGAAAGTCTACAGAAACAATATTTGAAAGAAGATCATTATAATATTTTTTCGAGATTACCGGATATATATGATAACCCAGACAAAATGTCAGATGACGAAATCATAGATCTTACCGAAAGATTATTATTAAATATGGAGATTATTTCCTCCGAAAATGACAATAAAGATAAACGAGTAGAGACAATAATTACAAACATTCTTTCCGGAAAATGGCTTTCATACAGTGTCGAACAGATTGCAGCATCAACCTTTCTCTCTGAAAGTCGGTTGTCACACTTATTCAAGGCAGACGCGAAGATTTCTTTGAAAAGTTATCTCCTTATGAGACGCCTTGAACATGCCTATCGTTTGGTGTGTTCCGGAAAAACAATCACTTATGCTGCCTGCGAAAGCGGTTTTGCAAGTCCGTCCCATCTTGCGTATACCTGTCAAGAACTGACAGGCATTGCTATATCTGAAGTATTTAACAACAAAAAATAGCAGATTTTTGAAAGCCTTATAGGTTTAAAAGCTTTATACTATTGTCAAATTGAAAACCGAAAAGGAGACTAAACTGCTATGAATTTTATGTATTTTTTTGACAATCATATCAAACGTTATATCATGAGAGGGAAAAAATATTGTAACCCTGCAGAAACCGGAAATTATCCTTGTGGAATAAGCTGTATCCGCCAGCACGATGTAAATCTTTGGTTTTATACCAAAAATAATACAACCATTGCAATTGATGCGGGACATTTAAATTTTCCCAAAACTTCTGAATCATTTAGAAAAATTAACATTGATCCCACTCGGATTCCACATGTTTTTATTACACATGCTGATGTGGATCACTGTGGCGGCATTGATATAAAAGGATCAAACATCTACCCAAATGCAAAAATACATATCGGAAAAGAAGAAACCGTTTATTTAAATCGACAAACTTATCGCATGAAAAAAGGAAACATTAAATTATACAATTGTGTTGCACTAAGAGAAGGATATGAAACCATTGATGGCGATAAATTGTTTGATATTGATGGCATTAAAATACAAGCGGTTCATACACCGGGACATACTTTGGGACATACATGCTATATCATTGATAACACCGTATTATTTTCGGGAGACTGCCTTGCCGTGAACGAACAGGGAGGATATAGTTTTTTTGACTTTTTCACCCAATTTCCGGACATGAATAAAAAATCCCTGCTCCATCTGCAGAAAATTGTCAGCATTATTCAACCTCGTTATGTATGTACCGGGCATAGTGGAATCCGCAAATATTCACCTAATATATTCGCACACGCACATGAATCCGCTCAATTCAGCCTCAAAAAACCTTTTGACCCCTATGCTCCCTATGATGCATTTACTCAAAATACCCATTAAACACCACTGAATTTTTGCTATTCGGAAACAATTCCTGATACAGCGCAAGGAAATAATTGTCCGTCATACTGGCGATATAATCAACAACAATCTGATCCGGCTGCTCTTTTTCCATATAATCATCAATAAATTTGCTGTTATAATTTATCTCTTCCAGATATTGTATATGGTGACGGTATAAAATAGAATTTTTCTCCATGCTCTTTGCCTGGCGGAGCAGTTCTTCATACATCTGCTCAAACATCGGCTGAATCTGTTGATACACGCCATCTACCAGTGAATTTTGATAAATCTGCTGATAGTTTTCCTTCTTTGCTTTTGAAAAGGCATCGTAATAGTCTTTTTCCATACAGAGATACGGTTTTCCATAGCTGTTTTCGATGATATTTACGATCATGTTATTGATGATCTCCGCATTGGTCGTTCCGATTTTTCCACCGGTAAACTGCCCTTCGTCTTTTAATATTCCGACTTTTACCGCGTCCTGCCGGTCTTTTCCAAGATACGCGATAATGTCGCTGATCCGCATCACGCAGCCCTCTAATGTCGATGGGATCTGCTGTTTATTCGCCTCCGGATCTATATAGCAATCCTCCAATCGCTTATCAAACTGCTGAAAATCCGTCAATTCCACCGGCTGATACCGCTCCAGTTCCATCTCACCATTGTGGCAGAGGACACCGTCCAATACCTGCAGACTCATATTCCGCGAAACAAGTTTATCCAGCACACGTACACTATGTACGTTGTGGTTAAAGAGCCGCTCGGTATGAGCATGGTACAATTCATTTAAAAACCGCTCTCCTGCGTGTCCAAATGGAGTATGCCCAATATCGTGTCCAAGTGAAATGGCCTCGATCAAATCCTCATTTAATCCCAGCATGCGCCCGATATTCCGTGCGATCCGAGCAACCAGCTGTACGTGCAGGGCACGCCTTGAGATGTCATCATTCTGATAAGCCGATAATACCTGTGTCTTATCCGAATACCGGTTGTAATACGGATTGTGAAGGATTTTTTCAATATCACGCACAAAGGCCGGACGCCACAAATTTGCAATGTCATGTGCTGGTGCACGTCGCACAATATCCTCATCTGAAAAGGCATACGGATTTTCTATGTGGTTTTTCCGGTCTTCTAGTATCTGTTTTTGCAATTTTTCCGATAATACATGATAATCTGCCATACGTTTTCCACCTTTCCTCAAACTTTGAGACGATACAAAACGTCTTCAAAACAAACCCCATCCGTCGGTGGGATATCTCTCTTTTCCGTGGCGAGAATGCAATCTCTGACAAAAGCGGCTGCTTTCTTTACAGAATTTTCCAATGGATGTCCATTGACACAGTCGGCGGCAATGACCGCAGCAAAGATGTCTCCTGTTCCGGAACGCACTTTTCCCACACGCTTCTGCCGGAGAAATTTAATCTCGCCCGGCGTTTCACTTACTACATTGGTAATATACGAGGTCGAATTCAGTCCGGAAATAACAATCTTATCCGCACCAAGTTCACGCAATTTGTCTGTCATTTTCAGGAAATCCGCTTTGCTCCATCCGTCTTCCCGGTAAGGCATCCCGGTGAGCATGCAGGCTTCTGTCAGATTCGGAGTAAGAATGTCGGCATAACGCACAAGCTGCTTCATCTTATCACACATTTCCAAAGTATACGTCGGATAGGCTTTTCCATTTTCTCCCATCACGGGATCAATGATCACTTTGGTTCTCTCATCCTGAAACTGTCTGATAAAGTCGCTGACGATCTCAATCTGTCTGGCAGAGCCCAAAAATCCGGTAGCAATTCCTTCAAATCGAAGATCCAGTTTCTTCCACTCCTGCATATACGGCGTCATTTTATCCGTATAGTCATCGTAAAAGAACGACTCAAAACCGGTATGATTGGAAAAGATCGACGTCGGCAGCATACACCCCTGAATCCTCATATGCGAGATAATCGGAAGTGACACTGCGATCGAACACCGTCCAAAGCCTGATATGTCATTGATTATAGCAATTTTTTTCTGATTGTTATGCGACATTTTTTTCACTCCTAATAGGTCTTACTTTGCGTTAATGTAATTCATCAAACCTTCGGCTTTGATGATCTTCTGCATAAATTCAGGAAATGCCTGACCCTGATAGCTCTGATTTTTCGTCTTATTTACGATCACTCCGCTGTCAAAATCAATTTCCACTTCGTCTCCTGCCTCAATATTTTCAGAAGCTTCTTTACACTCAATGATCGGCAGTCCGATATTGATCGCATTACGGTAGAAAATTCTGGCAAAGGTCTCTGCGATAACGCAGCTGACTCCTGCTGCCTTGATGGAAATCGGTGCATGTTCACGGGAAGAACCGCAGCCAAAGTTTTTCTCTGCTACGATGATATCGCCTTTCTGCACATTTTTCACAAAATCTTTGTCAATATCTTCCATACAATGCGTTGCCAGTTCAGCCGGATCGGATGAATTCAGGTAACGTGCCGGGATGATAACGTCTGTATCTACATTGTCTCCATATTTAAAAACTTTTCCTAATGCTTTCATGGTTTCTTCCCCTTTCTATAATCCTAATTCGGATGGCTCAGAAATTTTTCCGGTTACTGCACTTGCTGCTGCAACCGCCGGACTTGCCAGATAAACTTCCGAATCCACATGTCCCATACGGCCGACAAAGTTACGGTTTGTCGTAGAAACGGCTCTTTCTCCGGCAGCAAGGATTCCCATATGTCCGCCAAGACAAGGTCCGCAAGTCGGTGTGCTGACAACCGCACCTGCCTTGATAAATGTCTGGATCAATCCCTCTTCAATTGCCTGAAGATAAATTGCCTGTGTCGCCGGGAATACGATACAACGCATACCTTTTTTCACCTTACGGCCTTCCAATACTTTCGCCGCAGCACGCAGATCGCCGATTCGTCCATTGGTACAAGAACCGATAACAACCTGATCGATCTCCACGTCACCGGACTCTTTTACGGTCTTTGTATTTTCCGGAAGATGTGGAAAGGCAACCGTTGGCTCAAGGGTATTTAAGTCGATTACGATCTCTTCATCGTATTCTGCATCTTCATCCGGTTCATAAATCTTATATTCTTTTGTCGAATGTTCTTTCATATATTCAATCGTTTTCTCATCTACCGGGAAAATACCATTTTTCGCACCGGCTTCAATTGCCATATTGGCGATAGAAAAACGATCATCCATTGTAAGACTTGCCACACCATCTCCGGTAAATTCCAAAGAACGGTACAATGCACCGTCTACCCCGATCTTGCCGATCAAGTGAAGAATCACGTCTTTTCCGCTTACCCATTTCTGCAATTTTCCGGTAAGTACAACTTTGATTGCAGACGGTACTTTAAACCATGCTTTTCCCGTAATCATACCGGCACCCATGTCTGTACTTCCTACACCTGTAGAAAATGCTCCCAGTGCTCCGTATGTACACGTATGCGAATCGGCTCCAATACATGTCTCTCCTGCTACGATCAAACCTTTTTCCGGCAGAAGGGCATGCTCGATTCCCATTTCTCCTACTTCAAAATAATTGGTGATTCCCTGTGCTTTCGCATACTCGCGCACGCATTTACAATGTTCCGCAGACTTGATGTCTTTATTTGGTGTAAAATGATCCGGAACAAGTGCAATCTTGTCCTTATCAAATACAGTCTTTTTATTTAACTTCTCTACTTCATGAATGGCAACCGGTCCGGTAATATCATTTGCCAATACCAGATCCAGATCTGCTTCAATCAGCTGTCCTGCCTGAACACTTTCCAATCCGGCATGTGCTGCCAGAATCTTTTGGGTCATTGTCATTCCCATCGTCAATTCATCCTTTCTATTTTTACTATTCTCCCTGAGGGATTTTTTACTTAGTTAAGGGTAGGCTGTTGTGGTTCGCCGGGGCGGCGAGGTTGTGAGGTTATGGAATCCCTTGTTTTTGGATTTCAAGCCACCGGTTATACGGGCTCCCTGGTTTGGGGGGAAGCAAAAGCAACCTTTTCGGACGACTTCTCTTGATTTCGTTGCCTTTTCTGCTTCTCTATCTCAAACTCTTTCAGCCTTTCACTTTATATATAGTAACAAAAAATTCTCAAAAAGTAAAATATTCTTTTCTTATATTTGCTATAACTTTTATTTATATCTCTTTTCTTTTTCATTCCTTTATGGTATAGTATAACTACTTAGTTTGTGTAAACTGCTTTTTGTTTTGGTCATGCACCTCGGAAATGGGAAAAAGTAAATCCTTCCGGGGTGACTTCCCTCCACCACCTCAAGGCAGGCACCACGGAAAACAGAAAAGACAAGTCATTCCGGGGTGACTTTCTTCCACCACCTCAAGACAGGTACCACGGAAAACAGAAAAGACAAGTCATTCCGGGGTGGCTTCCCTCCACCACCTCAAGGCAGGCACCACGGAAAACAGAAAAGACAAGTCATTCCGGGGTATCTTCGCTCCACTACTGCCAGACATGCACCTCGGAAATGCTAGAAAGCAAGTCTCTCCGGGGTACCTTCGCTCCACTACTGCCAGACATGCACCTCGGAAATGCAAAAAAATCAAGCTATTCCGGGGTGCCCCACTCCCCACCAAAGTAACATCCCAAAAAAAGAAAGGAGCCCTTATGGAATCATTATCACAATATCACATTTTTTACACGGTTGCCAAAAACGGCAGCATCTCGGCAGCTGCCAATGAACTTTTCATCAGCCAGCCTGCCGTAAGCAAGTCAATAAAAAAGCTGGAGGAGCTTCTCCAAACCACGCTTCTCATCCGTGGCTCGCGGGGTGTTAAATGCACCGAGGATGGCAGGATTTTGTACGAGCATCTTGCCTCTGCCTTTTCCTCGATTCAGGAGGGCGAACAGATGTTACAGCGCAACCGCGCCTTTGAAGTAGGACAGATCCATTTTGGTTCCAGTACCACTTTGTGTAAGCACATTATGCTGCCGCTTCTTCAGACATTTGTTGAAAAAAATCCGCATATCCGCGTCACGATTGACGGACTTTCTTCCCGGGAAACCGCGTTACAGCTTGCCGCCAATAAGATGGATGTCGGGCTGTTAGTAGAAACCAGCGCTTCAAAACCTTTGGCATTTACCCCTTTGACCGATCTTTCTTATACCTTTGTCGCTTCCAGACAATATTTGGAAAATTTGAAATTGCGTGAGGGAATTGATTATTCGAAAAAAGATCCTGCCTTTTTTCAAAAAGCAACTCTTATGCTTATGGATCATGAAAATATATCAAGGCAGCATATTGAAGCCTATTTTTCCGCCAATTCCATCGAAACCCGCCAAATCCTTGAAACAAGTAATATGGAACTTTTGATTGAATTTGCCAAAATCGGACTGGGTGTTTCCTGCCTCATTCGAAATTTTGTAGAAAAAGATATAAAAAACGGCACGCTTATCGAGATTCCATTACGCAAAAATATCTCGACGCGTACCGTTGGTTTTGCCTATTCCAAAGAATCCGTGCACAATCCTGCCGTGGCAAAATTCAAGCAGATATTAAAAGAAACTTATGGAAAATAAAGCTGCTTTATTTCTTTTTCACAGGGATCCAAATCTCGGAATAGTAATTTTCGTCCATCGTTCCTTTTGGAAATTTTGTTGGATCATCGTACATTTCCACACAATATCCGGCGGCAAATTCATAATCCCGGAGCGCCGGCAGCCATTCTGTAAAAATCTTCGTATTGACGTCCTGCAAAGCCGACGGCAGTGGGCCTTTACATGGGAACACCGCCCAGCTGAATTCAGGAATCGTCCTTGTCACAAATCCGTCCGGCACTTTCTGGCCTTCGTTGTAAGGGTCTGCAATCAGGTATTCAAATGAATCCTTTCCCATCTTTTCGTCGATATTAATTCCATAAACTCCACTGACAACATTTCCCTTTCCCTCTTTAAAATGCTGCTGCCAAAACTGCGGAATAATCTCCTTTGCATTTTCATAAGAAAATGTGCCCGAATTAGCAATTACTGTAAATGCTGCTTTCTTTTCGATTTTGTAATCCATAAGATAGCCTCCTTCGATTGATAATTTGATTTTTAGCGGGGCGAAGGATTTAAGCATTGTCTGGTCCCTGCGGACTTTACTTGGTGTCACGCCATGAAATCTTGTAAATGCCTTCGTAAAACTGTCCGGCGAATCATACCCATATTTCAGAGCAATATCAATCACTTTGGCATCGCTTGCCAGCAGGTCATTTCCCGCCAAGGCCATCCGCCGGTTCCGGATATATTCAGAAACCGTGATGCCACAGGCAAACGAAAAACCCTTTTGAAAATAAAAGCTTGACACACATACATGCTCTGCAATTTTTTCTAATGTTATTTCCTCCGTGAGATGTGACTCAATATATGAAATTGCTTCTCCAATCACTTCTGTCCAGTTCATGCTTTGCTCCTTTCTGTTTCGCTATGACCATACTTTACCACATCGAAATGATCCGTTCCCGACAATGTTTGCCAACATCTGTCTATCTTGTTTGATAGAATTCCCGCATGACCTTCCGGGCAAATTCAAGACTGCCGTTTCCTCCGGCGACGCGGATCGCTTTTTTCCAATATTTGTCATTCATCATTTCTATCACTACTTGCTTTTGACCTCCTGTTATCTCATGTAATTCTTCGGCTGCTTTTTGCACTTTTTCATCGCAGGGATCCAGATTCATAAGCTCTCCAAACTCATAAAAAATATCCATTATTTTTTCCTGTTTCCGCCGTATTTCATGATCCGAATACGCCGCTTCTTTGTCGTCAATCCCTTTTTTCACATCTAACGAAAACAGCCCATCTTTATTGCAGAAAAAGAATATCTTCCGCACCCCCTGCATCTTAAATCTCGCTTCTGCCTCTTCCTCCGGATACCGTTTTTCCAGCTGAATACGCTCCGAAGAAACGGCTGCGATAAACGAAATATAATGCGTTTTTGTCATTTCGTGCTGCACGCGCACATAATATTCATCTTCTGCTTTTTCAATAAAAATCTTATGCTGCTCATCGGACTCTTCCGATGTTTCCGGCTGCAAAAGTACACCATGACACGTAAGAAATGCTTCGTGCGAGCCCGCATGTTCACCGCCTCCATTCTCCTTTTGTATCTGTGACGCCACTTCTCCCAGTTCCAAGTTGAACATACTTGCAGTATCAACCTTATTAACGGTGTTGAGCTGTCTGTAAAGCTCCTCTCTCTGTTCTTTTATATTAACATGAGAAATATCCGGATTATCTATGGTGTATGCTCTCCAGTCCTTTGCTTTCGCCTTTGCCATGCCTTCCTCTGAAAAGGTCACGGTATCCACAGAGTATTGCTCCTTAATAGACTTTTTCTCCCGGCGCGACTGCACTACGTCTTCTCTGAATAAATCCGGCATTTCCGATCTGCGATAGTGGTACCGTCCCGCATAAATCTGTGAACCTGATACATCAAGTGCCATAGTGTCATCCTCCTTCTCCTCTTTATTTTTCAGTGGTTTTTGAAGATGTGTCTGAACTCTTGTCTTTATCTCCTACCCTTTCATCCACTGTGCTGGGAACCAGCTTTGAGAGGGTGTTCGAATAACTACCACTGCTTGTATATGTCACTGCCTTACTCCTTGACGCAGCATTTCCTATACTTGTTGCTTTCTGCGATATTTTGCTTGCATAGGAATTGTAGCCCGTAAAAACAGATTGCAGTGAACTAATATCTGATTTCTTTAGAGCATCTTCATCTAATTCCAGCTTATTGCCTTTTCCTATGGTAATACCAATTTTTGCAAGCATATTACTGCTTTTATCCGTCATACCTGTCATCCATGCAGCATTCCTAAGCACATCTTTGGTATTGGATTCTCCGGCTTCCTTGACTACATCGTTGTAATCCTCAATAAAAGATTTTACCGCTTTTGTGATTGCCTCCCAGTCATAATCTTCTACCTCTGTTTCCTCGCCTGTTTCTTCATCTTTCTTCTTGATTTTCTTCTTTTTCCAAAGAGAGCTAGCATTCAGAGCATCTGCTGATTTTTTTAAGGAATCCGCACTGGTCTTCATCAGAGTTAATTTCTGTGAGGTATCCCCCATTCCTGCTGTTTTTTCCGCATCCTGCTTTGCATAATAAGCTTTTAACAGTTTCCCATAACTTCCATTTTTTATAGATGCGTAATCTGATAATATGTTTGTACCACCTAATGAGGATGAATTTGAAGTTCCTCCAAACAATGCTGAGTAATCTACGTTACTGTTGTATTTATTTGTATAATCACTAAAACTATTTATTTCTGACATTTAACCAACCTCCTTGTCCTTATCAGCATCCATGCAAGATTTATTTCATTAACAAACCTACAGTTTCACATCAACATTATGTCCAACAGGTTCTGAAGTACTAATGTTTACACCATCTGGTATTGCATCCACCGTTTCCTCTGAAACTGAATCATTCGTATCAACTGTAATATCCTGATTTTCTCCGGTTGCTTCTGATTTTTTATCTTCATCAATCTTGTCATCTGCATTCTTCTTTTTAGACTTATCTTTATCCTCAGTCTTTGAAACCTTCTGATCTGCCTTTGCAGCTTCTTCCATCTTCTTATTTACATCTGCAAGTGTGGATACCTGTGCCGCTGTTGCCGCCTGAGCCTTTGCCTGTAAATCAGCCAGTTCTTCCTCTTTCTTTTCTGTACTTGCTCCTCTACCTTTATCCATCTTAATTTCAGATTCCAACACACCTGCTTTGCCTTCCATTTGTGTTGCCATACTACCCTGTACCTTTGCCTGTTTCATAGAGGAATCTGCGGAAATCATCGCCTGCATACTTGCCTGTGACAGACCTGCACTCTGCTTTCCTGATTTCGGACCAGTCTTCCTGCTGCCTCCAAGCATATCATCCATAGATGTTTTTTTCGTCTGCTGCTCTTTTCTCTGCTCCATCTGATGCTGTCGTAACTGCTGATTCAGATTATTGATCTCCTGCTGTATTTCCTGTCTTTTCTTCATCTTATCTTCAATAGAAAGTTCCTCATTAGAAGATAATTCCTGCAACTTTTTCTGTGCATTTGCAATCTGATTCTGAATATTTTTGCTGACAGAATCCATCTGGGTAATTCTTCCTAAACTTCCTGCCTGAATACCATTATTTGCTCCACTAATACCATTTACTGTCATCGTTTTGTCCTCCTTAATAAAGAATTTGAAATCCGTTTCTTATAAATTTGCATTACACGACTTCTTATTTACTCTTTCGGCATCTTCACATTTGAAAAAAAGTAAGATGTTGTGAACCGACCTTTTTTTGTTGTGAAGCAGCATATTTTCATCTATATTCGCACAAAAAAAGCACTAAATATCTTAGTTTCAAAATTCAAGATACTTAATGCTTCTTGTCTCTATTCCACCTGTAACATAATACTCAAAATTACTTCCTTATCCACCTGCTCCAAAGATATATCTCCCATATACATTTTGGCAACCCGGCGAATATTATTCAGACCGATACCATGCCCTTTACCTGACTTTGTTGTTTCTGGCAGATCGCTGTCACTATAGTTTAACTCCCCCTGATAGCTGTTCTTTATGGTTATCATAAAAATACTGTTTTTCCGAAAAGAAGAAATGCTGATATACGGATCATCTCCACTTACATTTTCCATGCAGTTATTCAGTGCATTATTCATGATCACACTCATGTCAAACGCATTCAACTTCGTATTCTCCGGATAATAAAGATCGGATGTAAACCGAATCCGTTTTTCTTCTGCTTCTCTCATTTTTTCCATTAAAATCACATCAATTACCGGACTTCCTGTCTTTATTTCTGGAGATACATCATTCCACTCCTTTTGCAAATGCTCCATATATTCTGCAGCATCATCCATATTATTATGTGCCACAAGATGTTCCAGTATCTGTATATGATTTCCCATATCATGGCGCAAGGAGCGAATATCCTGATACAACTTTTCTACTTTCCCTATATGTTTTTCCATATCACTGACCTGATTTAACACAAGCTCCTGTTCAAACTGTTCCTCCTGTGCCACCTTCCAATTTTGAAACATCACAATCATAACAAGAATTGCAATGATAGAGATAAGATAATGCAAAAAACTCAAAGCACCATAAAATCCATAGGTATCAATCAAATTCTTTCCTGTATCCTTTTCATATATGTTCAAATAGTATTGCAAAATTCCATACCCGGTAACTCCTACAAGAGAAGGTATCATTAACAGAACCATCTCTTTGATACTCATTTCGTCTTTTTTATACACAAATGCTTTATTAATCAGCCATACCCCACCTGCTATAAAAACAATGCAGAAAATTAGATTTAAAATTCTGGTTCCTGCATATAGTCCGTATTGTAGCCATTCCCTGCTTGCAATCGTATTTTGAAAGACGAAAACCTTCGTAATAAGGTCATCCAGTCTGGCTGCCATTGCAACCGCAAGCCAGCGAAGGGAAAAGAAAGTGACAGCAAGAAATATTTTCTGGTATATGTTCCTTCTATCTTCTGCATACATCACAATAAATGCTGCCATAATGCCCATCATATATGCAGAAAAATTGTCTATCTGTGGTGGAACAATGTATAAAACAAGCATTACTGCAATATAAACAGTACTTACTGCAATGGCTTCTTTTTTCTTTTTCATATATGGACGAACGAAAATACCAAAACATATTCCTGTAATAATCAGAACTGCAATAACAGAAACATTCGATGTAATCATCCAGCATTTTTCTACCAAACTCATCCTATCCTGCTTCCTTTCCTCTGATTATATTTTAAGTATTGCTTTACAAACTCAGGATAATTCTGTTTGGCTATCATTGCAGTTCCGTTTTCTAAAGTTACACAATTTGCATCATATTTTACAACATATTTAAAATGGACAAGATATGCTCTATGTGTCCGAAAGAAATCCGCTCCTGCAATATCACATAAATCCTGTAATTTTCCATAATACTCAATATCAGCATTTCGTGTGTGAATAATAACCTTTCTATTGAATACCTCAGCATACACAATATCACGCAAAAAAACTTTTATATGACTTCCTGCCGACTGTATCATCATATATTTATCGTCATTTTCGTTGGAAGAATTTTCTCCGATCGTTTTTATTGCTCTTTTCACAACTTTCTCAAATTTGTCATCTGAAAAAGGCTTAACCAGATAATGAAATGCCCCAACATCAAATGCCTGAAAGACATACTCCTCCACCGCTGTAACAAAAATCAGAATCATGTCCTTATTATTCCGGCGAACAATTCTTGCAGTTTCCATTCCGTCCTTTCCCGGCATCTGAATATCCATGAAAAGAATATCTGGTTTGAATCCACTTGAAATCAAATCATCACCTGATAAATATTTTTCTACAACCGCATCCGGTAATAACTTTTTTACTTTTTCTTCTACCTTATTCCGTGAAACTTACCATAGTGTTACATCCCTTTTTTTCAGCAATAATA
>CAJMFH010000012.1 GCA_905212635.1 uncultured Lachnoclostridium sp. | reverse complement strand
AAATGGCTGAAAAAAGCAGGATTGAAATGACAAGGAGGAAAAAAATGGAAAAGATAAGATGGGGAGTTCTAGGAACAGCAGGAATTGCCAGAGATTGCAGCATACCGGGAATGCAGAAGGCAGAAAATTGTGAACGGTATGGAATTGCAGGGCGCAGTTTGAAAAAAGCAGAAGATTATAAAGATATGTTTGGGTTTGAAAAAGCATACGAAGGGTATGAAGCACTTTTGTCAGACCCCAAAGTGCAGGCAGTTTATATTCCGCTTCCAAATAATCTTCATTATGAATGGGTAAAAAAAGCTATTGCAGCAGGAAAGCATGTGCTGTGCGAAAAACCATTGGCGCCGACACCCAAACAAACAGTAGAACTTTTTGAGGCAGCAAAAGAGAAGGGGGTATTTTTAATGGAAGCATATGCCTACCTTCACAGTCCTTTTGTTACAGCACTTAAAAAAGAAATTGAAGAAGGAACAATTGGAGAAATCCGTTATATTGAATCTCAGTTTTTGACTTCATATTATGATAAGAGCAATATTCGTCTGCACAAAGAAAATTATGGGGGTGCAGTTTATGATCTTGGCTGTTATAATACAAGTATGCTGTTAAAACTTTTGGAAGATATGCCATCCCGGGTAAAAGCAATGGCACAGTATGATGAAAATGGCGTTGATGTATATACAGCTGCATTGTTAAATTATGAAAATGATGTACGTGCATCGATAACATGCGGAATGATTTTTGAAAAAGATAAGCCGCATCGTTATGATAGATTGTATATTCACGGAACAAAAGGCGACATCAAATCCGATACGGAATTTAACCAAGAGGGAAATGCTTCCTATACGCTGATTGTTGAAGGAAAAGAGCGGATTCGAAATGTATACTGCCCACATAATTATCAATTAGAAATAGAGCAGTTGGGAAGATGCATAATTGAAGGCGAGAGCCCCGTTGTGACAGCTGATTTTTCGATTAAAAATGCAAAAATACTAGATGCTATATTGCAAGAGATCGGTTACTTTGAAAGTAATGCAATGTAACGTGAGCACAACGAAATTTCGGCATTCATAAAAGGACACAGAAAAAACACAAAAAAATTAGCACTCACCTCTTGACAGTGCTAACAATTGGTGGTATAACATAGTTAACGATAAGGAAAGGAGTTACGAAAAGGAACCCGGATCCGAATCGAAACGTAACAATCGACACTTCAGATTTCTCTGATGGTGCTAATAATACAAAAGTCTAAGTGCCTATGGTGTTTTGCAGGAACCCATATTTCCGACACTTGTTACAAGAAGGAAAGGAGAAATGACTTATGTTAAGACCTAGTATTTTTGGAGAGAGTTTGTTTGATGATTGGATGGATGATTTTCCATTTGGTAAGGAATTTGAGAAGGCTATGTTTCCGGCGAAAGATCCTCTTTATGGAAAACATGCAAAGAACATGATGAAGACAGATGTCCGCGAGACAGATGATGCGTATGAGGTTGACATTGATCTGCCGGGCTTCAAGAAAGATGAAGTAACCGCTGAGTTGAATGATGGTTATATCACCATTTCGGCAGCAAAAGGTTTGGACAAAGATGAGAAAGATAAAAAGACCGGTAAGTACATTCGTAAAGAACGTTATGCCGGCAGCATGAGCCGAAGCTTTTACATCGGTGAGGGAATCACCCAGGATGAGATTTCGGCGAAGTTTGAAAATGGTATCTTGCAATTGAAGATTCCGAAAAAGACAAACAAAGCAGTTGCTGGTAAAAATTATATCGCAATTGAAGGATAATCATTCAATAAGCCCCCTTCAGAGATTGAGCCCTCTGAGGGGGACTTATTTTTTAACAAAAACCATTGTAGGATTTGAAACGTACTTTATATTCTTTCATTTGCTGCCCTTCACGGCTTTCTATTTTCGTAGAGTTTCCTGTAAGAACATCATAGAGATAATAGTCACTTTTGTACTGCTTATCCTCTTCTTGAAACTGTGTAGGAAATTCGATGATCCATTGGCTTTTCCCAACAGGACACAGAGGGGTACCGGTATCGACGGTCCAATAATTAAGCCGATCGTAGTCGGTGCATTCATAAGGTTTGGCTAATTTTTCCTGAAGAAACGTATTCATCTGTGTTTCGTAGCGTAGATCGTTTCCGTCAGAGGCGCGAAAACTTACGACAGATAATTTATAGTCATAGGTTTTGTAATCCTCATCAAAATCATCATCATAGACATAATTTTCGTCATCTCTGGATGAATAAGTGAGTTGTTTTGCATTAAGTATTGCATAAATGCGGCCTTTCAATGCAAAGAATTGATAAACATTCCAAGTTTCAATGATGTCTTTTTGAAAGCCGTTCCGCTTTCCCGATAAAAGGGTTTCAATGGCTGTCACGGAAACAATTTGTGCTGTTTTTTCTGACTTCATATTGTAACCGTAAATTCCATCTTTTTTTAGAAAATACAATGTGTTTTTGTGAACAGTAGTCGGAAAAAGGGAGACAGGAACCTCTTCTTCCGGCGCATAATAAAAGAGGCGGGTTACTTTTTTACAGACTTTTTTTACAGAAAAGTCATTTACCGACATACGATAAAGGTCTTTGTTGCAAAGAAGAAAAATTGTGTCGTCATATTTTCGCGGCACACCATATTCGTCTACAACAATGTAAGAACCGACGTCCTTGAAAGGTCTCGAAATTTTTCCGGAGTCCAAGTTGATTGCATAAATGCAATTGTTTTTAGAGGAAAATATTATTTTATCATCTTCGGCATAAAGAAAATCTTCCCAGTCAATCGAGAGAGAATCCTTTTTGTCAACATTGTCCAGATTACATATTTTCACGCGGTCTTCCCAGCGCAAGGTTTCATTTTTCCGGGATCTGCGGAAAGGAATGCGCCATAGATTGGTGCCGTCCATATTATATTCTACAAGAAAAAGGTAAGAGGCTGTAACATACATGTCTTCGATGGTCATACTCGTGTTCGTGTCCGGTTTTATCACGTAATGGTTCCCTTTCTTAGGATAAGAAAAAGCGCCGGTTTTTGATTTTACAACAGGTGCTTGAAGAATACCTTCTCCATCGGTAGAATAGACATAATTTTTGGTAGTAAAAATGGTGTTTTCATAACCATTTTTTGTATGGTTTTTACCTGTTGATACAGAAGAATTTTCGGTATTCTCTGGAAAGGCTGACGGACTTGCGGCAGTGAGTGTTTCCGGGGTAATGGCGGCTTCTGATACAATGGCAGAAGGCGAAACGGTGTCTGTTAAAGTGTTTGTAGATGGCTGTTGTGCCCCACACCCGGTACAGAAAATAAGTGTAAGTGCAAGTAGTTGAAAGTATTGTTTCATAAAATTTCCTCCTAATATTTTATGTCAAAATCATCATATCATAATTAAACACAAATTACAATAATTTACTGGAAATAAATGTATAACAAAAATGTCTTGTATTTTCCAAAATTATTGTATATACTACAGATACCAAAATCTTACAAGGGGGAATCTTATGCCATTTCAGATCGTAAGAAACGATATTACAAAGATGAAAGTAGATGCTGTGATCAATACGGCAAATCCGCGTGTCGCGTATGGAAGAGGAACGGATCAGGCGATTTATCAGGCGGCGGGGAAGGAAAAATTGTTGACAGCCAGACAAAAGATCGGGACGATGCAGGTGGGCGAAGCAGCGGTTACGCCGGGATTTGGACTTCCAGCAAAATATATTATACATAATGTGGGACCGGTTTGGAGAGGAGGAGATCAGGGAGAAGAGCAAAAACTTGAATTATGTTATCAAAATTGTCTGCATCTGGCAGAAAAAAAGAAATTTAAAAGTGTAGCATTTCCACTTATTTCAACCGGATCCTATGGTTTTCCAAAACAGATTGGAGTACAGACGGCGATAAAAGTATTGAGCAGCTTTTTGCTTCACAGTGAAATGATGGTATATTTAGTGGTGTATGACGAAGAATCAACGCATCTGTGTCAAATGATCTTTCCGGATATTCAGGATTATCTTGAAAGTAATGGCTTTGATCCGCATATGCCGATGACCTACACGGAGGAAATTCTCGTTGATTCCGTGTCTCTCCCAATGCTGTGTGAGGCGATTCCATACCGGGCGTTGGACGACATTGTGGAGAATCGCGGAAAAAATCTGCCGGAAATGCTGATGCAGTTTTTGATCGAAAAGGATCTGAAAAATGCAGAGGTATACCACAATGCCAACATCAGCCGGAAAGTGTTTTCGAAAATTATTTCAAATGAAAAATATCATCCGAAGAAAAAGACGGTGCTTGCTATTGCTATTGGAATGCGTTTGAATCTGGACGAGACGAAAGATCTTCTTTCGCGCGCGGGATATGCACTTTCTCCGGGGAGTAAATTTGATCTTATTGTAAAATATTGTATTGAGACAGGGGAGTATAATATCGTTAAGATCAATATTTTGTTATATGAATATGGGGAAGAGACACTGGGGGATTAAAATGTCTCTTTCAAAGCGACAAAATGTTACCTCCATTTTGATATCATGGTTTCAGAAACAAGAACACAGTTTTTGAAATAGCAAATATGAAATGGAGGTTTTTATTATGGAGAATTTAACAGAAATGGTATTTATTTTGGATCGAAGCGGTTCGATGGGCGGTCTTGAAAAGGACACGATCGGAGGATTTAATTCGCTGCTGGAAAAACAGAAGAAGGAAAAGGGAGGAGCTTTGGTTACTACGATGCTCTTTGACGATGATTTTACTCTGGTTCATAACCGCGTGCCGATTCACAGGGTAGCACAGCTCACCGAAGAACAGTATTTTGTGCGCGGCTGTACGGCACTTTTAGATGCAATTGGTCTGACTATTTCCCATATTAAAAAGGCGAGAAAGGAAATGCCAAAGGAAGAACGTCCGGATCGTACAATTGTTGTTATAACCACGGATGGAATGGAGAATTCGAGCCGGCACTATAACTATGCCAAAATCAAACATAAAATTGAAAAATGCAAGAAAAAGAACTGGGAATTTTTGTTCCTGGGAGCCAATATGGATGCAATCGGAGAAGCAGCCAAGTTTGGAATCGACGCAGACCGGGCGGTAAGATATGAGTGTGATGGAGAAGGGACAAGAAAGAACTATGATGTGCTGGGCGAAACGATAACAAGAGCGCGGGGAGCAGAACTTCCCTGTATGATGGCACAGGCGATTGGTGACGGCTGGTCAAAGGAAATTGAGCAGGATTACCAAAAAAGGCATAAATAGAAAAATGCATTTGCAAATAAGCGTGAAAACCGCTATACTAAACGTATAGAAAGGCGGTGGAAAGGAATGGATGAAATGACAGAAAAGGAACTGATTACAGTGCTCATTGATAAATATACAGATTTACAGCGGATTAAGAAAGCAAATGGCGAAGTTATAAATACAGAACTTGAATATCAGATTAAGACGACCGTTGCCAAGCTGGCTTCTATGGGGGTAAATGTGGAAGATTTAACGCTTTAATAAACATAAAAGGCTTGAATTTTCATCCCAATTATAGTACAATGGTCTCCTAAAACTTATGTGAATTTTTCTAAACAAACATGTTTACTTTTCGTCACATCATCTGGAGGCTGTCCGGATGGTGTGATTTTTTTCGTGAAACAACAAGACACGCATTCGCCCAAACCTGTCGTGGGTTGTGCTTGCACAAAACCCACAGCAGGTTTGAGCGAATATGTGACGACTGTCACGACGATGAGCGCCAAAGGCGCGAAGAGTGCGTGTCTCGTTGCTTTGAACGGAAGAATGTGACGACTGTCACGATGATGAGCGCCAAAGGCGCGAAGAATGCGTGTCTCGTTGTTTCACAAGATTCACGGAACGAAGGAATCAGGAGGAAGTTGTACCATGGAACAAACATTTATGAAGGAGAAGAAAATTCTGCCGCTGGTATTGTCGATGTCATTGCCGATGATGTTGTCGATGCTAGTCAATTCTCTTTACAATATTGTTGACAGTTATTTTGTTGCGCAGATCAGTGAACAGGCGATGACAGCATTGTCGCTGGTATATCCGCTTCAGTTATTGGAAACGGCGATTGCCGTAGGATTTGGGATTGGCATCAATGCGGCAGCCGCCTTTTATCTGGGAGCGGGAGAACGGAAAAACGCCAATGATGTAGTAACTTCCGGAACGTTGCTCAGTATTGTACACGGAATCCTTCTTACCCTGTTTAGTATCGGCTCAGCACGTTATTTTGTCGGGATGTTTACCGACCAGCAGCTGATACTGGAAGATGCTGTAAAATATGCATGGATCGTCTTTGCGTTTACCATTCCGAATGTAGTGGCGATTACATTTGAAAAGATTTTTCAGGCAGAAGGGCGAATGAAAGTATCTATGATCAGTATGCTTTGTGGGTGTGTTGTCAATATTATTCTGGATCCAATGCTAATCTTTGGAATTGGCTTTTTTCCGAAAATGGGTATAGCCGGCGCAGCACTGGCAACCGGAATCGGACAGGTGATACCTTTGGCAGTATATATTATTATATTTATTAAGAGACCGATGGCATTTCAGATGACCTGGCATAAAAACCTGATACGGAAACAATTGTGCCGGCAAATGTATGGAGTTGGAATTCCTGCGACATTAAATCTTGCTTTGCCATCCTTTATGATCACGGCATTGAATGGGATCCTTGCTGTTTATTCTGAAACGTATGTGCTGGTGTTGGGAATCTACTACAAATTACAGACGTTTATTTATCTTTCAGCTAACGGAATCGTTCAGGGAATCCGTCCAATCATTAGTTACAATTATGGTGCCGGTGAGTTGGCAAGAGTGAGACGGATTTTTCGTACGTCGCTCGTTATGATTGCAGCCATTATGGCAGTTGGAATGGGGATTTGCCTTGGATTTTCAGAAAATCTCATGGGACTATTTACAGCCAATGCACAGACAATTGCTGAGGGAAGTGCGGCAATCCATATCATTTGTATGGGATTTGTTATTTCTTCGCTTTCGGTTACCGTAAGTGGAATGCTGGAGGCACTCGGAAAAGGGGGCCAGTCCCTTGTGATTTCATTGCTGCGTTATATTGTCGTTATTATTCCGGCGGCTTATCTGCTGGGAATCATGTTAGGTGGTTCAGCTGTCTGGAACTGTTTCTGGATTGCGGAAATGACTGCAAGTGCAGTGGCATTTGTTTTGTATAAAAGATTGAAATATTAGGAGAAAGCATATGAAAACAAGAGAAGAAGCATTGAATTACGCGCTGTCTTTTGCGGAGACTTATCAGGATGCCCCATTCCGGGATCAGAACTGGCAGTTAGTGCGAGTAAAAAAGTCAAAAAAGGCGTTTTTGTGGACATATGAAAAAGAGGGAAAAATCTGGCTTAATGTGAAAGTGAATCCGGAGACGAGAGATTTTTGGCGGGCGGCTTATGATGCCGTTATACCGGGCTGGCATCAAAATAAAGAACACTGGAATACAATTATTTTGGATGGAACGATACCGGAAAAAGAAGTCCGGCAGATGATCGCAGAAAGTTATGACCTTGTTACCGATAGTCCGACAAAACGGATTTACGAGGCAGTAAAAAAGATTCCGAAAGGGCATGTGGCAACTTATGGACAGGTTGCGCAGATGGCAGGAAATCCGAAGATGGCACGTGCGGTCGGAAATGCTCTCCACAAAAATCCGGATCCCGAGCACATTCCCTGTTTCCGGGTAGTCAACGGCAAAGGAGAACTTGCCGGCAAATTTGCCTTTGGTGGGGAAGGCGGGCAGACCAGATTGTTGGAAGAAGACGGTATATCCGTCAAAAATGGACGGGTGGATTTGGGAAAATATGGAATTGCCTTAAGCGAGAAGTTTCTTTGAAGGCCGGTAAACAATCAATGCGATAAAGATCAGGACTGCCGTAACGGAAAGACTGATCGGATAAGCCATCATAAGAGTGTGGAAGGTGCGGCTGGATGGAAATACACCATACACCCATGCGATTCGGACTCCGCATACACCGAGGATCGTAAGCAGGGCAGGAACCAGTGAAATACCAAAACCACGGAGATAACCAGACATCAACTCATACATCATACTGAAAATGTAGGCAGTAAATACAAGAAGAAGTCTTGTGTAGCCGAGTTCAATGACTTGTGGATCGTGATTGAAAATGGCAAGGAGCTGTCTGCCCACAAATAGGATTATGAGGATGGCAGCAGCGGAAGCAATGGCATCTTCAATCAGACATAAGGCAAGGGTTTTTTTGCAGCGTTTCATCTGTCTTGCTCCGTAATTTTGACCGACAAAAGTGGTACATGCCTGACTGAAAGAATTCATGATATAATAGGCAAATATTTCAATGTTAAACGCTGCGCTCGATGCCGCAATTACGATGGTTCCAAGACTGTTAATAGCCGCCTGGATCACGATGTTTGCGATGGCAAAAACGGCGCTCTGGATGCCGGCAGGAAGTCCTATTTTTAAGATTTTCCCGAAGGTAGCCATTTCAATTCGCAGATCTTTGATATCGACATGGATAAATTTATTTGTTTTCAGCAGTTTATAAAATAGAAAACAGGAACTCACCACATTGGAAATTACGGTAGCAATAGCGACGCCATCTACATTTCTGTGACATACGATTACAAAAAACAGATTTAACAATACATTTAATACACCGGAAAAAGCCAAGGCAATCAGAGGCATTTTGGTTTCTCCGACACTTCGGAAGACCGCAGATTCAAAATTGTACAAAAGAATGGCGGGCATTCCAATCAGGTAGATACGCATATAACGGAGTGCCAAAGGAAAAACTTCAGCAGGTACATTGAGTTGCTGTAAAATAGTGGAAACTAGTAATTCTCCCAGGATGGCAATCAGCACACCACCGAGAAGTGCAGCTACGATTGAAGTGTGTACGGCATCGTGAATCTGCTTTTTATCTTTTCTGCCGACGGCATTGGCGATGACGACATTAGCACCAAGGGCGATGCCGATAAACAGATTCAGGATTAGACCGATGACCGGGCTGTTTGCTCCGACGGCAGCGACCGATGCGGTACTCTGGGAGCCGGTAAAATTACCTACGATAGCGATATCGGAGGCATTAAATAATTGTTCTAATATTCCTGTTGCAGCAACCGGAAGTGCATACTGTGGGATTTTATTCCAGATACTGCCATTTAACATATCTAATTTTGGACGTTTTTCGATATTACTCATAAGAACTTCCTCTTTTTCTCTTAGTTTTCCATTGATATTCTATTATAAAGCACAATATGCTGCATAGCAAATAGATATAAATTATTAAAAACCATAGTTTGAAGGAATGATAAGGCTAGCAGCCGGTTTCGTATTCGCAGTATGTCCGGTAAGTTCTCCCGTACTGTTTTCTGCCATTTACATAGCGGAAAGGACGGATGGAAATAGAACCATAGTAATCCGCATCTTCATCAGCTGCATTCTTAGAAGGTATGTGGAGTTTACCATGGCTTTTTCCGCTCTCCACGGTTTTTGTAATTCCTTCGGTTTTTATTTCATAGCCATCAGCACCTTTTACCTGAGCCCATTCAACATCAAAGCGGTATTCCGGATTTTTTTTCGAACCAGAAGGGGTGACATCTGCATAGCAGGGGG
Organism: uncultured Lachnoclostridium sp.; assembly: GCA_905212635.1. Classification (GTDB taxonomy): domain Bacteria; phylum Bacillota; class Clostridia; order Lachnospirales; family Lachnospiraceae; genus Eubacterium_F. The sequence continues at coordinate 59,971 of CAJMFH010000012.1, read as the reverse complement.
TAAAACTTTCGGAAAAATCATTGGGAAATTCCAACGTGGTATCTTCCTCGAAATCTTCCGAAAAAAGTTCGTCAAATCCATTTTTCAGGATCTTGTCGGTTTTTCCCTGAAAAACCAGTGTGTCGATGGTGTCACAGAGAGAACATTCTTCTATTTTTCGGATGCCTTTTCCAAAAATCATGGTTTTGACACGGCGTCCCGAAAAGGCAAAAGATTTGATTTCTTTTACCGAATCCGGAATGACAATACGATTTAGTTTCGAACCGTTATCGTTCCGTGAAAAAGCATTTTCTGCAATTGTTTTTACAGAATTTGGAATAATAATATCTTTCGATTTCCCATAATAATATAATAAAGTCCCTTTATAGATCAGAAATCCGTTTTTCGGTTTAAAATCCGGAAGATACTCTTTAAAAAAGTCACCAAGTTTGTCATCTAAAACGGAGTAATATCTTCGCTTGCCATGATCAAACCATACGATGTCATCCGGCGACACAAACTCCAGCAGGTTGACAATGCTCTCAACATCCAGATCACTGGTACGGAGAAGGAGAAGATCCACCATATTGGAATCGGATTCCTCCGGACTCTGTTTCGGGGTGGCGGGGAGGATTTTTTTGACATTTTCATTAACAACCAGACAATCTCCGTCTGAACATTTCTTTAAAAAATCATCTCCTGCAAGGGTATCCCCTTTTGCTGGATCAATGCTGTCATACTCGTACAGATCAATTGTATCCATGGACGAAGGATCCGGCGTTGGTTCGGCTGGGATTCTTGTCGCTGAAGGAGAGGCGGGAGTCTGCGTGGCGGTAGACGCCGGTGCTTGGGACTGCGTAGTTTGAGCTGGCTGTCCACAGGATGTAATTCCCAGACACATCATCAGAATAAGGACTGTCAGAGTTTGTTTTTGTTTCATAAAGATATCCTCCGTGCTTTTTCTAATCTGTAACAATTCAGAAAATCCCCGTACATTAGCTCCTGAATCGTTATTCTGATTTTAGCATAGCAACTATGGAAGATTCTGTCAATAGATGAAAAAATTAAAATTTTCTCTTGACAAATAGAAAAATTGGGTCTAAGATATAGTCAATTCATCGGATAAATGCTTTGAACAGGATATGACTTCTCGTATCACCGCTTACAGAAAGCTGTTATTTGTGAGAGACAGTAACAAGGAACGGGAAAGCCCTCACCTGCGAGCTGCTCAGGGGAAAGGTACAGAGTATCGTAATATCGTACCGAGTAGTCCGAGCCGGGACCTTACCGTTACATAGGGGAGTCTTCGGATCGTTTTTGTGAGAAACGGTTTGGTGGCAGTTGAGAGGTCGGCAGCAGAATGCCGGCAAGCAGAGTGGTAACGCGGAAGTGATATGGATACATTTTTAGCCTTCGTCTTTGCAGGGTAAATCTTATTAGGTTTATCGTGCAAAGAAGGAGGCTTTTTCTTTTGCATAGCATGGCACCGGTGAAAATACATTTAGAAAGAGGAGCGCTTTTATATGACGCTCCGGATTGGAGGATATTATGAATACATTAGTTATCGTATTGATCGCAGCGGTTGTTTTATTTGCTGCCTACGTTTTGTATGGACGCTGGCTGGCAAACAAATGGGGCATTGACCCGAAAGCCGAGACACCTGCGGTAAAGTTCAATGATGGAAAAGATTATGTACCTACCAATGGATGGACCGTGTTCAGCCACCAGTTTTCATCCATCGCCGGTGCGGGACCGGTTACGGGTGCGATTCAGGCAGCAGCCTTTGGATGGCTTCCGGTTTTGCTCTGGGTATTGATCGGTGGTGTATTCTTTGGTGCGGTTACCGATTTTGGAGCTTTGTATGTGTCGGTAAAAAATCAGGGAAAATCCATGGGAATGGTAATTGAAAAATACATAGGTAAATTTGGACGAAAAATTTTCCTGCTTTTCTGCTGGCTGTTTACTTTGATCGTAACGGCAGCATTTGCGGATATGGTTGCCGGAACATTCAATGCATATTCCGTAGAGCAGCCGGGAACGTTAGCCAAAGCGGCTGCAACAAACGGGGCAGCCGGTATGGTGTCCATAATGTTTATGGTATTTGCTGTTATCTTCGGACTGGTTCAGAAAAAATTCAATTTGTCCGGCTGGAAAGAGGCAGTATTTGGTATTGTGTGCATCGTCCTTTCCTTTGTAATCGGTATGAACTGTCCATTGGAATTTGGCAAAGATACGTGGAGTTACATCACATTTGTATATATCTTCTTTGCAGCGGTACTTCCAATGTGGCTTTTGAAACAGCCTCGTGATTACATGACGACATTTATGTTTATCGGAATGATCGCCGGTGCCGTAATTGGTTTGTTTGTTGCTCATCCAAGCATGAATCTTCCGGTTTACACAGGATTCAATAATGAGACGCTCGGTACCATGTTCCCAATCCTGTTTGTTACCGTTGCCTGTGGTGCGGTTTCCGGATTTCATAGTCTGGTTTCATCTGGAACATCGTCGAAAACCGTTGAAAATGAAAAAGATATGTTGAAAGTCGGATATGGAGCCATGGTACTTGAGAGTCTGCTTGCTGTATTGGCACTTTGTGTCGCTGGCGCTGCGGCAAGTGCAGACGGAACACCGGCCGTCGGAACACCATTCCAGATCTTCAGTCAGGGAGTAGCCGGTTTCTTTGAAATGTTTGGCGTTCCTGTATATGTAGCAACCGTATTTATGACAATGTGTGTATCGGCACTTGCTCTTACCAGTCTTGATGCTGTGGCACGTATCGGACGAATGAGTTTTCAGGAACTTTTTAGTGTCGATGATATGGAACACGCCGCTCCTTGGAGAAAATTGTTCTGCAATACGTATTTTGCTACAATCGTTACACTGGTATGTGGGTTTATACTTACAAAAATTGGATATGCAAACATCTGGCCATTGTTTGGTTCCGCAAACCAGTTGTTAAGTGCTTTGGTTCTTTTGACACTCTGCGTATTTACAAAAGTCACAGGACGAAGCAACAAAATGCTCTTCCCACCACTTGTCATCATGCTCTGTGTAACATTTACCGCTTTGGTACAGAGACTGATCGCTATGGTAAAAGCCATCGGAGAAGCAGCTTCCACGACAATTCCGGCAGGTGCCACATCCTGGGGCGAAGTATTTATTGCCAATGGATTGCAGCTGATCATTGCCGTATTGCTTATCGTTCTTGGACTTACGATTGTCATTAACTCGATGAAGAGTTATGTCAACAGCAAGAAAAACAGTGAGCAGTAAAAGATATCAATATAAATAAGAAGAAAGTCACTCTCTGTATCAGGAACAGAGGGTGATTTTTTTGTTGTGAGGAGCGGAAAACTGTGATATGCTAAAAGTAACTATTGTTAGTAAGGGGAAAACAAAATGGAAGAACAACAAAAACCACATAAACGGAGAGTACGTTATTCCGGAAAATATCCGAAGAAATTTGAAGAAAAATATAAAGAATTGCAGCCGGAAAAATATCAGGATACGATTGAACATGTTATCCGGAAAGGAAATACACCGGCGGGAATGCACATTTCCATTATGGTGGAGGAAATCCTTGATTATCTGAAAATCCAGCCGGGAGAAATCGGTTTTGATGCGACACTTGGTTATGGAGGACATACGAAAGCCATGCTTGGCTGCCTGAAAGGGCAGGGACATATTTATGCTACAGATGTAGACCCGGAGGAATCCGCAAAGACGAAAGAACGTCTGAAGGCGCTTGGTTACGGCGAAGACATCTTGTCAATCCGTTTGCAGAATTTTTGTACTATTGATGAGATTGCGAAAGAAGTCGGGGGATTTGATTTTATCCTTGCCGATCTCGGAGTTTCTTCGATGCAGATTGACAATCCCAAGAGGGGATTTTCCTTTAAGGTGGATGGCCCGCTTGATCTGAGGCTGAACCAGAAAGAGGGAATCAATGCAGCAGAAAGGCTGGCAAATATTGGAAGAGATGAACTGGCAGGAATGTTGTATGAAAATTCGGATGAACCGTATTGTGAAGAGATAGCCAAAGCTATCACGGATGAGATCCGGAGAGGCCATGCCATTGATACAACGACAAAATTGCGGGAGATCATTGAAAAGGCGTTGGATTTTCTGCCGGAGAAAGAGAAAAAAGAGACGATAAAAAAGACGTGCCAGCGTACGTTTCAGGCACTCCGTATCGATGTAAACCACGAGTTTGAAGTGTTGTATGAATTTATGGAAAAACTGCCGGAGGCGCTTAAGCCGGGAGGACGTGTAGCGATTCTTACATTTCATTCCGGAGAGGACAGACTCGTGAAAAAGGCGTTAAAAGAAGGTTATAAAGCGGGCATTTACAGTGAATATTCCAAAGATGTCATACGACCTTCGGCAAAAGAATGTGCACAAAATGGGCGCGCCCGTTCGACGAAAATGCGTTACGCGAGAAAAGGAGATTTGTAAAATGCTGGAAAAAAGCTTATTGATTTACCTGTTAATCAATGTTTTTGTCTGTATTTTATATGGGGTTGACAAGTGGAAAGCGGTGCATCACAGATGGAGAATACCGGAGGCTACATTGATGCTGTTCGCTGTTTTCGGTGTGTTTGGCGCATTTATAGGGATGCATTGGTTCCATCATAAGACCCATAAACCGAAATTTTATATCGGCGTTCCGGTTATATTTGTGCTGGAATTACTCTGTATTATCGGTCTATTTGTATGGAAATAATCGTTATCTTCCAAGGTTGTTGTGACGATATATAATGATAGAAAGAGGGGATCGTATGCAGATCAAGGAAGCAAGAGGAATTTATCAAAGCCAGATCAAATCTTACAGCAAAACGGCTTCGGAATTGAGACAAAAGCAAAAAGAACTGGAAAAGAAGATCAAAGAAACACCGAATGGAAAAGTAGTTTATGAAAATGAGGCAGTTTCGTTGGAATTGTCGTTAAATGCTGTTGAAAAAAAACAGAATGAATACCGGGATTACATGGAAAAACTAATGGATAAGTGGACCAATGTCGAGATGCTTGTATCGACGGAGCAGCAGACCGATTCCATGAAGGAAGCTGCGGAAGAACAGATGAAAATTCTCGAAGTGGCGAGACGGCTCATGAAAGGAGCAAAAGTTCCGCAGGCGGATGAGATGAAACTGATGAAATTTGACAGTGGTTTGTATCAGGTGGCAAAAAGTATTGGCGCTATGGTGCAGAAGGATAAACGTGAAGAATACGATTCCCTCTGGGAGGACGAAGAGGACAAAGAGACACAGGATCCGAACGAAGTGGCAGATTCTGCTGAAGCCCCGGTGGGAGCACCGGATACCGTGTCGGCAGAAATGACAGCGGGAACGGCTGAGTGATGAGGACTGGAAAAAAATGGAAACGGAAATATACGGAAAAGAAAAAATAAGTAAGATTTTATTGAAAATAGCACCGCCTGTTATGCTGGCGCAGCTGATACAGGCACTTTATAACATCATCGACAGTTTGTTTGTCGGAAAATATTCGGAGGAGGGACTGACGGCTCTTTCCATCATTTACCCGATTCAGCTGCTGATGATCGCGATTGCCGTAGGAACCGGAGTAGGTGTAAATACGGCGATGGCGTATTATCTGGGAATGGGGAAAAAGAAAAAAGCCTTTGATGTAGCAGGGATAGGAAGTCCGCTGGCTGTTGCATTATGGGCTTTATTTGCGGTGTTCTTTTATTTCTTTCTTCCGGTTTATGCAAAAATGTCAACGGATTCGGAACTTGTCATTTCCTATGTGATCCGCTATGGAAGAATTGTCTGTGTGGCAGGAATTGGTTTGTTTTGCGAGAGCATCTGGACAAAGATTTTGCAGGCAAATGGTGATATGAAAACTCCGATGATCGCTCAGATTTTGGGAGCAGTTGTAAATATTATACTTGATCCGCTCTTGATCTTTGGCTTATGTGGACTGCCGGAAATGGGGATTAGCGGAGCTGCGGCTGCGACCGTTACCGGTCAGATCGTGGCAGCAGTGGTCGTATGGAAGAAAGGGTATTATAAACCACCGAAACGATATAAATATCTTTCTCTGATCCGGCGGATTTATGTACTTGGCATCCCCAATATATTAATGCAGTCGGCGTATACGGTATATATTTTTGGCTTGAATCTGATCCTTGCGGCATTTTCCGATGCGGCAGTGACGGCTCTTGGTTTGTATTATAAATGGCAGACATTCTTTTTTATTCCGTTAGGAGCTTTGCAGACCTGCATGGTTCCGATTGTCAGTTTCAATTATGCTGCTAAGAAATGGGACCGCTGTAAAAGTGCATTGAGAATATCACTCCTTTACGGAATTGCTTTGATGATGATCGGCGTATTATGTTTTGAGATCATTCCGCATCAGATGCTTTCTGTATTTACACAAAGCGAAGAAGTCTTAAACATTGGAACCTATGCATTTCGTATTATTGGCATCAGTTTTATTCCGATGGTAACGTCATTGATCTTTCCGGTGTATTTTCAGGCGCTTGGGTGTGCGGTGAAAAGTTCCTTGCTTACGATCGTGCGGACAGTCTGCCTGTTTGTGCCATTGGGATTTCTCTTTTCCCGTTTTGGACTTTCGTATTTCTGGCTTACCTTTCCGGTTACCGAGGTGCTTACTTCCTGTCTGGGCTTTGCTTTTTACCGCAAACAGAATAAAAAATAATAGGAGAATCCCTCTTGACAAAGAAGGATTCTCATGATAACATAACAGTGTTATGTGAAACAAAAAGAAAGCAGGGATGGAATTGGCAAAAGAAGTGAAAAATGGAGAAACCCGGCACATGTTACTGCAATGTGCGAAAAAAGAATTTATGGAAAAAGGATATTCCAAAGCTTCTTTGCGTTCTATCTGCAAAGAAGCGGGAGTCACGACGGGCGCGCTGTATTTCTTCTTTCAGGACAAAGATGATCTGTTTTGCAGTCTTGTTTCCGAAAGTCTGACGCGGATCATGAAATTGATCAAAGAACATCAGCAGTTGGAAGAAAATGAGGCGAAAGAGGAAATCCTTTCCAGTAATCATGACATGGACAGTGAGAGGATTCTGGTGGAAGTGCTTGTGCATGAGATGTATCAGAACCGTGATGAGATGCTTCTGCTCGTAAATTGTGCGCAGGGGTCTTCACTGGAAAATGCGGTTGACCGGATCATCGATGAGATGGACGCACACAATCTGCAGCTTGCTCAGGCGACTTGTCAGGAACTCGGCATTCCGATGCTGGAAGAAAGCCTGGTTCACTGGATGTCACACAATCAGATTGATATGTTTTTGTATATGTTAAAGCATATTGAGACAGAAGAACAGGCATTGGCATTTGGCAAACAGGCGATGGCATATCTGGTAACCGGATGGTTTGCACTATTTGGTGTAGATCTGACGGAAAAATAGGCTTTATTGATGTGAATAGAGCCTAAAAAAATGAGATTGACATAACAGTGTTATGTAATGAAATGGAGGAAATTATGTATCTGCAATTAGAAAACGTGAAAAAAAGTTATGGACAGGAAGGGAGTTATGTTGAGGTATTAAAAGGAGTTACAACGGGAGTGGAGCAGGGCGAAATGTGTGTAATCCAGGGAACTTCCGGTTCCGGAAAATCGACACTTTTGAACTGCATCGGGGGTCTGGATACGATGAATTCCGGATCCATCTGCGTGGACGGCATTGAACTTGGCGGCATGAAAAATGAAGAACTGTTAGAGTACCGCAGAGCCAACCTTGGATTTATTTTCCAGTTTTATAATCTCGTGCCGAATCTTACAATCCGCGAAAATATACAGGTCTGTGAATATTTGACAAAGAATCCGCTCTCGGTCGATGAATTGATCGATGCCCTTGGACTGACGGAACATCAGAATAAATTTCCATTTCAATTGTCCGGAGGACAGCAACAGAGATGTGCGATCGCGCGGGCCCTTGTGAAAAATCCGAAACTGCTTTTGTGTGACGAACCGACGGGAGCGCTGGATTCGAAGACATCAAGAGATATTCTCGTATTGCTGGAAGAGATCAATGCAAGATACGGTACGACGATGCTTATCGTTACTCACAATAACAGCATCAAAGATATGGTTCACCGTGTAATCTATCTGAAAGACGGGGAAGTCCATAAAGAATATGAAAATGAAGTCAGAGTACCGGCAAAGGATTTGGAGGATTTATAATGCAGAAGATATTGAGAAAAAGGGTGCTTCGTGATCTGAAGAAAAATGCGTTCCGTTATGCGGCGCTGGGATGCCTGATCATTCTTTGTATGTATCTCATCATTTCCCTTGTGGGAGCAGGCGAGACGATCGTGCGCGGAGTGGAGGAAAGCGCGGAAGAAAATCAGCTGGAAGATGGACAATTTACCTGTTTTGCTCCGCTGTCCAAAAAAGATATTGAAAAGATACAGAGTAACAATGTACAGCTGGAAAAGATGTTTTATCTGGATTATACGGTAGACGATACGACGTTACGTGTGTTCAAAGACCGCGAAACCATTGATAAGGTAGTCATCACCGAGGGAAAAAAGGCGGAAAAAGCGGATGAACTGGTACTGGAAAAACGTTATGCGGCTAAAAATGAAGTGTCTCTTGGCGATGAGATTAAGTTGGGAGACAAGAGTTTTACCGTGGCAGGGATCGGCTCTTCGCCGGACTACGATGCGCCATATAAGAATCTGTCCGATACGATCGTGGACAGCAAAAATTTTGGAATGGTGTTTGTGACAAAAGAAGCGTATGACGAATTGAAGAAGGCAGGAAAGGCTGCTCAGTCGGAAGAATATCTGTATGCCTACCGCCTGAAAAAGGATATGACAGATGAAAAAGTGCGGGAGCTGTTAAAAACCTTTAAAATTGATGAAGAGGCGGTTCAGGATGACTATTTTCAGGAATACTGGGACCGCACGGTGGGACAGCTGGATGACATGCAGAGCGGAGTCAAAGATTTGAAAAAAGGTGCAGAGGAACTGTATCAGGGACTTCGCAAATTAAACCGCTATAAAGAGGATCTCAATATGGCACCAAAGACCATTTTTGACAATGCCCTTGAACAGGCACAGAAGTCGTTGCAGGAAAATGGTTTTGATGTCACGTTGACCGAGGACAATTTTGAGAGCGAGATTCAGAGAATTGTAGAGGACAAGGATGGGGTAATGGCACTTACGTTGTCGGACGCGCTGGATGAATTAAAGGCATTGAAAACGTACAAAGATAGTGTAAAAGAGTATACTGACGGCGTGCAGGAAGCCAAAGACGGAGCGGAAGAATTGAAAAACGGCGTGGGGAATCTGAAAGAGGGAACCGACGATTACCTTGATGATATCGATACCCGGCTTACCAATATGGAAACTTTTGTAAAATGTGACGAGAACATAAGAACGCTTGCTTCGGTAGACGACCAGCAGATCAATATTTCCGCCGGTGTCATATTCGGTGTGATCATTCTCATTTTGCTTGCCTATGTGATCTCGGTATTTGTCGTTCATAATATTGAAAAGGAAAGTTCGATCATTGGAACGCTGTATGCGCTCGGTGTGCGGAGACGGGATCTGATGTTTCATTATCTGTCGCTGCCGGTCATTATTACGACGGTGGCAGGAATCCTTGGATTTCTGGCAGGAATCAGTTCTCTTGGAATTCCAAGCCAGATGCAGGACTGCATTACCTATTATTCGGTGCCGCCTCTGGATGTGATCGTGCCGCCGTATCTGATCATTTACGGAATTGTCATGCCGCCGATCGTGTCAACCATTGTCAATACGATCGTGATCCGGAAAAAATTGTCGCATACGGCATTGTCACTCATGCGCAATGAGACGAAAAAGCAGCATATGAGCAAACTGCGTCTGCGCGAGATGAAATTTGAAAAAATGTTCCGCATTCGCCAGATGGTACGTGAGGCAAGAGCGGGAATTACGGTGTTCTTCGGAATGTTTATCGCGCTTTTGTGCATGATGATCAGCTTGAACTGCTATGAACTGTGTGTACATGTGCGCGACAGCAATATTGCGGATACCAAGTACGAATATATGTATACCCTCAAATACCCGGAAAAAACGGTGCCGGAGAAGGCAAGTCCGGCGTATGCCAAAACATTGAAAAAGGAAATTTATGGATATAACTGGGATGTGACGGTGCTTGGCATTGTGGAGGGAAATCCGTATTTTGACCTGACACTTACGAAAGGAAAAGGTACCGTGGTCGTCTCGTCCGCGATGGCGCAGAAGTATGACCTGAAAGAGGGCGATATGTTCGTGCTTAACGATGAAGAAGAGGGCAATAAATATGCGTTTGAGGTAACGGAAATCTGCGAGTACGCGCCGGCGTTTTATGTCTTTATGGATCTCGAAAGTGCGAGAGATCTGTTTCGCGAGTCAGATGACTTTTATAATGTATTGTTTTCGGAGGAAGCACTCGATATCCCGGCAGGACGGCTGTATGCGACAACGACAAAGCAGGATATCGAAAAATCAGCGAGCATTTTTGTAAATCAGATGCAGAGCATGATCGTAACGATCAATGTTGTGTCAACCTTAATCTTTATCATCGTTATGTATCTGATGATGAAAGTCATGATTGACCGCTCGGCGTACAGCATTTCGCTGATGAAGGTCTTTGGATTCCGCGATGGAGAAGTGCGGAAACTGTACCTGAATGGAAATTTTTATATCATTTTGGCAGGAACTGTGATCCATATTCCGCTTACAAAAGCCATTATGGACTTTTTGTATCCGAGATACATGGTGAGCAACATCTCTACTGCACTGGATCTGTCATTTGAACCATGGCTGTATGTGGTACTTGTCGTTCTGATCTTTGTCTGCTATTTTGCGATTAACCGTGTTCTGGTGGGCAGACTGAAGAAAATGATTCCGGCAGAAGTGTTGAAAAACCGCGAATAAGTGTGTTGTAATCCGTTTTCGAATATAGTATAATAATAGAAAAAAAATTGGGGAGCGGACTTATGGCGAAAGGAGCAAATCAAAAATTAAAACTGCTGTATCTGATGGATATTCTTTTAGAGAAAACGGACGAAAATCATGGGATTACGATGAATGAAATCATTTCATTGCTGGAAAGTTATGATGTTTCGGCAGAGCGGAAAAGTATCTATCGGGATATCGAAGAATTACAGCAGTATGGTCTGGATGTTCTCTCTTACAGCAACGGGAGGACGACGTTCTATCATGTCGCCTCCCGTTTGTTTGAAATTGCGGAACTGAAACTTTTAGTAGACGCGGTTCAATCGTCGAAATTTATCACGGAAAGGAAATCCCGCGAACTAATCAAGAAACTGGAAAGTTTTGCCAGCAAATATCAGGCACAGGATCTTCAGAGGCAGGTGTATGTGCAGGGACGTGTGAAGACGATGAATGAGAGCATCTATTATAACGTGGATAAGATTCATCAGGCGATAGAAAGAAATCATTCCATTACATTCCAGTATTATCAATGGAATGTAAAAAAACAGATGGAACTGAGACACGAAGGTGAATTGTATGAAGTTTCGCCGTGGCAGCTTATGTGGGATGACCAAAATTATTATTTGATCGGTTTCGACCATAAGGCAGGCTATATCAAACATTTTCGTGTAGATAAAATGCTTCACATCAAACGATGCGATGGGGAACGGAAGGGCGAGGAAGCCTTTGAGAAAGTGGATGCCGAAACGTATTCCAAAAAGGTGTTTGGTATGTATGATGGAACGGAGACGGCAGTAAAATTGAAATGCCACAATTCGCTTGCGGGAGTTATGATCGACCGTTTCGGGAAAGATGTTCCGCTGATTCCGTTGGATGACGAATATTTTCAGGTTAATGTGACAGTGGCGGTCAGCCGGCAGTTTTTAGGGTGGCTGATGGCAATTGGAACCGATGTGACGGTGATTGAACCGGTAGAAGTGAAAGAAAAAATGATAGTGGCATGCGGGGAAATGCTTGCTTGTTATGCGCAATAAAAAAGTGTGGTCATTTTTGAGTGACCACACTTTTTTAAAAATCTTTATTTGTCTTTGATCAAATGAGGCAGCTGATCGATCATATTAGCAAAGTCCTCAAACAAAGTTCCCTTTTTCGTGTCAGATTTATTGATCGCAGAAATACGATTGCTGACGTGGGAATAGCTGGTACGGCTGTTATTGATGTAATTTAACATTTCATCGACGCCTTGCTTGCTTTCAACGACAGCGGAGTCGATGGCATTGTGTACGTCCTCGATACCGGTTACTTTCGCACTAATGCCGTTAAAGATGCTGTGTGTACTGTCAACATTTTCGATGCTGCTGTGAAGCGCCTGTTTGGAATCGTCCAGAGACTGGTTCAGATTGGAAGTGCTCTTTTCCACATCGGCAATGCTGTTCTGCACATCATTGATCAAAATCTTGATCTGGTCGGCAAGTTCACGTACTTCATTGGCGACAACGGCAAATCCGCGTCCCTGTTCTCCGGCACGTGCGGCTTCGATGGAAGCGTTCAATGCCAGCAGGTTTGTCTGATTCGCGATCGCAGTAATACCGTCAGTAGATTTGCGGATTTCAGAAACAGATTCCAACAGTTTCTCGAAAGTCTGATTCATTTCGTCAAAACGCTCGGTAACGGTATTGGAACTTTCTTTCAGAACTTCCACCTGATTTTGAGCGGTACTTACGGATTCTTGAATTTCGGATTGTACAGTAGCAAATTCATCACTCGCGGTAACAATGCCCTCAAAGGAAGTATTCATTGCCTGGCACTGGCTCAAAAGCTCCTCATTTTCATCGGAAAGTGTCTGAATACTTGCCTCGATTTCCTGAATGCCCTTAAAGGTTTCCAACCCCTGAGTTACGAGTTCTTCATTTGTTGATTTCAAATGGTCAATGGTAAGAAGAATTGCTTCGGTATTATCGGACACCGGTGCTTGTTCTACAACGGTAGTAGGTGCTTTTTCAACCGAAGTTTCTTTTGTTTTCTTTTTAAATAATGGTTTCATAATGTCCTCCATTCTGATGTATAAATATGTTTAATCAAAGGTAATGCAGCACATTGTCTGATTGATATGCTGTTTTTTATAATGCTCTCCAAGTCCGACGATACCAGCGTGGTCTGCCGTAGAGTTCATTTTTGTCAGGTAATTGTCCAGATAATGCTCATTTTTAAAGAAGAGATAGCGGAACAGGCAGTTTACGGAAAGAATTCCCTTGATATCCGGGAGATCTTTCTTCATTTTCTGCAAGGTATCCGAGATAATCTGGTTATAATCTCCGATTTCCATCAATGTCAGAATGTCAAGATTGTTTACCTGTTTGTAACATTCCAAAGCGTTGTTTTTGATGTCTTTGATCGAGATCAGATATGTTTCACTGCCGTAGACACGTCCCAGTGGATTTTTAAATGTCTGGGTAGCAACTTCTTCTTTTGAAATATGTAAAATGTCGCGGTAGAAATTTTCTGCCGGTCTGCCGTCTACTTCAATCAGAAGATTGCTTTCCGGATCGGTTTTTGTAGCAAGAAACTGATCGCCGGTTGCGGTGTACAGATTTTCTTTGTAGGCACAGATCTTACCGGTTTTGTTGCGGAGTATCAAAAAGCCGCAGGCATCCTCGTAAATCTTTCCGTTGACGGCAACTTTTCCTCCATCGACGGTTCCCCCGATCAGTGGAATCTTTTGGGCATCCAGCACCATATTGAGAGTGGTTACCAATTTTCCGTCATTTCCGGAACAAATGTCAAAGCAGGCAGAAGTTCCGGAAACCGCATTTGTCTTTTCGATGGCTTTTTTCAAACGGCTGATATATTTTACCGGCATCGTGGACAGCTGTTTTATTACATCTGCTGCACAATCCGTTCCGTGCAGAGAAATGACAGTTACGCCCTGCTCAATCGTGTGAGTACCGGCATAACTCATCGCAATGCCACCGATGCTCGGAACTCCCGGAAAAGCCTTCTCTAATTCTGCAACATGGGATTCCAGTAATTCTGCTGTCGTCAAAAGAATCAAGGCATCCGGCTGTGTAATGTTTTCTGTAACTTTTGTCAAATTCCCTGAGGTGTCATAATGATACTGTAAATTCATGAGTAAACCCCCTTTATTTTATATCATGGTAACGAAAGCGTTACGTTAAATTCATGGTAACTATTCAGGACTCCCACCGCCCTCATTCGCATTTTCGAACACTTCGTGTTCTTTCCCGCCTTTGACAAGGCTAAAAATGCTCATAAGGGGGTGGGAGCCCTATTAGAACCACTGTGCAGAAAACAATGTTTCTTACGTGCAAGCACGACGATCCATTGTTTTTGCACAGCGGTCCTGAATAGTTACAATTTATATTACTATAATAAATCAAAATGCGGCAGGAATCAAGGGGAAAAAAGTAATTGCATGAAAGAAAAAGTTGCGATATAATCATTGCTGGAACATAATGACGAGGATGGAGGAAAAGAGACCATGGAAAAAGTGGAATATTGGGACATTTATGACAAAAATAAACAGCGCACCGGCAGACAAATGAAGCGCAATGATTGGTGTTTAAAGGACGACGAGTACCATTTGACGGTGCTTGGTGTCGTAGCACATAAAGATGGAAGATTTTTGATCACCAAACGGGTAATGACGAAAAACTGGGCGCCGGGCTGGTGGGAAGTATCCGGCGGGGCTGCGATGGCAGGAGAGGAGTCAAAAGAAGCGGTTCTCCGTGAAGTGAAAGAAGAGACAGGATTAGATGTGTCTGACTGGGGTGGTGGATACCAGTTTACCTATCACCGTGAAAATCCGGGGGAAGGCGATAATTATTTTGTGGATGTATATAAATTTATCGGAGAATTTTCCGAAGAGGATGTACACCCACAGGAAGCCGAGACGGATGGGTTTATGCTTGCGACCAAAGAAGAGATTGAGGCATTTGCGAGGGAAGGCGTGTTCCTTCATTATGATAGTATTAAAGAGGTGTTTTAAAGGAGTTTAGATAGAAAAGGAGCTTTTTCTTTCTCCCCCGCGGGACCGTTTGCACTTAGCGGACACACGCAGCGGTGCGGGAGGGCATAGGACGCCCTCTGCGCACTGGCGGTGTCCGAAGTCCCACGGAGAGAGAAAAAACAAGCTCCTTTTTCTAATTAAACTGACTTTAAAACAAGATAAGAAATGAGAGAAGAATTCTAAAATAATCATAAATTCAAATATTTCTGTTGACAGATGGATCCAAAAGAGTATAATATCATTAGCATGCTAATGATTAGCATATAAATTATTAAAATACTAATTAAAAATCACAAGAACACAAGTTAATGAAAAACGAAGGGAGGCTTATGCGTGGAACCAAGAGGAAGATGCCATATGCGCATGGACACGGAGACGGTGATCCGGGAAGCGAATCCGGTGAAGCTGATTATGTTTATCAATCAGATTCACCGGCGCAAGATTGAAAAACTGTTGGACGGAACCGGGCTTCACAGGGCACAGCACAGAATGCTGATGACGTTATCGGATTGTCCGGTTACATCGCAGATTGAACTGGCGAATATACTGGAAGTGTCGGCGGCGACGGTGGCAGTTTCATTGAAAAAACTGGAAAAAGGCGGCTACATTCAGAAATCCCAGCAGGAACAGGATTCCCGCGTGCGCTTTGTCGAACTGACGGAGAAGGGACGCAGTGTCGTTGAAGAGAGCAAAGAAATCTTTCATCAGATGGACGCAAAACTTTTGGAAGGATTTGACAAAGAACAGCTGGAGGTGCTTCAAAGCCTATTGGGGCAGATGTACCGCAATGCGAAGAATATAGAGTAAAAGGAGAAAAGACAATGGGTATTTATAAAAAATATGTCACTCCCTATCTGTCGGCATTTATTTTAGGACCGATTTTTATGATCGTGGAAGTGATTGGAGAAGTGCTTCTTCCGAAGATGATGTCATTGATCATCAACGAAGGAATCAAGGGGGGAGCCGGAAGTGGTTATATTATCACACATGGAATCATCATGGTGCTTCTTGCCCTGTGTATGATGGGCGGAGGTGTGCTTGGTGCTTATTTTGCCGTTAAGGCATCGGTAAATTTTGCCGGTGATCTGAGAAAAGATATCTTTGCAAAAGTACAGCAGTTTTCTTTTGCCAATATCGAAAAATTTTCAACCGGTTCGCTGGTAACGAGATTGACGAATGATATTACAAACTTGCAGAATGTGATTTCGATGGCACTTCGAATGCTCCTTCGGGCACCGGGTATGCTGATCGGAGGATTGATCATGGCGATCATGATGAATGCGAGACTGGCGATCATTCTTGGAGTGGTAATTCCGATTTTGATCGTATCGCTGGTTATCGTAATTGGAAAGGCATTTCCAAGATTTAACATCATGCAGACAAAAATTGACAGCCTGAACTCGAGAATTCAGGAAAATATCACAAACACACGAGTGGTAAAATCTTTTGTGCGTGATGAGTTTGAAAAAGAAACTTTTAACAAAGCCAATGAAGACCTGAAAGAAAAGAGTTTGTCTGCGATGAAGATCGTTATATTGACGATGCCGATCATGACTCTTGCAATGAACATTACGACGATGGCAGTCGTATGGTTTGGCGGACGCCAGATCATCGTCGGCGATATGCCGGTCGGCGACCTGACTGCATTTACGACGTATATCGTACAGATCCTTATGTCTCTGATGATGGTTGGAATGATCATGATTCAGGGATCCCGTGCACTGGCTTCCTCAAAGCGTATCAAAGAGGTTCTTACGACAGAGATCGACCTCAATGACAACGAAGCGAAATGCAAAGATAAAGAAGTGGAAAACGGCGCGATTGAATTCCGCAATGTCGGATTCCGTTATTATAAGAAGAATCACAACAATGTATTGAAGAATATTTCTTTCAAAGCCAATCCGGGCGAAGTGGTCGGAATCATCGGTTCGACAGGTTCCGGAAAGAGTTCTCTTGTGCAGCTGATCCCACGTTTGTATGATGTCGATGAGGGAGAAGTGCTGGTAGATGGCATCAATGTCAAAGATTATTCGCTGGAACATCTGCGAAACGGAGTGGCAATGGTACTTCAGAAAAATACATTGTTCTCCGGAAGCATTATGGAAAATCTCCGCTGGGGAGATGAAAATGCGACAGACGAAGAAGTTTATGAGATGGCACGTTATGCACAGGCAGACGGTTTTGTTCGCAGTTTTTCCGATGGATATGATATGGAACTGGGACAGGGCGGTGTCAATGTGTCCGGTGGACAAAAGCAGCGTCTTTGTATCGCAAGAGCCCTTTTAAAGAAGCCGAAAATCTTGATCTTAGACGATAGTACCAGTGCGGTAGATACCGCGACAGAAGCCGAGATCCGAAAGAGTTTTTCGACATCTTTGAAAGACGCGACAAAGCTGATCATTGCGCAGCGAATCTCGTCCGTAGAACATGCAGACCGCATCATTGTAATGGATGAGGGCGAGATCGTCGGACAGGGAACGCATGAGGAATTGATGAAG
This sequence comes from uncultured Lachnoclostridium sp., assembly GCA_905212635.1. Taxonomy (GTDB): domain Bacteria; phylum Bacillota; class Clostridia; order Lachnospirales; family Lachnospiraceae; genus Eubacterium_F. The sequence goes on along the minus strand of CAJMFH010000012.1, from coordinate 42,542 downwards.
TCCTGTGAAGCGTATCAGGAAATTTATTATTCGCAGAAAGACAAGAATGAGGAGGTGTCAGCATGAGTGGAAAGCCAAATAAGCCAGCCGGAGGCCCGCCGATGGGAGGCCCGGGACATGGTCCGGGCGGCAGACACGCGAGAGCAATGGGTGGCAAGCCGAAAGAAACCAAACAGACGATAAAACGCCTTCTTGGTTATCTTGGAAAAGATAAGAAACACGTGATCATTGCACTGGTGTGTGTAGTGATTTCCAGTTTATCGACGTTGGCAGGCTCCTATATGCTTTCGCCGATCATCAACGGAATTACGGAAACGTATGATAAGGCATCCAAAGCAGCCGGCGATGCCGGTATCATTATCAATGAAGGATTGAAAACATTGGGACTTGGTATCCTTTTGATGCTTGCGATTTATGGAATCGGTGTCATTTCCATGTATTTACAACAGCGAATCATGATCGGTGTTTCCCAGCGTGCATTAAAGACGCTTCGTAAAGACCTGTTCGATCATATCCAGACACTGCCGGTACGCTATTTTGACACCAATGCGACCGGAGATATCATGAGCCGTTTTACGAACGATGTCGATGTCGTCGGTGAAATGCTCAACAATACGGTGATTCAGCTGATCCAGGGATTTATCAGCATCGTGGGTACGGTAAGTATCATGCTTTATATGAACGTATGGCTTGCTCTTCTTACGATCCTGCTTGTGCCGCTTATGCTGAAAGCCGGCGGTTCGATCGCAAAGCGCAGTTCCAAATACTACCGCCAGCAGCAGTCGGCGCTTGGTAAGTTAAATGGTTACATCGAAGAGACAGTAACCGGCCAGAAAGTAGTAAAAGTATTCTGCCACGAGGAAAAAGCGGTGGAAGAATTTACGGATCTGAACAATGATCTTCGTAAAAAACAGGTCAAAGCGCAGTTCTTCGGTGGTATCATGGGACCGGTCATGGGAAATATCGGTCAGGTAAGTTACGGTATCACAGCCTGCGTCGGCGGTTTGTTCTGCCTTGCCGGACGGCTCAGTCTGGGCGGACTGACAGTATTTGTCAATTATTCGCGTCAGTTCAGCCGCCCGATCAATGAGATCTCCATGCAGATCAATACAATCTTTTCCGCGCTTGCCGGTGCAGAGCGTGTCTTCAAAGTCATGGATGAAGAGCCGGAAGAAGCTGACAAGCCGGATGCGGTGGAGATGGACGATGTGAAGGGAGAAGTAATCATGGAAGATGTTTCCTTTGGTTACAATCCGGATAAAGTGATCTTGAAGCACATCAATCTGTATGCGCATGCCGGCCAGAAAGTGGCATTTGTCGGTTCGACCGGTGCCGGAAAAACGACGATCACCAACCTGTTGAATCGTTTTTACGACATTCAGGAAGGAAAGATCACGATCGACGGCAGAGACATCAAAGACTATGCAAGAAAGAGTCTGCGAAGCCACATCGCGATGGTATTGCAGGATACACACTTGTTTACCGGAACGGTTCGTGAAAATATCCGCTATGGACGTCCGGACGCGACGGACGAAGAAGTGGAGCAGGCAGCAAAAACCGCCAGCGCACAGTCGTTTATCATGCGGCTTGAAAATGGATACGATACGATGCTGGAAGGTGACGGTATCAACCTGAGTCAGGGACAGCGCCAGTTGTTAAATATTGCCAGAGCCGCCGTGTCAAAAGCACCGATCCTTGTACTTGATGAGGCGACAAGTTCGGTCGATACGAGAACCGAGATGCACATTGACCATGGTATGGAGCGGTTGATGAAGAACCGTACGACATTTGTTATCGCGCACCGCCTTTCCACCGTGCGTAATGCCGATTGTATCATGGTTCTTGAGCAGGGCGAGATCATTGAGCGTGGAACGCATGAGCAGCTGCTGGCTGAAAAAGGAAGATATTACCAATTGTATACCGGTGCGGTAGAATTGGATTGATTAGATTGATAAAAATTTTCAACGATTTGGGACTTCTTTCAAAGATTGCTCCCGAATCGTTGTTTTTTTATAATTTACCTCTTGTAATTTGGAAAAAAGTTGTTATGATAGAAAGTAGAGAAAAAATATTAGGAGGCATATTGCTATGTTTGGTTTTGGTCAGTTGATTGACATTTTGAAAAAACACCCAAGAAAAATCGTTTTTACAGAGGGAAGCGATCCTCGTATCCTGGAAGCATCTTCCCGTCTTTTGGCAAGTACATTTCTTGCCCCTGTATTAGTTGGTAACAAAGAGGAGATCACAAAGGCAGCAGAAGAAAGCGGCTTTAATATCCGCGGTGCTGAGATCATTGATCCATTGAATTATGACGAGATTGATGAGATGGTGGACATGCTTTGTGAGATCCGTAAAAATAAAGGAATGACACCGGAGCAGGCTCGTGGAATTTTGTCTCAGGCAAATTATTTCGGAACGATGCTTGTGAAAATGGGAAAAGCAGATGCATTGTTAGGTGGAGCAACATATTCTACCGCAGATACGGTTCGTCCGGCATTGCAGATCATCAAGACAAAGCCAAACAATTCGATCGTATCATCCTGCTTTATTCTGGTTCGTCCATCCGCAACCGGTGAAAATGAAGTGCTTGCGATGGCAGACTGCGCAATCAATATCAAACCGACCGAAGATGAACTGGTTGAGATTGCATTGGAGGCATCCGAATGTGCAAAGATTTTCGGAATCGATCCGAAAGTGGCATTCCTCAGCTACTCTACATTGGGATCCGGTAAAGGCGAAGATGTAGATAAGATGCGTAACGCCGCAGAGAAGACAAAGAAAGCAGCACCAAACCTTCCAATCGAAGGAGAACTTCAGTTTGATGCCGCTGTAGCACCTCGTGTAGCTCGTACCAAATGTCCACAGTCGGAAGTGGCTGGACATGCAAACACCTTTATTTTCCCTGATATCAACGCAGGAAATATTGGTTACAAAATTGCACAGCGTATGGGTAACTTCGATGCTTACGGCCCAATCCTTCTTGGACTGAATGCACCGATCAATGACCTTTCCCGTGGATGCAATGCAAGTGAAGTATATTCTATGGCAATCATCACGGCAGCATTGGCATAAGTAATGTAAGAATGAAGATGGTTAGGATTTAAATGTACAGCCGGAGCAGAGTGTGACGAAAGACATGCGCTGCCCCGGCTGTTGCTGTAAATTGGAAAAATTTAGCAAAAAGAGGACGCGCATGAGAAAGAAAATGAGCGAAGACGAAAAATATATGAAAGAAGCTATCCGGCAGGCAAAGAAAGCCTATGCACTGGAGGAAACGCCGATTGGCTGTGTGCTTGTCCATGACGGAAAGATCATTGCCAGAGGCTATAATAAGCGCAATAAAAAGAAAAATACGCTGGCGCATGCAGAACTCATTGTGATCAATAAGGCAAGCAGGGTTCTGGGAGACTGGAGGCTGGAAGAATGCACGATGTACGTCACGCTGGAACCCTGTCCGATGTGTGCAGGAGCGATCGTACAGGCAAGAATTCCCAAAGTGGTCGTCGGAAGCATGAATCCGAAGGCAGGATGTGCCGGTTCTGTGGTGAATCTGCTGGATATGCCGGGGTTTAATCATCAGGCAGAAGTGGTGCGGGGGGTTTTGGAAGAACCGTGCAGTCAGCTGATGAGCAGTTTTTTTAAAGAACTTCGGTTAAAACGCAAGAAATCTACTTGAAGAAAGCATTTGTTTATGCTATAATATTTTGGTACATTTTTAGAAAAGGAGATTTTCACAATGAATACTAAGTTAAAGGGCGTTTTACAGCTTCTTGTCATTCTCCTTGTAACTGCCGCAGTTTGTGTTGTGGCGTACACGGGAATTGGAGGAGCAAAGCGGGGAAGTGCAAAAAATATCCGCTTAGGACTTGACTTGGCAGGTGGTGTCAGCGTTACATACGAAGCGACAAAAGAAAATCCAACTGCTCAGGAAATGAAAGATACTGTGTACAAAATGCAGATGCGTGTACAGAACGAAAGTACAGAAGCTTCTGTTTATCAGGAAGGAAATAACCGTGTAACGGTTGACGTTCCGGATGTTGATGATCCACAGGCAGTATTGGACAAGCTTGGAAAAGCCGGAGCTTTGGAATTTGTTCTTTACAGCAATGTAACGGTTGGCGAAGATGGAAAGACGGCGACATATGACAAAAAAGATGTCATCATTGACGGTTCCATGCTGAAAACTGCGGAAGCAGCAACACAGCAGGATTCCACGACAGGCCAGACAGAAAATGTTGTAAAACTTTCATTTAATGCAAAGGGAACAAAGAAATTTAAAAAAGTAACAACAGATCACGTAGGCGAGCAGTTCTCGATCATTTATGATGGCGAGATCGTATCCTCTCCGGTTATCCGTGAGGCGATTGACGGTGGAGAAGCTGTTATTTCCGGAAGCTTTGATGAATTTTCCAAAGCAGAGGATATGGCATCGACTCTTCGTATCGGTGCTCTGCCACTGGAACTGAAAAATATCCGCTCCAATATCGTAGGAGCAAAACTTGGTGGAGATGCGTTGAAGACAAGTTTGATCGCCGGTGCGATCGGTCTTGCGCTGGTTATCATCTTCATGATCGTAATGTACTGGATCCCTGGTGTAGCAGCTTCTCTTGCGCTGTTATTTTATGTAGGAGCATCCGTTCTTGCGATTAACGGTCTGGATGTGACTCTGACACTGCCGGGTATCGCCGGAGTTATTCTTGCGATTGGTATGGCGGTGGATGCAAACTGTATTATCTTTACCCGTATCCGAGAGGAACTGGCAACAGGAAAGACGGTTCGTTCTGCGATTAAGATCGGATTTGAGAAAGCCTTGTCTGCGATCATCGATGGTAACGTTACGACATTGATCGCTGCTGTTGTTCTTTATATCAAAGGATCCGGTACGGTTATGGGATTTGCCCAGACACTGGCAATCGGTATTATCCTTTCCATGTTTACGGCGATCTTTGTAACAAGATGGATCTTGTATGCATTTGTAGGACTGGGACTTGACGATGTGAAGTTCTATGGGACACAGAAAGCAAGAAAACCGATCAACTTTGTTGGGAATATTAAGAAATATGCAATTATTTCCGGATGCCTTCTTCTTTTGTGTATCGGCGGACTGGTTATGAATATGGTAAAAATGGGACAGCCTCTTAACTACAGCCTTGAGTTCTTAGGTGGTTCTTCTACATCCATTACTTTTACGGATTACAAGGGTGAAGGATTTGATGCTTCCGGTAATGCGAGTGCCGACTTCAAAAATGAAGTAACGGATATTGTAAAAACCGCAGCGGATGTATCGGAAGCAGAACTTTCCGATGTATCCGGCGAGAAAACCTTGATTGTTCGTACCCCAGCCTTTACTGAAGACCAGCAGAAAAAAGTAATTGCTGCGGTAGAAGAAAAATATGGCGTGAGTGATAAGAGCATTGAAGTAGAGACCATTTCTGCATCTGTAAGTAACGAAATGCGTATGGATGCGATCGTAGCGGTACTTATCGCTGCGGTAGGTATGTTGATCTACATCTGGATCCGATTCAAGAATCTTGCCTTTGGTGCAAGTTCTGTTATCGCACTTCTTCATGACGTTATGGTCGTGCTTATGGTTTATGCAGTCGGAAGTGCATCGATCACTGTCGGAAGTACGTTTATCGCCTGTATGCTGACGATCGTTGGTTACTCGATCAATGCGACAATCGTAATCTTTGACCGTGTTCGTGAGAACCGCAAGAAACTCGGCAACACGGATTTGGCAGAAATTGTAAATACAAGTATTACCGAGACGTTGAGCCGAAGCTTTAATACTTCGATCACAACTTTGGTAATGGTACTTTGCCTTGCTGTTCTTGGTGTGGATTCCATCCGCCAGTTTGCAGTACCGATGATGGCAGGTATCATTTCCGGATGTTATTCTTCTGTATGTCTGGCAGGTACGGTTTGGTACTTTATGAACCGTAGTGCGCAGAAGAAAGCAAAAGCGAAAAAAGCAGGAAATAAAAAGAAATAATGCAAAGAATCCGGAGACGATTCTTTGATGAATAAAAATAAGAACGGTTGTACATACTACATAAAAATAGTATGTGCAGCCGTTTTATTTCGTAGTATAAGCCAGCACGACTGCGCAGATGTTGGAGGAATTATGGACAAAATGATTGGAAAGCGGAGCGTACAGTTTGAAGTGCCGCCGTGCATTATCGGGGCCGCTTCCGTAGCCGGGGAAAAAGAGGGAGCCGGCAAATTTGGAAAATATTTTGACATCGTGGAAGAGGATCCCCTTTTTGGTGGTAAAACATGGGAAGAGGCGGAAAGTAAGATGCAGCATATGGCGGCGGATATTGCAATCCGCAATGCCGGACTCGAATCGGAAGATATCCGGTATATCGTGGCAGGGGATCTGCTTGGGCAGCTGATCGCGACTTCGTTTGGCATTATGAATCTGAATATACCGATGTTTGGCGTTTATGGTGCCTGCTCTACAATGGGAGAATCTATGGCGATCGGTTCCATGCTTGTGGAGGGTGGCTTTGCAGAATACATTGTTGCCATGACATCCAGCCATTTTGCCAGCGCAGAAAAACAGTTTCGTTTCCCGCTTGCCTATGGGAACCAGCGCCCGTATTCGGCAACGTGGACGGTGACAGGAAGCGGAGCCGTTGTGATCGGACGGGGAGACGGAAAATGGAAAAGGAAAGAGACCGATTATGTTTGTATCCGCGGGATTACAACCGGTGTTATCACGGATTACGGCATCAAGGACAGCATGAATATGGGCGCCTGTATGGCACCCGCGGCGTGCGATTGTATTTTAAACAATTTCAAAGATTTTGGGGTAGAACCGGACTATTATGACAAAATCATTACAGGGGATCTCGGGACGATCGGACAGCGCATTTTAAAGGATATGTTGTTGGGTTACGGGTATGATATCAGCAAGCAGCATATGGACTGCGGAACGGAAATTTATTATAACGAAGAACAGGATACGCATGCCGGAGGAAGCGGCTGCGGATGCAGCGCAATCACACTGACAGGATACATTTTGAAAAAGATGCGGAAACATGCGTGGCGGAGAGTGTTGTTTGTGCCGACGGGGGCACTTTTATCGACAGTCAGTTTTAATGAAGGAAATTCGGTGCCGGGAATCGCACATGGTGTCATGCTGGAATGTGTGTGAAAGGAGATGATGAGATGGAATATTTGATTTCTTTTTTGATTGGAGGAGCAATCTGCGCAGTAGTGCAGCTGTTTATGGACAATACGAAATTGTTACCCGGAAGGATTATGGTGCTTCTGGTATGCCTGGGAGCTGTATTAAGCGCGCTGCATCTGTATGAACCATTTGCTGACTGGGCAAAAGCCGGTGCAACGGTGCCTTTGATCGGATTTGGACATCTTTTGTTTGAGGGCGTAAAAGAAGCTGTAGATAAAAGAGGCTTCATCGGTATCTTTTACGGCGGCATGGAACGGGCAGCAGTCGGCATATCCGGAGCCCTTGTCATCAGTTTTCTGGCGTCGCTGGTATTTAAGCCGAAAATGAAAGGATAAAGGATTAAATTATTGCGAAATATGGAAAAACAAAGTATAATGAGGTTAGTGACAGTCACTAACCTTTTTTGTATGGGAAAATTTGGAATGGAGGGTATTTATGAAAAGATTGGAAAATAAATATGTTTATGCGGGGATTACAGCATTTTGTGTGTTAATGGCGGTTTTGGTCTGTGGATTTATCTTTTTAAATTTTGATACCGTAGCTGCGGCGTTTGGCAAATTAAACTCGGCACTGATGCCCATTTATATCGGATTGGTGATTGCCTATCTTTTGAGTCCGATGGTCAATGGCATGGAGAGAGTCATCTTTATTCCGCTGTTTCGAAAGATCAATAAGACGGATAAGAGAGTCAGAGGTTTCGCCAGAGGAATCTCGATCGTACTTGTACTGGTGCTTTCCATCGCCGTGCTCTTTTGGCTGACAATGCTCGTTGTGCCGGAAGTGGTTGACAGTATTACTAATCTTGCAAATAATCTGCCGGAATATTACCGCAATACGATTCAGGTGGCAAATGACATTGGAAAAAAACACCCGGAAGTGGCGCAGTATATGAAAGAAAGTACCGATACCGTATATACGCAGGTCCGGAACTGGGTGCAGAATGATCTTTTGCCGGCAAGCACGGAAATTCTCGGTACGGTGTCCGATGGACTGCTCAGTGCGTTGGGGATGCTTCTGAATGTCGTTATCGGAATTATCGTATCCATTTATCTGATGGCAGGCAAAGAACGGTTCTGTGCTCAGGCAAAACGCCTTTTGTACACCATTTTTTCAGAGAAACATGCCAATCGGATCCTTGCCTTTGGAAAAGATATCAACTGGTCTTTTGCAAAATTTTTCAGTGGAAAGATCATTGACTCTGTCATTGTAGCGATCATCACTTTTATTGCTCTGAGCATTGCCAACATTCCGTATACGGCATTGATCAGTGTGCTTGTGGGAGTTACTAACATTATCCCGTTTTTTGGACCATACATCGGGGCGATTCCAAGTGCGCTGCTTGTCTTTCTGGCCTCGCCTTTTAAGGGAGTGATCTTCCTTGTACTTATTATTATCATTCAGCAGGTGGACGGCAATATCATTGGTCCCAAGATCATCGGAGAATCAGTTGGGCTGGAAAGCTTTTGGATCCTGTTTTCCATCCTGGTATTTGGTGCCTTGTTTGGACTGCTTGGTATGATCTGCGCGGTTCCGATTTTCTCGGTTTTGTACAAAACGGTAAAAAGATGGAGTCATCGCAGATTGGAAAAGAAAGGGCTGCCGGCAGAGACCAAATCTTATTTTCGTAAAATATAATTTTTATGGCATATTATAACAAATGTGCCGAAAGAACGTACGGTATAAATAAAATGTTATAATAATTATAACATAATAATAATTTGCCAATATATAGAAAGAATGTTATACTTCTTATATCAGATGAGATAAGAGCCGGAGAGTCTGGTGCTTATCGGATAGTTTAGAATAAGGAGGATAATGTTTTGGGAACAAAAACAGGAAAAATTTTAGGTCTGGTACTTGCCGGATCGATGGTGGTAAGTATGGTATCACCGGGAGCGGATGCCGCATCAAAAATGATGCTGAGCAAGAAAAAAATTACAATTGCACAGGGTGAGAAGGTAACATTGAAAGTGAAGAAAGTTACCAAAAAAGTAAAATGGTCGGTAACAAAAGGAAAAAAAGTCATCAAATTGACAAAGAAGAAAAAAGCAAGTGTGGTTATTACCGGAAAGAAAGCCGGTAAAGCCGTAGTGACAGCAAAATCAGGCAAGAAAAAACTGACTTGTAAAGTGACGGTAAAAGCAGCACAGGAGAAGACAACACCAGCGCAGACAGCGAACACAGGAGTAACGGAAACAAAGGCACCGGCTGCCACAACACCGGCAACACAGGCACCGGGAAAGAGTCCGGAGACAACACCGGCATCGACACCGGTAACTACGCCGAATGCTGTGGTTACACCGTCTTCACAGCCATCCGAGACACCGGCGGCTCCATCGGAAGAACCGAAAAAGGCAGAACCGGTTACCAATGTTGTGATTGATATGAGCAAGGTGACAGACAAGACATTTACCAGTTCACCGGCATATCTTGATTTTAGCAGCCAGATCGAAGATCGGTTTGATCTGTCATATTTCAAGGAAATGAAAGTGGGTTACACACTGGAACTCAATGAAGATGAGGACATTGCTACGATTACCGGTGGAAAGGTTGCCGTGGCTGCAACAGCCGATGATCTGGATGGATACAGCGATGGTATTGCGTATACTTATAATCTTTCCGCGACAGATACAACAACGACGGTCGATCTGTCCGATGATAAAGTGATGGGAACCGCAGTAGGTATCAATATTCAGCCTATGGATAATAACAATAATTATTCCTGGCCGGCTGCCTTGAAATCCATCACGATCACCAGCATCGAATTTGTTGCTAAGGAAGGAGCCGAATATCCGGCAGACGCAAATGTAAAACCGACACCGAAACCAACCACAGCGCCGGAATTTGAATCTTCTGAGTTCCGTTATGATGGATTGGATCAGGCATGGATCGATGCGAATATTGACAAAGACAAACCGGTTGTAGCATTGAGTTTTGATGACGGCCCTGGTGGATATGGCGGTTTTGTAGATTATGGTATGCAGATTCAGACAGCTTTGAAAGCGGCAGGTGCACATGCAACATTTTTCTACATTGGAGCACATATTGAGCATGATGAAGAATCGAGAAATGAGGTCATTGCGGCAAAAGAGGCTGGTTTTGAAGTGGCAAACCACTCCTATGATTCTGCCAAACTAAGTAGTGCCGATGCGGACACTGTCAAAGAAAAGATTGCGAAGACCGATGCTCTTCTGAAAGAATTGACCGGATATGAGCATTTCCTGTTCCGTGCGCCAAATGTGGCATACAGCCAGACCATGTATGCGGTGATCGAAAAACCGTTTATCGACGTATCTGTATGGAGTCAGGATTACGATAGCAATACGACAAAAGAGGATATTGTTAAAAATGTAACAGAAAATTTGCAGGATGGTGCCATCATCAACATGCATTCTGTTCACGAGAAGACAGCACAGGCAGTACCGGAAATCCTTCAATACTGTAAAGACAACGGATATCAGGTTGTCGGAGTATCCGAACTGTTTGCCATCAAGGGCAAACCATTGATGACCGGTGTAATGTATCGAAGTGCAAATTAATTCATTTATAAGACAGCGGTAAGTAAAAAACAGGAAAACAGAGACGATCTGAGAGTCGTCATGTAATAAAAGTCACAGATTGGCAAGATGCGGAAATGCTTTGTAAAGAAGCGGCATCGAACCGGTTTGTGACTTTTCTGTATTGACTTTTGGAAAGGAACGTGAGAGAATAAATATTGTATGCTTTGCCATGAAAATGTAACAGATGGCAGATATAATATGAAAAAAGGGAAAACGGAGATTAGGAGATGTGTCAAAGATGAAACATAGGATATATAAAGCGTTCTTCGCAGCTGCGGTAGTGGCAGGGGCGGTTTTTCTGACAGGCGCAAAGTCGGAAACGATCAAAGCAGAGCAGGTCAAAAAAGTTGAGATTAAGAACGTAGGAAAAACATTACTGATCAATAAAAAAGAAAAAGTACAGTTAAAGGCAAAAGTCAAACCAAAAGCCTTAAAAAATAAAGTGAAATGGACTTCTTCGAATAAAAAAGTTGCTGTCATTTCGAAAAAAGGAGTACTTCGTGGAAAACGTTATGGAAAAACCAATATCTGGCTGAAAGCGACAGATGGATCCGGGAAAAAAGCAAAGATTAAAGTGCAGGTTGGAAGAAAGGTAACCAGCGTCCGTTTTTCGGTGAAAAAACAGGAAATGGAAGTTGGACAGAGGGCGCAGACGCAGGCACAGGTTTTGCCGGGAAATGCGACAGATAAAAAACTGACCTATACTTCCTCGAATCCGTCGGTCGTAACGGTTTCTTCCCGGGGGATTGTGACGGCAAAGGGAAAAGGCGAAGCTGTTATCACGGCGAAGAGCAAGGATGGCACGCGGAAGTCAGGAAGTTATGTGGTTCAGACGAAAGTCATGACAAAGAGTATCACCCTCAATGGAGGGGCATCCAGTAAAAAATTGGAAAAAGGAAAGAGCTTTGGGTTATCTGCGTCGGTTCAGCCGGCAAATGCTTCCAATAAAGCATTGCGGTATACAAGTTCAGACCCGGCGGTTGCAACGGTGTCTGCCAATGGAACGGTTACGGGAGTACAGCCCGGAACAGCGGTTATCCGTGCCGATGCGGCAGATGGACACTCGACGGCAAGCATAAATGTGGAGGTGTTTTGTGTGGAAATTACCAATCAAAAACTGATCGCTCACCGGGGACTTTCTTCGGAAGCACCGGAAAATTCGATTCCGGCATTTCAAAAAGCGGCAGCGAAGAATTTTTATGGAATTGAATGTGATATCTGGAAGTCGTTAGATGGCGAGTTTATGGTATCTCATGACAGCAGTCTTAACCGAATGTTCGGGTATGATCTTCAAATTTCCGCGTTGACGGCAGAGCAGATTAAAAAGTATTTTATGATCAATGGAAGTAAGGTGGATTCCTATGAGAATCTGACGATGCCGACATTGGATGAATATCTGCAAGTAATGAAAAAAGCCTCAAACATTCATCCGTTTATTGAAATTAAGGAAAAATTAAATGAAGCAGATCTGCGTAAACTTGTAAAGCAGGTAAAAGATCAGGGACTTTTAAATGAAACCTATTTTATCAGTATGCATCAGAGCAATCTTCTGACACTGAAACAGATTGGTGGAGTAAATACGACGCAGCTGCAATATATCTATGGTACGGAAGAGGCAAATAAAAGTACACCGGTCAGCTCGGCAGTGATACAGTGGTGTATTGCAAACCAGATTGATCTTGACAGCCGGTATACGCTTGTGGCAGCTTCCGATGTTTACCGCCTTCAGATGGCTGGCAGACAGGTGAATGTCTGGACCGTTAATAGTGTTGAAAAAGCATATGAACTCGTAAATAATCTGCATGTCGATATGATCACGACAGAATATATGCTGAATTCCGAACAATAAAAAATATAAAGACCTGTTTTCCCGGAAAGATAGAGGAAAACAGGTCTTTTTTCGTATAGGGGACATATCGTCCGTTTTCCGCCCGTCAGAGCTATTGCATTTTCTCAGAAACCAATATATAATCATACTTAATCTCAGATTCTAAGAATCTAAGACTCCATGAGGATAGAATGTCCATGGACTCAGGAGGCTTCATGAAAATAAAAATGCAAAGGGAGGATTCTATGGTTAAAAAATTAAGAAAACGTTTGGTGGCTTTGGTTTTAGTGGCGGGGCTTGTGTTAGGAAACTTTGCCGGACAGGATATTATGGTGTATGCGGCGGATACGGCGTCGGGGGCGATTGGGTCAATCCACTGGGAATTGGATGCACAGGGAACGTTATTGTTTCGAGGTTCCGGAAAATTTCCTCTTCTTGAACCGGATTGTATTCCCTGGCTGGATTATGCCAGTAAGATTAAAGCAGTAACCTTTGAAATCAATAATGTTTCCGATGGTGATATGACAAATTATTTTGTGAATTGTACAAATCTGCAAAGTGTCAGTGATCTGCCGGCAGGAGTGAGAAATCTTACGCAGACGTTTGAACGCTGCCGTTCCCTTCGTCAGGTGGGAAAGATTCCCGATTCTGTTGAGACGATGGAAAGGACGTTTGAACGTTGTACGAGTTTGAATCAAACAATAAAAATTCCAAAAAATGTAAAAAATATAAAGGGAGCATTTCAAGAATGCAGCGCTCTTACCAGAGTGCCGGTAATAGAGACAACACAGGTAAAAGATTATTCAAATCTTTTACAGGGAACGGCGATTACACAGCCGATTACGATCCCTTACGGAGTTACCGATATTTCGGGAACGTTTGCACAGTGTAAGAGTCTGACAAGTGCGCCGGTGCTTCCTCAGGGAATTACACAGGCGGCAAACTGTTTTTACGAGTGTGAAGCGCTGACAAAAGCACCGAAATTACCAAAAACGATAGAGAATATCAGTGAAATGTTTTATGGGTGCAGAAATTTAAGTGAATTGGCAGATATTCCTCCGTCCGTAAAAAGTATGGCGCGGTGTTATGCCCAATGCATTCGCGCCAAAGGTGCTTTTACGATTTATACAACAATCAATGAAGCGACAGAATATGATCAGTTTTCAGCGGTGACCGGGCTGTGTGATTCTTCTGAAAATGGTGAATTTCTGGGAGCTGCCGGAGGTGGGTTATCGGTCGATTACATTGCCGGGAACGCACATTTGATCCGCAAATATTTATCGGCAGGATGGAATTGCGGAAACTTGGAATTTGCCGGACAATGGGGAAATTTAAAGGTGGGAGAGAGAAAGGAACAGACGGTGGCAGACTGTACAGCAAATCCTCTCGCTGCGGCGACGTATACGGGAAAACCCATCTGTCCGGTCCCGAAAATTTTTTACGGAAGTGTACAATTGACAGAGGGCGCAGACTATACCCTTTCGTATGACAACAATATCAATCCGGGAACGGCGGCAGTTATAATTACCGGAATGGGGAATTATACGGGATCCAAGACAATCTTTTTTACCATTCGGAAAGCCACACTGACAGGGATTATTGCAAAATCGTATCAGGGGATCTATGATGGACAATTTCATGGAATTACGATAGAAGAGATACCGGGAGCGCAGATACGGTATGGCATGAAAGAAGGGCAGTATACAAGTGTAGAATGCCCGACATTCAAGGATGCCGGGGTATATACTATCTATTATGAGATAACTAAAACAGGATATGAGAAGGTTGTGGGAAAACAGCAGGTCGAGATTAAAAAGAAGGAGATTACCGATGTGGTCTTTCCGACGACCCGGGAGGCAGTATACGGGAAAAGTTTACAGGAGATGATGACAAGCGGGATGAAAGATTCGCTGGGAACATTTTACTGGAAAGATCCTGACCGGATTCCGACAGTAGATGAAACGGAGGCGTTGATGATTTATGAGCCGGCGGATAAGAAGAATTATGACTATACGCAGGTGCAGGGGTATGACAGCAGCAGTGGAAACATTATGCGTAATGTTACGTTTACGATTCTAAGGAGAAAGGGAGAACTTCCGGAACTTTCCGTTGGTTTTCTGGCAGAAGGGGATCTGCTGGAGCAGTCACAGATTCGATCGTCCGAGCCGGATGTGGGAGAATTTGTCTGGGCAAAGCCGGAAGAAAAAGTGACGGGAAAGAAATCCGAGTATACACTTATTTTTCAGCCGAGGGATATGAGAAATTATGACTGGAGTTATTTGAATCAAAAAGAACTTGACTGGAATGTGTTCCAAATTCAGCAGAAGGTCGAAGTGGTGCCATATCCGGAACCGGTTGAGATTGTATATGGCAATTCGTTGGGAAGTAAGGCGTTTACAGGAACCAATCCGAATGTGAAATACCGGTGGCTGGATGATACGGTTGTGCCGGATAAACCAGGTCCGCAAACGATACAGATTTTGTATCGCGGCGAAAGTATAGAAAGAGAGATTGAAGTGGTTGTCTTAAAGAAGAAACCGGATTATGTTATTCCGGTTCTGGCTTCTGTCACATACGCGCCGACGCAGACATTAGAACAGATTCCGTTGCCATCCGGATGGAAATGGAGCAATCCGAAGATTGTGCCCGAAGCAGGAAGGGAAAATTATGAGGCATATTTTACACCGGAAGATACAGAACATTATCAGACGATATATGAGCAGATTCCGCTTATGGTAGAAAAATCGCTGCCAGAGCCGGAACGCCCTTTCGTGCAGGCGCAATTGGATAATGAAACCATCTGCTTGAAGGAAATTGACCTTCCGGCGGGCTGGTATTGGAAAAATCCGGATCAACCGCTTGGGGAAGGAGAGCATCTGGTGACGGTTGTATTTGTACCGGAGGATGAAAAGAATTATTTGCAGTGGGAAGGCAAGATTACGGTAAGTGTAAAGAAAAAAGCCGGGACGGCACCGGCCAGGGCGGCAAAACCCAATACCATAAAAAAGGAAACAGCAGTACAGACCGTAAAAATGGTAAAAAATGACGAGAGAACGCTGTTTGGAGCAAAAACGCAAAGCATAAAGACAGGAAAGGTCAAGTTTAAAAAGAATCAATACCGTAATAAGAAAATCTGCCTTAGCTGGAAGAAAGTAAAAAGAGCGAAAGGGTATCAGGTAATCTTTATGAAACGAAAAAAGGGAAAAACAAGAATGGTAAAAGTTACTTCAAAGACAAAATTATCCTTACCTTGGAATGGCATCGGAAAGTGTTATGTAAAAATCCGAGCCTTCCAAATGAAAGGAAAAAAACGAATCTATGGATCGTGGAGTGCGTGCAGACAAGTAAAAAGCCATTAATGTTTGTCATTCATGAAGCGGACTTTGGCTTCATGGCTTTTCGGGATGTCGCCGATATAAGCACCTTTGATGTCGGTGGATTTGGCACATCGGGAACAATATTCTCCGAAACGGATCGGTGTGCCACATCCCTTACAGTGTAAAAAGACCGTGGAATTTTCCGGGATTTCTAGCTTTCCTTCTCGGAGGTATGCGGAAATTTTGGAAGAAGAAACGCCAGTCTGCTGAGCAAGGTCAATGGCGTTGGTTGGACCATGTTCATCCAGATACTTTTTGATCTTTCCATAATCATTTGTGGATTCTGTACCACACTTATCGCATACGAAAATACCGGCATATTTATAACGCATATGAGAACCGCAGTTTGGACATGACTGATGACCGTCGTCATCCGGAAGTGTTAAAAAAGTTTGATCTTTCATAGATATCCCGCCTTTCAAAATTTTGTGTAACGATTCAGGCCCCCCCTCTCACACATTGATTTCCATACATGGATCCTGAATAGTTACAATTTTGTTTATATTGTATCGAATTTTTGCATAAAAAGCAAATTTTTTTACTTTTTTTAGTGAAAATGTTTGAAATTACACTTGTAGAATGAAAAAAATTAGTGTATACTGTAAAAGATGTTACAAAATTATAAAGTTATTATGCGAGAATATTACAACGATATTAAATGAAATGGAGGAAAACGTGAGAGAAGTAAGTGAACCTGGCAGGTATGGAAAACGTGTGCTTGCTGTAATGATGATTTTTGCGATGGCTGTGTCATCCGGAACACCAAAAACAGAGGTGTATGCTGAAGAACAGCCGATATCCCCGGCAGGGATCAGTGCGGAGGTGGCAGTGCCAACCACAGAGACACAGCCGGAAGTGACGGCGGAGCCGACGACAGAACCAACAGCTGCCCCACAAAATACACTTGTGGTAAAAAAGAAAAAATGTTCTTATCCAAAGAAAATTTATGAGGGTCAGCAATTTACATTAAAAGGTACGTTGAAGGCGAATCATAAAATTCAGAAGGTTGAGGCAAGTATTATTGACGATCAGGGAAAAGATGCTGTGGCAATAAAGAAAAAGGCGAACAGTAAAAATTTTGATCTGAGTAAGATTGATAATGATATTCCTTTTTCAAAACTGGATGCCGGAACCTACACCTATGAAGTGAAAGTTTCCGATACGTATGGAAATGAGCGGGTGGCGTTACAGAAAGATTTTAAAGTCAAAGAGACGACTTGGGCATGGCCGGTAGAAGGCGGTGTAAAAGGAGACGGATTCCATTGTGGGTGCTCGGTACATGGGGGACGTCATCTTGGCGTTGATGTAAAAGGGGTTTCCAAGGGAACGGCGATCAAAGCAATTGCAGATGGCACCGTAGTTTATGCAAAATATCACAGTGCAGCAAAACGTGCTTCCTTTGGAAAATTAGTGATCGTATATCATGGAAATGGAATTTATTCGTATTATGCGCATTGTAATACGCTGCGATGCAAAGCCGGAGATAAGGTGGAAAAAGGTGATGTTATCTCCACGATGGGAGCCACAGGGGCTGCGTATGGAACGCATCTTCATCTGGAACTTCGAAAAGGACCGGCATTTTCAGGAAATTATAACAGTTATGATTTTCTTGATAAATATACATACAAACAGTTTAACCCAATGAAATATCTTACTTATCGATAAAAGGTAAACGAATTACTCCGTCTCCTCTGTGGGACGGAGTAAATTTTTAACAGCGGCAGCATACAGGTCGTCACTGCTTGCCTGCCAGTTATTGCAGATACGGAGGGCGTCTTCTTCATCCGGAACGGATAATTTCAGTTCAAAGATCGGAACATTTTTTTCCATCAGACTGCATGTAGCAGTATATTCCCCATTGATATTTTTGGAATAATCACTGATCAGGGTAACCCGTTGTACGATTTCATGATTATTTTCCTGCAAATAATCATCAATTTCCTGACGGATTTCTCTGGATAAAGTATTTCCAAATAATTCCAGCGTTTCCCTGCCGGCAGGTGTGATCTCATAGTATGCAGTATTATAAGTGTTGGAACAACGGATCAAATCCGCATCCAGTAATTCTGCAAAAGCATTTTGGACATTGAAGTAATTTGTGTATTCATGTCCGGTAAGATAATCTGAGATCAGTCCGAAGGTCAAAGGGGATTCAATTTCATTGAGTGTATATAAAATAATCAGTTTATAAATAGTAAATGCTTCATTCATGATTCCTGTACTCCTTTCCTTGCCAGATGTCCTGCTGTTTTAATTGTTTATGGATTTCGTTTAATACTTCACGTTTGCGGCTGCTCCACAAAGGGGCGAGCAGAAGTTCTTTCGGTCCATCTCCGGTAAGACGGTGAATCGTCATTTCGGGTGGCAGAAGAGCAATTGCCTGTAAGACGAGATCAATGTATTCGTTCTGCGTGAGTACCGGACACTGACCGGATTCATAAAGAGCTGCGAGGTCTGTCCCTTTTAGAATATGCAGCAATTGAATTTTTATGCCATCGCTATGGCAGACCGACACATGTTCCAGTGTGTTAAAAAAATCCCGGCTGTTCTCGCCGGGGAGTCCGGCAATCACATGAGTGACGACTTCTATGCCAAGAGCCTTTAATTGTGAGATGGCTTTGTCGTATGCAGAAAGCGGATATCCACGGCGGATAAACTGTGCGGTGGATTCCCTGCTTGTCTGAAGTCCCAGTTCTACGATCACAGGTTTGATACGATTGCATTCTGCGAGCAGTTCAAGCACTTCCGACGGCAGACAGTCCGGTCTGGTGGCGATGGAAAGCATGACCACATCCGGATGAGCGAGAGCTTCTTTATAAAGTGGCTCCAAATAGGAGACCGGTGCGTACGTGTTTGTAAAAGACTGGAAATAGGCGATGAATTTATGACCTACCTGTTTTCTCTTTTTAATTCCCTCAATTCCCTGTGTGATCTGTTCTGTGACAGAAGAACAGCGGGGAGCGGCAAAATCACCGGAACCATTTCCACTGCAAAAGATACAGCCACGTGTATCCAGTGTGCCGTCGCGGTTGGGACAAGTCATACCGCCGTCCAGGGAGATTTTATAAACTTTCTCCCCAAAGCGGTGTTTCATTTCATAATCCAAAGAATGGTAGGGTTTTTCTCCCCACATTTTTCGACTATTCATGGATATGTTCTTTTACGGCAGCACTTACGACATCTGCTACGCGGGAATCAAAGGCTTCCGGAAGAATATTGTCTTCGTTTAACTCTTCCTCCGGTACAAGGGAAGCCAGAGCAAGGGCAGCAGCCAGTTTCATCTCTTCTGTGATCTGGGTGGCGCGCCCTTCCAGAGCACCTTTGAAAATACCAGGGAAGGCAACAACGTTATTTACCTGATTTGGAAAATCTGAACGACCGGTACCGACTACTTTTGCACCGGCTTTCTTTGCGAGATCCGGCATGATTTCCGGTGTAGGATTTGCCATCGCAAAAAGAATGGCATCTTTATTCATCGAAGCTACCATTTCTTCGCTGACAATATTAGGAGCAGATACACCGACAAATATGTCAGCACCGACAAAAGCATCTGCCAGTGTGCCGGATCTGCCTTCCAGATTTGTTACTTCCATCATTTCCTTCTGCATCCAGTTCAGATCTTTGGAATCTTTGTTTAAGATTCCCGATTTATCACAGAGGGTAAGGTGTGGAAAACCATAGCGGAGAAGGAGTTTGCTGATCGCAATCCCCGCGGAACCGGCACCGTTTACCACAATTTTACAGTCTTCTTTCTTTTTGCCCGTAACTTTCAGGGCATTGATGATGCCGGCAAGAACGACGATGGCAGTTCCATGCTGGTCGTCGTGGAATACCGGGATATCTAAAAGCTCTTTCAAACGGCTTTCTATCTCAAAGCAGCGTGGAGCAGAAATGTCTTCCAGATTAATGCCACCAAAAGCGGGAGCGATATTTACTACGGTTTTGATGATTTCTTCAGTATCCTGTGTGTCTAAGCAGATTGGAAACGCATTGACATTTCCAAATTCCTTAAATAATACCGCTTTTCCTTCCATGACCGGCATAGCGGCAGCAGCACCGATGTTTCCGAGGCCCAGTACGGCACTTCCGTCAGAAACGACAGCTACGGTGTTGGATTTGATCGTATATTGATAAGCAGCTTCCTTGTCTTCGGCAATCACTTTGCAAGGTTCAGCGACACCCGGAGTATAGGCAAGTGCCAGATCTTCTCTTGATTTTACTTCGCATTTTGGGGTTGTTTCGATTTTTCCATTCCATTCTTTGTGTAAAGCCAGTGCTTTTTCACTGTTTGTCATTGTAATCCTCCGTTCTTTGTGGGAAAATCCCTGTTCGTTTTTTTGCATACATATTTATATTATCACTTTTTGGTTTGAAAAACAACAGAAATGGAATTAAAATGATTTAAAGGGTTGTGTATTTTCAAAAAAATGGTACAATAAGAATAAGTATCTGTAATCAGGAGTGGGATTCGGAATAAATCCCAATAGAAGGAAAGAATGGAGCAGACTATGACTTTAGAAGAGGCAAAGCGGAAATGTGAGCAGGCGGGACAGCAGCATCTGCTGGCATATTATGACGAGCTCACGAAGGAAAATCAGGAGAATCTTCTGGCGCAGATTGAGAGAATGGATATTACCCTGTTGGATCTGCTGAAGAAAGATACCACGGAAGTGGAAAAGGGGAAACTGGAACCACTTGGTGCGGTAACTCTGGAAGAAATTCAAAAAGAAAAAGACGAATATCGAAAGATGGGGTGCGAAGCAATCCGCGCCGGCAAAGTAGGAGCTGTTCTTTTGGCAGGAGGTCAGGGAACCCGTCTTGGACTGGATAAACCAAAGGGAATGCTCAATGTAGGGGTACATAAAGAATTATATTTGTTCGAGCAGTTGATCCACAATATTATGGATGTTGTCAGGGAAACCGGAGTCTGGGTTCCGCTTTTCATTATGACAAGTGAAAAAAATAACAAAGATACCGTTGAATTTTTTAAAGAGAAGAAATTTTTTGGCTATAACGAAGAATATGTATTTTTCTTTGTTCAGCAGATGGCACCGTCGGTTAGTTACGACGGAAAGATTTATATGGAAGAGAAAGGGCGTATCTCCACGTCGCCAAATGGAAATGGTGGATGGTTTATTTCGATGGTGCGCGCCGGACTTCTGGATACGGTAAAAAAACTTGGCGTGGAATGGCTTAATGTATTTTCTGTGGACAATGTGTTACAGAAGATTGCGGATCCGGTATTTGTCGGAGCCGTGCTCAAACATGGCTGTGTATGCGGTTCGAAAGTGGTTGCAAAAGCCGATCCTTATGAAAAAGTAGGAGTGCTCTGTCTCGAAGACGGCAGACCTTCTATCGTGGAATATTATGAAATGACAGAAGAAATGATACATTTGCGTGACAAACAGGGAAAATTGTTGTATAATTATGGTGTGATACTAAATTATCTTTTCTCTGTAGCGACACTTGAGAAGATCATGAATGAAAATCTCCCTACCCATATTGTAGAAAAGAAAATTCCCTATATGGATGCAGAAGGAAATCAGATTAAGCCGGATAAGCCAAATGGATATAAGTTTGAGACACTGGTGCTTGACATGATTCATATGATGGACAACTGTCTTTCCTTTGAAGTGGAGAGAGAAAAAGAATTTGCGCCGATAAAAAATGCAACCGGAGTAGATTCTCTGGAAAGTGCCAGAGAATTAATGGAAAAAAATGGAATTGTATTTTAGGGATAAGATTTTAGAAAGGACGATGGAATGGATTTTACAAAATTATCATTAAAAGAACTTCGTGAGATGGCGAAGGAAAAGGGTCTTAGCGGAATTTCCGCATTGCGTAAAGCAGAATTGATTGAGGAATTGAAGAAAGCAGAGATTCTTTCACAGAGTGTCGTTCGTCCGGTGAAGCCGGCGGATATCCTTAAACCGGCAGAACTTCCGGGAAAGAAGACGGAGGAAAAGCCGGCAGAAAAACTGGTAGAAAAGAAGAGTGAACCGGAGAAGGAAAAGAAAGTATATACGTATGTACCTTCCCAGAATAATAATTCAAGAAATTACAGAGGACGCGGTGCATCTTCTCACGGTAATTATCAAAATAACTACCAGAGCAGCAATTATCAGAGTAATAATTACCAGAATAACAGCTACCAGAATGGCGGTCATCAGAACAGTAATTACCAGAATAACAATTATCAGAATGGCGGTCATCAGAACAGTAATTACCAGAATAACGGCTATCAGAATGGCGGTCACCAGAACAGTAACTATCAGAATAACAGCTATCAGAATGGTAGTCACCAGAATAACAACTACCAGAGCAACAATTATCAGAACAATAATTATCATACCAATGCCCAGAATAATGCTCATTATTCTTCGCAGGAAAATTCGTCGCATGACAATGGATATTCAGAGACAATGCAGGAACATCAGCCATACCGCACGATTGAAGAGGTCATTAAGGCAGGGCTGATCACGATTGCCAAAGACCGTCAGGTACTGGATGTACATCCGACGGAAATGAAAGAGCTTGACAGTGGAATTACCAAAAAAGGAATTCTTGAGATCATGCCCGAAGGCTATGCGTTTATCCGCTGCGACAATTTCCTTCCGGGTGACAATGATGTCTATGTATCACCGGCATTTTTGCGGCGCTTCGGACTTCGTACCGGAGATATCATTGAAGGAAATCTTCGTGTGCGTACACAGAATGAAAAATTCAGCGCGCTTTTGTATATGACAAAAGTAAATGAGCGCCCGATTACGTATTTGGCACATCGTAATAAATTTGAAGACCTGACACCAATTTTTCCAAACGAAAGAATTCATTTGGAAACAAGCAATTCAGGTGTTTCGATGCGAATGCTGGATCTGATCGCGCCAATCGGTAAGGGACAGCGTGGAATGATCGTATCACAGCCAAAAACCGGTAAGACAACATTGTTGAAACAGGTAGCAAGCGCGATTACCCATAACTATCCGGATATGCATTTATTGATTCTTTTGATCGATGAGCGTCCGGAGGAAGTAACGGACATCAAAGAATCCATTGCCGGCGAAAAGGTTGAAGTTATTTATTCGACATTTGACGAACTTCCGGAAAATCATAAACGTGTTTCGGAGATGGTAATTGAGAGAGCAAAACGTCTTGTGGAAGGCGGCGACGATGTTGTGGTGCTGCTTGACAGCATTACCCGTCTGGCGAGAGCATATAACCTCACGGTTACGCCGAGTGGACGTACGCTTTCCGGTGGTCTGGATCCGGCGGCACTTCATATGCCAAAACGATTCTTCGGTGCAGCGAGAAATATGCGTGAAGGTGGCAGCCTGACGGTACTTGCAACAGCACTGGTTGATACGGGAAGCCGTATGGACGATGTTGTATTCGAAGAATTTAAGGGAACCGGTAACATGGAACTTGTACTTGACAGACATTTGTCAGAAAAGCGGGTATTCCCGGCAATCGATATTCAGAAATCCAGTACACGGCGGGAAGATCTGCTCCTTGATCAAAATGAACTGGAAGCCGTATACATTATGCGAAAGGCGTTAGGTGCTTCTCCGAATACTGACGGCAATCTGGAACAGATCATTAATTTGTTCCGCAGAACGAAAAACAACAAAGAATTTATTGAAACCATTAAAAAAATCAAACTTCATTAAAAATTGCTTGCATTTTGTTTGAAGGCGTGGTACAATAAAAAAGCTGATTTTGAAAAATGACACATTTTTTTAGTAAAATAGAAGTAGTGAGGTGAAAATCATGAGAGAGGGAATCCATCCAGAATATTACCAGGCAAAGGTTGTTTGCAACTGTGGTAATGAATTCGTAACAGGTTCAACAAAGGAAGACATTCATGTTGAAGTATGTTCCAAATGCCATCCATTCTATACAGGACAGCAGAAGTCCATGGCAGCTCGTGGTGCGATTGATAAGTTCAATCGTAAATATGGCTTGAAATAAGCAGAGAATGAACACATAAAGGCTCCGCAGGTTTCTGTATCGAAAGGTACTTGAGAACTGCGGAGTTGTTCTATATAAAGCGGAAATGTAACGTGAAGCGGATGCGGAATGGAGGCAGAATATGAAATATTCGGGAATTGGCGGACAGGCTGTCATCGAAGGAGTTATGATGAAGGGCAAAAGCCAATATGCTGTTTCTGTGCGAAAGCCAGATGGACAGATTGAAGTGAAAGTAGAAGATTACAAAAGTCTCAAAGAAAAATACGCGATTGCGAAACTCCCGATCATCCGAGGAATTTTTGCCTTTGCAGAATCCTTGAAGATGGGAATGGGCACATTAAACTATTCAGCAAGTTTTTGGGAAGAGGAAGAAGAAAAGGAAAAAGAAAGTGCAAAAGAGAACCAGAAAACCAATGATCTGTGGATGGGACTGGCACTTGTAGCTGCCATCATTGTCGCAATTGGTCTTTTTGTATTACTGCCGTTTTTCATTTCGGAGAAACTTCATAAGATTGTTCCGTCAATCCAGCTGCGTGGACTGATCGAAGGGGTGATCCGTGTCGCGCTTTTTGTCGGCTACGTAAAAGCAATTTCCCTGCTGGAAGATATCCGCCGGGTATTTATGTATCACGGTGCCGAGCATAAATGTATTAATTGTATTGAAAACGGAATGGAACTGACGGTTGAAAATGCGAAAAAACAGACGATGGTACATAAGCGCTGCGGAACCAGTTTTATGCTGGTCGTAATGTTTGTAAGTATCCTGTTGTTTATGTTTATTTCCGTGCCAAATATGTGGATCCGTATGGTACTTCGTATTTTACTGATTCCGGTAATTGCCGGGCTTTCCTATGAATTTATTTCCCTTGCCGGAAAATCTGAAAATCCGGTAGTCAATGTGCTGAGCAAGCCGGGATTATGGCTACAGGCACTGACAACGAGGGAACCGGATGACAGTATGCTGGAAGTGGCGATTGCTTCGGTTGAAGCCGTATTTGACTGGCGGGACTTCCTGGCTCATTATGAGGAAGAAAAGCCGGAAGAAGAGGGCTTTGAAGTAGTTGATGTCGAAGATGAAAACGATGAGATCTTACAGGCACTTGACCGGTATTTTGATGAAGCCGCACCGACGGAAGAAAAAGAGCAGTAATCTGTCCGGGAGGAACCTATGACATTACAGGAATTGTACCGGGAAGGAATCCGGAAATTGACAGAAAATGAAGTGCCGGAGGCAGAATTAAATGCGTGGTATCTGTTTCAGTCCTGCCTTAGCGAGGAACCTTTTTCGTATACGAGAAGCCGGTTCTTTTTAGAACAGAATGAGCAGGCAGAGCCACAGACAGCCAACACATATTTGGAAAAAATTTCCAGACGGTGTCAGCGTATTCCGTTGGAATATATTCTCGGTTACACGGAGTTTATGGGGCTTCCCTTTTTGGTAAGAGAAGGGGTGCTGATCCCGAGGCAGGATACGGAAATTTTAGTAGAAACGGCAGTCAAAGTCTCAGAGGAGAAGACGGTACTGGATTTGTGTACGGGATCCGGCTGTATCGGGCTGAGCATTGCCTTCTGTGGCACACCGAAGTCTGTGACAATGAGTGATATTTCGGAAACTGCCATAGAGACCGCGAGACAGAATGAGAAGAATCTTGAGAAAAACGGCTGGAGTGGCAAGGTCAGAAAACCGGAGATTACCTATAAAATTGGAAATTTATGGGAACCTATAGAGGGGAAATTTGATCTGATCGTTTCCAATCCGCCGTATATTGAGACCGACGAACTTTCCAGGCTGATGCCGGAAGTAATCGATCATGAGCCGCTTCTTGCTCTGGATGGCGGAAAAAGCGGTCTGGTATTTTATGAAAAGATTTTGGAAAAAGCACCGTTTTATCTTGAAGAGACGGGAATACTTATGGTAGAGATTGGTTACAATCAAGGCGAGCAAGTAAAGCAGTTATTTGAGAAAAACGGGTTTACCGATATTGAGATAAAAAAAGACCTGGCAGGACTTGACCGCGTCGTGTGGGGAAGACTGTCACAGAAAGGAAAATGATTATGTTTGATAAGCTGGAAGATACGCTTTTGCGTTATGAAGAAGTGCTGAATGAATTGAGTGAGCCGGATGTGCTCAATGACCAGAGCCGTTATCAAAAATTAATGAAAGAACAGTCCGACCTCGAGCCGGTCGTAGAAAAATACAAAGAGTACAAAAGTGCAAAAGAAGGGATTGCAGACAGTCTTGCGATTCTGGATGAAGAGACAGACGAAGAGATGAGAGAACTTGCCAAAGAAGAATTAAATGAATGTAAGGCAAGTCTGGCAGAGATTGAACAGGAACTTCGAATCCTTTTACTGCCGAAAGACCCAAATGATGAAAAGAATGTTATCGTCGAGATCCGTGCCGGTGCCGGTGGAGATGAAGCGGCGTTGTTTGCTGCTGACCTGTACCGTATGTACTGCAAATATGCAGAGCAGAATCATTGGAAAGTAGATACGATGAACTCCAATGAAAACGGAATCGGCGGATTTAAGGAAATTGTATTTATGATCAATGGTGCCGGTGCTTACTCCAAACTCAAATACGAGAGCGGAGTACACCGTGTACAGCGTATTCCGGCAACCGAATCCGGAGGACGTATCCATACTTCGACAGCAACCGTGGCAATTATGCCGGAAGTAGAGGAAGTTGAAGTGGAACTGGATATGAATGATTGTAAATTTGATGTGTTCCGTGCTTCCGGAAATGGTGGACAGTGTGTCAATACGACGGATTCCGCAGTTCGTCTGACCCATATTCCGACCGGAATTGTCATTTCCTGTCAGGATGAAAAATCACAGCTGAAAAATAAAGATAAAGCATTGAAAGTACTTCGTGCCAGATTGTATGAACTGGAGTGCGCAAAAGCACATGACGAAGAGGCAGAAAAGAGACGAAGCCAGATTGGAACCGGCGATCGTTCGGAAAAGATACGTACGTATAATTACCCACAGGGACGAGTGACAGACCATCGTATTAAATTGACGCTTCATCGTCTGGATGCTATTATCAATGGAGATTTAAGTGAAGTGATTGACAGTCTGATTGCGGCAGACCAGGCAGCCAAATTGGCATCTATGAATGAAGAATAAAGTATGACAAAACAAATTTTAAATTTGATCGCAGATCAATTGAACTTACTGATTATGATAAACGAACCGGAAAACCACGCGGTAACTTTTCTTTCGGAAAGTGCCGAGTGGCTTTTTGGGATAAAAAGGGAAACGGTATCCTGTGCAAAGGATCTGTTTGAGAGCATGGATCTGTACGAAAAATATCCGGAAGTGCAGAATTTTTGTAAGGAATCCGTGAAATTTACCATTTCATTTGAACACGTCTTTACTCCGGCAAACCAGACAGAGCCGTTGTGGATCATGGTTCGTATGGCACCAGGAGAAGAGGGAGAAAACGTTCTTTTGATACAGGATGTGACGATGCTTCATAAAGTGATGGAGCCGGAGCAGGAAATACATGATCTGAGAGATACGGTAAATGAAGTCGGCGGTATGGGGTATATCGCGCAGGAGAATCTTCAGGATCCGGAACGTGTCCGCTATTGTTTGCAGCAGATCATGACTTCGTATCAGGTGATCCAGATGATGCTGAATCATCAAAATGCCGGTCATTGGAAAAATGAGATGGAAAAGGAAGAAGAAAAGCCGGAAGAAAAGGAAAAACCGGAGGAACGCAGAGTATATCCAGGAAAACGTATTATGATCGTAGAAGACAACGACGTCAACCGCGAAGTGATATGTGAGATTCTGCAAATGTTTGAAGTTGAAGTAGTTTGTGCCAAAGATGGAAAAGAGGCAGTAGAACTGTTTGAACAGTCAGAACCGGGGAATTTTGATCTCCTTTTTATGGATATTGAGATGCCGGTGATGAATGGAAATGAAGCGACGAGGAAGATTCGGAATTTACATCGTGTAGATGCGAAAATAATTCCGATTGTTGCAATGACTGCCCATTTATCACGAAATGATATCTGCATGGCGCAGGAGGCGGGGATGGATATGCACATTCCGAAACCGATTGATATGGCGAAATTAAAAGAAGTTCTTGAAAAATATTTGAAGTGAAAAGGACAGTGAGACGTTATGAAATTAAGCTGGGAAACTTGTTTTCGTGCAGGAGTTACGGTGGCGGTGCTCTTTTTGGCAATTCACTACTGGTCCGTGATCGCAGCGGCACTCGGAATTGCATTTCATGCGGCAGCACCGTTATTTACAGGACTTGTAATTGCGTATGCCGTCAATATTTTGATGAGCTTTTATGAAAGACATTATTTTCCAAAATCCAAAAAGAAACTGATAAAGAAGACACGGACGGGAGTCTGTGTCCTGCTTTCCTATCTGAGTTTACTTGCAATCATTGCATTGATCATCGGACTTGTCGTACCGGAATTGATCGATTGTGTAAAACTTCTGATTGATAAGATTCCGCCATTGATGCAGAGTGTGTCCGTGGAACTCCGCGGCAATGATGAGATGACGAGACTGTGGAATGAACTGGGAAGTGTAACCAAGACCGGACAGTTTGACTGGAAAGAAATTGTGACCAAAGTTGCAAACTGGGCGGCTGGTGGAATTGGAGGTGCTTTTGGTGTCGTAAAAAACGTCATTGCAGCTACGTTTTCAACGGCATTTACCATTATTATGAGCATCATCTTTTCTCTCTATCTTCTGACGGGAAAAGACCGTCTTGTCCCACAGGTTAAAAAGGTGGCAAAGACCTATTTGAAGGATTCTATATACCACAAAGTGAATTATGTTATACACACTCTTCATGAGTGTTTTCGCAGTTTTATCGTGGGACAGTGTGTGGAAGCAGTGATCTTAGGAAGCCTGTGTGCCATCGGTATGGCAATCCTGCGGCTTCCTTACAGTGGCATGACCGGGGCACTGATCGGGTTTACCGCATTGATTCCGATCGCGGGGGCATACATCGGAGGCAGTATCGGTTTTTTGATGATTGCGACGGTTTCGCCGATGAAAGCCGTTATATTTGTCATTTTCCTTATTATTTTACAACAATTGGAAGGACAGTTTATTTACCCACGTGTGGTTGGAGCCTCTATCGGACTGCCGGGAATCTGGGTGCTGGCAGCAGTAACCATTGGAGGAAGTGTAATGGGGATCGGAGGAATGCTTTTATTTGTTCCCCTGACTGCGACGGCATATAAATTACTGCGGAATGATGTGAAAAAGAGAAACGCAGCGAAAGAGTGAAAGGGGCATCATCATTTGAATACTACATCAGAAAAACAACAGAAAAAACAAATATGTGCCGCGCTTTTGGCTCACGTAGATGCCGGAAAAACGACATTATCGGAAGCTTTATTATATGAAAGCGGCGTAATCCGGACAAGAGGGCGCGTAGATCACAAAGATGCTTTTTTAGATACTTCGCCTTTGGAAAGAGAACGGGGAATTACGATATTTTCCAAGCAGGCGTGCTTTTCGTATGGAAATATGGACGTTACATTGTTAGACACACCAGGACACGTGGACTTCTCTTCGGAGATGGAGCGGACGCTTCAGGTCATCGATTATGCGGTGTTGATCATAAGCGGAACAGACGGTGTACAGGGGCATACGGAGACGGTTTGGAAACTTTTGCAGAAGTACCGGATTCCAACGTTTTTATTTGTCAATAAAATGGATCTTCCGGGAGCGGATAAAGCTGCCGTGTTAAAGGAATTGCAGACGAAATTATCGCCTTATTGTGTAGATTTTACCGAAGAGGAAGAAACGCTGCGTGAAAATGTGGCAATGTGCGAAGAAACTTTGCTGGAGTCCTATCTTGAAGAGGGAAGCTTTGATCTGCAAAAAGAGGTCAGAAGACTGGTTTCCGGGACACTGCTGTATCCGTGTTATTTTGGCTCTGCGCTGCAAAATGAAGGCGTTGGGGCGTTTTTAAATGGACTGGAAAATTTTACCAAATTTCCAGAATATAAAAAAGAATTTGCCGGAAAAGTATATAAGATTACACGGGATGATGCCGGACAGCGTCTTACGCATATGAAACTGACCGGAGGAGAACTGAAACTTCGGGATGAGATTGAAGAAATTGGAAAAGTGAATGAAATCCGCGTGTATTCCGGGGAAAAATATACGCTGCAACAGGAAGTGAAAGCCGGAGATATCTGCGCGATTCCGGGACTCGTGGATACCTATGCCGGTCAGGGGGTAGGGCAGGAAGCCGATTTTTGTGCCAATCAGCTGGCACCGGTGTGCAACTATCAGATTCTGCTCCCGGAAGGGACAGACGAAGCGGTTGCCTGGCGGCAGTTAAAGCAGCTGGAAGAAGAGGATCCCAATCTCCACCTTTCATGGCAGGCACAGACACGGGAGATTTTTATCCAGCCGATGGGAGAAGTGCAGCTGGAAGTGATCAAGCGAATGGTTGCCGAACGTTACGGAATGGACATCGCATTTGGAAGTGCGACGATCTTATATCAGGAAACAATCGAAGATACGGTCATTGGAATGGGACATTTTGAACCATTGCGTCATTATGCGGAAGTGCATCTTAAAATGGAACCGCTTCCACGGGGCAGCGGACTTCAATTTGTGACCGAGTGCAGTGAGGACGAACTGGATCTGAACTGGCAGCGGCTGATCCTTACGCATCTGGGAGAAAAAGAATTTACCGGTGTACTGACCGGATCGCCAATCACGGATATCAAATTTACGTTGATTGCCGGAAGAGCGCACCTGAAACATACCGAAGGAGGAGATTTCCGGCAGGCGACATACCGTGCGGTGCGTCAGGGACTGCGGCAGGCGAAAAGCCGGCTGCTGGAACCGATGTACCAATTTCGAATGGAAGTGCCGATGGAACAGATCGGGCGTGTTATGAGCGATGTCGGAAAGATGCATGGAACTTTCCGACAGCAGCCGGATGACGGCGAAATGAGCGCGATCGAGGGAACCTGCCCGGTCGCGTCGATGGCGGGCTACGGTACGGAATTTGCGGCATTTACGAAAGGCAGAGGAAGAATGACCCTTTCGTTCTGTGGATATGAACCGTGCCATAACGAAGATGAAATTGTAAAAAAATGTAAATATGATCCGGATACGGATGTGGAAAATACAGCAGATTCGGTATTTTGTTCGCATGGTTCCGGGTTTGTCGTGCCATGGAATGAAGTGGCAAAACATGTACACGTTGATACGTCGATAAAAAACCGCCAGCCGGCAAAAAATACGGCAGCAGCGCCGAAAGAACCGTCAAAGAAGAACTCGAAAATGTCCGAAGAAAAAGAGTTACAGGCAATCTTTGAGCGGACATTCGGTCCGGTAAAGACCCGCGTCGAGACACCGGTAAAGAAAGTGATTAAAGCGGAACCGGGAAAGACGAAGACCAAAGAGTATAAACCGGTATACGAGGAAGAATACCTTCTTGTGGACGGGTACAATATCATTTTTGCATGGGACGAGTTAAAAGAGCTTGCCGCTGAAAATCTGGAGGGCGCACGCGCCAAACTGATGGAGATTATGTGCAACTATCAGGGCTTTTGCGGCTGTCATCTGATCCTTGTATTTGATGCGTACAAAGTAAAAGGAAATCCCGGCAGCGTAGAACAATTCCACAATATCAGCGTCGTTTATACGAAAGAGGCTGAGACGGCAGATATGTATATTGAGAAGACGACGAAAGAAATTGCAAAAAAGAAACGAGTGCGGGTTGCGACGTCGGATGGCATGGAGCAGATCATCATACTTGGGCATGGGGCGACAAGAATTTCTGCCCGCGCCTTTCAGGAAGAAGTACAGCGTGTCAATGACCGCATTGCGGAAGAGGTTGAGAGGAGGAGGACACAGCCATGATAGAGAGCAGTACAAATCCCCAGATAAAAAAGATACAGAAACTGAAAAAGAGTGCCAGAAACAGGAGAAAAGAGGGACTTTTTATCGCAGAGGGAGTGCGGCTTGTCGAAGATGCACTGGCATACCACAGGGCAGAAAAAGTATATCTGTCAGAAAATGTAAAAGAAGAATATTTTGACAGATTATCGCATAAACTGAAAGAAGCAGACGTAGAATATGTAAGTTCGAAAGTGTTTCAGGAAATGTCGGATACCGAAAGTCCACAGGGGGTTCTTGCTGTCGTCAGAATACCGGAATATGATAAGTCTACTGCTGTAGAACAAAAAGATGCTGCCGTGATCTGTCTGGAGGATATTCAGGATCCGGGAAATCTGGGAACGATATTTCGGACGGCAGAAGGAGCCGGAATGTCGGCGGTTATTATGTCTGCCGGCTGTGTGGATCTTTTTAATCCAAAAGTAGTGCGCGCGACGATGGGTGCCATTTTCCGCCTTCCCTTTTTTGTTACGGATAATATGACAAAAGAAGCGGAACGGTTAAAAGCAGAACATTTTTCCGTTTATGCGGCGAGTCTCGATGGAGCACGGTTTTATACGGAAGAGACTTATGAGGGAAAATGTGCAGTTATTATAGGGAACGAGGCAAATGGCATAAGACCGGAGACGCAGCAGGCGGCTACGCACAAAATTAAGATTCCAATGGAAGGACAGCTGGAATCTCTCAATGCAGCAGTCAGTGCGGCACTTTTCATGTATGAGATTCATCGCAATCGGTAGTTGCAATATTTGTCCGAATATAGTAAAATAGATAGCGTAGTGTTTTTTAAAATGCCCAAAAGGAGGTGCTGAATCAATGGTTATATGGTTAGTGATTCTGGCAGTTATGATTGTTATCGAAGTAGCCACCATGGGACTGACGACCGTATGGTTTGCTTTGGGATCTCTTGGTGCGGCAGTTGTGACCGGACTTGGCGGCGGTTTTTGGCTGCAATTTACGGTGTTTGTTATTCTCTCATTTTTATCTATGATTGTATTTCGTCCTATTGCGATGCGGTTTTTTAATCCCGTAAAAGAAAAAACGAACATTGATGAGATTATAGGAAAGAAAGCAGTTGTTATTGAATCGATCGATAATCTGCTTGGAACCGGAAAAGTCCGATATCAGGGAATGGAATGGACCGCGCGTGCGGAAGAAGAAAAAGACAAGATTGAAAAAGACACAGAGGTAGAGATTACCGCAGTACAGGGTGTCAAATTGATCGTAAAAACGAATTAAAAACAGAAAGGAAAGGTGAAAAACATGGATGGTACAGGAATCAGCGGAGGACTTGTAGTTGGTGTGATCATTGTTGTACTGGTGCTTATTATACTGGCATCCTGCATCAAAATCGTTCCACAGGCCAATGCGTATATTATTGAAAGACTTGGAGCTTATATTGGAACATGGTCTGTAGGAATACATTTTAAAGTTCCGTTTTTGGATCGTGTGGTAAGACGGGTAAATTTAAAAGAGCAGGTGATGGATTTCCCACCACAGCCCGTAATTACAAAGGATAATGTTACAATGCAGATTGATACGGTTGTATTTTTCCAGATCACGGATCCGAAACTGTTTACGTACGGAGTGGAAAATCCGATTATGGCGATTGAGAATCTGACGGCGACGACACTTCGTAATATTATCGGTGATCTCGAACTCGACCAGACACTTACGTCAAGAGAGACGATCAATACCCATATGCGATCCAATCTTGATATTGCGACCGACCCGTGGGGAATCAAAGTAAACCGTGTGGAATTGAAAAATATCATTCCACCGCGTGAGATACAGGATTCGATGGAAAAACAGATGAAGGCAGAGCGTGAACGACGTGAGTCGATCCTTCGTGCAGAAGGTGAGAAAAAATCCACCGTACTGGTAGCAGAAGGAAAGAAAGAATCTGCAATCCTCGAAGCAGAGGCAGAAAAAGAAGCTGCAATCCTTCGTGCGGAAGCGAAGAAAGAAGCGACGATCCGTGAAGCGGAAGGTCGTGCACAGGCAATCGAAGCGGTACAGAGAGCGACGGCAGAGGGAATTCGTTTCCTCAATGAAGCAGATCCGTCGAAAGCGGTACTGACGATAAAGAGTCTGGAAGCATTTGAAAAGGCAGCGGATGGAAAAGCAACGAAGATTATTATCCCTTCCGAAATTCAAGGGGTAGCCGGACTTGCGAAAGCCGTTGTGGAAAGTGTAAAAGAAACCGAATAAACAGGAGAAGGGGATTCTTTACCACCGGTCTGCGCCGGGAGAGAACCCCCCTCTTTATTCTTAAAAACAGCAGACAGAGCGTACTGCGGAAAAGAGGTTAATGATGGATTTAAAAGGACGTAATTTTTTGACATTAAAAGATTTTTCACCGGAAGAAATTGCATATTTTTTACAATTATCAAAAGAGTTGAAAGAAAAAAAGAGAAATGGGATCAGCCATCGGATGCACGAAGGGAAAAATATTGCTCTGATCTTTGAAAAAACAAGTACAAGAACGCGCTGTTCTTTTGAAGTTGCAGCCCATGATCTGGGGATGGGCGTTACATATCTGGATCCACAGGGATCTCAGATCGGCAAGAAAGAAAGCATCGCCGATACCGCAAGAGTGTTAGGAAGAATGTTTGACGGAATTGAATACCGTGGATTCGGACAGGAAATTGTGGAAGAACTGGCACAATATGCCGGCGTACCGGTTTGGAACGGACTTACCAATGAGTATCATCCGACACAGATGCTCGCCGATCTCTTGACGATACAGGAAAAATTTGGTAAATTAGAAGGCGTTAAACTTGTTTATATGGGAGATGCCCGTTACAATATGGGAAATTCTCTGATGATCGCCTGCACAAAGATGGGAATGCATTTTACTGCCTGTGCGCCAAAAGAATATTTTCCAAATGCTGAGCTGGTCGCACAATGCGAGGAATATGCCAAGGCATCCGGCGGTTCCATTACGTTGACGGAAAGTGTGGAAGAAGGTACGAAAGATGCCGATGTTTTGTATACGGATGTCTGGGTTTCCATGGGAGAACCGGAAGAAGTCTGGGAAGAGCGTATCAAAGCTTTGTCGCCATACCAGGTAAATAAGAAGGCGATGGACAATGCCAAGGATACGGCAATCTTTATGCACTGCCTGCCGGCATTCCATGACCTTAAGACAAAAATTGGAAAACAGATTTATGAAAAATACGGTTTGACCGAAATGGAAGTGACAGACGAAGTGTTTAAGGCGTATGCGGACGTAGTATTTGAAGAAGCAGAAAACCGTATGCATACGATCAAAGCAGTGATGGCTGCCACATTATAAAAAAATAAAAATCAGACAGTTAAGGAGGGCCAATATGAATAAAAATCTTGATTTGGAATATAAACACGAGTGGTTACAGAAAATGGCGGACGTATGCGAAGCCAGCAGTACGATTGACTCTACTTTATTTGATAAATATGAAGTAAAACGTGGATTACGTGACTTAAATGGTCAGGGTGTACTTACCGGATTGACGGAGATTTCCGAGATCCGTTCCTACACGGTGATTGACCATGATATGGTTCCGTGTGAAGGAAAATTGTATTATCAGGGAATTGATATCGAAGAGATTGTCGATGGATTTTTACATGAAAAGCGTTTTGGATATGAAGAAGTGGTATATCTTCTGCTCTTTGGCGAACTGCCGACAGAGAGTCAGCTGGAAGATCTGAAGGATATTCTTGCCGAATACCGTAAGAGTCTGCCATCGAGTTTTGTCCGCGATATCATTATGAAAGCACCGAGCTCCGATTTGATGAATACGCTTGGACGGAGTGTGCTTACGCTGTATTCTTATGATACAAAAGCCGATGATACGACGACAGAAAATGTACTCCGCCAGTGTCTGGAACTGGTTGCACTTTTGCCGATGTTTGCGGTGTATGGATATCAGGCTGCCAATTATTTCCATGAAGGCAGCAGCTTTTTCCTGCATCCGCCAAAAGAAGAATATTCGACGGCGGAAAATATCCTGCATATGCTCCGTCCGGACAGCCAGTTTACTCCGCTGGAAGCAAAGATTCTGGATATTGCACTGGTTCTTCATGCAGAGCATGGTGGTGGTAATAACTCGACTTTTACCGATCATGTCGTAACGTCGTCCGGAACCGATACGTATGCAGCTATCTCGGCGGCACTTGGTTCCCTGAAGGGACCACGGCATGGAGGCGCCAATAAAAAGGTATCCTTGATGTTTGAAGATATGAAGAAAAATGTACATGACTGGGAAGACGACGAAGAGATTAAAACGTATCTGACGGCATTGCTGAATAAACAAGCGTTTGACCGTTCCGGTCTGATCTATGGAATGGGTCATGCGGTATACTCGATCTCGGATCCTCGTGCTAAGACGTTCCGTAAATTTGTAAAGAAGTTATCGGAAGAAAAAAATATGCTCAAAGAGTATGCGTTATATGAAAAAGTGGAAAAACTTGCGCCGGAAGTAATCGCGGCAGAACGCCATATTTATAAAGGTGTCAGCGCCAACATCGACTTCTACAGTGGTCTTGTGTACAGTATGCTGGGGCTTCCGATTGAATTATATACGCCAATCTTTGCCATCGGAAGAATCGCGGGCTGGAGTGCACATCGACTGGAAGAACTTGTAAATGCCGGTAAAATTATCCGCCCGGCTTACAAAGCTGTTTGTCCGCATAAACCTTATGTACCAATGAGTGAAAGGAAATAACCCATGGATGAGAAACAGGTTTTATGTGCATGCAGTGCATATGAACAGAAGTTTTATCTGAATCCCCGGTACGAATCTCTGCCGGAAGGGATTAAAGAAGAATTGAAAATACTGAGTGTAATGCTGACGGCAGATGTCGGCGGTGTATTTACGATGGAATTTGAAGAAGACGGTTCCTTGTATATGTCTACAACCGCTAAAGAAAATGATTTCTTTTACGATGAGATCGGAAGTTATCTGAAGATCAAACAGATGCGTCAGGAACACGAAGAATTATTTTCAAGTTTAGAAGAATATTATCGCGCATTTTTTGCCGGTAAAGAAGAATAAGAGGAAAAAGAGATGTTATTAACGATAGATATCGGAAATACCAATTTGACGTTTGGTGTTTTTGAGGGAGAAAAATTACGGTCAACATTCCGCCTGACAACCAATATTCCACGTACTTCCAATGAATTTGGGGAAGCAATCGTGGAAGGTTTGTCAAGACAGCATATTTCGGAAACAACGATTGATGATGTGATCATTGCCTCGGTCGTGCCGAAAGTGATGTATTCGCTGGTGAGTGGCATTAAAAAATATTTTCATTGTACCCCGTATGTTGTGGGCGAAGGAACCAAATCCGGGATCCACATTGCTGCGGCAAATCCGAGTGAAATCGGAGCAGACCGTATTGTAGATGCGGTAGGAGCGTATGATCTCTATGGCGGTCCAGTGATCGTGGTGGATTACGGAACAGCGACCACATACGATCTTGTCACAAAAGACGGCGTTTTTGCGGCGCGTGTTACCTGTCCGGGAATTAAGATCAGTACAAAGGCACTTTGGTCCAGTACGGCACAGCTTCCGGAGATTGAGATTAAGATGCCGGAGACGATTCTTGCGAAAAATACAATCACCAGTATGCAGGCAGGAATTATGTATGGCACAGTAGGTCAGACCGAGTATATTATCCGAAAAATTAAGGAAGAATCCGGAATATCCGATATCAAAGTAGTTGCCACAGGCGGACTGGGAAGAATTGTTGCCGATGCAACGGATTCCATCGATGTGTACGATGCCCATTTGACGCTTCAGGGAATCCGGTTGATCTATGAAAAGACAAAAGCTGCCCGTCAGAAAGGATAAGCCTATGAATGTGGAGGAATCCTGGAAGATTGGAGAGATCGAGATCCCGGGAAAACTGATTCTTGCGCCGATGGCAGGCGTGACAGATCTTCCTTACCGTCAGATCTGCAAAGAAATGGGAGCGGATTTGATCTGTACGGAAATGGTCAGCGCAAAAGGCATTTATTATAACAGCCCCAACACACAGCCGCTATTGCAGATCAACCCCAAAGAAAGACCGGTCTCATTGCAGTTATTTGGCGCAGATCCGGATATTATCAGTGAGATGGCGGCGCGTATTGAGGAATTGCCATTTGACATATTGGATATCAATATGGGGTGTCCGGTGCCGAAAGTCGTTAATAACGGAGAAGGTTCCGCTCTTTTGAAAAATATTCCGCTTGCCGAAGAGATTATACGAAAAACCGTGCGTGCGATTCACAAACCGGTCACTGTAAAATTTCGGAAAGGCTTCCGCGATGGAGAATGTCAGGCAGTCGATCTGGCAAAGGCAGCAGAGGCGGCCGGAGCTTCCGCGGTAGCGGTGCATGGTCGGACGAGAGAACAGTATTATAGTGGAAAAGCCGATTATGAAATCATCCGCAAAGTCAAAGAGGCGGTTTCGATTCCGGTTATTGGAAATGGCGATATTACCTGCGGTGCCGATGTGGAAAGAATGTGGCAGGAAACGGGATGCGATGCCTTTATGATCGGCCGCGGTGCCAGAGGAAATCCATGGATCTTTGAGCAGATCCGACATTATATAAAAACCGGGGAGGAACTTCGCAAACCCGGAATCCAAGAACTTTACGCCATGATTGAGCGCCACGCAAAAATGCAGGCAGAATGGAAGGGCGAATTATATGGAATGCGGGAAATGCGGACACATATCGCATGGTATACCGCAGGATATCCACATTCCGCAGCCATCCGCAGAGAGATCAATCAAGTGGAAACTTTGGAGGATCTGAAAAAAGTGTTCTCCACTTTCATCAAATAATCACACAGATATCAAAGTATGAACATCGTTTGTTCATACTTTTTTTTTAACATAAAAAGGAATTGTTCAGGAGAGAAAGAACATGAACTATTCAAAATGCGAATGTGTGTGAGGAAACCTGAATAGTTACATAGAAAGGAATTATAAAGACAGGAGGCGGCGCGTGTGAAACAGAAATTAAAAAAACATCGAAAGAAAATAGTGGTGATAGCGGTAATACTACTTCTGGTCATTGCAGCAGTGGTAATTATTGGAAAAGTGAAAAACGGGCAGACAAAGAAAGGAAAACAGGAGACTCAGCAGGAAAATACGGTTTCTCTGGAGAAAATGGATCTGACAAAATCCATCAGTGCGACCGGAACGATCGAAAGCAAACAGTCCCGTGAGGTATCTGCCAATGTAAACGGTGTGACAATAAACAAAATTAATGTATCGGTAGGAGATGAGGTGAAAAAGGGGAAAACTCTCATAACTTTTGATGAAACCGACTTACAGGAGAGTTTATCTGAAGCGAAGGATTCTCTTTCGGATGCACAGTCAGAAGGCAGTTATTCGACTCAAAAGGCTCAAAAGCAGGTAAGTGATGCCAAAAGTGAATATGCAGATGTAAAAAAGGAAGAGAACAGTAAAGTAGCCAAGGCGAAAAAAGCCTATGAGGAGGCAAAGAAATCCAAACAGAAAGACCAGCTCGCCCAGGCAAAAACAGAATATGAAAATGCAGTTTCAACGAGAAAATCAACATTAAAACAGAGCAAATCCAGTATTGAACAGGCGCAGGAAGCGTTGGAAACGGCGAAAACCAGTGCCAATAAAAGCATTAAAGAAGCGAAAAAACAAGTGACACAGGCGCAGGAGAGTCTGGATAAATGTGCGGTGACAGCCCCAATGGACGGAATGGTTACTTCCATCTCCGTGCAGGAAGGCGATACGTACAGTGGTGGAACCATTCTTCAGATTGAGGATGTAAGCGGTTATACAATTTCTACAAGTGTAGACGAATATGATATCAGCAATGTGAAGGTCGGCCAGAAAGTCATCGTTTTAACCGAAGCAACCGACGAAGACGAGCTGGAAGGTGAGGTGACATTTGTAGCACCATCCACCGAAAGCAGCAGCGGAAGTTCTTCTTCTCAAAGTGGAGAAAGTGGCGCCATGACCTCCACAAGCAGCAGTTCCAGTGGTTACGAAGTGCAGATTGCATTGAAAACCGCCGATGAACGTTTGAAACTCGGCCTTACCGCGCGGTGCAGTATCGTGGAAGAAGAAGCCTCGGATGTATTTGCCGTACCGTATGATGCCATTTCTCAAAATACAAACGGCGAATCCGTAATCAATGTTTCTGAGGGCGAAAATGGAAGTGTTTCGAAAAAACAGATTGTGGTTACGAAAGGTATGGAAAGCGATTATTATGTAGAAGTGCAGAGTGACGAGTTGACAGAGGGCATGAAAGTAATTATTCCAACGGATTCCACCTCTGATTCTACAAGTGAAGAATCAGGAAATGACAGTCTTGGCGGTCTCCTCGGCGGAGGCGGTGGAATGCAGGGCGGATCCGGCGGCGGTCCTGGCGGCGGAGCCCCGGGAGGCGGTGGTCGTCCATGAAAAAGCCAATCATTGAATGCGAAAAAATTGTAAAACGTTTTTATATCGGCCAGCCCAATGAATTGGAAATCCTGCATGGAATCGACCTCACAGTAAATATGGGAGAATTTGTCTCCATCGTAGGAGAATCCGGTTCCGGTAAATCGACGTTGATGAATATTTTGGGAGCACTTGACCGTCCGACGGAGGGTACGTATCTTTTAGATGGCGTTGATGTCGGGGCAGGAAAGGATAAACAGTTATCGGAAATCCGCAACCGGCAGATCGGATTTGTTTTTCAGACCTACAATCTGATCGCCCGGACTACGGCACTTTCCAATGTGGAACTCCCACTTCTCTATGCGGGAGTTCCAAAGGCAGAGAGGACACGAAAAGCGAAAGAACTGCTTGAACTTGTAGGGATGCAGGAAAGAATGACGCACCGCCCGGACGAATTATCCGGCGGTCAGAAGCAGAGAGTGGCGATCGCGCGTGCTATGGCGAATGATCCTTCCATTATATTGGCAGATGAGCCGACCGGAGCTTTGGACAGCAAAACCGGACGTGTCATTATGGATATTTTCCATAAACTGCATGAAGAGCAGGGAAAAACCATTGTTCTGATTACGCATTCCGGAGAACTGGCAAATGAAACAGAACGTATTATCACACTTCGCGACGGCGAGATTACGGGAATCCGAAAGGGGGAACTGGCATGTTGATATGGGAAAATGTGAAATTGGCATTTCAGGCACTGCTTGCCAACAAAATGCGTGCGCTTCTGACAATGCTTGGCATCATTATCGGTATCGGCGCCGTTATTGCTATTATGACAGTAAGTTCCTCGCTTACCAATTCCATTTCCGATTCTTTTCAGGAAATGGGAGCCAATAACATCACGGTCGGTCTCAAGCAGACGAGCAGCACGACAGAAACCCGTTCCAATGGTTTGAAATTCGGGGCTGCAAACCGAAACTCATCGGTGGAAAAAGAAGACCTTATCACGGATGACATGCTGTCGGAATTGAAAAATGAATTTTCTGATAAAATCGATGCTATAGCCATCAGTGAAACGGTGGCAAGTGGAACAGTACACGATGGGAGCAACACAGCAAATATTTCCATCAGCGGCATTAATTCGGAATATTTTGCCAGCGATGATGTGACACTTATTGCAGGAAGACGGCTGACAAGTGACGATAATACAGGAAAAAAGAAGGTTATCATGATCTCCGATAAAGTGGTGGATCAGATTTTTGACGGGGATTCGCAAAAGGCACTTTCGCAGAAAATTCAGGTGGAAATAGATGGAATTTATTACCAGTATTATGTTGTGGGTGTGTACAAATACGAGTCCAATAACTCGTTTTCTTCCTCTTCTGATGAAGACATTACGACGACAGCGTATATTCCGATTTTAACGGGAAAAGCACAGACACACGCAGACGAGGGCTATCAGCAGTTTACGGTTGTGACAAAGAGCGGTATTGACAGCGTTTCTGCCTTTGCCACACAGATTGAGGACTTTTTTGCTCCGTATTACAATTCCAATGAGGACTACAAAATTTCGACGACGACAATGGAATCCATGACAGAATCCATGAGCGACATGATTGGCACAGTATCCATCGCCATTTCATTTATCGCCGGCATTTCCCTTCTGGTCGGCGGCATCGGCGTTATGAATATCATGCTCGTATCCATTACCGAGAGAACGCGGGAAATCGGCACCAGAAAGGCGCTGGGAGCAAAAAACAGTTCCATCCGCTTCCAGTTTATCATCGAATCCATGATATTGTGCCTCATTGGTGGAATTTTAGGCATCCTTGTCGGTTTTGTACTTGGAGCCATCGCCGCTTCTATCCTTGGATATTCGGCGGCTGTTCCGGTAGCGGCGATCATTGTGGCCGTAGGATTCTCTATGGTTATCGGCATCTTCTTTGGATATTATCCGGCAAACAAAGCTGCCCGCATGGACCCAATCGAAGCATTAAGGTATGAGTGAGGATTTGCTTACAAGAACGAAGTTCTTGTTTCTAATAGCACCGACGACCTGTCGCCGAGCGGAGCGAGGGGGCGCTACCATGCGGCTTGCTGACGAAGTCAGAGAGGGCAAATACACGCCAAAAAGAAAAAAGTAAGACTTGGCGTGTGCGGAGCCGCCCACAAGAGAACACAGGTACACGCCAAAAAGGGAAAAGCAAGACTTGGCGTGTGCGGAGCCGCCCACGAGAGAACACAGGTACACGCCAGAAAAGAAAAAGCAGGACTTGGCGTGTGCGGAGCCGCCCACGAGAGAACACAGGTACACGCCA
>CAJMFH010000011.1 GCA_905212635.1 uncultured Lachnoclostridium sp. | reverse complement strand
TTGCGGAGCAGTGCATGGAAGCGATGCCTTTCAATGGAAGGTAGTAGTTCATCATAGAGAACATACCT
Source organism: uncultured Lachnoclostridium sp. (assembly GCA_905212635.1). Taxonomy (GTDB): domain Bacteria; phylum Bacillota; class Clostridia; order Lachnospirales; family Lachnospiraceae; genus Eubacterium_F. Next base: position 70,874 of record CAJMFH010000011.1, on the reverse strand, counting down.
TTCTTCATTTCTCCGCCGTACCATGTATTTACGATAACCTGCTCGCGGCTTGTGATGTTGAACATTACAGCTGTCTCAGAATTCAATCCGAGTTCTTTGTAATTCTCAACTTTTGCTTTGGATGCATTGTATACGATAAAGTTTGGCTCAAAGTTTTCCAACTCTTCCTCTGTTGGCTGGATAAACATATTTTTAATGAAATGTGCCTGCCAAGCTACTTCTACGATAAAACGAACAGCCATACGTGTGTCATGGTTTGCTCCGCAGAATGCGTCTACTACGAAAAGTCTCTTATTTGACAATTCTTTTACTGCAAGCTCTTTCACTGCTTTCCAAGCTTCCTGTGATGCAGGATGGTTATCATTTTTGTACTCATCAGAAGTCCACCATACTGTGTCTTTTGAATTCTCGTCCATTACGATATACTTGTCTTTAGGGGAACGTCCTGTATAAATACCTGTCATAACGTTCACTGCGCCAAGTTCACTTTCCTGGCCTTTTTCATAACCTTCCAATGCTGGATTGGTCTCTTCCTTATACAGATCTTCATAAGAAGGATTGTACACAATCTCAGTTGCACCTGTGATACCATACTTGCTCAAATCGATGTTTGCCATTTTACTCTGACCTCTTTTCTTTCATATTTAACCTGGTTCTAGTGGGTCCAGGATATGACCCTGAAAGTTTCACGCATATATCATACCACACATTTTTCGACATTGTCAACCTTTGTTATGCTCTCTGTACTTTAATCATGTTCGTTGTGCCGGAAATTCCGACCGGAACCCCCGATGTATATACCGCCACATCGCCTTTGCATAAGAATCCCTGTTTGAGGCATTCTTCCGTCGCATAATCAAAAAGTTCAAAAACCTCCTGCTTTTCTTCTAATAAAACAGGGGTGACACCCCACGACATATTGAGCTGTCTTGTGACTTTTTCCGACATAGCACAGCCCACGATGTCACAGCCCGGACGGTAACGTGAGATCATACGGGCAGAACGTCCCGATTTGGTAACAGTAATAATGACGCGGGCATTCAGATCATGCGCTGTCGTGCAGGTCGCATGGCAGATGGCATCCGTGATGTCCGGATTGGCTTTGCGTTCATGGTTAAAGAACCGCTTGCAGTAGTCAACATCTGCTTCTGTCCTCTCGGCAATGCGCACCATTGTTTTCAGCGCTTCTACCGGATATTTCCCGGCTGCTGTCTCTCCCGATAGCATGATTGCACTCGTTCCATCGTAGATTGCATTGGCGACATCAGCTGTCTCTGCACGGGTCGGCCGTGGATTTTTCATCATGGAATCCAGCATCTGCGTCGCCGTAATTACCTGTTTTCCGGCCTCATACACTTTGCGGATGATCATTTTCTGGATAACCGGCACTTCTTCATCCGGCACCTCAACTCCCATATCTCCGCGCGCGATCATAATTCCATCCGATACACGGATGATCTCATCAATCTTATCCACGCCTTCCGCATTTTCAATCTTGGCAATGATATTGATGTCTTTTCCCCCATTTTCGTCCAAGAGTTTGCGGATCTGCATAACGTCCTCGGCGGTTCTTGTAAAAGAAGCTGCCACAAAATCAATATCCTGACGGATTCCAAATAAAATGTCTTCTTTGTCTTTTTCGCTCATATAAGGCAGGTGGATGTGTACCCCCGGTACATTGACGCCCTTGTGATCCGAGATCACACCGCCATTTACAACGGTACAAATGATGTCCTCTCCCCGGATTTCCTTCACAATAAGTTCAATGAGTCCATCGTCGATCAAAATCCGGTTACCCGGCTTCTCATCTTGATATAACTGAGGGTACGTAATGGATGCCATGGATGCATTTCCGCGGATTTCGCGTCCCGTCAATACAAACTGCTGTCCCGGCTCCAATGTCACTTTTCCCTCTTCAAATATCCCCGTGCGAATTTCCGGTCCTTTGGTATCCAAAAGCATCGCCACCGGTTTTCCGCATTTTTTACGCATTGCTTTCAGCCGGTCCATTCGCCCTTTCTGCTCCTCGTGGCTGCCGTGTGAAAAATTGAAACGTGCGACATTCATTCCGCCACGCATCAATTTTTCCAATACCTCATCCGAATCCGTCGCCGGGCCCATCGTACAAATAATCTTTGTTTTTCTCATCAATAATCTCCTTTCTCCCTCTGCCTTCTACCATTCTTTATCATAACAATTCGAAAATTTTTCGTCAATATCCATTTAGTTAAGATTCAGCAAAACTTTCTATGTGTATAAATTTCCCTGAATTGTCAATGCTATACATAAATAATACGTAACGATTCATGACAATGCAAATGTGTGGGAGAAGAATCCTGAATCGTTGCAGTAAAGAAAAGAGGGATTCCCATGAAACGAAAATTAAAACTTGCCATATTCTGTATGTGCTTAAGCTGGATTATTGCCTTTACACAGTTTGCAATGACCCGCTTTTATCTTTCACATAACGATGCCACACAGGCATTTGCACGCAATCAGCTGATTTTGGAAAGCGATGCACCTTCTTTCCAAAATTTGTCACAAAAAGGCGGTCTGGTAAAAGGACGATTATCCGGCAGACTGACTTCCGATCAGAAAGAGCAGCTTGCCTCCCGTCTTTTCCATGTGTGGGGCGGAGCTCTTAAAAATACCCATCAAACTTCGGACTATTATGTCGCCTACGGCTACACATCCGGAATTGCTTTCTGCAAAAAAATAAACGGTCAGAGAATCAACTTAAATCTCGCCATAACCTATGACGAAATCTCCGATGAAACGACCGTTTATCTTGGAGTTCCTTTATTAAAAACCGACTTTTAATCGCGGACTTCAATGCGAGGTCCGCCAATTCCTCTGACATAATCTTTTGTTACAATAACACGCCCGATCATATCATCTTTTGGAATCTGATACATGATGTCTAACATCGTCTCTTCCAATATGGAACGCAAAGCTCTCGCTCCTGTCTTTTTCTTTACTGCACGGCTGGCGATCTCAAGAAGCGCATCTTCTTCAAAATCAAGTTTCACTCCATCCATGGCAAATAATTTTTTATATTGTTTGATAATTGCATTCTTTGGTTCTGTCAGAACTTTTACCAAAAGTCTCTCGTCCATCTGCTGCAACGCAAATACGATTGGAAGTCTTCCGATAAATTCCGGAATCAATCCGTAGGAACGAATGTCTTCCGTCTCAACCTTCGCCAGAATATTTTCATCTTTATCCAGTTCATCTTTTAACTGTGACTCAAATCCAATATGACCATGTTTTGTCAGACGACGTTTTATAACATTTTCCAGTCCCGGAAATGCCCCACCACAGATAAATAAAATATGGCGGGTATTGATTGTCGTCATCGGAACCATCGCATTTTTGTTTGTAGCTCCGACCGGAACTTCTACATCGGCCCCCTCTAAAAGTTTCAGAAGTGCCTGCTGTACCGATTCTCCGCTGACATCACGCTGATTGGCATTTTCCTTTTTGGCCAGTTTATCAATCTCATCAATATAAACGATTCCGCGTTCTGCACGTTCCACATCGTTTTCCGCATTTGCCAGCAGTTTGGAAATCACACTTTCGACATCATCGCCAATGTATCCGGCTTCGGTAAGTGCCGTAGCATCGGTAATGGCAAGCGGCACCTGCAAAATACGCGCAAGGGTCTGAACCAAAAAAGTTTTACCGCTTCCGGTAGGCCCCAGCATCAGCATATTGGATTTTTCAATCTCAACATCCCAGTCCATCTGATTGGTATCGCCGGTCTCTTTTGCTTTTTCCTGCTCTTCCATCGCTGCAATTCGCTTATAATGGTTATATACTCCTACCGAAATGACCTTTTTCGCCTGCTCCTGTCCCATCACATATTCGTCCAGTCTGCCCTTGATGATATGCGGAGCTGGTAATTTTTGGATGTCAAGTGCCGGTACTTTGTCATGGGTTTTTCTTTTTGTCTTTACCCGGTGGCGTTCCTGCATCTCTTCCGGCATTCCGCCAAACGGATTGGACAGATTGATAAACTCAATTCCGGGCATTCCGTTCATTGGAGGAATTGTTCCAGTTCCCATTGAACCATTGTTAAACATGTCAAATGATTTTTGCAAGCAATCGGAACAGATTGATATATTGTTTGGAAGATGAATCATATTGTTTACCAGACTCGACGGTCGATGGCACAAGTAGCAAAATGTTTCCCCTTTGTTTTCATCATTTCTGTTATTTTCCATTGTATCTTCATTTTGATTTTTGATTTCTTCGCTCACTATTTTCTCCATTTCTATACTTTTCAATATTGTGTGTCATTATAATATGTCCAAAAGGAACTGCCCCAATGTTATGAAACAGTTCCTTTTATTATAACTTATTTTTTCTGATTAGTAAAGAATTTTTACCAAGGCATAATCTGACTTCCATAGGAATCATCATACGAGTCATTTCCATATCCGTATGGATTGCTGTTGCTTCCATCGGAATTTCCGTCAGAATTTCCATTGGATCCACTTGAATTTCCCGAATCCGTTGTTCCATCACTCAATTCATTGAGAGTATCTGAGCCTTTCAATTTGACTTTCAGATCCTGCTCTTTGTACTCGCCGTCTTGACTTCTGGAAATTGTTACCGTAATCTCCGTACCGGCTTTTGTATTATTTACTTTGTTCTGCACCTGCTCAATTGTAGATACTTTCGCATCATTGATCTTTGTGATAACATCGCCTTTCTTGATACCGGCTGCCTTTGCTGCTCCGCTGTCAGAAACTTCCGATACGTAAACACCAACCGGAATACCATATGCCTCGCTGACAGAATCACTGATCGTCTTTCCGGTAATTCCAAGATATCCTTTCTCGTTGTCGCTCAGCACTTCACGCTGCATCAGTTCATTGATGATTGGAATGGCATCACTCATTGGAATCGCATATCCAATTCCTTCTACTTTGGTATCTGCATATTTTACTGAGTTGATACCAATAACATTTCCGTTCAGGTCAAGCAATGCACCACCGCTGTTACCAGGGTTAATTGCGGCATCGGTCTGAAGAAGAACCATTTTGTTGGAACCACTTCCGTTTTCATCACCGACTTCGACTTCTCTGTCCTTGGCACTGATATAGCCAACCGTTACGGACTGTCCATATCCAAGAGCATTTCCGATTGCAATCGCCATCTGTCCAACTTTTACATCATCCGAATGTCCAAGTGTTGCAATCTTTATCTTGCCCTTTGTTTCTTCTTTTAAATCACTCAATTTCACGGTAATTACTGCCAGATCTGCGGTGGAATCCGTTCCTTTTACTGTTGCTTTCGCTGTCGTGTCATCAATAAATTTCACGGTAATGCTTTCTGCGCCCGAAACAACGTGATTGTTCGTAACGATCAGCAGTTCTTTGTCATCCTGTTTTACGATAAATCCGGAGCCTGCACCTTCGGATGGATATTCGCCAAAAATGGATTTCTGCATACTCGTCTCAGTAATAGAAACGATAGATGGCATTACATTTTCCACAATGCCTGACACATCGGATACACCGGCAACCGCTCCGCCGGATACAGCAGTCAATTCTGCATTTCCGGAATTCGTATTTACGGTTCCGATCTCACCGGAATTTGATTTTTGTGTTCCAATCTGTAACCCACAGATTTTTACGATTGCAAAGAAACAAAATGCTGCAACGACACCAAATACCACTGCGGACAGCAACGTTTTCTTCATACCACCATTTTTCTTCTGTTTCGGTGGTTTCGGCTCCTGTTCGCCGCCACCGGGATTGGTATTTTGGAAACGATACATATTATCAGAACTTGGCATCGGCTGTGGTCCTGACTCCGTTCCGGCAGTATTCTGTGTACCTGACGCCTCTTCTGTCTCGGACGGCTGTACATAGATCGTGTTATCCGTCATGCCGTTATTGTTATTGTTCGTATTTTCCCAAGGATTGTTGTTTTCTTCATTCATATCGAATCTTCCTTTCCCGTTTATTCATCTTTTATACTACTTTTTCTTTTTATATGTTGCATTATACCTAGCAAATGTGTTTAGTTTGTGAATATCTTATTTTTATATTGTGAAAATGGAAAAAATATCATATAATGATATCAGGGTCGAAAAGTCAGACAACGATTGTGCTTGCACAAGGAGGTGGCTGACCTTGGGACCCGTCAAACATGAGTAGGAGGTGCTCACAAGAACGAAGTTCTTGTCTAGCATAGCACCGACGACTTGCCGCCGAGGCGCAACCGAGGGGGCATTTCATTATTCGAATGTTTGTAGAGTTGCGACAGCAACGGAGCAATTCGTAGATATCATTGCACCGCCAATGGCAATATCATACCAATCCCTAATTTGAAAGGATGAAAGATTTTGATCAAAGGAAACCAAAAATTACTGAATATCATACGATTTATCATAGATGTGCTGATCTTAGTATTTTCATTTATACTTGCTTATAAACTTCGTTTTGATGAGGAACAGAGTATTCTGATCCAATGGCAGATCATCGAAGAACCAATCGGCCTTTACGGAACACTGGAAGAATATATGCAGATGCTTTTCCTGCTGATTCCATGTTACCTCGTATCATACTATGTTTTTCATCTATATGACCCAAAACGTGTTACCAGCCGCAAATCCCAGGCATACAACATTTTCAAAGCCAATGTGGTCGGTATTTTGTATTGCACCGCCGGTCTCTACTTTATTAAAAGTGGAAATTACGCCCGTCTGTTCATCGTAATTTTTGTAATTACGAATTTCATATTAGAATTGATCTTCCGTCTGTTGATTACGACAATTCTTCGCCGTTTCCGCAAACGCGGGCACAATCTGAAGCATGTGCTTCTCGTTGGCTACGGTCGTTCGGCAGAGGGCTACATCGACCGTATCTTTGCGCATCCGGAATGGGGATATGTCGTACACGGCATTCTGGACGACCAGAAGAAAAACGGAAAATCTTATCGCGACGTACACGTCATCGGAGATATTGACGATCTGGAAGAAGTGCTTGCCTCAAATTCCTTTGATGAGATTGCAATCACCCTTGACATCAATCAATACAAACGACTCGAGGGGATCGTGGCAATTACGGAAAAATCCGGTGTTCATACAAAATTTATTCCGGATTACAACAATATCATTCCGACACGTCCTTATACGGAAGATCTCGACGGTCTGCCGGTAATTCATGTGAGAAATGTGCCGCTTACCAATTCCTTTAATAAATTTATCAAGCGCACCGTGGATATCATCGGATCGATCTGTCTGATCATCCTTTTCTCAATTCCGATGCTGGTTGTCGCCATTTTGGTAAAAGCAACTTCCGAAGGTCCTTTGATTTTCAAACAGGAACGAATCGGACTTGGCGGAAAGCCATTTTTGATGTATAAATTCCGTTCAATGGCAGTACAAAAAGCCTCGGAAGAGCAAAAAGCCTGGACAACACCAAATGATCCGCGTGTTACACCGGTCGGTAAATTTATCCGGAAAACCAGTTTGGACGAGCTTCCACAGTTTTTTAATGTATTAAAAGGAGATATGAGTCTTGTCGGTCCAAGACCGGAGCGACCATTTTTTGTAGAAAAGTTTAAGGAAGAAATTCCACGTTATATGATCAAACATCAGGTCCGCCCGGGTATCACGGGCTGGGCGCAGGTCAATGGCTACCGCGGTGACACTTCGATCCGTATGCGGATCGACTGCGATCTGTATTATATCGAAAACTGGACTTTGATGCTGGATATCAAAATCCTGCTGCTCACCGTTGTGACCGGATTCATCAATAAAAATGCATATTAACGCAAAGAGGGGCTTCCTGAAAACGGAAGTCCCTCTTTGGATAAAAAAAGAACAATAACATTTTAGTCTAATTTCTTATCAATAAATTCATCCCAGCGTCCATCGTCGTCATCTTCTTCATCCTCGCCAAATTCTTCTTCGTCGAGCATTTCATCAAAAGCATCCGAGATCGCATCTAACATCTCGTCGTCTTCAATCTGAAGAAGCGTAATCTCCGGCTGGTCGCCTTCCGTGTCAATCTGAATCCCAAAGAAATAAATTTCTTCAATGCTTTCATCAACCGGTGTCAATGCAGCATAGTCATCTCCATTCCACTCAAAGATATATATTACTTCACACTCCAATGTAGATCCATCTTCCAACTCAAGGGAAACCTGCATTTCCTCAATGTCGCTCAAATCAAAATCAGACATTTCCATACCTCCTGAAAATATTATAATATACAGATGATAACACACTTTAACAGTACTGTCAAACCCGGAATATTTTTTCATATTTAGTTGTTGAAACGGGGAAAACGTGATACACTTAAATCAATATTACACTTTAATATTGGAAAGGACACTTAGGATATGAAATTTTTAGCAGAATTAATGCAGTTTATGGTTCTGATTCCGGCAGCCACACTTTGCTTCCTTCCCATGAAGAATCAACTGGCTGCGCCCCCCAAAAAAATTATGGCATGTATCGGTCTGGTACTTTCCCTCATGATTCCAATCAGCGCTCTGCTCCTCATGGCAGGCAGTATCCCTGCGAATTACATAATGCTCCCGGACATCGCGATACTTTTTCTCCTTTACCATCGGTCGCTGCATACCCATTGGACAACCAGCGCCTCCGTTTTTCTGATGGTAACGGCGTTGATGTCATTTCCGCCGAATATTGCGCTTTGTATCGACTGTCAGCTTCACCCGGAAGAAACTCTGCTCTCATCCTGCCTTGTTTCGACCTCGTTGCAATTTGGAGTCAGCGTCCTTTTTGTCCTGCTTTATTTTCTGGTCTTTAAGAATTATTTCAGTGAGCTGATCGACTCCCTGAACTCTGCCTATGTGTGGGGTGCAACATTGCCGGTGCCTCTTATTTTCATCCTGTTGAACATTCTGATGCAGCCGCAAAAATACGAAACCATGCATGTAAACCGCGTATACGGTATGTATATTGCCTATCTTCTGCTGGCATTTTTCCTGTTTAATGTCATCTACCTGATCTTTTATCTGGTAGCCGTCATTTTGCTTCGGAATGCCAAAACCGAAGAGCGCGTAAGACTTTTTGAAATGCAGGAAAGCCAATATCTGGCGCAGCAGCGATACATCACCGAATCTGCCAAACAGCGTCACGATTTCCGCCAGCAGCTTCACAGTCTTGCACAAATGGCGAAGAATAAAGAATACGATGCTCTGACGCGCCATCTTGCCGATTGTGTCGCCGCAATCCCGGAATCTCCGACCTGCTACTCCAGCAACATTCCGGTCAATGCGCTTTTAAACTATTATGACCATTTATTTGACTCCCAAGGCATTACCAAAAAATGGAATATTCAGATTCCCGCGGAATGTCTGGTAAATGATACCGAATTATGCAGTCTGATCGGAAATATTCTGGAAAATGTGTCTGCCGGCTGTCTGACGCTGTCCGAACCGGAAAAACGCAGGCACACTCTGAACATTTTCGTAAAAAACGGCTGCTTTCTGGCAATTAAATCGGAGAATCGTTTTGATGGCAGAGTCAATTTGAAGAACAGCCATTATCTTTCCACCCACAAAGGCGGTTCCGGCATCGGTCTGAGTTCCATTCAGGCAATTGCAGAAAAGCACGGCGGAATGGCATATTTTTCACATACCACAGATACGTTTACCATAAAACTGATTATAAAAATTTTATCTTAGGTTACTTGACATTTGATTTTATTTTTACTAAAATATGTTATCAAGGTCAAAGAAAGGATGAGTGATATACTATGAATTTTTCCTACAAAACAAAAGGTACCTGTTCCAGACAGATCGATCTTGAGATCAACGACAATATTGTGACGAACGTCGTATTTTACGGCGGATGTGATGGAAACCTGAAAGCCATTCCCCGCCTGGTCGATGGCTGGACTGCCGATCAGATCGCCGAAAAGTGCAGCGGAGTTCTGTGTGGTTTTAAAAACACATCCTGCGCTGACCAGTTAGCACATGCCGTTTTAGCGGCAAAAGAAGCCGAGCAGACTGAAAAGGCATAATCGAATTATGCCACCCCCGTGTGTTCGAAACCATCCACACGTAAAACAAAACTAAGGAGACTTTTTACTATGCAAAAAAACACAAACAAAATCATTTTTATCTGTCAGGCAGCAATGATCGCTGCCCTCTATGTCGTGATGACGTATGCCATCAACGCCTTTAACCTCGCCAGCGGAGCAATTCAGATCCGTGTTTCCGAGGCACTTACCATTTTACCTTTTTTTACGCCGGCAGCAATTCCGGGACTTGCCATTGGATGTTTTATCGCCAATCTCTCAACCGGTGCCGTTATTCTCGACGTAATCTTTGGTACTCTGGCGACGCTTCTCGGAGCATTGGGCACCTATGCTCTCCGCAAATACAAATGGCTCGCCCCATTACCCCCAATTATTTCCAATACTATTATTGTACCGTGGGTACTCCGCTTTGCCTACGGCATAGACAGCGCAATCCCTTATTTGATGCTGACAGTAGGAATTGGTGAAGTCCTTTCCTGCGGCATCCTTGGTATGCTTTTATTATTTGCACTCAGAAAATTCGACAAAAATATCTTTAAAGCGCATTGATTTTTCTTTCATCAAAGGGTATAATGGAATCCGAATGTTTATAGAATTGCGAGAGCAGTTTACTGCGAAGCAATTCGTTGATGTCTATGATTCGTTGATGTCACCGACATCCGATCAGGGTCATATCAGGAGGCACTCATGAAAAAACGAGTATTACTGACCGGAATTATACTCTTTCTCGCTGTGGCTGCCGGAATCGTGGTGGTTCGTTTCCGAAAGCCGCAGCATACCAGTCAAACGAATAATTCCGATACTTATGAATATTATTATAATAATGAAGACGAAGAAGAGGAGGATTCTCTTTTGCCTGAGAATTTGGACTCTATATTGACAGATAACAAAACGGTTCCTCTGGATACCATTCCAAGCAGCACAACGGTTTTAGTCAATCGCAAATACCTTCTTCCTTCCACCTATATTCCGAAAAATCTGGTGATTCCCAACGTCGATTTCAGTTTTTCGTATGTCAACGACAAGCGGAAAATGCGGAAAGTCGCTGCAACAGCATTGGAAAAGCTCTTTGCGGCAGCCGAGAAAAAGGGAATTAAACTATATGGTGTTTCCGGTTACCGTTCTTATGCAAGACAAAAAGAAATTTATGACCGGAATGTTGCTGTCCGGGGAAAGGCTGCTACCGATGCCGTCTCTGCCATGCCGGGAAGCAGCGAACATCAGACCGGACTTACGATCGATGTTTCTTCTCAAAGCGTAAGTTACCGGCTTGACCAAAGTTTTGGTGATACCAAAGAGGGAAAATGGCTTGCCAAACATTGTCACGAATACGGATTTATTATCCGCTATCCTTATGGTAAAGAAAAAATCACAGGGTACAGTTACGAACCCTGGCATATCCGTTATGTCGGAACAACCGTCGCCGCTTATCTGTTTAAAAACGACCTGACATTAGAAGAATATTATGGCGTTACACTGAAAGATATGGAAGATTCTTCCAAACCGGAAACCGGCGTAGATGTAGAAGATCCGGATTCCGTTGTATATGCGACACCAAAACCGACAAAGAAACCGAAAGACGAGAAAAAGAATAAAAAAGACAAAAAAACGAAAAGCAGTGCAAAACCGAAAAACACCCGGGCACCCAAAAAGGACTCGGAACCTTCCTCTGCACCGTCGGCAGAACAACCCGCGGCCACCTCTGCTCCTGTTTTGACAGATCCGCCGGCACCGGCTCCTACCGAGCCGCCTGCACCAACGAACCCGCCCGCAGCAGAAGAATCATCGGCTCCCGTAAACCAGCCAAACGAATGAAAGAAAGGACATTATAGCAAATGAGAACCATATTGATCGTTTTATTGTATCTACTCGTATGTATCATCAGCATTCCGCTTCTCCTGATCGAATGCGTGGTACGAAAAATTAATGAAAAAGCAGCAGCCGCTTTTGCCATCCGTATTGTACGAATCGCTTTCAATGTAGCCATGTTTGTCTCCGGATGTAAAAAACACATCAAAGGACTGGAAAACATTCCAAGAGACACACCGGTTATGTTTGCCGCCAATCACCGAAGCTTTTTTGACATTCTGCTTGCTTACTCTTCCATTGCATCGCTGCATGTACAAGTTGCCTTTATTTCCAAGATAGAGATCAAAAAATTTCCAATGATTGCACAATGGATGTATTTTCTGAACTGCTTATTTATGGATCGTGGCAATATGAAACAGAATATGAGTGTCATCCTGAACGCTATTTCATTGATAAAAGATGGATATTCCATATACATTGCACCAGAGGGTACCCGTAATGCAACGGACACACTCCTTCCTTTTAAAGAGGGAAGCATGAAGATTGCAACCAAGACGAAAGTTCCGATTATTCCTGTGTGCATTAAAGGAACGGAAGAAATCATGGAAAACCATCTTCCATGGATCCACGGCGGCGACATTTATATCGAATATGGAACGCCTGTTTATCCGGATCAGCTGGAAGGTAACGACAAAAAACACGTTGGCGCATATGTTCAAAATATTATTCAGCAGATGTATGATAAGTAACTTCTTGCACAATCGTATAAAAAATGTTAATATAATACTTAGGCATCTCTAACCATGCCAAATTTAGAAAAAGTGAGGTAACCATAATTATGAAAACCGCATTGATCGTAATGGGTATTATCCTTGCCGTACTCATTATCGTATTTATTGTTTTATCTATTGTTGGAAAGAAACTTCAGGCAAAGCAGGAAGCATCGCAGGAACAGATGAAAGAAGCCTCCCAGATTGCTTCAATCTTAGTCATTGATAAGAAAAGGATGAAATTAAAAGAAGCCGGATTACCGAAAATGATCGTAGACAACACGCCAAAATATCTCCGCGGCTCTAAGATCCCGGTTGTAAAAGCAAAAATTGGTCCAAGAATCATGACATTGATGTGTGACGAAAAGATTTTCCCACTGCTTCCGGTAAAGAAAGAATTGAAAGTCGTTTTAAGTGGTATTTATATCATGGATGTAAAAGGTTCACGCAATAACTTATTGCAGCAGCCGGAAAAGATGGGATTCTTCCAGAAAATGAAACTCAAAGCTCTGAAAAAAGCCGGACAATAAAAAATTGAATTTAAAAAGCCTGCATAGGAATTTCCCATGCAGGCTTTATTTAAGTCCTAATTGTTATCTTATAATTATTACGCTGCTTTCTGCGGCACTTTCTCTTCCTTCTCATTGAATACTACTTTCAAGAGAATTGGTGTAACAATGGTTGTAATAACTACGGTGATGATAACCGGTCCATACAGATCCTGTGACATCAGACCAACTGCCATACCTTTGCTGGCTACGATCAGAGCAACCTCACCACGTGAGATCATGCCGACACCGATCTGAAGACATTCTTTTGATGTATATCTCATCAGTTTTGCACCAAGTCCACATCCAATCACTTTACTAAGCACTGCCACGATACAAAGAAGTACCGAGAACATGATGATCTTTCCGGTCATCTTTGGAAGAACCACTTCCAAACCGATGCTGGCAAAGAAGATCGGGGATAAGAACATATAAGAAACCGTCTCAACACGTTTGCTTATGTATTCAATCTTAGGGCTTACTGAAATTGCCAAACCGGCAACATAAGCACCTGTGATATCTGCTACACCGAAGAAATATTCGGAAGCAAAGGCAAACAGCAAACAGAAGGCAAGTGCCATAATTCCGTATCTTCTCTGCGGTGCAGATTTTTCTGTCCATTTATAATACAATTTACCAAATACAAATGCAACCACAAAAGCAAAAACAAAGAACAGCAAAATCTTTAACAAAACCATTCCGATGCTTGGGGTCTCACCGCCGCCATTCTGTCCACCAAGTGTTGTAATGATCGTCAAGGCGATGATACCAAGGACATCATCGATAACAGCTGCACCAAGAATTGCATTTCCGGCATCTGTACTGAGTTTTCCCATCTCTCGAAGCGTTTCCACCGTAATACTAACCGAAGTCGCCGTCAGGATAACACCGATAAATATATTGCGGTACATTGCCGCTTCTGCTGTGATTCCCGTAGAATCTGTGAAAAAGTGAGCGATCAGGGCACCACCGATACATGGAACGATAACTCCAAGCAGTGCGATCACCAGCGAAGCAAGTCCGCTTTTTTTCAACTTCTGTATGTCTGTCTCAAGTCCGGCGGAGAACATCAATACGATAACTCCTATTTCGGAAAGGCTGTGAATCATGGAATTTGATTCTCCAACCAACATAATGGACGAAAGATTCAGGCAGGCTGGTCCGATAATCAAACCGGCTACAAGCGCCCCCACTACTTGCGGCATGTGGAACCGTTTTGTCACAAGACCGAGGCATTTTGTACTAATCAGTACGATGGCGATAAATAAAAGATATCCATATTCTTCCATTTTAAATCCTCCAATCAACGTATAAAATTTTCAAGTAACTTATTCTTTTTCGACCATTAGTCATTTTATACCTTTTGCCCCGAAAAATCAACCTAAGATTTTATTAAATTATTCAAAATTTTCACTGCTAACTTTGTTAAATTCGACCAAAATTTCTTCCGATGGTGCTTTCGTACAAAGACTTGCGATCACGATGCACACAAGACTGATAAAGAATCCGACAAGCAGGGAATAGATTCCTGTCGCTGCCGCAATCGTCTGTCCGCCAACCAACGGAATATAGTCCCAGATCAGTACGGTTAATCCACCGGAAACCATACCGGCTACCGCTCCGGCGAAGTTTGTGCGTTTCCAGAACAGTGAACATACTACGATCGGACCAAACGCAGAACCAAGACCTGCCCAGGCATCCGAAACCAGATTCATAATACTGCTTTCCGGATTCCAAGCAATGAAAAATGCGATCACAGCAATCACAAGCACCGTAATACGGCTGACTTTTAATACCTTTTGCTCTTCCGCTTCCGGACGCATTACATTTTTATAGATATCCTTGGATACAGAGGAAGCACACACTAAAAGCTGGGAATCTGCTGTAGACATAATTGCTGCAAGGATTCCGCAAAGGAAGATTCCTCCGATAAACGGCACACCAAGATGATGAGTAAACACTTTGTTGATCATTTCAATAAAGACACTCTCTGATGATGCCTGTCCGGCAGTTCCAAGAATCTGGTCTGCTCCAAGAAAGGCTCTTCCAACCACACCGATAAAGCATGCGGCAACAAGCGAAATCGCTACCCAGATAATCGCGATCACACTGGATTTCTTTAATTCTTTTTCACTCTTTACTGCCATGAAACGCACGAGAATATGAGGCATACCACAATATCCAAGTCCCCATGCCAGCTGCGAGATGACATCTACAAAAGTATAGGGTTTTCCTCCATTGGAGAATAAACTCAGGTAATCATCATAAGCAATGCCGGTTCCGCTCAGTGTCGCTGTCAGCTGCGGAGCAAAATCACTGCTCACAAGGCCATACGCCACGATTGGAACAACCAAAAGACCGACAAGCATTAACATTCCCTGAACGAAGTCAGTAAAGCACACTGCCAGAAATCCACCAAGAAATGTATAGATCAAGATAACTCCTGCACCGATTGCCAATGCGATATGATAATCCACGCCAAATACGGAACTGAACAATTTTCCTCCGGAAGCCAGCGCAGATGCCGTATAAACGAGGAAGAACACAACGATCACAAGTGACGAGATAAACAATAATACGCGTTTTTTATCGTGATAGCGGTTTTCCAAAAATTCGGGAAGTGTCAATGAGTTGTTTGCCACGATCGTATAGCGGCGGAGTCTCTTGGAAATAAAAAGCCAGTTGGCTACGGTTCCAAGGAACAGACCGATTGCGATCCACGCCTGACCGGTTCCCAATGCATAAATAGATCCCGGCAGTCCCATAAGAAGCCATCCGCTCATGTCGGATGCCTGTGCAGACAGCGCGGCTACCCAGCCATTTAATCCACGGCCGCCAAGGAAATAATCCTCGGTATTGTTTGTCTTCTTCATGGAAAATACTCCGATGACAATCATAAAGAGCAGATATACCACGAATGCTGCAAGAATGATAATTGATGATGTTGACATAAATAAACTCCTTTGTGTTTTATAGATAGGGTCGAAAAGTCAAACCCAAAACATTGTTACAGTAAGTATACCATATTTTTTCCAAATATGCTATACTGGATTATAGAAGACTTTACAAGGAGGTTTACTTATGGAACGATTTGTAGATTTAATTCACGATAAAAAAAATGGGAAAGAACTCTCCGACGAAAGCATCCGTGGTATGATCGAGGGTTTTACAAAGGGCGATATCCCGGATTATCAGATGTCTGCCATGCTGATGGCAATCTGCTATGAAGGGTTAAATGACCGCGAACTGACGACGATGACGCTGGCAATGCGCGATTCGGGTACGATCAACGACCTCTCCGCGATTGACGGCATCAAAGTAGACAAGCACAGTACCGGCGGTGTTGGCGACAAGACAACTCTTATTATCGGGCCGATTGCGGCATCCTGTGGCATCCCGATTGCCAAAATGAGCGGCCGCGGACTGGGATTTACCGGCGGAACCATTGATAAACTGGAATCTATTCCCGGTTTTCATACCGATCTTTCGACCGATGCCTTTTTCGATGCCGTAAAGAAAACCGGCATCTGTGTCAATGGTCAGACGGCGGATCTCGCACCGGCAGACAAAAAAATCTATGCGCTGCGCGATGCCACCGCTACCGTTGAAAGCATCCCGCTGATTGCTTCTTCCGTTATGAGCAAAAAACTGGCTTCCGGAAGCGACTGCATCGTCCTTGATGTCACAACCGGAAATGGTGCCTTTATGAAAGACCGCAAGCAGGCACTTGAGCTCGCAAAAAAAATGGTAACAATTGGAAATCTTGCCGGTAAAAAAACAATTGCACAATTGACTTCGATGGAAGAACCGCTTGGTTTTGCCGTCGGCAACAATTTGGAAGTAAAAGAGGCAATTGATGCCCTTCACGGCAATGGGCCGGAAGATCTGATGACGGTCTGCTACACTCTTGCTGCCCATATGATCTCACTTGGGAAAAATATTTCCTACGAGGCGGCAGTAAAAGAAGCCAAAGAAAGTGTGGAAAGCGGACGGGCATTCAATACCTTTGTTAAAATGGTAGAAAAGCAGGGCGGCGACACATCCTATATCCTCTCGCCGGAAACGTTTCCGGTATCGCCGGTACAGGCAGAACTAAAAGCTCCATGCCCGGGTTATCTTACCTATATTAATACGGAAGGAGTCGGTACTGCTGCCGGAATCTTAGGTGCCGGGCGCAGCAAAAAAGAGGACGATATCGATCCCTGTGCCGGTATCATTCTTCATAAAAAACTTGGACAGAAAGTGGAAGAAGGAGAATCCCTTGCCACTTTGTATACTTCAGGCAAGTCACTTCTGGATGCAGGACTTAAACATCTGGAAACTTGTTACGAAATTAAAGATACACCGGATAGCATACCAGAATTGATTCAGGAGTGTATTTCTTAAAAATAAGCCGGGATAGGAAGTCCGGAACATTTATGAAGTAAGTCAAAAAAGCAAGTGCCGCATTCCCGTCACTTGCTTTTTTGTTCGTAACTATTATTATTTAGATGGTAAACCGCTCTACCAGCTCTTTCAAATGAATTGAATTATTTCCTGTCGAAGAGGCTAACTCCTTGATATCCGAGGAATTACGTGCGATTTCATTGGTATCCTCTGCAATCGTCTCACTGCCCTTCGCTCCCATATCACTCTTCGCCGTAATATCACGGATCGTTGCATTCATCTCATTCAGACTGCTGAGGATCTGATCGGAACTTGTACTCAGGGACTCAACCAGTCCATTGACATATTCTGCATCCTGCTTGTAGTGGTCTCCCGTCTCTACAAGGTCACTGTATGCCGTCATAACAGAGGTATTGATAAATTCAAGAATAATCTCCGAACACTCGATCAAACTTGTTACCGATTCCGTCACAGTCGCTGCCACATTTTGAATCTTTTCAACTGCCTCGGAAGACGCCTCGGAAAGATCTGTAATTTCCATTGCAACTACCGCAAATCCCTGTCCACTCTCACCAGCTCTCGCTGCCTCGATGGAAGCATTGATAGCAAGAAGATTGGTCTGATTCGTAATATTGCGGATGGTTTCCGTAAGCACCTGAATCTGCTGGATATTTTTGGACGCCTGAATAGCTTCTTCCATACGTTCTTTGTTGCCCTTTAATATACGATTTGCGTTATTTCTGGATTCCTTCGCATTTTCCTGAAGTTCCAACGCACGGGTATTGATCTTTTCTGCCTCTTCCGCGCCTTCCTGTGCCTGCTTGGCAACGCCTTTCATAACCACTTCAATCTCATCCGTGGATACATCCAGTTCATGCATTGCAGCTGCCGCCTCCATAAGACCGGTAGATACCTGCTCTGTCGTTGCAGACATACCTTCCAGTTTATCCGACAGATTATCTGCACGTTCGGATGTCTCAACAATATTTTTGTCCATTCCCGAAAGCATCGCGTTGAGTGCCTCAACCATCTCCCGCATAGATTCTGCCGTCTTTGCCGAAGTTCTGGCAATGTCACCAAGTTCATCTTTTACTTTCAATGTCTTTTCCGGAATCTGATACGTCAGATTATGATCTGCCATCGCAGTCAGCTGTTCTTTCACAACTTCCATACGTTTTACAAATCGAAAACTAAATACGGTCGCAATCGCTGCCCCGGCAATGATCGATAAAATCACGACAACA
The DNA here is from genome assembly GCA_905212635.1 of uncultured Lachnoclostridium sp. GTDB lineage: Bacteria > Bacillota > Clostridia > Lachnospirales > Lachnospiraceae > Eubacterium_F. The sequence continues at coordinate 52,089 of CAJMFH010000011.1, read as the reverse complement.
CTATATGCAATCAGTGCGCCCGGCGCGATAAATTTGCCAAGTCCGAGATAAACTGCCAGAAAAGAAACCACACCTTCCAACAAAAGGGCTCCACACACTGCTGCGATCAATTTTGCTCTAATCTTCATCCTGCAACCTCCTTCACGGTCAAATATGTATACTTCAATCATAGCATACTTGCTATTTTTTCGCAACTCTTTTACTTCTCATCCGCTGCATAAATCCGATCATAATATTCATACAGCTTTTGCACGCCATTTTCCAAAATATAGTAATGGCGGATGTAGGGAATCAATAGCAAAAAAAACATCAGACAAAGCAATAACACCGCCCATTCCTGGATCAAAAGGCTCGCAAGAATCGAGATTACCGCGAGAATGGCAAAAAGTACCGTGACAATCAGATGAATCAGCCGTTCATGCTGGAAAAATCCGATCTGTATGAGCATCTGCGACAAAAATTCTCCCTTGTCTCCCTCTATTTTCCGGCTTCCATCCGCCGTCTCTCCATAGAATTTTAAATAGTTTTTTAATCGTTGCTCCATCGTAACAACCTCCTTTTAACCGACGATCACCATCGGCTGTTTGTATTCATTTTTCTGTGGCAGCCCCGTTTTCCGGGCAACTGTCATATGATAAATGTCTGCCGCCAAAATATCCTGTGCCAGCTTTTGTCCCACACTCCCACTCAACTCTTCTTCCTCTTTTGCCAACCGCCCAATGATCCTTGTCCCGGAATTGCCAAACGGAAGCGGGCAGGCATCTTTTCGTCTGCCAAGAAGCCGCAGATATGGCATTTTCATCTCCCGTTCCTCTTTTTTTACCTCAAAAAGGATCTGCAATATCGCCCGTTTTACCCGCGCCATCGTGATATTTTTCGTCTTGCAGGCATGGATAAAACTTTCATAATCTGCCGCCTGCAAAATCTCGCGCGAGAATACCGCCGCAAGATCTTCTGACACATCTTTATAAGAAGTAAGTTCCTCTCTGTGTATCCGGACCGCCAGCGCAAGAACCGGCCAAAAATCCTCTGTTTTCATGCTGTAACCGGCTTCTTTCCACACTTGCAGCGCTTCTTCCGGCATTCCTTTCACACGCTCAAGCCCGGTCTCCATCTGCGCGCGGATTGCGGTTGCTGACATATATTTCCAATCATTTTCTTTTTTGGGAGTCACCTGATGATAACCCATCCCCTCTCTGAGAATCGGCACACAGTGCATCGCCGAACCGAGAAGCCGTATTGCCTGACGATACTCTGCCCCCAGGATATTGCCCGGCTGCATCCGCTCACGGCATTTTTCCTCGCTCCAGCCCGTCCTTTCCTGTAAAAAATGCTGCCTCGCAGCCGGATAGGATAATCCCTGTGCCAGATATTGTTTCATCTGCGCAATTCCATCCGCTTCTCTTTGACATTTCCAAAAAATGTCAGCCATTGTATCAATATCTTCCGGTGCTTCGCAGCCAAAACAGACCGCCTCCACGCAGCCAAGACTCTCCAGAGCGAGAATACCGCCATATGCAAAATCCGCGGCACTCGAAATGCCGTAACGAACCGGCAGTTCAAAGACATAATCCGCGCCGCCAAGAAGTGCCATCTTGGTACGCACATATTTATCTGTTACCGCACATTCGCCACGCTGCACAAAATCGCCATTCATCACCACAACGACGGCATCCGCACCTGTAATTTCTCTGGCCTTGCATATCTGGTAGCGGTGTCCCTCATGAAAGGGATTGTATTCACTTATGATGCCGGTTACTTTCACTTGTCGCTTTTCCATAACTTCCCTTTCTCCTTAATGATAAATTCCCCATCGTCAAACACCAATGGGGAACATTTACCTTTGACTATAGTATACACAGTATGATCGGAATAATCAACTTGTTTTATATGAACTTTTCCCAACAAAAACAATTCCGGCGGAATATGACACAGAACTTTCCACTGTCGGCATCCGAACCATCTGCCGTTTTATTTTATTCTATTCCATCCTCTTCCTACATATACTGTTAGAAAAGACCTGTGAGGTTTCCTATGGCAAAACAAAACTTTTACACCTACCCTTCGATGGAAAAACAGCTGAAACAATGGACAGTGCAATATTCTGCGGACTATTTTCGTCTGGATTCCATCGGGCGTACTCCCGCCAAACGCCATCTGTACGCCTGTCATTTAGGCGCAGCAGATGCCCCAAAACAGCTTGTACTCACCGCTTCCATCCATGGGCGCGAATACATAAACACGACACTTCTCATGGATATGCTCGCCTATTATCTGCCACGCTACAGCCATCGGGAACTGCCAAATAGTCCGCGCTATATGGATCTTTGGCACGATGTCTGCATTACCTTTCTTCCGATGGCAAACCCGGACGGTGTTTCGATCAGCCAAAACACTTCTGCTAAAAAATGGAAGGAAAATAGTGCCGGCGTTGATCTGAACCGCAATTTCCCCTGTGGTTTCGGACTCTCCAAAGATATCAAAAAACACAATCCGGGAAAAACTGCCGGCGACCAGCTGGAAACCCGACATCTGATGGCATTTATATCGCAGCTGCCGGCTCCCCTCGGTGTGATCCATTATCATTCGCAGGGCAGCCTGATCTATTATGATTATGACGTGACCGGAAGTCTCCGCAACCACATTGTAAAAATAGCATCCATCGCGCACGCCACAACCGGATATCCTTTGATTGAAGCCCATGGAAAAAATGCAGGAAGCACACTTCCCGGCGGTGGATTTGGTGATTGGTGTGTCTACGAAAAAAAGATACCTTCGATCACCATCGAAACCGGACGTTTTTTCACACCGGTTCCACACTGGCAGTACAAAGGTATCTATGATAAAAATTTACTTTTGCTTCACAATCTTCTTGCCGGTATTTTGTAAATTATTGTCAATTTCAAGATAGATATCATACTGATCGGCTGGAAGGACATCCATCCACATTGCAATATAATATACGGCATTTTCAAATGTTTTCATCGTTTGATAAGTATCCTTGAAATCCACATACCAGACTTTTTCTTTTCCGCGGAAAATGACAGTCTGAATCGTATGATCAACCTCTCGGACATAAAATACATCTTCGCGTCTGCGGTAACGGATCGCAGGCTCCGAAACTGTTTTCGCCTGTGAAAAATCCCATTGTGCAAGCTGTTCTTTTTCAGCCAGAACCGGACGTTTCAAATCACCCAAAAGATACTCTGTATTCTGCACGAGAGCTTTTGACAGAGAAGTCATATCGGGACAAAATTCGTGAGCGCGAAAAAATCCCGGTTTCACATAATACTCACTCAAAATTTCCGCGGTGTCAAAATCCACCTCGCGAATAAGTCCCAGATTTCCATCGATTTCCGGCACAAGAAATCCTGCCATAATGTACAGCCTTCGATCTTCCCCGACAAAGATTGCATTCGAACGGATCTTGGACTTTGGACAGGCAATACGCTTGTACAATTTTACTGTCTTTTCGTGTTCATTGATTTCATAAAAACTCACATAACTCTGTTCGTCTTTATCAAAAAATTTCACCTTGCGGCGTTTATGCCAATGATTGTCAAACACCATAATATAGCGGATATCGGGATTGTCGTTTTGTGTCAGCTGCACTTCGAATACGGCATGCTGCTGATAAAACCATGGCACCTCACCCACCGGTGTCAAAAGTTTTTCGGTCATTGGCGTGCCTTCCCAGAATCTCGGATCTGCCATCAGCCATTTGATCTCACCGGTACTCCAGTCAAATTTGGCGACAGAATGAATATTTCGCATCGACACTAACATGGAATCCTGTTCCGTATCATATGATGCCGAATTGATATGCGCCCAATCCATCATATCCTGATAAGTGTCATCAAATACATCCCCGACTTTTAATTTACGTGCGATTACACCGGTTGCACGGTCAATCTCCAGCACAAGATCTTCCGAATGTCCTTCAAGGCTGTTTCCCGCTGTCAGAATATTGCCCTCCGGTGTTTTTTCCTCTACCGTATGATGCGCACCATTTTTCACAAAATATGTGCGTCCCACTCGTCCCAGATAATCCATATCATACATCTGGATCGAATGCGGATTGGTAAATGAGGGCGCAGAAATGTCCTGTTCCATAAAGAGGAAGCGCCCTTTGGAAAGTGGGAAAATCCCATATCCTTTCGGTTTTCTGCGTAGATAATATCGTATCTTTCCCTCGCGGTCAAAGACACATGGACGGATGTCAATGCCGCCTGCCACCAAAATATTTTGAAAAGCAGATTTTTTATTAATCTTCTTAGCTTTTACCACATCTTTCAAATCTTCCGGCAGTTCTTCCGTCTGTAACATAAACGTGCGCGTATCGCACACTTCTTCCTGCTCGTCCAGCAGTTCAATCTGTATTTTTGTCTCTCTTCCGGCATATAACCCAAGGACAGGTATACGGTGGCGTTTTTCTGCCGGAAATTCATATACAAAATTTGTCTCTTCTACATCACCAAAAACCGTTGTACGCACACGATAATCCGTAATCGTCGTAAACATCACAAGAGCTGTCAGCGGAGCCTCATCAAAAGGGTCGATCACTGCCAGCATATTTTTAAATGTGTACTTGTCACTTCGCAGCTGCAATTCCAAAAACCAGTCTTTGGCCTGGGATGTCAAAGAGTACATTTTTTCCTCTTTCACATTTCCCTTATACATATTCCTTGGAAGCCTGCCAAATGTCTCTTCGTACTCAGCGGCACCATGCGCCACCCATTCTTTCGGGCGCAGTGTAACCGTTCCTCCCTCTCCGTGAAGCACATTCTTTTTGTTTGCATTTTTCTGTATCTGCCACTCTTCCCTGCGTGCTTTCACTTCTTCTTTTAATCTGTCGGATATCCTCATTTTCTCACCTACATCATAATGTAATCAAAAATCTGCTCTGCACATTCCTTTGCGGTATATTTTTTCGTATCTGCAATCAATTCCGGAGCCAATGGTTCTTCATAACTGGAATCTTTTCCCGTAAAATTCTTGATCTGCTTTTTATACAATCCCTTGGGATCGCGCTCCATGCAGGTCTGTAAATCCGTATTTACATACACTTCAACAAAATTCCCCTCACCGGCGCGCTCCCTCGCCACACGACGCATCTCGCGAAATGGCGAAATAAACGAAACCAGTGTAATGATTCCGGCATCACGAAACAACGCAGCGATCTCACCGATCCTGCGGATATTCTCATTTCGGTCTTCGTCCGAAAAACCAAGATCCGAATTAATACCACATCGAATATTATCCCCATCCAAAAGATATACGGCTTTTCCTGCCTCATTCAGCATTTTTTCCAACTCTACAGCAATCGTAGATTTTCCGGAACCGGACAAACCGGTAAACCAGATGACTTTTCCCTGCTGCCCCAATATCTGACAGCGGTCCTCATACGACACCTTATTTTCCTGCCAGATGACATTTTCATTTTTCTTCATATTTTGTATTAATTCCTTTTTAATTTAAGTTATTCCGCGCAAGCACGAATCGCCCCGCCGGGGTAACGCCCCCTCACTTCCGTTCGGCGGCAAGTCGTCGGCACTATGACTACGACTTGCTCCGCTGCTATCGCAGCTCCCGCAATTCTACAAACATTCGGATTCCGCACGTTGTGCTGCATCCTCATGTTTGACGGGTCTCAATATCAAGGTCGATTCCGTGCAAGCACGAATCGCCCCTTTGAGGTAACGCCCCCTCACCTTCGTTCGGCGGCAAGTCGTCGGCACTATGAAAAACAAGAACTTCGTTCTTGTGAGTGCCTCCTCTCGACCCTATATCATATTATATTACAATTTTGTTACAAATTTGTCAATTTTTTTCTTCTTTTACTTCTCCGGTTTTCATATCATGCGACAGCGGATAAATCACACCATCACTCATGACAACTCGTCCCAAATACTGCAAGTCCGTATAGCTGTAATAAACAACCACATCGCTTACCGGATATTCTTTCGTATCGTATTTCTGTGCATACTGGTGAATCTGATGTCTTGCGATAAACGGATACAATGGATTGCGGAACAAAATAATCCCGGCAGCAAAAGCCACAATGATCCCCAGTCCGCAGAACAAAATGCGCAGGCTGATATGGCGGTCTTTGCGAAATGCCGCGCGCACAAGCAATCCTGCGGCAATTCCGATCAGCAAAAACAAAAGCACTGCCGGCAGGATTTTCACTATAATTTCTATTTTGGAAGTATCCACATAGCCAAGGCCATCCTGTGGATCCTCGATAAACTGAAATACGATGGACGTCAGCGCCGTCGTGCCAAGCAGTATAAAACTCCATTTTTTCAGGGCGACTGCCGCCAGAAGTCCGATAATCGGCAAAACGACTACGATCTGCGGAAGATCATAATACATATAAAACTGCATATATTCCCACAATGCCGCAATGGAAAAAATCACCAGAGCCAGCACATTCATAATTTTCTTAAACCGTTCTTTCACTCTTTAAAATTCCTTTCTTTCGTTCTCCGTGAATCTTATTATACACTATCTGCCAGTATTTGTGCAAGCAAAAAAGCATTCCACACGTTTCGGCGCACCGCTTTCACACACTGACAAGCAGTGTCGATACAATAATTCCGATGAGTGTGGCAAATAAGGCACCGGCAAGAGTATATCTTGTCTTTGTGACTTTCGCCGTCATAAAATACACACTCATTGTATAGAAAATGGTCTCCGAGCAGCTCATCAGCACTGATGCCAGCACCCCCAGGCGGCTGTCCGGCCCAAATTGTTTGTAAATATCGAGAAGAAGGCTTGTCGCCGCCGAAGAAGAAAACATTTTTACGGTCACAAGCGGCACCAGTTCCGAGGGAAAATGAAGCCGTTCTGTCAGTGGTGCAATTACAGATGCTACATACCCCAGTGTACCGGATTCCCTCAAAATCCCGATTGCGATCATAAGACCGATGAGTGTCGGAAGGATCTTGTAAACGGTCTTAAATCCATCCACGGCTCCTTCGATAAATGCATCAAAAATATCGACTTTCTGCAACACTCCATAACCGGTCACAAAAATTAAAACAAGCGGGATCATGCTGTCGGAAAGATAATACAAAAATCTCATACCTTCCCCCCTTCCCGCCGTTTGGCGCATTTTCTTGCAACAATCGAAAACAATACGCCGGCAGCCGTTGAAAACAAGGTTGCCACCAATCCCATCCCCAAAATGGACGTCGGCGACACCGATCCATACTGGCTGCGGTACGCAATAATATTGACCGGAATGAGCTGTAACGACGAAATATTAATGATAAGAAACGTACACATATCCGTACTTGCGACATTTCCTGTCTCTCCATTTTCTTTCTGCCACTCGCGGAGTGCCGCCATCGCCTTTAATCCATATGGAGTCGCCGCCCATCCAAGTCCCAGCACATTAGCGATGATGTTGGCAGCAATGTACTCATTTGCCTCGTGTTCCTGTGGAATATCCGGAAATAAAAAACGTAAAACCGGTCTGAGTGCCCTCGTCATGGCATCGATCAAACCGGCTTTTTTCGCCACATTCATGATTCCTGTCCACATCGACATGACCCCAAGCATCGTGATACAGAGCATTACTGCCTCTTTCGACGAATCGATGGCTGCCGTGCCGACATTTCCAATTTTTCCCTGAAAGGCAGCGACGGCAATCCCGATCACAATCATCGCTCCCCACAATTTATTAAGCATGCAATTTCCCTCTGCTGCACATTTTTACATTATACGCCGAACGCTGGAAAAATATGCGGCTCAAGGGGTGATCCCGATCACCCGAACATAACCATCGCTCCGATAAACAACGCCAGTATAAACGCATATACCAAGCTGATAACCGCCAGTGTGCGGTCCTGTTTTCTCTCCTGCTGCACTATAGCAATCACACTTAAAATGATGGCAGGCAGCTGCCATACCGCCAGCACATCTCCCCTTTGCCGAATCATCGTATCCGTTATCCGGCAGGCAGTCACCATTGCCGGCATACAGGTCATTGATAATATGTAGGAAACAATATAGCAGATCATACTATAATTTCTATTCATGGCACATCCTCTCCTTTCTGCTGCAAATCATCCAAAATGCGATGTGTCCCAGCTTGCCAGTCCTGTCAACATCATGGATAAAAAACTGTTTGCTGTAAAAAAGACCAGTGCAACGATCAGGCAGATCACTCCCTGCTTTTGCTTATCCGGATTTCGCTGAATATAACGTATCGCAACAAAAGCCGCCGCTGCCTGGCAGATTGGCGCAGACCATATGAAAATCATAACAAACGCAGAGGGAAGTGAATCCTGAAACTCCTCCGGAAGCATGCTTCCCAGAAATGCGGAAAATAATTGCACCGAACGCGCCGCAAATGTTAATATCAGGGAAATAATGTATCCTTGATCTTCTCTCTTTTTATTTTGCATAAAACCTTCTCCTTTTTGATATAAAACTCCGTTTACGTCACCCACAACAAAACCATATATACCATCGTTCCGATCAGTATACTAAATAGTGTATTGTGCTTCCATTTGTAAGTTACTGCAACGACCAGTCCGGCGGCAAGCTGCCAGATTCCGGTCTGGGTAAAATTTCCGCGCACGTCCTTCAGGCAGTAAACGACCAGAACTGCCATGATTGCCGGCGGCAGATTTTTCCCAAGTTTTTCCAGCCAGGAAGGAATTTTCCGCTCGCCATGAAAGAGCAAAAACGGAAAGGCACGCAGAAAAAATGTAATCGCAGCACCAAGTCCGATCATCAGCCACACATTACTCATGTCTGCCACCTTCTTTCGCCTGAAATAGCAAAAGCACCGCAGAAGTTGCCAAAAGTGCAGGCAGCATAAAATTCGATTTTCCAAACAGAAACAGGCAGGCAATTCCGATCAGCATTCCGGTCATCGCCGGTCTGTGATCCTTGGAATTTTCCCATTGATCGATAAAAATAATGATAAAAAGCGCTGTCATACAAAAATCAATTCCCTCCAGCTGAAACGGAATGAGCTGTCCGAGCACGCCCCCGACAATGCTTCCAAAAATCCAGTAGAGATGACTGAAAAGGGCAATAAAAAACATCGTATCCTGCTTTTCTTTGCGCGGAAGATGCAGGGTACTGTTGACCGCATAGGTTTCATCGGTCAATGTCTGAACCATGTACCATTTGCGGTGTTTCATCTCATTGAAGTCGTCAAGATACGATAGACTGTAAAAACTCTGGCGGCTGTTCATCAAAAATGCCGTGAGCGCCACCGTGATCAAAGACGCACCGCTGCTCAAAAAAGTAATGAGCACAAACTGAAATGCGCCGGTATACACCGCTGCACTTGCCACCAGCGAGATGTACCACGCAAAACCGGATTTCTGCATCATCATTCCATAAGCAATACTCATAAACACATAGCTGCACAGAATAGGTATTGATTTATAAAAAGCATGTTTGATGGTCTTTTTTTCCATTTGTTCTACCTTCTCGTCTCTTTTGTTTTTTCTCTTTTTGTTCATTATATCTTGTCACCAAGCGAAGCTTGATGACCTGCGCATACCTCAGTATGCTTCATTATATCATGTCACCAAGCGAAGCTTGATGACCTGCGCATGCCTCAGCATGCTTCATTATACCATGTATTTTCTCAATTTTCCATAAATTTTCGGCTTTTCATTTGCATTTTCCTTTCAAATATGGTATTCTCTATATAACTAAAGCAATATACTATTAAAAAGAACTATTATAAAAATAAGGAGGAGCAAGTATGAAGTTAAAACGCTTTTTATCATTATGTGCTGTCAGCATTTTTGCCGCAGCACTGCTTGCAGGATGTTCCTCAGATAATACACAAGACACTCAGGCATCAGCAGACACAACATCCTCAGACAGTTCACAGACAGATACTTCTTCGGATTCACAGGATACTTCTTCCGACGATTCGGAGGAAAAATCCACATCGGTTGCCATCCCATGGGATGAAGTGTCCGATGAATATGAAGATGCCGCAGTGGATGCCAAAAATGAGATAACGGGTGCGGATTCCATTTCCGTAAGCACCTTGAAATCTCTTGCTGACACCATCCGCAAGGACTATAAAGTGATTAAAGACGGAATCACCAAATCAAACAAAGACACTGCAAAGGAAATGTTTGTTACCGGAGCAAAAATTGAAGCACTTGCCGAACGTTCCGGCGACGTATCCGATGAAGAATTTATCAAACTTGGAACCAGCGCAAAAGATTATGTCAAAGCGCTTCACGGCAGCGGATCTGTTTCCCTTTCCGATGCAAATTACGATCTGGACACCAGTCTTACCGTAACGAAAAAACTGGGAAATGATAAGTGGAATGCCTTGGCAAAGAAATTAAATTAATTTACAATGTGTGCCGCAAAGCGCATCGTCATAAAAGGGATGCTCTCTTGATGAGGGCATCCCTTTCTTTTACTCTTTTCTTTCTATGATCTCTGCGTACAGATCCAATCCATAACTTGTCTCGGTCGGCTCATGATCGATCATTTTAAAGGTACGCGTGCCATCTTCCTTTCGCTCGGCGCTCAAAAACCTTGCTCCCGAAAGATTTTTCACATACATCTGACTGGCAAAGGCAAAAAGGTGAGTCACCATAAATACACTCACACCGCTGTCATACATCGCCTGGATAATATGCTCTGCGATCTGGCTTCCCTCTTTTTCCGTTGTGCTGGAAAACGACTCATTGAAGAAGATCAGACTGTGATCCGTCACCATATCCACGATGCGGTTCACACGCTTCATCTCTTCGTCCAGCCGCCCACTGTTCATGCTGCTGTCCTCACGTCTGGTAAAATGTGTCAAAATATTATCATACAGCGGACTTTCAAAATACGTCGCCGGGACAAACATTCCCGCCTGCATCATTACCTGGGCAATCCCGACACTTCGCAAAAAGGTCGATTTTCCACCTTGGTTTGCCCCACTGATCACATGGAGATGGCAGGAATCCGTGATCGAATTGTCCACCGGATTTTTAAGGGTATCAAGGGCAAGTCCTAACTCATACAAATGCTGGTATTCAATGTATCCTTTTTCGCGGTTCACCCGCGGATAACACGTTTTCATCTTTAGATTGTGCAGGCTCCGTCCAAGATTTGCACAGCCGACATAAAAACCGACCTGAATCTGTAACTGACTGAAAAACTCCTGAAACTGATACAAAAAGGCGCGGTAAATTTCCTGCGTATACAGCAGTCCATTTTCCTCCATCCGGATGGCATCCTGCTTTAGCGCTTCCTGATTAAGAAAAACCGCCTCCGGCGATGCCAGATGAAGGACAAGCCACCGCAGTGTTCTCCGAAATTTTCCCATTTTCCGGTAATCCGTCGGATCAAGGCGGTTTACCATCGCGTCGCCGCATTTCAGTCCACCCGCCACACCAGCTGTAAAGATCAGTCTGCCCCCCTGCATCAGCACCGACATATCATCGATATGGTGTTCGAGATCTTGGGCAAACTCATCCGTAAAATATTGCCGGAATTTCGTCGTAAACAGATACATGCCATCTGCTTTTTCTGCCTGTTCACTCCGCAGATGTTCTTTCAGATAACTCAGATATTTTAACAGGATCCGAAGCAGTTCCAAAGACTCCGTGATCTGCACAACCTTATTGCTCGTCTTTTTAGACGTATATTTATGGATCTCCTGCATCGCCTCTTTCGCGATACGGTACATTTCTTCGTAAAATTCGGGATGCGCCACAGCATCTGACACCATCTGCTGCCGGAAACGAAGCGTCGTTTCATCCGTAACCGGGCACAAAAGCACGCGCTGACAATTGGTAAATATTTCCTCATCCTCTTTTGCCATTGCCCGAAGAATCACCGGAAGATTCAAATCCTTGCTCATATCCTGCGGCATCCCATAACGTTTTGCCGCTCCCTGCTGTTTTTCCGGATATAAAAGTGCTACGTCAAACATGATGAATCCTCCTTTTTATCTCCGCGTATGTCAATCCATATTTTTCCACAATCGGCTCAACATAGCCTTTGCCCTCTGCTTTCTTCCGGCGGATCTTAAACGTCCGCACTTTAACATTTCCCTCGATCAGGGATGCCACCTGACTGACGATCTGCTCATTTTCCTCCGCAAGTTCTTCAATGTGTGTGACATAAATCCCGTAGCAGTCACGGGCAAGAAAATGGTCGATCACACGTCGTCCCATATGATACGCATCGTACGTCGCCGCCGACGTGAAAAGTTCATTGATGATAACAAATACATTCCGCTTCTCCGCGTGCATCATTCCGGACAGACGCACCAGTTCTTCCTTCAGTTTACCGCGGCCGCTCTGCATACTCTCTTCTACGGAAAAATGCGTCAACAATCCGTCAAAAAGCGGAAGTTCTGCCTGCTTTGCCGGCACCGGAAATCCCATCAGGGAAAAATATACAAGCTGCCCTGCCGCCCTCGCAAACGTCGTCTTTCCCCCTTGATTTGGTCCCGTTATAACAAAAAAGCGCTCTTTTCCCCGATAATAATAATCGTTCGCAACCGTCTCTTTTCCCTCTTTCTGGTTTTTCAATGCCAGCGCAAGATCATAGCCGCCGGTCACCTCAAATACCGTATCCGAAAAGGACGGCATACAGAAATCATAATGAAAATATTCCATATGGTGCTGAAATTTAAGGATCGAGAGATATACACAAATTTCCTTGTGAAACTGCATAACCCCCGTCTGATAAATGCGTGGCTCAAGTTTGCCAAATTCATCCAGTTTTTTAAACGGTTTTGGAAACTTTTTCTGCAAATATTTAAAAATTCGCTGTTCGAGCGGAGTACCCGCTTTCCCTCCCGGCAAAAGGTTTCCCATCTTTCCGGGATGTTGTATCATCTGCGGATATTTTTCACACAAATCCTTTACATAATCGTCTTCCACCACCGAAGGAAGGATGGCAATATGATCTCCCTCAAGCCGCAGACTATAACGCAGTTTTCCCAGTTCCTCACTGGTCGAAAGCGCCGCATCATGATATGCTTTCACCTCCGGCTTCTGCATCTCGGCTTTGCACATCTCCAAAAACTGCTGCCAGCCGCGCGCCTTGCAGTCCCGGTTTTCCAAAAATGCGATCAGTTCATCCACCGCCGTAAAATACATTACCGCCACTTCCAGTTTCCAATGCGCCTTACTGAGTTCGTCCGTGATCTGCTCTCCCGTTTCCGAATTTATGTAGGCTTCATTTTCCTGCGCCCGCCGGATCGAATTTACAAAATCTGTAAGTTTATTTTCCATTTCTTCATCGATTTCCCGAAACACATCCTGACGATATTGAATCTCTTCTTTTCCATCCGGCATCTGCCGGAAAAACTCCCGCAGATCGTAGATGCCAAGCTGCGCATTGATCTCCTCGATCCACTGCGTCAGATTGAGGTCATCATAAAATTCCTGCCGTTCTTCCTCCGCCTCCCGGACTTTTCCTAAAATACTAAATGACATAATCACCCTCGCTTTCTTTTTCGCTGCGTTCTCTTATGTTTTATTATACCCTATTTTCCTATTTTTGTATAGCGGCAACATTGCGGTGTGACCTCAGAACCTGTCTTTAATTTATACATATCAATATAAAACTCGGAATCACTGATTACGATAAAGCCATCTGTCGCCATATCGCTTTCCGAAAAATAAAATTCATGCGATGTTTCCGGATCCATAAGTTTACTCCATTTTTCTTCTCCGATCTCTGCCTTGTCCACGCCGTCAGGAGTCAGAAAATAAATGGTATCATTGCGGATGTCAAGCTGATAGAAGTTAAGAAGATTTTCCTGCATTTTCTTCCAGTCATTGATATCCACTTCTGTCGGAATCGTATACTCCAGTTTTCCGCTGTCCATATCATACACATTGATGTCAATCGTTTTTCCGTTTTGCTGGGATGTCAATGCGATCACGCCATCTCCCTTTGCGATGGTAGTCGTCATCCGGCATTCTTTGCACAGATCCTCCATTGGATTGATACATTCTCCCGTCGTCAGATCATACCAGCCAAACAGTTTTTCCGCCGTGACGACAAGCACCTTATTGTCACCTGCCGCCAGATAACGGTTGGAGGCAATCCCCTTTTGCTCCTCTCTTCCATACGCTTTTTTTGCTGATATCTGCGGAATTTTCACCTTGATGAGCTGATCATTATCCGCGTTGTAACGAAGCAAACGATCTTCTACGACATAATTCTCGCCTTTTGAGTCCTGCACATCATAAGGCGCACTCCATTTTTCCAGTGCCACATAGATCTGACCGTCCTCGCCCTCTAAAATACTGATATACGGATACCAGTATTTATCCAGTTTTTTCATATAATCCAGCAGCGCCTGATTCCACGGAACGTCTTCTTCTTTCCAGATACCGTCCACCCGTTTCAGTTTGATAAATTTTTCAAATTTCTGCTGATCCATCAATGCCGCAAGTTTGTAATACGTGCCTTCGTCATCGACATTTTCACAATACTCGTATACGTTCAGCCTGCCGCCTTGGGAAAATTCGGTAAATTCCTGTGTCTGGTCAACAACTTCCTCCTTAAATTCCGTAACTTCGGCATCTTCTTCGCCCTTGCTGACAAGATTTTTCACCGTCTCCGGCTGCGAAGCAATCCCACAGCTGCAAAGCAGTACGATCACAACCGATACCACGCTGATGAAGCGCTTTGGCTTTTCATACCGCATCACGCGCACAATGCGCTCTTTTACCGAACGGATGCTGAACGCCGGTTCCTGGAACCAGCCATGCCGTCCCTTGTCTGCCATCGTGAGAAGAAGATACGAGTATTCTTTCCTCGCCTGCACACCAAGTCTGCGTATGACCGCTTCGTCACACGACACTTCCATGTCAAGCACGAAGAAATGATACGCTGCCCAGCAGAGCGGATTGAACCAAAGTACCGAAAATGCCAGAAAACATACAATCTTTATCAGATAATCACGCCGCTTTATGTGCACTCTTTCATGACAGAGGATCAATTCCCGCTCCCTTTCGCACTCTTCTCCACGCAGTTTCGACGAAAGGTAGATCTTCGGCACAATAATACCGCCGACAAACGAATTTTCCACCGCTTCATGTAGATAAATATTATCTTTCCACAGGATAGCATCCGCAAAACGCCGTTTGTTCCGCACCAAGGATACGATCAGCAGAAGCACACACGCCGTAACCCCCAGCGTCCAGACGCCAAGAACTCCCTGCGCCGCTGTAAATACCGGCTTTGTGTGCCGGACTTCTTTTGCAGCCACAGTCTGTCCTGCTTCCTGTACCGATTCTTCGTTCTTTACCGGCTCTCCCTTCCCTGTCGTCTGTTTTTCCTGCCTTCCGACAGCCAGTTTCGCCTCTCGCAAAGAATTGGAAATTTCTTCCATTTTTAATACCTGTTTTCCCTCGTAGACCTGCTCCGACACCTGTCTGGGAAGCGCCCGGTAAATGCCTTGAATTGAAACCGGGCACAAAATCTGCGCCGCCACAACGATCCAAAGTACATATGCCACACTACGCGGCAGACGCTTCAGCAGCGGACGAATCAAAAGTAAAAACAGAATCACCACACTTGTCATGACGCACGTATCCCAAAGGTGTGAGATCCATGCATTCGTACCAAGTACACCGAACAATTCCCCAATCCATTCTTTCATCGGCCTTCCTCCTTATTCGTTTTCCTCGATAATACGCTTCAATTCTTCGATCTGTTTTTTACTCAATTTCTTTTTGCCGGTAAACGCAGTGACAAATTTAGAGATGGATCCCTCAAAACGATTCTCGACAATCTGCGTACTCTCACTCGCCAGATATTCCTCTTTCGTCTGCCTTACCTCGACAACCGCATTTTCATTTTCGAAAATACCCGCTTGACAGAGATTTCGAAGTACAGTATACGTCGTCGATTTTTTCCAACCCAGGCGCTCTTCACATAATTTCACAAGTTCCCCCGACCGGATCGGCGCATTTTCCCACACAATCTCCGCAAATGCCATTTCACTTTCCGATAAAATACTTTGTCTCATTCTCTTTCTCCTTTCGATCTACAGTTTCTTTCTCAATATCGGTCTACTTTTTATAAACCTAGTTTATCATTTATAAACCACTCTGTCAAGCATTATTATTTTGTTAGGATTCAGGACTTTACTGTTTCTTTACCGATTGTTTATGTGTTTAGGATTGAAAAAAAGTTGGAGACCGTATATAATATTCTTGAGACATTATACATATTAGCATCATATTGGAGAGATTTTTATGACGAGGAAAAGGATTGGCGTCTTACTGGCGCAAGCAGATGAAACAACACAAAATCATTTTATGCAGGGTTTTTTGCAGGAAGCATTTGCCTCTGATTATGATGTCTTGATTTTTTCAATGTATGTAAAATATCAGCAGACAAATCTTCGTGAATTAGGGGAGTCAAATATCTATGAATTGATCAACTATGACATGCTGGATGCCATTGTCATTCTTTTGGATACCCTTCAGACTACCGGGCTTTCGGATTCAATCCAAAAGAAAATTCACGATGCATTTGACGGGCCGGTTCTGGTTATCGATCAGAAGAGTCCGTATTTTCCATCTGTTATGAATGATCACTGCACTCCGATCCGCCGTTTGATGGATCATTTGATCGAAGTGCATCATTATAAAGATATTGTTTTTTTAAATGGACGCGAAACACATATTCACTCCATTCAGCGTCTCCGCGGATACAAAGAAGGCATGGAAGCGCATGGTCTTCCGGTTCTGGAAGAAAATATCTATCACGGAGATTACTGGTATACGAGTGGTAACCAAATGGTTGAACAGATGCTTTTAGAACGCGAGAAACTTCCGGAGGCAATTGCCTGTGCCAATGATTGTATGGCGATTGGAGTATGTTCAGCACTTTCTGAACATGGTATCAAAGTTCCCGACGACATTGCTGTCATCGGTTATGACTCTATTCAGGATGGACGTTACAGTCCGGTTCCCCTGACTTCTGCGGAAATTCCGGCGAAGTCCTGCGGAAAATACAGTCTCCAGTGGATTGACGCTTCCCTAAACGGAAAGCCTCTTCCGGAATATGTACCGGAAACCGACCTCTGGATAGGCGGAAGCTGTGGCTGTTCGACAGACAATCTCAGTCTGCTGTCGCCACTCCGCGACCAATGGGAAACAAAACTTTCTTCCGACAGTTATTATTCCTGTTTTAATCATTTGATGGAAGATTTGCTATCCCAGCATTCTTATCACGACTTTTTTAATATTGTTTTTCAATATACATACCAATTGGGAAATTATGACAGTTTTCACATCTGTCTGAACGAAAATTGGAATCATGCTTCGAAAATGATTGGCGACGGTGCAATCCGCTTTGGCTACTCCGACCGCATGTATCCGGTTGTTCACTGCAACAAAACCTGCGGAGTAGAAAATCATATTGATTTTTCGAATTCCTTTGATACAAAATTGATTTTACCGGAACTGCATGAAGAACATGAAAAGCCAGCCGCTTATATTTTCACGCCGCTTCATTTTGATGACCAGTGCTTTGGTTATGCAGTTATCAGTTATGGCGATGAACCGCGCGTTTACGATGAAAGTTACCGCTTGTGGCTGCATAGTGTCATGCAGGGAATGGAATCTTTTTATCGACAGGACATTTTACGCCAGCTGTTAAAGGATATGGAGTCGGCACAGATCCGTGACTCACTGACCGGTCTTTACAATTACCGCGGTCTGATCACGCAGACGAAACAGCTGATTGCTGAATCCGTTCATGCCCATGATATTCTTTCGATTACTTCGATCGATCTCAGTGGTTTAAAAGATATCAATGCCGGCTATGGACGCACGGAAGGCGATTTTGCGATCACAGCCCTGTCGCATCTGATTCAGGAATGTGCGTTTTCGGATGAAATCTGCGCACGCACGGGAAATGATGATTTCATCATCTGTTCCATCCTTTCTGACAAAAATGCACATCGTGCCGACGAATTTATGAGTGCATTATTGAATAAAATAAGTATTTTTAACCAGGGAAATAAAGATTCTTTCCAGATACATATCTGCTACGACTGTAAATCCGAATCAATTGGACAGATTCATTCCGTTGAGCAGTTGATCAATGATACGATCAGCGAGAAAAACGGAAAAAAATTACAGGAAATGCAACAGCTGGATCCCTCTTCCCATTTGTCTGAAGAAGACAAAGAACAGGATCTGGCGGTGAAAGAGCTGCTTGATGACAACAAATTTGTATATTATTTCCAACCAATTGTAGATGCCCGAACCGGTAAGATTTTCTCTTATGAGGCATTGATGCGCGCCAACACGGAACAGAAAATTTCTCCGCTTGACATTTTAACGAGTGCCAAACGTCTCGGCCGTCTATACGACGTAGAAAAGGCTACACTGTTTAATGTACTTCATTACATGGAGGAACATCCGCAGAAATTTGCCGGCAAGAAGACTTTTATCAACAGTATTCCGGGTGCGCAGTTAGTGGATTCGGACAAAGACCGCTTTCACCAGCAGTTAAATGAACACCGCGGACAGGTTGTTGTAGAACTTACAGAACAGGAAGAACTGGACAATAAATGTCTTTCTGACATCAAGCAGTCTTATGCAAAACTTAAAGTTGAGACGGCAATTGACGATTACGGCTCGGGATATTCGAATGTAAATAACCTGCTTCGCTATATGCCAAAATATGTAAAAATTGACCGTATGCTGATGGAAGAGATTCAAAACAATCCTCAGAAACAGCATTTTGTAAAGGATATCATTGACTTTGCACATGACAATAATATTTTAACTCTTGCAGAAGGAATTGAAACATCGGAAGAGCTGAAAGAAGTAATCCGCCTTGGCGTGGATTTGATTCAGGGTTACTATACAGCGCGTCCTAATCCGGAACCATTGGAGCAGATTGACCCTCACATCCAGATTGAGATTCTGGAATACAACAAAAACCGTTCATCTTCTATGGTCCGCAAAGACTATATTGTTGACAAACCGCAGTCCATTTCACTGGTTCAGATGGCACTTGGCAAATACACGGATATTCATATCGCCCAGCAGGCAGGAAAAGATCACCCGATTGAACTGATCGGTGCCACCGGTTTTCAATCCAACCTCCGCATCTGGTTTGAGGATGGCTTCCACGGTACACTGATCCTGAACACCACTCATTTTTCCACCGAAAAATGTATGCCTTGGCTGGAACTTGGTGAAGGCGTGGATCTTACCATCCAGCTGAAAGGAGATACCAACCTAAAGATGAGCGGTATCCGCGTACCTAAAAATTCAAGTTTACAGTTTTTAGGCGAAAAATAAAGTTTTAATTTGTACATATAGATTGCAATTAGCGCAAGTTTCATAGAATAGAAAAAGCCCGGCTGCATTTCTGCGGCCGGAGCTTTTTTATTTTATGAAACATCAAGTTTTATGCACTTAGTGTCAATTTAGCTTCTTCGAAAGAAAAAGTAAGCATTCTCCTTCAAAGAAATTCGTTCCTACAAAGGAAGATGTCTGTGACTACTCTTCCACCGGATCAAATTCCTCATCGAAATCATCTTCGGCGATATCAAGAGTCTCCTCGTCCTCATCTTCATCCATCATAAGAAGTTCATCATCGTCCACAATGTCTGTCATTTCCTCATCCTTTGCGGACTTTCTTCCTTTGCCCTTCTTTCCTTTTTCGTCTTTCTCTGCCTCTGGCTCTTCCAGTTCTTCCACTGGTTCCGGTGGCTCAAGACTGTCAACCAGATCACTGTGAAGGCTGATATTGCGGTAGCGCTTCATACCAGTTCCGGCTGGGATCAGTTTACCAAGGATAACATTTTCCTTCAAACCGATCAATGGATCGATCTTTCCTTTAATCGCTGCATCCGTAAGAACTTTTGTCGTCTCCTGGAAGGAAGCTGCGGAGAGGAAGGAATTTGTTGCAAGAGATGCTTTTGTGATACCCAGAATGATCTGTTTGCCTTCTGGTACCTCTTTGCCCTCTGCGGCAAGTGCTTCTACTGTATCTTCGTATTCAAGGGTGTCAACCATTGTTCCCGGAAGGAAGTCAGAATCACCATTGTTCTCGATGCGGACTTTCTTCAGCATCTGGCGGACAATTACCTCGATATGCTTATCGTTGATTTCTACACCCTGCAGACGATATACACGCTGTACTTCACGAAGCATGTAATCCTGTACGGCACGTACGCCTTTGATCTTCAGGATATCATGTGGGTTGACACTACCTTCGGTCAACTCGTCACCGGCCTCAAGCACCTGACCGTCCATTACTTTGATACGGGATCCGTATGGAATCAGGTACGCCTTTGTCTGGCCATTTTCTTCATCGGTAATGATAACTTCACGTTTCTTCTTCGTATCACGAAGAGTAACTTTTCCACCAAATTCGGAAATGATAGCAAGACCTTTTGGCTTTCTTGCCTCGAAAAGCTCCTCGACACGAGGAAGACCCTGTGTAATATCGTCTCCGGCTACACCACCGGTATGGAATGTACGCATGGTAAGCTGTGTACCAGGTTCACCGATTGACTGGGCAGCGATGATACCAACTGCTTCACCAACCTGTACCGGCTCACCGGTTGCCATGTTCGATCCGTAACATTTTGCACAGATACCAACATGAGATTTACATGTCAGGATCGTACGAATCTTAATCTTGGCAGCATCTCCGGCATCAATAATTGCTTTCGTATTTACGATGCGGGCAGCACGTTTTGGTGTAATCATATGATTTGCCTTTACGATCAGCTCGCCTTCATCATCATACATATCATCGCAGGCATAACGGCCTGTAATACGCTCTTCCAAAGTCTCGATGACTTCTTTTCCATCCATGAATGCACTGATCCACATACCCGGAATCTCGTCTTTTCCTTCACAACAGTCTGTCTCACGGATGATAAGATCCTGTGATACATCTACCAGACGACGAGTCAGGTATCCGGAATCGGCTGTACGAAGTGCTGTATCGGAAAGTCCCTTACGAGCACCATGTGCGGAAATGAAGTACTCCAGTACGTCAAGTCCTTCACGGAAGTTTGATTTGATTGGCAGTTCGATCGTACGACCGGATGTATCTGCCATCAATCCACGCATTCCGGCAAGCTGTTTAATCTGTTTGTCAGAACCACGGGCTCCGGAATCCGCCATCATAAAGATGTTGTTATATTTGTCAAGCCCGGTAAGCAGTGCCTCTGTGATTTCATCATCGGCCTCTTTCCAGGTCTCAATAACAGCTTTGTAACGCTCTTCCTCAGTCAAAAGACCACGACGGAAGTTTCTGGAAATATTTTCAATTGTGCTTTCTGCTTCTGCAAGAATCTCTTTCTTCGCCGCCGGCACTTCCATATCGGAAATAGATACCGTCATCGCTGCTCTTGTAGAATATTTGTAACCAAGAGACTTAATCGCATCCAAAGTCTCTGCTGTCTTTGTAGCACCATGATTATTGATACATTTCTCAAGGATCTGTTTCAGCTGTTTCTTTCCTACATGGAAATCAATTTCCAATTTAAGGAAATTCTCATCCTTGCTTCGGTCTACGAATCCCAAGTCCTGGCTGATGATTTCATTGAAAATGAAACGTCCCAGTGTGGACTCAATGATACGGGATTCCATTTCACCGTTTTTATTGATTCCCTGACATTTTACTTTAATCTTTGCATGCAGGGTAATCTCATGATTTTCGTAAGCAATGATTGCTTCGTTCATGTTCTTAAATGCTTTTCCTTCGCCTTTTGCACCCGGACGCTCCTGTGTCAGGTAATAGATACCAAGGACCATATCCTGAGAAGGTACGGCTACCGGACCACCATCGGATGGTTTCAAAAGGTTGTTTGGTGAAAGCAGAAGGAAACGGCACTCTGCCTGAGCCTCTACGGAAAGCGGAAGATGCACAGCCATCTGGTCACCATCGAAGTCCGCGTTAAACGCAGTACATACCAATGGATGAAGTTTGATTGCTTTACCTTCTACAAGTGTAGGCTCAAATGCCTGGATACCCAGACGGTGAAGTGTAGGAGCACGGTTCAACATAACCGGATGCTCTTTGATAACCTGCTCTAAGATATCCCATACAGCAGGCTCCAGCTTCTCTACCATTTTCTTCGCATTTTTAATATTATGTGCGGTTCCGTTTGCTACAAGTTCTTTCATAACAAATGGCTTAAACAGTTCGATTGCCATTTCTTTTGGAAGACCACACTGATAAATCTTAAGTTCCGGACCTACAACGATAACGGAACGTCCTGAATAGTCAACACGTTTTCCGAGCAGGTTCTGACGGAAACGTCCCTGTTTACCTTTCAGCATATCGGAAAGGGATTTCAGAGCACGGTTACCAGGACCGGTTACCGGACGACCACGGCGTCCATTGTCGATCAAAGCATCTACCGCTTCCTGAAGCATACGTTTTTCATTGCGTACGATGATATCCGGTGCGCCAAGCTCCAGAAGTCTCTTCAAACGGTTGTTACGGTTGATGATTCGGCGATACAGATCATTCATATCAGATGTTGCAAAACGACCACCGTCGAGCTGTACCATTGGACGAAGATCCGGTGGGATAACCGGGATCACTGTCAAAATCATCCAGTCCGGATTGTTACCGGACTCGCGGAATGCTTCAATTACTTCGAGTCTCTTGATGATACGAGCACGTTTCTGGCCTGTAGAAGCCTTCAACTCTGCTTTGAGTTCTTTGGACTCTTTGTCCAAGTCAATTCTCTGTAACAACTCCTGAATGGATTCTGCACCCATACCTACACGGAATGTATCACCAAAATCTTCTTTGGCTTTCTGATATTCTCTCTCAGAGAGAACCTGTTTTACCTGAATTTCTTTCGTATCGGACTCCAATACGATATATGCTGCAAAGTACAGAACTTTCTCCAATACCTTTGGAGAGATATCAAGGATCAGTCCCATACGGCTCGGAATCCCTTTAAAATACCAGATGTGGGAAACCGGCGCTGCCAGTTCAATGTGTCCCATACGCTCTCTACGTACGCTGGATTTGGTAACCTCAACGCCGCATCGATCGCAGACAACACCTTTATAACGAACTTTTTTATATTTTCCACAATGACATTCCCAGTCTTTGCTTGGTCCAAAAATCTTTTCACAGAACAAACCGTCCTTTTCCGGTTTCAATGTTCTGTAGTTGATCGTTTCCGGCTTTTTTACCTCTCCACGGGACCACTCACGGATCTTGTCCGGAGATGCCAGTTTGATCTTAATTTTGTCATATGTTAATGTTTCCTGAATTACATCGCTTACCTGTGGCATTCTTATCGTCCTTTCTATAACATGATGTATTTACCTGCAATTATTTATTCATCTTCGGAAATGCCAATGCTGCTGTCGTCATCAATCTCTGACAATTCAGCCTCACGGAATCCGGCATCTTCAAAGGACTCTTCTTCGAGTTCGAATCGGTCGCCTTCCATCAATCCTGACATATCTTCCACATTTACTTCTTCCACAGACTCTGTCATCTGGATCTCTTCGCCGTTTTCATCGAGAACCGCTACATCCAGTGCAAGAGACTGTAACTCTTTCAGCAATACCTTAAAGGACTCAGGTATTCCCGGTTCAGAAATATTGTCACCTTTGATGATTGCTTCGTATGTCTTCACACGACCGACCACATCATCGGATTTTACAGTAAGGATTTCCTGAAGTGTATAAGCAGCACCATAAGCCTCAAGTGCCCATACCTCCATCTCTCCAAAACGCTGTCCACCGAACTGGGCTTTACCACCCAAAGGCTGCTGTGTTACAAGAGAGTAAGGACCGGTTGAACGGGCATGGATCTTATCGTCAACCAAATGGTGGAGTTTCAGGTAGTGCATGAATCCAATCGTTACTTCTCCATCAAAGAACTCACCGGTACGTCCGTCACGAAGCTGGACTTTTCCATCTTCTTTGATTGGTACGCCCGCCCATTCTTTGCGGTATTCTTCATTTTCCAGAAGGTACTGCATCACTTCCGGATCCAGAACATCTTTATATTTTGCTTCGAACTCATCCAATGGAGTATTGACATAATCATTGGCAAGTTTCAAAGTATCCATAATATCAACTTCGTTTGCGCCATCAAATACCGGTGTCGCTACGTTGAAACCGAGGGCTTTTGCTGCCAGACTCAAGTGAATCTCGAGCACCTGTCCGATGTTCATACGGGAAGGCACGCCCAGAGGGTTCAATACGATATCAAGAGGACGTCCGTTTGGAAGGAATGGCATGTCTTCTACCGGAAGTACACGGGAAACGACACCCTTGTTACCATGACGACCAGCCATCTTATCTCCTACCTGGATCTTTCTCTTCTGTGCGATGTAAATACGCACGGTTTTATTTACTCCCGGAGAAAGTTCATCTCCGTTTTCTCTCGTAAATACTTTCGCATCTACGACAATACCAAATTCACCATGAGGAACACGAAGAGAGGTATCTCTTACTTCACGTGCTTTTTCACCGAAGATCGCACGAAGAAGTCTTTCCTCAGCTGTCAGTTCGGTTTCTCCCTTTGGTGTTACTTTTCCGACAAGAATATCGCCGGCACGAACCTCTGCACCGATACGGATGATACCCTGCTCATTCAGATCTTTGAGCGCGTCATCGCCGACACCAGGCACGTCGCGGGTAATCTCTTCCGGACCGAGTTTGGTATCTCTGGCTTCGGTTTCGTATTCTGTAATATGAACGGAAGTATATACATCTTCCTGTACCAGTCTTTCACTAAGAAGAACGGCATCCTCGTAGTTATAACCTTCCCATGTCATGAATCCGATCAGAGGGTTTTTACCAAGAGCAATCTCTCCGCCGGAAGTAGAAGGTCCATCTGCGATAACCTGTCCTTTTTCGATCACATCGCCTTTTGTTACAATTGGGCGCTGGTTCATACAAGTACCCTGGTTGCTTCGCACAAACTTCGCAAGTTTATACTCATCGCGGTTTCCATCCGCTTTTTTAATAATAATGCGGTTGGACTCGGAGCGTTCTACCACACCGCCTTCTTTTGCCACGACACAGTTACCTGAATCGACAGCGGCTTTCATTTCCATACCTGTACCAACAACCGGTGCTTCTGTCACCAAAAGCGGCACTGCCTGACGCTGCATGTTGGATCCCATCAGCGCACGGTTTGCATCGTCGTTTTCGAGGAATGGGATCATGGCTGTCGCTACCGAGAATACCATCTTCGGCGATACATCCATGAAATCAATTTTATTTCTTTCAAATTCGGAAGTTTCTTCACGGAAACGACCGGAAATGTTCTTACGTACAAAATGTCCTTCTTCATCCAATGCCTCATTTGCCTGAGCCACATGATAACGGTCTTCTTCGTCTGCTGTCATGTAAACGACTTCGTCCGTTACAATTGGATTATCCGGATCCGTCTTGTCTACTTTGCGGTATGGAGCCTCTACAAATCCATACTCATTAATGCGGGCATAAGATGCCAGCGAGTTGATCAAACCGATGTTAGGACCCTCGGGAGTCTCGATCGGACACATTCTTCCATAGTGGGAATAGTGAACGTCTCGGACTTCGAATCCGGCACGATCTCGGGAAAGACCACCAGGACCAAGGGCGGAAAGACGTCTCTTATGCGTCAATTCGGACAATGGGTTGTTCTGATCCATAAACTGTGACAACTGGGAGCTTCCAAAGAACTCTTTGACAGCTGCAGTCACAGGTTTGATGTTGATGAGCGACTGTGCAGAAATTGTCTCTACATCCTGCGTCGTCATACGTTCACGAACCACACGTTCCATACGGGACAAACCGATACGGTACTGGTTCTGAAGCAATTCTCCGACAGCACGGATACGACGGTTGCCCAAATGGTCGATATCATCGTCATTTCCAATACCATACTCGAGATGCATATTGTAATTGATTGAAGCGAAAATATCTTCCTTTGTAATATGTTTTGGAATCAATTCCGCTATGTTCTTCTTGATTGCCTCATAAATTTCTTCTTCTGAAGTGTACTCATCCAGGATTGCTTTCAGTGCTGGATAATAAACATCTTCTGTCACACCCAATTCTTTTTTATCTGCATTTGGTAAAAATGCGTTCAAATCAACCATCATATTGGAGAGAACTTTAGCGACATGCTCTTCCGTCTGAACAACAACGTAAGGAATCGCTCTGTTCTGGATTTCAGCCGCTTTTTCCTCTGTTAAAGGAACACCGGCCTCGGCAATTACTTCACCGCTTTCCATATCAATTGCATCTTCGGCCAAAGCAAAACCGGCGATACGATTGCGGAATGCAAGTTTCTTATTAAATTTATAACGTCCTACTTTTGCCAGATCGTATCTTCTCACATCAAAGAACATACTATTAATAAGGCTTTCCGCACTATCAACTGAAAGCGGTTCGCCCGGACGCAGTTTTTTGTACAATTCCAAAAGACCATCCTGATAATTTTCAGAAGCGTCTTTCGCAAAACTTGCAATAATTTTTGGTTCTTCACCGAACAGATCCAGGATCTCCTGATTTGTTCCGACACCGAGAGCACGGATCAATACTGTGATCGGCACTTTACGGTTACGGTCTACACGTACATAAAAAATGTCGTTGGAATCCGTCTCATACTCCAGCCATGCACCACGGTTTGGAATGACCGTAGCAGAATACAGTTCCTTACCAATCTTATCATGTGCAATACCATAATAGATTCCCGGAGAACGAACCAGCTGGCTTACAATAACACGCTCAGCACCATTGATAACAAACGTACCAGTCGCTGTCATAAGAGGCAGGTCTCCCATGAAAATATCATGTTCACTAATCTCTTCTGTCTCTTTATTATGAAGTCTTACCTTTACTTTTAAAGGTGCTGCATATGTCGCATCGCGTTCTTTGCAGGCTTCAATTGAATATTTCACCTCATCTTTGCACAACTCAAATCCCACAAACTCAAGACTGAGATTTCCGTTGTAATCTGAAATCGGGGAAATATCACGAAAAACTTCATTTAAACCTTCTTCCAAAAACCATTTGTATGAATCTGTCTGAACCGCAATCAGGTTAGGCATCTCCAAAACTTCTTTTTGCTTTGAGTAACTCATTCTGACGCCTTTGCCCACTTTGACAGGACGTATTCTGTTTTTCTCCATTGATGATTTCACTCCTTGTTTTTTTTACAAAACTGTGTTATAATGAATCAGTAAAGGGTCACTGAACCTAATTTACCACAGTACTGTATATTCCATCTTACCACAGTTGTAGAGTGGTGTCAATAGGAAAGTTCTACTTTTCCTTTTTTATTTACCCAAAAGCTTATTAAATCCAAATATTTCGTAGAACCATAGAGGTCGTCAATACCGAAACTGTAATAATATTCGCCTTCCGGAAGCTTCGGCTCCGTAATATTGAAATTTTTCTTTACCCGGTATTTGTCTCCTTTGATTTCGGTCGTATCTCCACTTTCCTGATCAACGACAACATAGATTGGGCGGATCACATCTCCTTTTTTAATCTCCGTCATTTCTTTATCCGCCTGACCACTGTCGTCATCAATGCCGTCCCATGCACCGAGCACCAGCCATTCTCCATCGTCCTCCGTCTCTCCATACAGATAGGCAAAACGAAGATTGGTCTCCCTGCCATTGAGTACAATCGGAGATGAAAAAATGGTATAGTCCTCGCTTTCCTCGACGACGTACATGCTGAGAAGCGATCCGTCCGGAAGTGCCGGCCAGTACCCCTGAAACGTGTCCGTCACGACACCGGTCTGGTCATCGTAATCAAGCCAGTTGTCACTTCCCAGATACACCAGCGGCGTTTCATCGTCAAATTTCATATATAAATTGTACTGAACAGACGCAACATTCGGAAGACTTTCCTCTGCAATCGTAAAAGTATAATACCCGTCATCGTTCAAATGCTGTTCTTCGGCAATTTGAATCTGATTCTGGTCTGCCGTTACAAGCCCAAGCCCATGACCACTCTGATCTGCTGCCGACCAGTCATTTTCTCCGGAATATTCCTCAATTGAACCATTGGCAGCACCGTACACCATCGTTCCAATAAAATCGGTATACGGATCGCTGACGCAGATCGTTTCAAATGTCTTTAATTCCTCTTCATCCTCGATCTGAAGCGGATAATATACAGAAAGTCCGTTGGCATTCTGGCGGTTTTCCCCTTTCACCTGATAAATGACCGCCTCTGCAATGGCTGCCTGCAAGGCACTTGTATCGACGGTCCCCTCAATATTTTTTGCCATATCGCCAAGATCCACCATATTGCTGTAGCCTTCCGACGGTGTATTTCCTCCATAATTCTGCGCTTTTCGGATTCCTTTGGCAATTTCACCAAAAGCCTCCATATTTTCTGTACTCCCTTTCATGGTTTCTGCCACCGCGTTAAATTCATCACAGACTTTTTGAATCTTTGACAGATCCGTGACCGAAAGCGTCGCCGTGCTTTCTTCCCCGAGAGCTTCACAGCTTTTGTAAAAACTGTCACAAATTTCTTTTCCTAGATCTGCCGCCGGCGCTCCCGGATTTTGCTGCAAATAAGCACCAATTGCCGCGTAATCCCAGCCACCGCCGCTCTCCAGCTCTTCGGAACCGATCATGTAATTGGCAAACGGCGAGAGCATTTTAGCATTTTCAATAGACCCCATCAGGCAGGCATCGTAACCGATAAAATTGAACTTTCTCGGAATGCCGTCGAGCGCCTGCCGGATTTCAGACAAATCCAGTGTGTCCGTCCCATAGTTTTCATCCAGACATACACCGGCAACGCTTCCGCCACCGTGATCCCATAAAATAAGCCCAAGTTTATTATTGCCATAATTTTCCATTCCAAAAGTAACAAAATCCTGTAATGTGGCGCTTTCCGCCATATTCGCCTGATCCATGCGAGAAATTTCCTGCATATCTCCATTTACGATCTCATACCGCACGATCGCATCTTCCGGAATGATCTCATTCTGCCACTGTGCACAGCCACCCGTCTGTACGACAAAGCGAACCTGGGAACCAAAGTCACGATCGAGCATTTCTCCCAAATCCAATGTCGCTGCACCATAACCGCTTTCCAGATCCGTTCCGCACAAATACACAAGAATCGTCCACGCACCATCTCCGGCAAATTCTTCCTCCGAAACTGCCGAATTTTCCTGCTGCACTCCCACTTCCGGCTGACCGGCCTCTTCCGCACAGCCGGCCAGACCAAACAGCATTCCCAACAATACTGCACACAATACTACTTTCTTTTTCAATTATTTTCCCCCTGTCTTTAGCGCACACGCACCGTAAAATTGTATTTCTTCATCTGACCATTGACCAGTTTTACGGTAACTGCGATTTTTGCTTTTCCCTTCTTTTTTCCAAACACACGCAGGTTTGAAAAATACTGTTTTCCATCTTTCTGGATTCCATAATTTTTCGTCTTGATGACTTTCTTTCCGCTTGTGATCTTATAAGAAATCTTTGCAATTTTCTTTCTTGCTGCTTTATTATCAATCAAAAGCTGGATATCATCTGCTTTTTTACGTGAAATTGTAAATTTTCCTTTTGCCGGATATTTTCCTACGATAATATCAGAAAACGAGTATTTTGGTGTTTCCGATACATTGTCTTCTTTTTGTTCCGGCTCCTGTGACGGCACGGTCACCGTCGTTTTGGGCTCTGATAAATTATTTCCCGGAGTGTTATTTGGTACACTTGGAGATATTGTTTCTTGTGCCGCCGGCGCTGCGGACGGTTTGACTGCTGGAGTTTCCGACGGTGACGCAGTTGGTACCGTTCCCGGTGCTGCGGTTGGTACTGCCGTCGGCGTCGGTGTCACCGGCTTCAGTTCCTCGTCACTTGCCGTATACTTTGTTTCCGCAATTGGAAAAACGGTAAGATAACCACTCGAATTATACTCTTCATCCATCGTGTGAGTCTGCGATGGATCCGCCTCATCAAAATCAGTGGTTCCTTTCAAAAAGTAATCATGACTTACGTTATCATCATCTGCGTCATCCCATGTCGCATCCAGATTGTACCATTGATCTCCCAGTTTCACGATGTTCCACGCATGACCTGCGGAATCTCTTCCGGTACCGGCGCTTCCACCGATCCAGTGGCATGGCACCCCGGCTTCCACAAGCAGTTTATACATACAAAGTGCATAACTGTTGCAAAGTCCCTCGCCTCTTGCATACGCACTGTATGCAGAAGAAGCATTGTCCACATCATCTGTGTATGTAATACGTGCGCAGACATAATCATGAATGGCTTTTACCTTAGAATAATCGGACATCCGCGAAGTTCCAAGTTCTGCAAGAATTTCTTTGGTATGTGTATTGACATACTCTGTCTCATCTGCTGTCTCAAAGTAGGTCGGTGTAAAGGTAATCTCACCATTTCCACTCCCTTCTACCACCGACGCGCTCATAAACACTTTCGCAAAATTGATGTTTCCGATCAGATAATCCGAATCGTCCGAAGTCGATGCGTCATCTAAAACGATCATATCATAATAAAAGAACGACATACTATTAAACAAATAGTTCCATTCCTCTTTGGTTCCGCTAAAATCAACCGCAAACTCACTCTTTCTCTGCATTCCGTTGTCGCGGATCACCTCTGCCAGTTGCGTCAGCCCTGCTGCCTTCTGCTCCGCAGCCGCAGCCTGTGTCCCATTTGCAGCAATACTTCCGACAAATACCCCTATCGTCAGAGCCGTCGCCAATATTTTCCTTTTCCAGTTTTGTAGTTTCATAATGATTCCTCCCTGTTTCATTGGGTTTTCGTTATTTTTTCTGAATCCGGAGAAAAATAGAAATTTCCCCTTTAACTTGCTATTCATTATAGCAAACCCAGCAACTTACGACAACAGAAAACACAGAATTGTTTACGCCTCATCGTAAATGTCGCCAAGGAAGGAAGATACCGTGTTCATTCTTCATTATTCTTTCGCTTCTGTTTTCCACCTTGCAACTCCCCTCCAATAATGATACTATATCCTTATCACAACAAATGAGAGGAATCTGTTATGAAACTAATTACCGCCCTTATTTTAATCCTTGTTATCCTTGGCATTGTCTTCATTGCCTTTTTGTGCCTCCGCAAAAAAGTCCGC
The DNA here is from genome assembly GCA_905212635.1 of uncultured Lachnoclostridium sp. Taxonomy (GTDB): domain Bacteria; phylum Bacillota; class Clostridia; order Lachnospirales; family Lachnospiraceae; genus Eubacterium_F. The sequence goes on along the minus strand of CAJMFH010000011.1, from coordinate 21,010 downwards.
GACACGTCGCAGGCATTGTTCGGCACGCCCGATATCACGCAGGCAGCGGCGCAGATGAAGCAGGAATATGCGACGACACCGAAGTCCGTTTCTTCCATGACTTCCCTTCTGCTGCCGAAGATCAGCGCCGATTTTCCGGATTTTGAATACAACGAGATGAAAGAACGCGCAAATAATGTGCTGGTTTCCTTTCTGCGTGCCATCACCGCCAAAAATGTTTCCCTGCTGACAGAGGGCAGCCGTGAATTAAAACAGCAATTGGAAAATCATATTGAGATGCTGCGTGCCGAAGGACGCTCCGAACATTTTGAGCAGGTCAGGCTGCACCGCACCGAAATTTATCAATATCGCAAAACAGACGGAAAATGCATTGTTACGTTTCAGACTTCTCTGGAATGCTTTCATTATATAGAAGACGAAAGTTGTAAAATATTGGAAGGTAACAAACAGATGAAATATCAGACAAAATTTAACACCGATCTCATCTATGTGCAGGATGTGGACAAAATGAAAAATGACTACGACGATGCCCTCGCCGTAACCTGTCCAAACTGCGGCGCGCCGATTTCAACGCTCGGAGCAAAGCACTGTGAACACTGCGGCTGCGCAGTCATTGAGTTAAACATACACGCCTGGGCATTTCATCATGTAGAGAAGATTACCGCCAGATCCAATGCTCTCAGATAAGCAGCGACATCTCCACCCGCATCTTCTCTTCGCCATAATGCCAGGCGATCTCGCCCCCATTTTGTTTTACAATATCACGCATATTGGCAGTTCCGATCCCATGCTGCGACCGGTCTGCCTTTTTTGTTTTGAGGATATTTCCTTCTTTCCTTTCGCACGAATTTACGATCTCTACAAATACAGCGCCGCCACTGTGTGAGATGTGAAGTTCAAAAGAAGGGTTTTCTGCCTTTTCCAATGCCTCTTTGACATTGTCCATCGCATTGCCCCACAAGATACAGCGCTCCCGGTAATTGAGATTGATCTCTGCCGGAAATCTGCCGTCTATTTCATAGGAAAAACCGGCTTTGCCTTTCCATTCATTGACTACATAGTCGATAAAATAATCCAGAATAAAATCACCCGTATGACTCACTGCATTTTGATTATATTCGATTCCCAGTTCTTCGATATATTTTTTAATTTCCTCGATGTCACCCCGGTCTCCCAGCGCATGAAGTACCCGCAGATGGTTTTTCACATCATGGCGGAATGACCGCATATATTCCTGTCGTTTCCATTCACGCTCATATATTTTTTCTTCGATTTCTTTTTCATGCTGCACCTTTCTCCGGCTGAAGACAAGGTAAAAAAGCACCACGCATACGGCAAGAGCAACAACGATACAAAGCATATTGAAAAAATACGTCTGCCGCATCGCCTGCTGTGTGATCTCGCCATTCAGTACAAGATAAGATACACCTGCCACAACACAGACGCAAAACAAAAACACCAGTACCAGCAGGATATACCCATACGATATCGTTTGTATAAATGCATAAACCTTCTTCCGTTTCCGATACACCAATGCGGTTAAGATCATCCACAAAACCATACCAAGCGTATTATCTATTATACTTTGCGTAAAATTATGTTCATACCTTGTAACAAGCATATTAACACTCATTACCATCATATCGACAATACTAATTGCCAGATACTCAATCAAAACAGCCATTAATTTTCTGCCAAATTTTCCGTAAAACAGAGAAAAAATAACAACTACGTCCCGAAGGGTCTTCCATGCAACCATATCTGCCCCCTGCACGCACAGATAAGCCCCACCCAGGATATAAGCGGCTACAATCAGCCACCATCTCCATTTTTTGAATTCAAAGCCAAATATCCCGTATGTGATCAGCAGGGTTTTTACCGTCTCCGGCACAAGCCAGATCAGCCACTGTCCTACACTCATCCGCTTATGCCTCCTTATAATACGTCAGATAAGCATGTGTCACTTCTGACTGCTTTCGTTTTGAAATTTCTAACTGCTCATCTCCTACCACCACAATTCCGCTTTTAATTTTTTCAATTTTTGCAATATTGACAAGACATCCCCGTTTTATCTCTACAAAAGGACATCCCTCCAGTGTTTTCTTTAACTGCTTCATGGATTCGCGAATGAGGGGCTGTTTCCCACTTTCTGTCACAATCTGAATATAATTTCCCAAAGAATTTATGTAAAGAATTTTTTCGCTCGCAGTACCGTGCACGATACAATTGTTACGTTTCATGCGAACCGCCTGCGCCAATGCCTCCGGAAGTTTATCCTCCAGATTTTCTTTTTGCACAAACCGCAGCACATGTAAGCCAAAAGCATCCGCAATCAGCTCTTCATGGTCAGTAACAAAGATAATATACGTCGTGCCTTCTTTGCACTGTAACTCATCTTTTAACTCTATGCCTGACATTCCGGGCATCTCAATGTCCAAAATCAAAATGTCCGGCTTTGTGTCTGCTTGCAGCACAAATGACGCATCTTCATACAATGCAGTCTCAGCCGGACATTTCATCTGTTTCAAAACCTTTTCACAAACTTTGCAAATCCGCTCTCTTTCTTCTGCCTGATCGTCGCAAATCCCAATAATCATAACATTCGCCTCCAAAAACTCCGTCTCTTTTGTAAACATTCAGAACTTTTATATTATAATTAGGATTTTACCACAATTAGCAAATACTGGCAAGAACGGTTTACTTTTTCTCGTACGATGTCAGACGATATTCTCTCGAATTATCCCCTTCGATCACATAGGAAACATAAAACTTGTCTCCCTGCACATACAGGCTATTCAGCCATGCTTCACTGCTTAATGCACCTGTAGACATCGTTTTCTCCGGAACAACTTCTGTCATATTTCCATTTTCTAACAGGTAGATTCCCTTTTCTGTAGCAGCATAGATCTCATCGTTGTCGTTTACGGCAAAACAGATTCCCTGCTGCGTGATCTGAGCCTCATATTCATCTTCTTTCTCACCGGTTGCAAGATTATAAACCGTAATCTTCGTCCCTGTCGTGTCTACCGTAAATACCATATCATTTACCACATCCACAAAGGCATTGCTCTCTCCAAATTGACGAATACTTTTTCCTTTGAAATCATTCAGTGATACATTTCCATCTCCATCCATCACAAGAACTCGTATCGAGTCCACAATCCGGAAGTTCTTTATTTCTTTTTCACCAAAAGCATCCGGATAGGCTTTAAACTGATTTGTTAAGGCATACAAATAAATGCCATCTTCTTTATTTGCAGCCCCGAAAACCTTTCCGTCTGCTGTCTCTGTCAAAGAATACAACATATTGATCTTGTTCTTCTTCAACAGCTCATTGGTCTTTGACATGTCAGACTCTTCCCATTTGTCATTTTCGAGTACATACTTCTTATAAGCTGCGTTCTCCTGTGTCGTATGTTTTTCATCAAACAGAAATACAACCGGTTTTCCGGATGCCTCTTTTCCCATACAAAATACCTGACCTTCCGGATAAGAAACTTCACTTTCTTTGTATCCGCTTTCCTCTTTGATGTCGTTTGCCATCTGGGTTTGTGTCGTTTGTTCCTGTTTTGTCTCCTGACTCCCACATCCCGTAAAAAGCATTGTCGCTGTCAAAAACGCCATCGTTACTGCTAAAAATTTACGTTTCATAGTATTAGTCCTCCTCGTATACGTATTTAAAACACTTATTACATTATACCATATTTTTCCAAAAAATCAACAATTCACGTCAACCGACAACGATTTAAGTGTGAAAATTATCGAACGGTCATTTTATGCCAATTCCAGATATTTACAATTTGATGCCGCGTTGCTTTTTTCAATCATTTTGTAACTCTTGTATAAACACCGGTCCATGGCTCATTTTTTTCATTCAACGTGCATATCGGAAAAAACTCCATTCCTTTCCAACCATCATAACAAGATAAATAATTTATACTGTATTCTCCTTTATCTATATAATTTTCGGCAGGAATTTCCAATTCTAGTTTTTCTTTTCCAGTATATTTTTCCTTGACAGGAAATTTATAAATTCCGCGATCTGTATAAAAACAGGCATACTCTCCACCTTTGTAACAGGCTCGGACATGATCTGACAAAAAATTATTATCCGGTTTTTCTGTTGTAATTTCAAGTTCAAGCAGCCCTCCTTTTAAAGGATATACATTAATTGCATCCGGGCTGTGATTTGATATGGTATAGACATGTCCTTTTGCCACAAATGTCTTATCCTGCAGCCCTACACAATTTCTCTTGCTTTCCACTTTTCCCTTTGGAACATTATAAACAATCATATTTCCAGGTTCGTGTGTATATGTCAGCGTTTTATTTGTAAGTATTGTCGATATAATTAACTGCGCTTTTTCATCTATCGCCAACCACTCCACGCACTCTTGCACATCCTCGTCATCTTTCAGTATATTTCCCGGAAGCTTCCATTTTTGAATGGTACCATCATCAAGCAAGGTAAAAAATTGCGGATTTTTTCCTTCTTTCTGTATCACAGCATAATAGCCATTGCTAAATCTGGCAATATCCGTTATTTTTTGCTGCGTTATTTCATTCAATTCTCGTGACCAAGGCATAATGCTGGTTTCCCACACATTATTATCCATTAATTCCATCGTAAAATACTCTCTTTCTTTCCCCCTATCCGTTTTATATTGAGATCCTATAATTAGTTTTGTTCTTTCCTCTGAATTAGACACCTCTTTCGCCATAAAAGTATACGAGATACCTTCCATCGCAGAAGGAACTTCCTCCGCTTCAACTTCAAATGTCTGCATTTTCTTCTGTATTGTTTTTACCTCACTATTTTTCTTCGAACATGACGTTAATAACAATATCATGCCAAGAAAAATAAATAAAAAAAATTTATTATACTTCTTCATCTCTATCCTTTCAAATCACCATTCTTGTACCGGTACAACTTTTATATATTTACACTTCCCAGTGTATCGTTTTGCCTTGGTTGTGGCAAAAAGCTGATATCTTCCGGTCTTTGTTTTCTTTCCATAGACCTTATAAACAGTCGGTACTTCTTTTGTGTCCTTCTTCCATTTTTTGTTATACTTGAAAGTAAGCACCGCAGTTTTTGCTTTCTTCCAAGAGTAAAAATATTTTCCCGCCTTCTTTTCACAGACAATCTTTTTCACTTTGCCAGCCTCTTTTATGTGATAAGTAATTTTCTGTTTTTTGGCAAATGAAATTGCTTTTGCATTTTTCACTGTAAATATTTCGCCAAAAGAAACTTTTCCTAAAACTGCATGTCCATGGGATTCGTTTGCCTCCACTTTGGTAGCTCTGCCATTGACATATAATTTTCCGACTGCATTTTCTCCATCTGCACCGTTAAATAGCAGTTTTGTTACTTGCTTTGGTGAATACAGTTCTTTTAATTTTACAGATACCCACGATCTCCCCATATCAAACACCGTATTTTGCTTAGGCAACAGTACGATTCGATTCAATTTACCGGTTATCACACCCCCACCGAAAATAGAATTGCTGATCTGTAGGGAATCTATATTGCCCGGAAGTGCTGCATCCTCACAAAAAGTATTTTGCGGCAATGTTACCTTGGATAGTTTTCTGCATTCATAAAAGGAAAGTGTCTGCACTCTTTTCACTGTATCCGGGATAACAAGTTCTTCCATCCATTGAGCAATGTCTCCACCAAGTTTTTTCGCTTCTTCATAATCATCCCCTTCCAGATAACCAATCTGACTTACACGATAGCCATTGAGTTCAGAAGGAATAACGATCTTCTTCGCTGTAGAAGAAATTGCACAAATTGAGATTTCTTTTTCCGGTTCATTTATCACATAATACGTATATATTCCAGAAGTATAATACTGTGTTTCTTCCGCGTGACATCGGGTAAACGGGATTAAAAAAACAGTGCATACGGGCAGCATTAATATTCTTTTGTGAAAACCAGTTTTCTTTAACATAATGGAACACTCCCATCTGCATAATAGTATCCGGTTTGTATACTATACTTTTCTGTATCTCTCTTCATTTTACTCCCAATTTTCTACACTTTCGACTTTTTTGTGACAAGCGTCGTTTTTTTGTGACGAACGGTCATTTTTTGTGATAAACGACTCTTGTTTAAACCTCTGCATACTCTTCCGTTCACTGGCATATACATATATCAACTTGCCTTATGCCGGTGAATGCTATGAAACGATATTTCGCTCTATTTCTTATCCTTTGTCTGATTTTGTGCAGCTGCGCTCCGGGCAGCGGTGTGGTTTCTGACAAAAATTCCCAATCAAGTACAAGTTTTGAAGAATATACCGATGCTCTGTTCCGGGAAAATGTCTCAAGTGATGCGTTGTCACTCAATTATTCTCTCGCACACCCGGAAAGTTATGGAATCTCAAAAACCGCCGGTGGATTTCCACCCCTCTCGGTATCCGAGACGGCACAGGCTTCTTCGGAATATGAAAATGCGCTGGCAAAATTAGAAAGTTTTGACAGAGATTCTCTTTCCGAGTCGGAAAAGATTTTATATGACAATTTGAAATATACGTTGGAAATGAATCAAAAGGGAGAAGATTTTTTTCTATTTTCCCGTCCTTTTTCCCCGGTTACCGGCCTTCAGGCACAGCTTCCTGTTCTATTAGCAGAGTATTCTTTCGACTGTAGAGAAGATATTGAAAATTATTTTACACTCCTTCGCAGCATCCCTTCGTATTTTGAATCGGTTCTCGCCTTTTACGATCATCAGGAAAAAGCCGGACTGCTGCCCTGCCGGAGTACGATGTCGCACATTTTGGAGCAGTGCCAGACATTTTTGTCAGACAAAGGCTGGAAACTTTTGCTCACGTCCTTTCGGAGCCGCATTGAAGCCTGTGATTTTATCGATCAGGAAGAAATGTTAAGCTACCGCAAAGAAAATAAATCCTTGATCAAAAAAGAGTTTGTCCATGCGTATGAAAATCTGGCGGCGGGTCTGAACAGCCGTCTGGATGCCTGTCCGGAAAATGGAGCTTTGTGCAGTTATCAAAACGGGGAAGACTATTACCGCTATTTATTTGCCGATGAGTCCGGATCTCCGCGTGGTCCCGAGGAATATCTAAAGCTATTAAAAGCCCAGTTAAAAAAGTCAAAAGAAACCCTTCTTGCCTATGCAAAAAAGGATGCTTCGCTTTTTGCGAATCTGAATCTGTCGCCGGGAAAAGGTCTGACGCCGGAGCAGCAGTTAGAGCATCTGACAACTGCGATCAAGGATGATTTTCCGGAGATCAAAGAGGTGGATTATAAAGTTTCCTACGTAGATCCGTCATTGGAGGATTATCTGAGTCCTGCCTTTTATCTCACACCACCGCTTGATGCCTACGATGAAAACGCAATCTACATCAATGGAAGTGATCGGTTTGCCGGATCCGATCTCTACACTACACTTGCGCACGAAGGCTATCCGGGGCACCTGTATCAAAATGTATATGACCGCAGCCAGAACCACCCTCTTCTCTCCTATGCACTCAATTTCAATGGCTATACAGAAGGCTGGGCAACCTATGCGGAGATTTACTCGTACAAATACCTTGGATATATAAAGGACGAAATTGGAATATTGCGAAACAATATGATTGTTTCCCTGTGCCTTTATGGAATATGTGATATTGGGATTCATCTGCTCGGCTGGAGCACGGAAGATGTGTATGCTTTTTTGCAGCAAAATGGTTCTTATGACCGTGAGACCTCGGATTCTCTCTATGAAAACATCATCGATGAACCGGGATCGTATCTTAAATACACGATTGGATATATGGAATTTGCAAGATTAAAAAAGACCGCCAAAAGCCATCAGGGAAACTCCTTTTCAGAAAAGGAGTTCCACCGATATGTGCTTTCTGCCGGTCCGAGTGCATTTTCTGTATTAGAAGATCATCTTACAGATCAATGAATGTCTAAATCCGCTACAAATACAGGGAGACGTTTCTGAAACTCTTCATAAAGCATCGTCGCCACTTCGCGCATCTGTGGGTGGGCATGAGAATCCACGCGCAGACGGAAGAAGTTTCTCCAGGAACGGAGATTCATCGTTACGACGATTTCCGTTTTCAGAGAATTTGGAAGGACAGAACGTGCTTCCTGTGGCGTAGCGCCAAGTTCAAGCATACGGAAATACGACTGCTCAGCGTTTTCCATCGCTTTGGTCCATACTTCGTATTTGGCTTTGTCATTTTCTTTTGACAGATCGTATTGGAAGCCGCTCGCAAGATCGATCACGGTGATCTGATTGTCAAATTTGTCACCGCTGTAGTTGCAGTAACGTGTGCTTTCCTGGCTGTAGCTTGCGATACGATGGCGCACGATCTCATGTGTCACACCGCGGTCACACACGAAACGAACGGTCACATTTTCATGCTCGATCACCGATTCATGCTGTCTTGTCAAAAGACCTTTGATAAATTTCTCTGCCGAATCCTCCGTGATCTTTCCTTCACTTTTGTAGCAGACACGGCCGATACGTTCGATCTTTTTTACGATCTTTTCGTAATCTTCCATATCTATGATTTCTATACTCGGTTTGATTACCTGCATCTTTTCTTTCCTCTCTATTTCTTATAGTCGTATTCCAGCACGACAACGGACAATGGTGGAAGATAGCAGGTAAGTTCATACGCTGCTTCTTTTTTCTTCTTGTCTGTCATCACTTTCTTCGCCTTGATCGGCGATTCATTGAGGCGGCCCTGACCGCCGTATTTTGGTGCATCGGAATTGATAATTTCTCGGAATGTACCGCCGCACGGTGCTTTTACCGTGTACTGTTCATGCGCGACCGGTGTAAAATTCAAAATAAACATCAGCTGTTTTTTTGTCGTTTTTCCCCGGCGTACAAATGCTACCGTGCTTGTCTCTGCGCGCTCGCAGTCCATCCACTCAAATCCCATCACATCGCTGTCATTGTAATACAGCGCATCATTTTCAAGGTAAAGTTTGTTCATGTCTTTGATGAACGCATGGATTCCCTGATGTGGTTCCTGATCCAGTAAGAACCAGTCCAGACTACGCATCTCGCTCCATTCACGCTCCTGCGCAAATTCCTGTCCCATAAACAGAAGCTTTTTGCCCGGATGTCCGTAGAAGAAGCCGAACGCCGCCTTCAACGCAGCATATTTATCTCCGGTCAGCCCCGGCATTTTATTGAGCAGGGAACATTTTCCATGTACTACTTCGTCGTGGGAAAGCACGAGAATGTACTTTTCACTCAGATGATAGGACAGACTGAAGCAGAGCTGTTCATGATGAAACTGCTTAAAATACGGGTCCAGTTTCATATATTCCAGGAAGTCATTCATCCATCCCATATTCCATTTATAGGAAAATCCGAGCCCGTTGTCCTTAACACATTTTGTGACACCCGGCCACGCCGTCGATTCTTCCGCAATGATGTAGGCATCCGGATGACGTTTTTCCATAATGCTGTTTAAGTGGCGCAAAAAGTCCATTGCCTCGTAGTTTTCATTGCCTCCGTCTTTGTTTGGAAGCCAGTCGCCATCCTGCTTTCCGTAATCAAGATAAAGCATCGAAGCCACCGCATCCACACGAAGTCCGTCGATGTGGAACTTTTCAATCCAGAAAAGCGCATTGGCGACAAGGAAATTCTGCACTTCTTTCTTTCCATAGTCGAAAATATACGTTCCCCAGTCCGGATGTTCGCCACGACGGCGGTCACTGTGTTCATACACTGCCTGTCCATCGAAATTTCCGAGACAATGTGCATCTTTCGGAAAATGCGCAGGAACCCAGTCAAGAATTACCTCGATACCGCGTTTGTGCATTTCATCGACAAAATACATAAAGTCTTTCGGCGTTCCGTAACGGCTCGTCGGTGCATAATAACAGCCTACCTGATAGCCCCATGAACCATCAAACGGATATTCTGCAATTCCCATCAATTCAATGTGGGTATATCCCATCTCCACGAGATAATCGCCCATCATTTCCGCCAGTTCACGGTACGAATAAAAGCCATTGTCATCGTCTTCGACGCGCTTTTTCCACGACCCGAGATGTGCCTCGTAAATATTCATCGGCGCACGTTCGCGCACTTCTCTCGTCTTCGCACGATGTTTCTTTTCGTAGTCGCCGTCCTGCCACTCATACCCTGCAAGTGACGTTACGACGGACGCATTGTCCGGGCGCACCTGTGCATAATTTCCATACGGATCGGTCTTAAAAAGAAGATCTCCGCTTCGCGTCGTAATCTGGTATTTGTACACGGCACCTTCGCCGACATCCGGCACGAACAATTCATAGATGCCGCTTGGTCCGATCAGACTCATTGTGTGCAGCCGTCCATCCCACATATTGAAATTTCCGACGACACTCACACTTCTTGCATGTGGTGCCCATACAGCAAATCTTGTCCCCGTCACACCGTCGATCGTCTCGACATGCGCGCCTAATTTGTCAAAGATTTCATAATGATTTCCCTGCGCAAAAAGGTAAGTATCATAATCCGTTATCTCCGTTTTGTAGGCATACGGATCTGCCGTCTCAACCACATCGCCCTCGCCGTACTGGATCCGAACACGGTAATCTTTCAGCTGGTCTTTCTTTTTCTCAATCTCCAGTCCAAAAAGTCCGAGTTCGTCATCCAGTTCCTCTGCTTCAAGCGCAGTCTCTCCGGACACATCGGTGATCCACACTCGCTGTGCTACCGGCCGGCGCACGACAAACATCTGCGTTCCCTCGTAAAAATGCATTCCAAGGAGATCCTGCGGAGCATTGATCACCCCTTCTTCCATTTCTTCGATCAAATGTGGATTCATCCACTTTTTCAGTATTTCATTCACTCTTTCTTCAACCTCCTCCAAATCAAAGAAGCGTTTTCTTTACAATTTCTGCCAACTCCCTTGACTTTTTGTCTGCGTCGTCCATATCCTTGCCAACAACCCCAAAATAAATTTTAATCTTTGGCTCGGTTCCCGATGGACGGATGCAAAGCCATGCATCGTCGGTCAATTCGAAATACAATACATTTGATTTTGGCAGCCCTGTCTTTCCTTCTTCACCAGTCTGGATATTTTTGATGGTGTCGCGGTCATAATCACGGATCGCTGTCACTTTATAAGGACCAAACTCCATCGGCGGATTTTCACGAAGACCGCTCATCGTAGACTTAATCTTCTCCAGTCCTTCGATGCCTTTGTGCGTGATCGCGATAACATCGTCTTTGTAATATCCGTATTTTTCATACATATTGATCATAGCATCCCACAATGTCATGCCACGTTTTTTATAATAAGCTGCTGCCTCGCAAAGTGCCATGGAAGCCACGATACCGTCTTTGTCACGGGCATGAGTTCCGATCAGGCAGCCGTAACTTTCCTCAAATCCGAAGAGATACGTACCCTCTCCGCTCTGCTCACTCTTTAAGATCTCACGACCAATCCACTTAAATCCGGTCAGACATTCTACGACTTTAATGCCATAATATTTCGCGATGGCATCGACAAGATTGGTCGTTACGATCGTTTTTACCATATACCCGTCTTCCGGCAGTTTGCCTTCCAATGCCAGTTTTTGTCCGATCTCATAATCTGCCAGGAACGAACCGCTCATATTTCCGGTCAGGCAGATGTATTCGCCGGATTTACTGTCTTTTACATAAACACCGAGGCGGTCGGCATCCGGGTCTGTCGCCAGAACGAGGTCGGCATCTTTTTCCTTTGCAAGAGCAAGAGCGAGTTCAAAGGCTTCTCTCGCCTCCGGATTTGGATAGCTGACGGTCGGAAATTCGCCATCCGGAAGTTCCTGCTCCGGCACTACAAAGACATTGGTAAATCCCAATTCTTTCAATACGCGGCGCACCGGAATATTGCCGGTTCCGTGCAATGGTGTATATACGATGCGAAGGTCTTTTTCCACTTCTTTAATGCAGTTTGGATGCAGCACGTTTTTCTTCAACTCTTCCATATAACGGTCATCGATCGCTGCGCCGATATTCTCATACAATCCGGCTTTTATCGCCTCTTCTTTTGGCATCGTCTTTACCGTCGCATAATCCGTCACTGCTTTTACTTCATCCATGATTCCGGTGTCATGAGGCGGTGTGATCTGCGCTCCATCCTCCCAGTATACTTTATATCCATTGTATTCCGGTGGATTGTGGCTTGCTGTCACGTTAATACCGGAAATACATCCAAGTTCTCTGACGGCAAAGGAAAGTTCCGGTGTCGGACGAAGGCTCTCAAATACATACGCTTTGATGCCATTTGCAGCCAGACAGCAGGCAGCTTCATCGGCAAATTCCGGCGACATTCTACGGCTGTCGAACGCAATTGCCACTCCTTTTTTCTCGCCTTTCTGACTTAATATGTAATTGGCAAGTCCCTGTGTTGCCTTACGTACCGTGTATACATTCATACGGTTGGTACCTGCTCCAATGATTCCGCGAAGTCCCGCCGTACCAAATTCAAGATCCGCATAAAAACGCTCCTTAATCTCGTTTTCATCCCCTCGGATCGACTCCAGTTCCTTTTTGGTATCCTCGTCAAAATAAGGATTTGCCAACCATTCTTCATAATTTTCCATGTAACCCATAATAAATATCTCCTTTCCATTAATTGGTTTCGCTTCCCTTTGCTGCCAGATCCGGAAAACTCCAGGAAACGTCTTCATCATCGTCTGTTGTCGTGACAGAATAACTCTTTGTCGTATACCCATCCTTCGCCAGTGTCAATGTAATGGCTCCAATTTTTTTCGGAAAACTGCATGGCGCTACTCCCTGATAATTGCCATCGAGGTAAACGCTTGCTCCGGCAGGGGTGCTGACCGTGATCTTATGATTATTGTCATAACTTTCTGTCACCTTGTTCTGCTGGTTTGAATCATCCTTTTCCACACTACTCTCGTCATCGCTTGACACTTCGGCCTCTTCTTCCGCCAGACTGATCCTTACCGTCGGATTGGCAGACTGCACGTCCACGATGCCGGTGTATGTTGTATAACCATCCAGTATAACCTGTATCGAATGCTTCCCATATTTGAGAGACACCGGTTTACTGTAATCGGTCATCGTTCCATTGACATACAGTTCCGCGCCCTGCGGATCAATGTCAAATACAACTTGTCCTTTGTCTTTGACTGTGCTCTTAAAGAGCGACATATCAAGTTCCAACGTCTTGTCGCGTTCGACAGCAATACTCCGGCTTCCTTCAAAGTCTCCGTTTTTCATGGAAACCTCATATGTTCCTTCCGGAACAGGCACCAGCATGTTTTCTGTCACTGGCAGAATCCGTACACCGGAAATGGTCATCGTCCCGCCGATAAAATCTTTATATTTGGCTGGCTTGATATAGCCATGCCCTTTTGTCACCACGATCGAATAGGCTTTTCCCTTGACTCCTCGGAAAGTCACTTCGTCTGTGGCGGCAATTTCCTGTAATTCAATTGGTTTCCCATCGGAAAACGCCTGAAATCCGCTTCCATAGCGGTAACGTGTTCCCTGTATCTCGAGATAGGATTCGTCCGTATTAAACTGAACATCCTTCACGTCGTCATTTTCCAGTATGTCCTTGGAGCTCTGTACTTTCTGCAATGTCGTCTTTCCCTCATCCAGATACAGATCAAATACTTGTCCAACCTCAAGAGACTCTGACGAAATCTGCTTGTCATTTTTCGTCAAAACCTCTGTCGCCCCGCTATACGTATAGGTCGCTTCTTTTTCCAGCTCCGGCTCATAAAATGTCATCGTGCCGGCATCTGCCTTTGTCAAAACGCCCACGAGATCACGTCCTTTTTCATAGGTGATCGCCGCATTGGGGTTCGGACTTTGCGTCGCCGCCGGTCCTGCTGTCTTTTTTCCACACCCGGAAAAGAGCAGACAGCACAGTACCGCTAAAAGCAGCCCCATCATCCTTTTGTTTCTCATTCTGCACCTCATTCTCTATCCAAGACTTCAGTTAAAGTAAGTATAGCATAAATCACAGAAAACTTCCACCGTTTTCATAGTTTTTTAAAAACTGTTCGCGGCACTGTTCCATCTCACCCAAACTACGCAGTTTTTGGAGACTCTGTTCCGAAAACCAGCTCTTTTTATGGTTAAAATATCCATTCAGCAGTTTCCAATATTTTTCCGGAAACAGAAGCATGATATAGACAAATTCCTGCTCCTCTTTTGTTAAGGAAACTTTCTTTGCATAATTTTCAAGAAGGATCATTCCTTTTTTTCTGTCCCATCCATTTTTTTCCAATGTTTTCCGCATCAGATAGGTTAGATCCAGAAGCGGAATCCCCTTCCCTGCCTTTTCAAATCCCACAGTCGCAAGACGGCTGGATTCCCGGATCAGATTATGATAATTATAGTCGCCGTGGCAGTAGCGCCCTCCTTCTTCCATTATTTTACAATAATAATTGCAGTTTTCCAACCGCCCACAGGCTTCTACCGCTTTTTCATAAAACCGTTCAAAACAGCCAATCGCCTGAATTTCAAATTCCGTCCGCTGTTTCTTCTTTTTCATATATGTATGGATCCGTTTCAGTTCCCGCGTGTGCTTCTGCACCCGCTCCAGAAGGGGTACACCGGCAGGCACCGGCTCTTCTTCCTCCAGCACGCACACATCCCGCAGGGCATGATGCAGTCTCGCAAGATTTTCTCCGGCAAGTGCCAGATCCGGTTTTGCCCGCAAATCACATTCTTCCCCGGTAAACCATTGATAGATCACATATTTTTCGCCGCTTTCAAGTTCTGTCACATACTGATCCGCACCATTTTTCAGCACTTGATCAACCCGGTCAAATCCCCGCAGAACCAGAATTTCTTTTATTTTATTTTCAAAGGCAAAATGTCCCCGGATCTGTTCGTATTCGCGAAGCAGTTTCGGGCCCTGCGTCGTTTCGAGCAGCCAGCCGCCGCGATGGCGGTAACGTCGTTTTACAGTCAGATCATAATTTGCCAGGCTTTTTTCCACCTTATCTTCCAACTTACACCCCTCCTTCATGTTTTAACATTGTATGAAGAAAGGTTACGTTGTATGACTAAAAGATGCCTGTTCAAATACCGTTTTTAATATCGTAAGTCCGATCGGGCCAAGAACGATACCTCCGACGCCGAACAATTTTAAACCTACATACACGGACAAAAGTACATACAGTGGTTTCAGACCCATCTCTTTTCCCATAAGCCTTGGTTCCAGCATTTCACGGATAACCATTGTTACCACATACAGCGTCAAAAGCACCGCCGCTGTCACATAATCTTTTTGAATCCAATTAAAAACCGCCCACGGGATTAAGACCGTTCCGCTCCCAAGAATTGGAAATGCATCCACGACAGCGATAAGGATGCCAAGCAGTACCGCATACGGATTTTTTAACAGCAATAGTACGATCGTAGAAATTACGGCAATAAAAAATAAAAGCAGCCCCTGCGCTTTCAGATAGGCAAATCCTGCCACCTTTAGTTTTTTAACATAAGGCATGAGGGCAGGGTATCTTACTTCGGTTTTTTCATCCAATGACAGCAGAAGGGTCGCCATCAGAAACACCACAAACCCGGCTCCCCATTCTCCGATACGCAGAAACATCCGCGGAATGCTTCCCGTAATCTGTGGCAGCAACACTCCGGCAATCTGTCCATCCATATCGCTCATCCGCGCTTCCAGCCACCGGTAACTGGTTCCTTTTGTCAATGCAAGCAGATTGTCGATGGAACCACAGCCGCCCTGGCACAGATGTGACAGAGCACCTGCCTGACCGGGAAGATGCCGGACAAATTCCACGAGCTGGCTCGCACACAAATATCCGATATAAAATAAAAAACACCCCAGTGCACCGAGGCTTACAAACACCATAAGAACACTGCACAATTTTTCATTGATATGAGTCGCCGTATGTATCTTTTTCGTCCACGGCTGCAAAACTTTTGCAAACACGAATGCCAATACAAAAGGAACCACAAGTGGTAAAATATAGCAAAAGCTCACATAAATTACACATGCAGTTCCTAATAAGATCAATACTCTCTTGTATTTTTTTACATGGTTCATGGGTATTCTCCTTTCCGGGTTCCTCGATGTGCTTACGTATCTGTCATACCCGGTTAGTATGAACCAAATGTTGTTCGTTTATTCTTACTCTTTTACAATGAATCGGTAACCGACTGCCCAAACCGTCTCGATGTACTGCGGATTCTGGGTATCTTTTTCAATCTTCTCACGGATTTTTTTGATATGAACCGTAACCGTCGCAATGTCCGCACCAACCGGACTCAGTTGCCACACTTCTTCCAAAAGTTCTTCTTTGGAAAATACCCGGTTCGGATGCTGTGCTAAGAAGAACAAAAGATCAAATTCTTTGGTCGTAAGATTCTTCTCGACACCATCTACATACACACGGCGCGCCGTTCGGTCAATCTTCAGTCCGCCTGCTTCGATCACTTCATTTTCTTCTTTCATCGCATTGCCAACTAATTTTTTGTAACGCTCCAAATGCGCCTTCACACGTGCCACAAGTTCACTTGGACTGAATGGCTTGGTCATATAATCATTGGCTCCCAATCCGAGTCCGCGAATCTTGTCGATATCTTCTTTCTTTGCCGAAACCATCATAACCGGAATCTCGGATGTCTCACGGATCTTTTTACAGATTTCAAAACCGTCCGTTCCCGGAAGCATAAGATCCAGTATCACCATATCAAATTTTTCAGTCGTCGCCAAATTCATACCTTCTGTACCATCGCTGCAAATTACAACGTCAAATCCACTCAATTCCAGATAATCCTTTTCCAATTCTGCAATTGGCAACTCATCCTCTACAATCAAAATTCTCTTACTCATTGTGTTCCTCCTTTTGTTCTGTTTCCTTTTTTAATGTAAAGTAAATCGCTGTCCCTTTTCCAAGCTCGCTTTCTGCCCAAATGCGTCCACCGTGTTCGTCCATGATCTTTTTTGCTATCGCCAGTCCCAAACCACTGCCACCGGTTCGTGAATTTCGGGAACTGTCTGTCCGGTAAAATCGTTCAAAGATAAATGGCAGTTCCTCTTTTCCTATCCCTTTTCCATTATCACGGATCATGACCTGAATAAAAGAACCCTGATCTTCTACATTGACAAGGATCATTCCCTGTTCCCTTTGTATATATTTTACCGCATTACCTACTATATTTGCAACAACTCTTTTTATTTTTTCTTCATCAATGACAATCTGAACGTCTTCGCCGACATCGCACTGATACAAAAGCTGTATGTTGCGGGTCTCAAGATCCAGGCTCATACCGCTGATACACTCCGCAAAAAAGTAACTTGCCTTTACCGGTGCAAAGCGGAAATCTTCCACTTTTTGATAAATTTTTGTAAAATACGAAAGTTCATCCACCAGACCAGCCATATCCACCGCCTTGGAATGGATCGTTTTGACATACCGTTCCATACGTTCCGGCGTCGCCGCCACACCATCCATAATTCCTTCCGCATACCCTTTGATCGCGGTAAGAGGTGTCTTAAGATCATGGGAAATATTTCCAATCACTTCTTTGGTAAGAGCATCTGCGCGGTTTCGTTCCTCCGTCGTCTCCCGCAGTCTGGTCTGCATCGTATCAAAATCCTCATACAAACCATCAAATTCACTGCCCTCGATCGATGGCAGTTCGTAATCAAGATCTCCTTCACTGATATGGATCGCCGCCACCTGAAGCTGCCGTATCGGTACAAGTACATTGTAATAGGTGTGCCCGATAATTCCTGTCACGATCAGAACACAAACAATAATGATCATTCCCAAAAGTCCAACGGAAAATACGGTAATATGCGGAAGATTGACATTGAGATCTGTTACAATGCACACACTTCCCGTTCGGCCGTCCGGCAGTATGACACCCAATTTTTTAAACAGAAATTTCTTATCTTCTTTTCCACAATACTGTCCACTTTCTTCTGAATAATTATTATTTGCCACCAGCAGATCCCGGTATACATAATCGTATTTATCAAAATCTCCAAAAAATGTAAATCCCCCATCTACAATAACCGCCAGAAAGGAGTATTTTTCTTTCAGATAATTATTTTCTTTATTCAGATATTCATTATCAAGAAACACTTTCGGATCCCGCATGGCGCGGTCCTGTAAATCCATGTAATCGTACTTGGTATACGAATTTAACAGCAGCACCCGGTCAAATAAACTGTACGGCGACGGCATATCTTCCGATGAAATCTGATACGTGCTGCGGATACTTTTCATTTCCCCGTAAGCAAAAAGTGCCACCATCAGAATAAGTACCATGATCGGGCAGACCGCCAGTATAATAAAGGTATTTCTTGTCTTTTTAACATTTTTCTTTTTTTTATTATTTTTACTCATATTTCCTCGATTTCACCTCGCTTTTCACGATTTTTCTCAAAGATAATTTTATTTTAACACATTTCTTTTCATTTTCATAATGTTTTTTTGCTTGACATCGCTCTTTTTCAATGGTATCGTGAAATACGATAAGATTGGAGGATACTGTTATGAATATTTTACGTCGCTTACCTGACCCCGACGAGGTCAAACGAGAAATTCCCGTATCAGAAAAAGTTGCAAAGATCAAAGAAGGCAGAGATGCTGTCCTTCGTGATATTTTTACCGGAAAAAGTGATCTTTTTGCTTTGATCATCGGACCTTGCTCGGCAGATAACGAAGAAGCTGTTATTGACTACACCCTGCGCCTGGCTCGTATTCAGGAAAAGGTTGCAGATAAAATTTTTATCGTTCCCCGCGTTTATACCAATAAACCAAGAACGACCGGAAAAGGATACAAAGGAATGGCAAGCCAGCCAAATCCGGAAGAAAAAGAAGACATGCTTAAAGGTCTTCATTCCATCCGCGAGACACATATCGCTGTCGTAGAGCAGACGGGTATGTCTTGTGCCGATGAAATGCTTTACCCTGAAAATTACGAATATCTTTCCGATATTCTTTCCTATATTGCTGTCGGCGCGCGTTCGGTAGAAAACCAGCAGCACCGCCTGACCGCCAGTGGAATTGAAGTTCCATGTGGCATGAAAAATCCAACCAGTGGTTACCTTTCGGTTATGCTTAATTCTATTGAGGCTGCACAGTGTGGCCACCATTTCATCTACCGCCAGCAGGAAGTTGAAACACAGGGAAATCCGCTTACGCATGCTATCCTTCGTGGAAGTGTGAACAAACACGGACGCAGCCTTCCAAACTACCACTACGAAGACCTGCTTCTTCTCCACGAGATTTACAGCGAGAGAAATCTTGAAAATATGGCTGTTATCGTGGATACAAACCACGCAAACTCCGGCAAACATTTTGAGCAGCAGATCCGTATCTCTAAAGAAGTGCTTGAAAACCGCCGCGTTTCCAAAGATATCCACAATATGGTGAAGGGTCTTATGATCGAAAGTTATATCGAAGACGGCAACCAGAAGATTGGCGACCATGTCTACGGAAAATCCATCACAGACCCTTGTCTCGGATGGGAAAAGACAGAGAAACTGATTTATGAATTGGCGGATCGTCTGTAATTTCAAGAGTCTGTAATTCCAAGATTACGTTAAGATTCGGTTACATAGTAATTCTGTCATTACATTGCAAAATATAACGGGCAAATGCCAAGATTTTCTTGACGTTTACCCTTTTTTGTTGTATGCTAAGGTGTGAGACATTTTATGCAACAGAAATGAGGTTTAATATGAGTAAGATACTATTTACTTCTGAATCCGTAACAGAAGGACATCCAGATAAAATTTGCGATCAGATCTCTGACGCAATCTTGGACGCATTGCTTGCACAGGATCCGATGAGTCGTGTAGCCTGCGAAACAGCAATTACCACCGGTCTAGTATTGGTCATGGGAGAAGTGACCACAAAGGCTCAGGTTGATTTTCAAAATATTATCCGCGATACGATTCGCGAAATCGGTTATGATGCTTCAGAAAAGGGGTTCGATGCCAATACATGTGGCGTTATGGTTGCTTTGGACAAGCAGTCCACAGATATCGCTATGGGCGTTGACAAGGCTTTGGAAGCAAAGCTTACAGACAGCCAGATTGAGGCAATCGGTGCCGGCGATCAGGGTATGATGTTCGGTTACGCCACCAACGAAACCGACGAATACATGCCTTATCCGATCCATCTGGCTCACCGTCTTTCCCGCCAGTTATCGAAAGTCCGCAAAGACGGAACTCTTCCTTATCTGCGCCCGGACGGCAAATCCCAGGTAACCGTCGAATACGACGAAGCCGGGAATCCTTCCCGCATTGATGCCGTTGTCATCTCCAGCCAGCACAGCGAAGATGTCAGCTGGGATCAGATTAAAGAAGATATCCGCGAAAAAGTTATTGATCCAATTCTCCCTGCAGAACTTTTGGATGATGACACAAAATATTATATCAATCCAACAGGGCGTTTTGTCATCGGTGGTCCAAACGGCGACAGCGGTCTGACCGGCCGCAAGATCATCGTCGATACTTACGGCGGATGGGCACGCCACGGCGGCGGTGCTTTCTCCGGTAAGGACTGCACGAAAGTAGACCGTTCTGCTGCTTACGCAGCCCGCTATGTCGCAAAGAATCTCGTAGCTGCCGGTCTTTGCGACAAAGCTGAAATCCAGCTTTCCTATGCGATCGGCGTCGCTTCTCCGACTTCGATCCGCATCGACACTTTCGGCACCGGCAAACTTTCCGAGGACAAGTTAGTCGATATCATCCGCGAGAATTTCGACCTGCGTCCAGCCGGCATCATCCAGATGCTCGACCTGCGCCGCCCGATCTACAAGGCTACCGCAGCTTACGGACACTTCGGCCGCAACGACCTCGACCTCCCTTGGGAGAAACTTGACAAAGTGGATCTACTGAAGAAATATCTGTAAAAGAACAGGTTCGCAGCAAGAACTGTAAAATTTATATCATATAGGTTTTGATTTTTGATATTCCGGCTCGAAGAATTCGGGCCGGCATGCTCTCATAGTTAAATGGATATAACAGCCCCCTCCTAAGGGGCAGTTGTAGGTTCGATTCCTACTGGGAGTACTCGCGAA
>CAJMFH010000010.1 GCA_905212635.1 uncultured Lachnoclostridium sp. | reverse complement strand
GGGGCGGGGCAAAGGCAACTTTTTCCGGCGACTTCCCTGTTTTGCGTTGCCTTTTAGGCTTGTTGCCTGCTTTAAAGGCAACCGATTTCGCTGGGTTTGATGTTTTACGTTGCCTTTTAGGGCGACGGGGCGGGGCAAAGGCAACTTTTTCCGACGACTTCCCTGTTTTGCGTTGCCTTTTAGGCTTGTTGCCTGCTTTAAAGGCAACCGATTTCGCTGGGTTTGATGTTTTACGTTGCCTTTCTCAGCGCACAAAAAAAGAATGTCAAAAGACATTCTTTTTTTAGTAGCGGGAAAGGGATTTGAACCCCCGACACCACGGGTATGAACCGTGTGCTCTCGCCAACTGAGCTATCCCGCCATATATTGCGAAGCTGCTTTTTAGTCATAAATGGGACCTACAGGGCTCGAACCTGTGACCCTCTGCTTGTAAGGCAGATGCTCTCCCAGCTGAGCTAAGATCCCATTTGGTGTATCGCTTATCAGCAGCACCATTGACTATTATATATGGTGTCCACCTTTTTGTCAATAGTTTTTTTCATTTTTTTAAATTCTATTTTTACCATAGACAAATTACGCCATGATTAAAGAAATCCTTTACCCAAATAACGCCATAAAAGTTCCTCTTGCGAAAAAACTGAGGCAGAACATAATCGTTCCAGCGACCAGCACACCGCCCATGCAGGCGAGGACACTCTTCTTGAATCCCATATCAAGGATGCTGGCTGCAAGAGTTCCTGTCCACGCGCCGGTTCCCGGAAGAGGAATACCGACAAACAAAAGGAGCGCTATAAACAGCCCCTGTCCTGCTTTCTCCTGTAGTTTTCTACCGCCCTTTTCGCCTTTTTCAAGGCAGAAAGTAAAGAACTTGCCAATCACAGGCTTGTCCGCTCCCCAGACAAGGACTTTTCTGGCAAACAGGTAGATAAACGGCACCGGAATCATATTTCCGATCACGGCAATGAGGATGGCAAGCCAGAGCGGCTGTGCATCCCAGAGTACAGCATAAGGGATTGCTCCACGGAGCTCAATGATGGGAACCATTGAAATCAATCCGACGAGTAACATTTTCTTTAACATAATTATTTTCCTTTCAATTTTGTTTTCTGATTTTCTTTTTATTATTTGGGAAGTTTTACAATTTCTATGGAAATCTCACCATTTGGCAAAAATTCCATCCAGGCATACGTGCACTCAAACCCGCTTTGGCGCGGGCGCGAAATGCTGCCGGGATTAAGAATTGTCATCTGACTGCTCTGCTCGACAAATGGCACATGCGTGTGTCCGTAAAGAACAACGTCTGCCTCATTTTGAAGTGCCCAGTATTTCAATATATCTACGCCGCGTTCGACATGCTGATTGTGTCCATGCGTCATCGCGACCCTGTGTCCATGCAGGCGGAACACATTTTCCGTGTGCAGTTTCGAATACGTGTCGCAGTTTCCGCGAACCATATAAACCGGCCCTTTCACCATCAGACTGAGATCCTCCGCGGCATCTCCCACATCACCGAGGTGAAACAATCCGTCGATCTGATCCTGATTTTTACGAATAATGTCATACATCCGGTCATTTTTTCCATGTGAATCACTAAAAACGATGTATTTCGCCATTTTTTCCTCCCACGTTATGCCTGTTCATTTAACTTTTCAACCATCTTGCGAAGTGCGATGCCCCGGTGGCTGATCTTATTTTTCTCCTCCGGCAGCAGTTCTCCGGTTGTACAGCCGCGCTCCGGCAGATAAAAAATCGGATCGTAGCCAAAACCATGTGTACCTTTTGGTTCGTGCGCCAATTTGCCCTCGATCACGCCTTTGGTCGTTATGACATTGCCGTCCGGATACGCGCAGGCAATCACACAGACAAAACGTGCGTCGCGCTTTTCTTCCGGCACCCCTTCACAACGTTTGAGAAGATCCGCATTTTTAATGTCATACGACGTATCTTCGCCGAGATAACGTGCCGAATAGATTCCCGGCTCGCCATTCAGATAATCCACTTCAAATCCGGAATCGTCCGCCAGAACCATCTCGCCTGTCATTTCGCAGATTGCCTTCGCTTTGATGATGGCATTTTCTTCAAAAGACGTTCCATTTTCCTCAATCTCCGTATGGATATCAAGATCTTTGAGAGAAAATACATCGTAGCCTTCTCCCAAAATCTGCTTAATTTCCACAACCTTTCCCTGATTGTGCGTTGCAAATATCAATTTTTTTCCCATTTGTTTCATTCCCTGTGTAAAAATTTAGGTCAAATTTTGACCCTAATACGACTAGTATATATGTTATCCGCAAAAAGCGCAAGCATTTTCGGGATATTTTTCCTATTTTTGCTGATCCTTAGCCGGTCGCCTCGGCGGCTTAATTCCCATATATTGGTAAAGATAGGTTTTCATCATACCATTATAAATCTTGCGGTTTTTGTCTGCCTTTTTGCCAATCATTTTCTGCGCTTCCTCATAACCGCTCAAAAGGAAAAATGACCACGTATCATTTTCTTTGATGATCTGACCGATGCTGCGGTACAGCATTTCCATCTGTTTTTTGTCAGAAAGACGCTCGCCGTACGGCGGATTGGAAACGACAAAACCGTACTTTTTCGGCGAACTGAAATTGATGATATCGCGGCGCTGAAAATGAATCTTGTCTTCCACGCCGGCAAGTGCTGCATTGGCACGCGCCATTTTGAGCACCTCGTCGTCAATATCGTAGCCCTGAATCTGTACTTCGGCATCCTCGCAGACCATATCCTGGGCTTCTTCCACGACTCCGTACCATTCTTTTCTCGGGATCAGGTTGTCCCATTCTTCGGACAAAAATTCACGGTTTAATCCCGGTGCGATCTGGCATGCGATCATGGCTGCCTCAATCGGGATCGTACCGCTTCCGCAAAATGGATCAACGAGAATGCGGTCCTTCTTCCACGGAGAAAGCAGAAGCATCGCCGCCGCCAGCGTTTCCGTCACTGGCGCCGGTGCGGTGTATCGGCGGTAACCTCGTTTGTGTAGCGACACTCCTGTCGTATCAAGCGATACGGTCACGATGTCTTTCATAATGTTAATGCGGAGCGGATAAGAGGCTCCATCTTCGGCAAACCAGCTGACCTGATACGTCCGCTTGAGGCTTTCCACCATCGCTTTTTTGACAATGCGCTGTATGTCGGATGGGCTGAACAATTTACTATTGACGGAGGTTGCTTTTGTTACCCAGAATTTTCCATTTTCAGGAATATAACGCTCCCATGGGATTGCCTTACAGGCTTCAAATAATTCATCAAATGTCTCTGCCTTAAATTCTGCCACTTTGAGCAGAATCCGTTCCGTCGTACGGAGAAAAATATTTCCGCGGCAGATTCCTTCGGCATCCGCCAAAAAGGTAACTTTTCCATTTTCCACTTTTGAGATCTCATATCCAAGGTCGTTGATCTCCCGTTTTAATACGGCTTCCATACCAAAATGGCAAGGCGCAATTAACTCAAATATTTCTTTGCCCATCGTACTCTTTTTTTCCTTTCTTTTTCCATATCCGGTAACTTTCAAAGCCGCCGGCAATACTTGCCGCATGATATCCCAGCCGATTCATTTCTCTGGCTGCGTACATGCTCTGGTTCCCGCGGTCACAGTAAAAGATCAAATACGTAAACTGATGCCGCCATCCCTCTTTTTCCTGTTCCCATCGTTCATACGGAATATTTACCGCTCCCTTGATGTGCTCTTCCTGATACTCCTCGCGTTCCCGTAAATCAATGAGAATCGTCCCTTCTCTTGCCTGCCACGAAGCCAGCTGGCGGATCGAGATAATCGAAAAACTCATAGTATCACGTTCTTTTTCTTTTATTATATGCAGGTTTTCGACAAAATGTGACATCCGCGTCCGCCGCAAAAGAAAGGCCGCCTCCGGAATGGTGACGGCCCGTTCGTTTTTCATTTCTTACAGTCAGCACAACGGCTTAGTTGTCATGGTGACAATTGGAACTGTTCGTAGAATTTGACGCATTTGACGCGTTTGATGAATTCTTAGAACTGTTTCTGGAAGAATTCTGTGCGCGGTTTTTTGCCTTATTCTTTGAACTGTTTGTACTATTTGTACTGTTTTGATTTGAATCGTAATCGTCTAAAAAGTTTTTCGCCATTTTTAAACCCTCCTGTCAACAATGTTTTGTTACAGGAGATAGTATCTGCGATTTTCGAATTGTTATGCAATTCAAGCTTTTCCAACAGAACCAAATAATTCCATTTTTTCTTTTACAGTAGCTTTGATTGCCTCTGCTCCAGGAGCAAGAAGTTTACGAGGGTCAAATCCTTTTCCTTCGAGATCTTTTCCTGCCTCAATGTATTTACGTGTTGCTTCTGCGAAAGAAAGCTGGCACTCTGTATTTACATTAATCTTGGATACGCCAAGGCTGATTGCTTTTTTGATCATGTCTTCCGGAATACCTGTACCTCCATGAAGCACGAGTGGCATTTCTCCTGTCAGCTGCTGAACGGCATCCAATGTTTCAAAGCTGAGTCCTGCCCAGTTTTCCGGATATTTTCCGTGAATATTTCCGATTCCTGCTGCCAGCATGGTTACGCCAAGATCAGCGATCATCTTACATTCTTTTGGATCTGCACATTCGCCGGCTCCGATAACACCATCTTCTTCTCCACCGATGGAACCAACTTCTGCTTCGATCGACATTCCTTTTTCTTTACAGATTGCTACCAATTCTTTGGTCTTTGCTACATTTTCTTCGATTGGATAATGAGATCCGTCAAACATGATTGAAGAAAATCCTGCTTCGATACAAGCTTTTGCACCTTCATAACTGCCGTGGTCAAGGTGAAGGGCAACCGGAACTGTGATATTCAGCTCTTCGAGCATACCATTTACCATACCTACAACCGTCTTATAGCCACACATATATTTTCCGGCTCCCTCGGATACTCCAAGGATAACCGGTGAATTGCACTCCTGTGCTGTGAGAAGAATGGATTTTGTCCACTCCAGGTTGTTGATGTTGAACTGACCTACTGCATATTTACCTGCTTTTGCTTTTTTGAGCATTTCTTCTGCTGAAACTAACATCTTTCTTCCTCCATTTCATTTTTTATTTTGGGTCTGTTTATACAGACTTATCGTCCACAACACTGTTTATACTTTTTACCGCTTCCACATGGGCATGGATCATTTCTTCCAATTTTTGGTGATTCGCGGCGGATCGTACCGGAATTTTTCTGATTGCGGTACAATTCTTTTCTGCGTTCTGCACTCAAGATTGAATCCCACTGCGGCAATGTGTACAGCCATTCGGCATTACAGTCTACCATATTATAATACAATTTTTCGCAGTCAATATCCAATTTGACTTCGGTATCTTTTTCCATCGTATCAATCGGATTTGGCTCTTTCAAACTATCATTGATTCCATCCAGGAAACCAACCATCATAGAAAGCGGCACTTCGTACTTCTCTGCCAGTCCCTCTACGGTTCCGGTCACAACTTCTGTCGGATTGGTCAAAAGCTTTTCATAAATGCCCTTTTCCAGCTGAAAGTAGTTGTTCCAAAGCTGCTCTCCTTCTTTTGAATTCTGCATTTCTTCACTATATGCGTACTCACGCCATTCTTGTAACAATGACATAATTTAATTCCTCCTGCGATTTTGCAATTTTCATTAGGTATTCCCTTTTTTCATTGTATCACACTTTTTTGTGACAAGCAATGGTTTTCTTTTGGCAGAAAAGAAGAGTTCCGCACGTTGCCGTTTGGAACTCTCTTGGGGATTATTCGGTATGTTTTATGACACGATGTGTTCTACACCATCCGCATCTGTGATGATAATGGTATGTTCCACCCCTTGTCTCACATAGAGGTTCAAATTCCAGTTAGGAGCTACATTTCCATTTACATCTTTTATTACAAAACTTGAAATACGCTGATCAACGCCATCTATTGTCACTTTTTGGATTCCACTGTAACTCTTCACCGCCACACTGACGGCAGTATAGCTATCTTTCGTCAAGAATCCTTCCTCTCTGGCAATCGGTTTACTGCTGACCGGATAGACAGCGCCTCCGTAGATTGCCACTTCACAATGCTGTTGATTCTGACCATCACCTAAGGCATACTTGGATCCTGTAGCAGAAATATTACCACCATAAATTTCAACGGTAAGCGTAGTTACACCTGTCTTGGCTTCAGAGCCGCCTCCACCGATACCGGCTCCATTTCTACCACCCTGTGCATAAATATCACCGCCATAAACAATGATTTTTCCGCCACCACGTCCGCACTGTCCATCGCCAATACCTGCTGCATTCGATTCCGATTTGGCAACAATCGTTCCACTGTAGATAACAATTTTTCCGAGTGTTCCCGCATCTGCCTCCTTGTCACTTCCCGACGCACCGATTCCGGCTGCCGATGCTCCTCCGTTCGAATACAAGCTTCCATCTCCACTGATGGACAATTCACATTTATCCGGCACTTCAATTCCTGCTTTTTTCGCCGGTGCAGTAAGTTTCGTCGTTCCACTCAGCTGCAAATTCACCTTTGCTTCATTTGCAAGTGCAATCGGGCTTCCCGCTGTCGTCGTAATGATAACATTGTCAAGCACGATCGTATGTGTTCCACCGGAAACCGCAATCGAATTCGTCGTCGATGTGCTGTTTCCGCTGATAGTATACGCCCCAGTGTAACTCTGTTTCTCGCCGTCACCAATTGTATAGCCGTCTTCCTCAATCAGAATATTCCCTTGTGAAAGATCCAACGTCAACGTAGTCTCCGGTTTTTCCGGCTCCGGCTCTGGTGTCGGTACTGCCGTTGGCTCCGCTGTAGGTTCTGTACTTGGCTCTGCCGTTGGCTCCGTACTTGGTGTCACCGTTGGCACTGTAGTCGGGGTTGCTGTTGGCACCGTGGTAGGTGTTGCCGTTGGCGCCGCAGTCGGCGTCGTTCCTTTTACCAAATTGATCAACGCCGTAAATGCTGCCTTCGGCAGATAATTTTCATCAAACAGGGATGGATAATATGGTCCATCGTTCTTCTGTGTATTTAACCAGGTGTCGAGGTCTGTCAAGTTCCAGAACGTAACACCTGTTATATTGACATTGTTACTGTTTTTCTGTGTAAGTACAATATTCATAAATTTCGAATATGCAGTTGCCAGTGTTTCCTGTCCGGATTCCGAATTGTCTTTGCTTGCAAAATCCAATTCTGTAATCTGCACTTCGTATCCATTTTGTTTAAACAGATCCAGTGCATTTTTGATATTATCACCGTCGGTCACACCCAAATTGGTTTGATGTGCCTGCATTCCCAGACCATCGATGGTTCCGGCCGCTTTCGCATCTGCCAGATATTGTACAACCGCTTTTCTCTGGTTTGGTGAAGCCATTCCGACATAGTCGTTGTAGAACAGTTTTGCGCTGGAACCTGCGGCAGTCTGCGCTGCTCTCGCATATTCAAATGCTTTCGTAATGTAAGTATTGTCCTCTTCACCAAAAATTGCTCCATAGAGGCTCTGCGTACCGGTACGCAGTTTGAGTCCATTGTCATTGATCACCTCATTGACAACATCGTAAGCATATACCACCCCCGGATAGTTAGTTTCCGCATAGTTAATAATCTGCGTAATATAACTCTGCATACGCTGAAGCATCGTTTCTTCGTCCACTAAATTGGTAATATTGGTCATTGCTGTGCCATTTCCATCGTATTCCGGCTGATATCCCTCGCAGAAATACCAATCCGGTGTCTGATTATGCCAAACCAATGTATGGAAACGCACTTGCAGGTTATTTGCCTGGGCAAGACTCAGACATTTATCAATGGTGTCGGTATTGATGACCGGCATACCATCTTCGGACGCGATGGATTTTTCCTGATTCAGAAGGCTTTCCGGCTTCAATTCATCTCCAAATGTTACTCTGGTGTAGTGATGTTTGATGAATTGAAGGATTTCCTGATTTTTCAAATTGTAACTGTAGACTTCACATCCCATCGGGAACTGTGCGCTGTATGCTTCACTCAGGCTTTCCGCTGCCAGCACCTGATCGAGATCCAGATGTTTTTCTGTTACTGAAATGTTGTCTACATAAAAATCACTCGTATAATTCTGCATTTCAAAATACATATGCAGCTGTTTGACATCTCCCGGTGCTACAACGGTCGCTTCAATCTTCTTCCAGTTGCCGGTAGGTACTTTCAAGGACTGAATCGTTGTATATGTAACATTTCCGGCGAAATCCTCGGCCTGCCACATGCAGTTGATCATGCGGTCGCCGCCTGCCTGATGTTTGACATAAGCTTCTATCGTATAGGTAGTGTAATCCGTTACATTATGGGTTACGTCAATCTGCGGGCCTGCCCAGTTTTTCAGTCGATTTGAAACTTTCAGACAGTAGTTGTCATTATAACCACCTTTTTCCACAGTCAATGTCTCTTGGCCCTGTCGACCGGTCACATATGTGTTTGTCCCATCTTCAAAATCCAGCGAAAGTGCTTTTCCCTCTTCGGCAGGAATCGGTGTTCCCGGCACTTTCGTCGGTTCGCTGCTTGGTTCCGCAGACGGTGCTGCTGACGGTTCGCCGCTCGGCGCTGTACTTGGCTGTACTGTCGGTCCCACCGGCTGGCCGCTCGGCTGTGCACTTGGCTCGATTGACGGCTGGCCGCTCGGCTGTGTGCTTGGCTCGACTGATGGGACTCCGCTTGGTTGCGCGGATGGCTGCACCGGCGGTTTTGCACTTGGGTTACCACTCGGTTTCGCACTCGGCTGCACACTTGGTTTCACATCCGGTTTTGCACTTGGTGCTGTCGTCTCCTCTGCCTCCGGTTCTTCCGTCGCAATTACCGTTTTCTTTTGAACCGTTACACGACATTTTAAAATATACTTTTTGCCACGATAACGGAAACGGCTTGTAATATAGGTCTTTCCTTTCTTTTTGGCCTTTATTTTTCCCGTTTTGCTGACGGCCGCAATTTTCTTGTTCTTACTTTTCCATGTGATCTTTGTCTTTTTCGTGACATTTTTCACTTTAATTTTTTGGGATTGTCCAATCGTCAGAGTGACCGATTTTTTAGATAATCTTGGTTTCTTTGCTGCCATACCGTGCTCTGCCGGCGCACATAATGTTCCGATCATCGCTGTGATCAAAAGTGCTGCCAGCCATTTTGCTGCCTTACTTTTCTTTGTTTTCTCCATACGTATTCCTCCAATTTGGCTCTCCAAAATAGTACTCCTCCCAACATCATACGGTGCTTTCTATGAAACGTACTAAAATTCTCCAAATCACCCAGAATACAGGTTAGAAAAGCGACTGCCGAAGCAATCGCTCATCATAGTTAGATATTAACAGGTTTTTTCGAAAAGTCAATCTTTTTTGTGCAATTTACACAAATTTTACACCTTTTCCAGATATTTCCTTGTCTATTTTAGAAAAGCATCGACGCCATCGGCAATTCCTTTTACCATCTTTTTCTGGTAAGAAGCCGATGCCATTTTCAGGTCTTCGGCGCGGTTGCTCATAAATCCCATCTCAATGATCGTAACAGGGACTTTGCACCAGTTGATGCCTGTCATTGTGTCAGTGTACATTACTCCACGGTTTTTTGCGCCTGTCGCCGCACAATATTTTTGTATCATTTTCTTGGAAAATTTCTGGCTGGCTTTGCGCACCTTTTTCGACATATATTTGTTATTTGCTGTCGGAGCGATCGACAATGCGCCACTTACGGAAGAACTCTCCGAGGAATTTGCGTGAATGCGGATAAAGGCATCTGCCTTCGCGGCATTTGCCACCTTCGCACGCTCTACATTGGAAATGTTGACATTGTGCTTTGTACGCACCATAACCACTTTATATCCTCTTGCCACCAGTTCTTTCTTTACCTTTTTCGCTACCTGAAGGTTCAACTGGTATTCTCCAAGTCCGCTTGCCTTTCCCGAAGTTCCGGAAGTCACTTTTGCCTTTTTGGTGGAAGATCCCGGGCCATTTGGCTCCAATGAACTGTTGCCACGCAGCTGGTGTCCGGCATCAATTGCCACCACTTTTTGTCCATCTTTTGTCGCTGCCTGTGTCACTCCTCCCGTCATCAATACTCCCACAATCAATCCTGCTGCCAATATTCGTAGTTTCATTTCGTTCCCTTCCTTTCATTTTCAACGCCATGCACTGATGGCACCTGTCGGCTTGTTCTACAAAAAAAGAGCAAACACATAACGTATTTGCTCTTTCATGCGGAGTATGGGACTTGAACCCACACGTCTTTGAGACACATGATCCTTAGTCATGCCTGTCTGCCAATTCCAGCAACTCCGCATACCGCAGTCAAATCGTGTCCACGACTTGACTGCTTGACTATTGTATCAAATATTTTTTGTAATGTCAAGGATTTTTTCAAAAATTTTCAACTATTCTGAGCCAAGGTGTGAAAATCGACCAATCCACGCACTTTATTGTTTGATAAACCAGCTCAGAAGTTCTCCATTTTCCTTCTGTATCTTTTTCAATTGGGAATGTGGCAGTGGCGACATGACAGAACCGGTCTCAACGGTCACATTCGGAATTTTTTTGTTGTAAATGAGCCAGTCGCCAAATCCGCCATTGGGGTCTGTGCTGATGGATTTTGGCATAAGGCGGTAATGGGTAAAACTGTTTACCTTTTCAGCCAGCGCCTTTTGCCTCGCATACAGCGATGCTTCGGCTTCAACGTTGTAATTCCAATACAGGATGCTTCCGGTGGAATGGTAATTAAGGGATGCCTTCCAGCCGGAAATATGATTGACAAAATTCATCATCACACGGGTTTCCTTCTCCGATGCCGCCTTTTTTCCCGGATAAGAAAGTCCGTCGGCTTTCTTAGATTTTCCTTTTTTGTTCCAGCCGCCCGGGCAGTTAAAGTTCAAGTTTACACCGCGGGCATTGCCTTTCCAGGTTCTCGCTGAATTTTTGGTCTTTTTACAGATCTTCCGCAGTTTCGAATTGCGGATGGCATTGAATCCGAATTGTGAAATTGTCACACCATCGGGATTGATCATTGGAACAATGTAAATACATTTTCCTTTGAGTGCACTCTTGTAATCCGCATATTCCCGGAGGATTTCCTCACTTTTATGGGTGAGCATCTGACAGTTCAGCCACTCTCTGGCATGGATTCCGCCATTGATCAGATATTTTTTCGAAGCATACGGACTTCCGATGCGGAGGCACCAGATCGCACGACCGTCTTCGCTGCTGCCGAGGTTCTGTAATGACGCTTTGCCACGATATTTCCAAGCGATCTTCCGAAGATCGGAAGTCATGTCCTCATACGTATACCGACTGTTTTTCACATTGACGATCCACGGCTCTTCTTTTACCGTAATGCGTATTTTGAACTCATTTTTTTCGGATCCTTTGACTTTTACACTTATTGTCGTTTTTCCCTTTTTGCGCGCCGTAATCCTTCCCTTTTTATCGACTGTCGCCGTTTTTTTATTGGACGAAGCAAAGGCAAGACGGCTCATTTTGTAATTTGTGCGTATTTTCGCCTGTTTGCCCTGATAGATAAGTTCCGCGTTTTTCCCTTTATTTTCCAGTTTCTTTTCAAACCGGATCTTTACCGTGAAACTTCGTTCTCCTGTGGCTTCCGTCACTTTTATCTGACAATTTTGCGCCTTAGACTGCCCTTTTTTCGTGCATTTCACTTGTCCGTTCTTTTCTATTTTCAGCATTCCGCGGCGGCACAGCGAAACGGTCTCGCCGACCGGTTCAAATTTTGCTTTTAAAGACGTTTTCAATGTCACAGTATCTGTTACATACGAAGAAATCTGATACTGCACTTTCTTTTTAATCACCTGACGCGCGGCATTTTTATTTAACAGGGTAAATGGCGTAGCTTTCGGTGAAGCCGTCGGCGCCGCTGAAGGGATCGTCGTGGCAGATGCCGTCGGAAATGTACCCGATGGCGCAGCTGATGACGTGTTCGTTTCTACTGTTGTAGTCGTAGGTAGTGGCGAGGCTGAGACTGCCGGATATGGTGTACCGGATGGACGTACTGCCGTCTGCGCTTTTACCTCATTTACAGGCATTTGCGTGAAAAATAAAGCTGTCAGAAGAAGCCATACCAGTTGTTTTTTATTTTTTTGCGATGCCATGTCATTTCCCCCTTAAGTCAAATAGAAAGGGCACCTCAATATCTGAAGTACCCTTATGATTTCTTGTTATTGCTCTGTCTTAAGCAAGTTTGCTTTTTGCAACTTCTACCAATGTTGCAAATCCTTCTGGATCGCTGATTGCCATCTCAGAAAGCATTTTACGGTTTACATCAACACTTGCCAGTTTCAAACCGTGCATGAATTTGCTGTAAGAAAGTCCATTGATGCGGGCTGCTGCGTTGATACGAGCGATCCAAAGCTGTCTGAACTGTCTTTTTCTCTGTTTTCTACCTGTATAAGATGTCTCCAAAGCACGCATAACAGACTGTTTTGCAACACGATACTGTTTGGATCTTGCGCCTCTGTAACCCTTTGCTAATTTCAAAACTCTTTTATGTTTTTTCTTTGCGTTTAATCCGCCTTTAATTCTAGCCATTTCTATTTACCTCCTAATTGCGTTCAAGTAACCCATCATTATGCGTAAGGCATAATCTTTTTCATTGTCTTAACGTTTGTCTCATCAACTACGGTTGATTTTCTAAGATTTCTTTTTCTCTTTGTTGTTTTCTTTGTCAAAATGTGGCTTTTGTATGCCTTATTACGAACCAGTTTACCTGTTCCAGTTACTTTGAATCGCTTTGCAGCGGCTCTTTTTGTTTTCATTTTCTGATTTGCCATAATGTATTTCCTCCATTTATATTTGATAGTGCCAAACGCTCTATCATTATTTTGCGGCTGTTAAAAACATAATCATGCTTCTTCCTTCCATCTTCGGATCTTTGTCGATGACTGCCACATCTTCCAATTTCTCGAAAAATGCATTCAGCACTTCACGGCCAACATCCTTATGCGCCATCTCACGGCCGCGGAAACGAAGTGTAACTTTTACTTTGTCTCCCTTGGACAGGAATTTACGAGCCTGATTGGATTTGGTATTCAAATCGTTGGTATCAATGTTTGGTGAAAGACGAATTTCTTTCACATCGATGGTTTTTTGTTTCTTCTTTGCTTCCTTTTCACGTCTAGCCTGCTCATAACGGTATTTTCCGTAATTGATAATCTTGCATACCGGTGGTTTGGCACCCGGGGCAATCTTAACCAGATCAAGTTCTGCATTTTTTGCCATCAAGTAAGCCTCTTTGGCTGACATAATTCCAAGCTGTTCTCCGTCCTGGCCGATCACGCGGACTTCTTTGTCACGGATCTGCTCATTAATCATTAATTCGCTGATGATTCGCACCTCCAAATGAAATAAAAAAAGATAACTGTTTTTAAAGCCAGCTATCCACAGAAATTCTTCATTCAAATGTATGAAAAAATTGGTTTGACCATTGCGCGCGCATTTGCGGCAAGGTGAGAGTGGATAACTCTGCTTTTTACACCTTTGTTATCATATCATGGATTTATGGGGGTGTCAAGGGTTTTTTACATTACTTTTAGAAAAATAAGTCGCAATTGCATAACTGTCTGCGTGGGGGGAAGTCACTCAAAAAAAATTACGGTAAAAAATTTTTACAGAACGCGGTTTTACCGTAAAATTTGTAAATAATAGGAAACAACTGTAAAAAAGTGGAAATTATTACAGTATTATCCTGCGTGAAACAAGGCAAAATACCGTAAAAAAATAAAAATTGTAAAAAAATAGTAAAAAAGGGGAAGAAATTACGGTACAAATAGAAGAAAAACCTAGGATTTGACCGTAATGCTAGAAAGGCAGTGCCCCCTTGACAAAGTAGCGCCCCCTCGGCTTCGCCTCGGTGGCAAGTCGCAGTTGGCATTAGAAAGGGCTGCCACACTAATCACTTAGTGCGACAACCCCTCACTGCGAAGCAGTGTGATTTATAAATATCGAGTTTTATGCAATAAGACTGTTCTATAATTGTCAGACCATAAGTTTCCATCACTTGACAACGATTTTCTCAATTATTATACTTCCTGCGAACTATAAACTCGTTTTATGGCTTTCACTTTACTGCTGAGTCCTTTTTTCCGCAACAGTTTGCGGTATGCCTTAATCTTGGATTTTGGCACTTTCACGACTGTTTTCTTTGTAATGCCCTTAAATGCATTCTTGGCAATATTCTTTGCCTTCAGTTTCCGCGACTTAATAACAAGCAGTTTCAACTTCTTGCATTTACTAAACGCTTTCTTTCCAATTTTTGTAATATTCTTACCGATTACAATTTTGGTAATGTTATTATTTCCCTTAAATGCTTTGCTGGGAACAGATGTAACACGGTAAGTCACTCCATTGATTTTCACAAATGCCGGAACTTTTACTTTTCCTTTGACATTTTCCCCGGGTGCCTCATAACACACTTCCGGATTTTCCGCATCCGCGTCCGTTATTTTAAACGTCGTTCCCTGACTGTCTTTCAGAAGTGTTCCTTCTTCTGTTACATTCTCTGCCGGTGTCTGTGTCGGCGCTGCCGTAGGCTGCTGCGTTGGTGTCGCCGTTGCATTCTGTGCCGGTGTCACCGAAGGGATAGGGTTTGGTACTACCGGTGTCGTCGGCACCGGACTTGGCGCTGCCGGTGTTGTTGAAACCGGACTTGGCGCTGCCGGTGTTGTCGGTGCTGGACTTGGTGCTGCCGGAGTCGGGCTTGGTGCTGCCGGGCTCGGGCTCGGTTTCGCCACCTCTGACCATTTTGCATAGAGTGTCATATTTCCAACATGTCCCTTAGGAATCTCGGTTATCCTTGATGTAAATGCCGCATCTTCATATCAGCCTTCAAAGGTATAACCTTCTTTTACCGGATCTTGCAATGCAGTCGCTGTCGGAAGCGGATAATAGGATGCCGGGTTTGCTGCCGCATTAGTTCCACCATTTAACTCATAGGTTATCTGATACTCATTCCATCTAGTATACAAACGTACATCCATGATACAATTGTATCCGCACTCATAAGTATAACTAACTTCTGTTGCCATTGGATCAAATACTAAAACATTATCCACTAATTTTGCGCCTGTTATATTTGATATACTATTTGCATCCCAGCCGGAAATCTGTCCCATATCTACCTCAACGGTATCGTACAACATGATACGGGTTTCCAAATTTCTATCCGAATACTTCTCTGTTACCTTTAATACCTTGATCGGATTACCGGAAAAATCGAAGGAAGACAGTTCCGAATTTTGGCTGATATCCAGACCATCAATCGCATTATCGACACAATTCAACGTGCTAAGATCCGGATTTTTACTTACATCAAGTCTCGTCAAGTGGTTATTTTGGCAGTCCAAATAAAACAACTTTGTATTGGCGCTGACATCCAGATTTGTCAATTGATTTTTTTGACAAACCAAAGTCTCCAAGTCCGGATTCTTACTCATGTCAAGACTCGTAATTGAATTCTCCGAAATATATAAAGCCTGCAACGCCGTATTGGCACTGACATCCAGACTTGTCAACCGGTTATCTTTACAAGACAAATAATCAAGTTTTATATTATCGCCCAACTTCAGTGTTGCCAATCGGTTGCTTGAACAATCTAACTGCGTTATGTCCGGATTATTGCTGATATCCAGCGTCGTTAAATTATTATTTGCGCAAAACAATTCTTGCAGCTGTGTATTTTGACTCAGATTCAGTTCCGCGATCCAATTTTGACCACACACTAATTTAGTTAATTCCGGACTGTCGCTCGTATCCAAACTTGTCAATTTGCACTCATAGCATTTTAGTTCTTTTAATGCAGTATCTCCACTTATATTCAAACTTGTCAGATTACTACTTCCATAGCACTCCAGTGTAGTCAGATTTGTCATATTACTGAGATCCAAAGTTGTCAATTGTGTATTATAATACGCATGCAGACCTTCCAATTTCGTATTCTGTCTTACATCTAAGCTCGTCAGCGGATTCTTTCCACATGCCAGCTCCAGCAATTCTGTATTCTTGCTCAGATCAATGCTTGAGATTTGATTGTCATAAAACCATAACTTCTGCAACTTTGTATTCTTTGTCACATCCAAATCCGTCAGTTGATTATACCTGCATTTTAATGTGGTTAATTCCGTATTCTTACTTACATCTAAGCTTGGCAATTGATTCTTATCACAATTCAATTCCTGCAGTTTTGTATTTTTTGTCACATCTAAGCTGGTCAGACTGTTACTTTCACATTCTAATACCGTTAAATTTGGAAAATACTCAATTCCTACAAGAGAGGTGATTTTGTTTTGACTGCTGAAAGTATCAACATTCACAACAATTTCCTTTACTGCGTTTCTCTCACTTTCCGACAAACTTTTATTCTTATCCAGATCAATTTTATCCTCAACATATGACCGGAATGTAGAATTCGGAAAGTTTCCACCATTGATTGGCACATCTGTTTCCGCTGCCTTCACGGGTGCCGCCGTATAACAGCATACCGTCATTCCAAATAACAATATCCCCAGCCCTAGTTTACGTAGTCCATTTTTAATCATATAGATTCCTCCATTTCTTTCACATTGCATAACTTATATACTCGCTTACAGTATACCACAAATCCATTTTCTTGACAATTCTAAACATTATCACTATGATAATAAAAAAGACCATCCGGAGGTGTCTCATGCCAACATTACATAAACAACGAATCACACAAAAATATACTGTCGATGATATCCTTTTCATCCTCGGCTGGCTGCTTTTTCTGCCGCTGGCGGTACTGGGTTTTTTTTACAATATCGGGTGGATCCATCCGACACATTGGCTGCCTCCCTGCCTGTTTCGTTTTGTCACCGGTCTTCCCTGTCCGGGATGCGGTGGGACGCGTGCCTTTACCGCCGTTCTGCGGGGCGACCTGGTTCATGCCTTTTTCTATCACCCGGTCGTGCCGTTTTGCTATCTTTTATATGTGGTTTTTATGGCAACGCAGACCCTCGAACGGCTTCTCCGCAGGACACGTCAAACAACAAACCCTCGTTTTCACGGGCTTTCGTTTCGTCTGGAATATGTTTATGTGGCGGTGCTCCTCATTTTGGTTCAATGGATCATAAAAGTAATAGCGGTCATCGTATGACGACCGCTATATTTTTTCAGTACCCGGAACAGACCTCTGCCTGCCCGATTATCAATACGACGAAATGTCCACGCGGAAAAACTGCTGCATCCACTGCATCACTTCGTTTTCGTTGTTCGGATCAATATTATTGATCGATTGCAGATTCTCAACTGTAACATTGGACCAATCGATCATCATCGCAAAGGAAACGATCATAAAGGCATTGAGTACAAGTCCCAGAATGTTCAGTACAAGACCAATGATCCCAAGTGTTCTTCCGGTTCCACTTCCCTTTACCACACTTATGATGGAAAAGATTCCACCGATGATACTAAAAACCAGACCTGCCCCCAAACACATACAGCAGAGAATGGAAACGACTCCAAGGATAAGACCTGCGATCCCAAATCCTTTTTTGTCACTCTGTATTACTACGCTCTGTTCATTTTCTTCCATATTTTTCCTCCTTCTTATTTAAAGCCACATCCGCAGCCAGCGGACTGCAAACATTACCGAGCCACTGCCATCATCCGGCAATTCATCCGGCGACGGTGTCACGGATGGAACGCCGATCGCTGAAGGCGATACGGGCGATGTCTGCTGCAAACTGTCTGCCGAACCGCTTGTGAGCAGGATATAAAGCACCGCAGAAACGATTCCAAGTGACATTCCCACAGCTCCCACGATAATTCCTGCGACAGCCAGATCCCGCTGACCGGCTGCCGACTCACGATATGCAATGATTCCGAGTACCACGCCAATCATTCCGAGAATAATGGCAAAATACCAGGTCACACAGCACAACACAGAAAAGCAGGAAAGGATCAGCGAGGCAACCGCTTTTCCGTTTATCTTTTTTGTCTCCATAGATTCCTCCCTCTCCGATTATTTTTCTTCGCTTACTTCAATCTTACGGATCTCTTTGGTGCGGATCTCTTCTGTGATATCCGCAATAAAGTCATCCAGAGCCACCTGACCCTCGTCGCCTTTGTAACGGCTGCGGAGAGACACCTTATTTTCCTCCTGCTCTTTCTGACCTACGATGAGCATATACGGAATACGGTGCAGGCGTGCTTCTCGGATTTTAAATCCGATCTTCTCAGATCGGTTATCTACGGTTGCATCCACGCCATTGGCTGTCAATTTCTGGCAGACACCATCAGCATACTCTGCATATTTTTCAGAAATCGGAAGCACGCGAACCTGCTCCGGACAAAGCCATGTCGGGAACATACCGGCATATTTTTCAATCAGCCATGCCAATGTTCTCTCATAGCATCCGATCGAAGTTCTGTGAATGATGTAAGGACGGACTTTATCGCCTTTTTCATCAATATAATACATATCAAACTGCTCGGCAAGAAGGGCATCCCACTGGATCGTGATCATGGTATCTTCTTTTCCATATACATTTTTGGCGTTAATGTCGACTTTTGGTCCGTAGAACGCAGCCTCTCCAACATCCTCGGTAAACGGAATGTTCAACTCATTCAGGATATTGCGGATATCTTCTTCTGTCTCATTCCAAACTTCCGGCTCGCCGATATATTTTTCCGGATTTTCCGGATCCCATTTTGACAAATGATAGGTTACATCTTCTTCCAGACCGAGCGTCTGAAGACAATACTGCGCCAATGCGATACAATCTTTAAATTCTTTTACCATCTGATCCGGGCGGACGATCAAATGTCCCTCGGAGATCGTAAACTGACGAACACGGGTCAAGCCGTGCATTTCGCCCGAATCCTCGTTACGGAACAACGTCGAAGTCTCACCATAACGGCAAGGAAGGTCACGGTAGGATTTCTGACTTGCTTTGTATACATAATACTGGAACGGACAAGTCATCGGACGAAGGGCAAATACCTCTTTATCCTTATCCTCGTCACCAAGGACGAACATTCCTTCTTTGTAATGATCCCAGTGTCCGGAAATCTTATACAGATCGGATTTTGCCATGAGAGGAGTCTTCGTTCTCATATAACCGCGTTTCGTCTCTTCGTCTTCGATCCAGCGCTGCATTCTCTGAATCATTTTCACACCATTTGGCATAATGAGCGGAAGTCCCTGTCCAATGACATCCACCGTGGTAAATAATTCCATCTCACGTCCGAGTTTATTGTGGTCGCGTTTTTTGATGTCAGCCAGATGCTCCAAATGCGCATCCAGATCTGCTTTTTTCGTAAATGCAGTTCCGTAAATACGAGTCAGCATTTTATTTTTTTCATTTCCTCTCCAGTAAGCACCGGAGGAGGAGATTAATTTCATCGCTTTGAGCGGCTTGGTACTCATCAAATGAGGGCCGGCACAAAGGTCTACATATTCGCCCTGCTCATAAAACGAAATCTCGGCATCTTCCGGAAGATCCTCAATCAATTCCACTTTGTAAGG
This sequence comes from uncultured Lachnoclostridium sp., assembly GCA_905212635.1. Classification (GTDB taxonomy): domain Bacteria; phylum Bacillota; class Clostridia; order Lachnospirales; family Lachnospiraceae; genus Eubacterium_F. Next base: position 52,272 of record CAJMFH010000010.1, on the reverse strand, counting down.
CTCTTCGCGTTTTTTCATAAATTCGATTGCTTCGTTGCGAGGAAGGGTGAATCGTTTCAACTCTGCCCCCTCTTTTACGATCTTTTTCATCTCTTTTTCGATCTTGTCAAGCGCCTCGCGGTCAAGGGATTCCATATCAAAATCATAATAGAAACCATCGTCGATCGCCGGTCCGATCGCACATTTCGCATGTGGATACAGACGTTTGATTGCCTGTGCCAGCACGTGGGATGCGGTATGGCGGTAGGCTGCCTTTCCGGCATCGCTGTCAAAGGTCAAAATATTTAATTCATGTTCGCCGTCTACAACGGTTCTCAGATCTACTACTTCTCCATCGAGTTCTGCCACGCAGGCTACGCGGGCAAGTCCTTCGCTAATGTCTTTTGCAATGTCAATGATTGCCATCGGTTCTGCATATTCTTTACAGGAACCATCTTTCAATGTGATTTTCATTCTCTACGATCTCCTTTCTATGGCTGCGGCATTTTCGCCACAACAATTAAGCCCGCCCCTCTAAACACTTAGGTTTAAAGGGACGGGCTGAAATATTCATCCGCGGTTCCACCCTTTTTGGTACATAAGACTGCACTTCCGGCAGTCGGATATACCCGGCTTCATTTGACGATAACGGAGTCACCGGACCGGATTGGGGCCACTCAGAGTTAGTTTTCAAATGCTTCCCATCATGGTACTTCCAGCCTGTGGCAGATGCCTGTTTGCACGCCGCCCTCCGGTACCACTCTCTGGCATGTTATCACATTTTACTCGTCTCTTCTACGTGTTATTGATTATTATAGTCATTTGCTTTTGGAATGTCAACAGGTTTTATGAACGGATTTTAACTTTTTTATTGAGGCCTCTCTGATAAAAAAGTTTTCTGTATGCCGTCTTTTTCTTTTTCGGCACAATGATCCGCACATTTTTACGCACTCCACGGAATGCTTTTTTCGCCACGGTTTTCTTCGTCAGTTTCTTGGTCTTCACAACAATCTTCTGAAGTGTCTTACAGCCGGCAAACGCATCCTTCTTTATGGATTTTACATTTTTCCCCAGTATGATCGTTTTGATCTTTTTGGCGGTTCCAAATGCCTTCTTCTCAATAGAAGTTACTTTGTACGTCGTGCCGTTCAGTACGACGGTATCCGGCACGACCACCGTCCCTTTTGTGGCTGCTGCCTTTTGATAGGCGACTTCCGGATTTTTACTGTCTGCTTTCGTGACAACATAATCTGCTCCGCTTTCATCTTGGAGTTTTTCCCCTTTTTGTGCCGGTTTTAATCCCGGTGCCGTAGTTTTTTCCGGTTTCTGCGGCTGTCCTGCATCTCCCGGCTGAGCGGTCATCTCCGGTGCCGCCGGTTTATCAGACGGCTTTGCTCCCGAATCCGGCACTTGCGACGGTGCTGCACTCACGGACGGGTTTGCAGACGGCATACTGCTTGCAGATGGGTTTGCGGATGAGCTCGGGATGGCTGACGGACTTACAGTTGGTGCCGCACTTGGTGTCGGCGGAAGTCCTGCGGTGGCTGCAAATTCATACCGCACAATGTAATTGCCATCTGCATCTTTGACTGCCGGTACTTTTTTCCCATTTACCGTCACATACAGCTGTGTATTTTTATGGAAAACAGCCGCCTGCTTTTGGCTCACCGTAAACTGAACTGCATATATCGTCTCCGGATCCACTTTTTCCTGCGGTGCAGCGGCACTCCACTCGTCTGCCCTGTTGGCAGCCTTTTTCTCCCAGCTGACATTTTCTGCCGTAGCAAACGTCGATTGCTGTGTAATGCCGTCCTGTAATTTTTTCCCAGTTTCCGGTATCTCCACCGTTGCATTTAAGTAAAGATTTCGCGGCAGGATTTCTTCCGATCCGCCCTCCGAATCTACCTTTCCTGCATACGACCAGTCTGCGATCCGGGAGAGATTGGTCCACCTATCCCACCCTACGCCCATGGACGGATCGGTGACAAGCGTAATATTTCCATACGCATCTACGGATAACACGCGCCATTTCATCGGGGTTTCTTTCTCCGTCTCATCATCTGTCACCCAGATCGTATCCCACGTCGTCACCTGCTTTCCCTCTTCCTCTGTCTCCAAAGGATCTGCCAGTCCGTAATTGGAAAACGTGCAATAGACCGTAAAGGTACCATCGTCGTTTGCTTCGACCTGCGCATACTTTCCTTGATTCAGAACACACGGTGCTTCCATGTTTTCTTTCTCGGCTATCACCTGCGTCCGCAGACGATAAACTCCTTCTGCTTCTGCCAATTCTTCGGTTTCCACGTCCACCCAGTTTCCATTTTCCTTTTTTTGCCAGTTTTTCGCTGCTACCGCCCAGTCTGCCTCATGGAATTCCATTGTTTCCGCGTAAAATCCGCTTCCATGCACCGGACTGTCAACGGAAAGCTGCACCGGCTCTTTCGTATTGCCGTCTGCATCCACCGTTCCCGCGTAGGTCCATTTGGTAAAGTCAGCTAAATTTATGTACAATGCCGGGCGAACCCCGTATAAGGTGTCGTTTTGAACCGTAGTACCGGTATAACTTCCATCCGGTTTTATAAAAAGTCTAATTGCCATTTCCGTCAATGCCGTCTGAGAATGTGTACGCAGCCACCACTGATTTTCCACGGTTTTCTCTTTTCCCGCTGCATACGTAGTACTTTCTGCCACTTTGTTTTTGCTTGCATCCTCCATATTAGCAGGAAATCCATAATCGACATTGCCAGCGTCTAGGTCCGATAAAAGGAACACAGAATCCCATGTTTTTAAAATATGATTCGTTGTGACTGATATGTATGTCTCTATCTCTCTATACTGGATCACTGCCCGCTCTTGTTCGGTAAACGCGGTCTGAAGAAATCCCGGATCTTTCTCCGACTCTCCGGTAGAATTGAGCCATTTCCGCATATCACTCTGTCCCCAGTCAATGTCACCGGCTTCGTTATCATTAAAATTTCTATAGTCGAGAATCTTGTCTGCCATAAGTAAGGCATTTCCGGCAGAGTCCACGGACAGCACACGCCATTTGACCGGCTCTTTTTCATCCGTCTCATCGACTTTACCATCCCCATTGGTGTCATTCTGGTAATATTTTCCAAAATATACGCAGTCCCAGATAGACGTTCCGCTTCCATCCGTTTCCGGATTGACCGGATTTTTCACTCCATAATTGTAAACCGGGCAGACGAATGTGCAACTGCCATCGTCCTTTTTCGTCAGTCTCACCTGTTCTCCATTGAACCGGGCGTAATCACAGCCGGCAAACGAACTTCCCTCGTTTGCTTTCAGAGTGACACAGGCGCGGTACACCTGCTGTAGTTGTGCTCTCTCGTCTTTTGCGACATCGACCCATTTTCCCTCTTCCTTTTTCTGCCAGGAAACCGTACTCCTGTCGGTATCGATATTTTCAGGTCCCTGTACGGTATCGGAAAATGGACTGCCCGCCCCCGGGTTTTCGACGGACACTTCGAGTTCTTCGGACGCTGTCGTCCCTGCATAACTCCACTGCGCCCTGGCAGAAAGTTTTAAACGCAGGGCAGGGCGGATCCATAGAGTTTCCTCTGTAAAAATAGAAATTTGTGAATTCTTTCCTTCTGAATTAATCGCACAACTACAAACATCAGTCATTTTCTGTGGCGTACGCAGCCACCAAATGTTATCAAACACTGCTAAATCCGTACTTTCTGCTTTTCTTGTATTGCTCTCAAAATCGCTCGACGGATGAAATCCGTACTCCGGATTGCTTACATCTTCTAAAGACAGGAGATAGATATTGTCTGTTACGGTCGTACCACTCTCCATTTCCAATTCCGTCTCTGCAATTGCTTTCTGCTCCGCTTCGGTAAAAGCGGCATTCCAAAAGGTAGAATTCAGCCAGGTGCGAAGTGTACAGCTTTCCCAGCTGTTTTTCACATTTTCATCAAAAGGCTGTATATCCAGCAATTTATCTGCCAGAAGAAGTGCTGTCCCGTCTTCCTCTACCGAAAGTACCCGCCATTTGACCGGCTGTTTTTCGTCTTCATCGGTTACTTTTCCATCCCCATTGGTATCCTTTTGTATGTAATTTCCAAAATACACACAGTCCCACGTCGTGATACCGGTTCCATCCGCCATGGTATTGACCGGAGCTTTCACTCCATAGTCCTCTGCTGCCTGTATCGCTTCGCCGTTTCCGCCCCCTAGTACAAGAGCGACGACAAGCATGAGCGCCAGTAATTTTTTCCCTTTTTTTGCCATATTGATTCTCCTTTTCCTTTCTATATTCCCGTAAAATGCAATCATTTTAACATAAAGGCGAAAGTTTCTCAACATTCTTAACACGAAAGAACCAAATAGGGCATGAACGGGCAAAATGGCACTTTTTTATAAGGTATAGTAATACGGACAAATGTCCTCGTACGATCCGTCTTTCATCCGGAAACCGCCCGGAATAACCCCCAGCTGCACAAATCCAAGACGCTCGTACAGATGCCTTGCGTGTACATTCGAAGCCACGACCGCATTGAACTGCAATACTTTATAGCCAAAATGTGGTGCCTGCTTCAGGCAGTCTTTCACCAGTTTTTCCCCGATGCGAAGTCCGCGGCTTGCTTTGGCGACCGCGTAACTGGCATTGCAGATGTGGCCGCAGCGTCCCACATTATTGGGATGTAATATGTACAACCCAATAATTTCTCCTTTCGACGTATCTTCTGCCACGGCACTGTATGTCTGGCTTCCGAAAAATTCTTTTCCCGTTTCTTCCAATAAATTTTCTTCCTGCGGAAAGGCGATTCCGTCCTCCACGACTTCATTCCAAATGCGGATCATGTCTGAAAGATCCGCCTGCGTATAGGCTCTTACCTGAATTTCACTCATATTGTTTTTCTCCTTTTTTGCAGGGCAGCTAATCCGACCAATAATAAGATTGGAAATACGATTGCCGCCAAGATTCCCATTTTTAGATTGTTGTCAAACAAACTTGACACCATGCCGGTTACCGTCGGTCCGCCGGAGCAGCCGACATCGCCTGCCAGCGCCAGAAAGGCAAATAATGCCGTTCCACCCCGCCGCATCGCGGCTGAGGCTTTGCTGAATGTCCCCGGCCAGAGGATTCCCACGGAAAAACCGCAGACCGCACAGCCAAACAAATTGACTGCGGCATTTGGCACAAAGACGATGCAGAGGTACGAAAGGATACACAGCACACAGCTTCCCGCCATGAATCGGTTGAGATCCCACTTTTCTCCGTATTTTCCATATAACAGGCGCGACGTTCCCATCAAAACGGCAAACGACATCGGACCGGCAAGATCACCGATCGTCTTTGTCACGCCCAGTCCCTTTTCCGCAAAAAGCGATGCCCACTGGCTGACCGCCTGCTCGGACGCGCCCGCGCAGAGCATCATTATCATAAGGATCCAGAATATTTTCTGCCGGAACAATTCCTTCACCGGTATTCCTGCCTCGTTTTCTTCGTGAAGCGAATAGATCGGCGCGCCCGCAAACAGCACTAAATTGGCGAATGGAAGCACCGCCCATAGAATTGTAAGTATTTTCCAGTTTTGTATGCCTGCTGCCGCAAAAAATGCCGTGGAAAGCAGGACAACGCCGACGTGTCCCCAGCAGTAAAAGGAGTGCAGGAGACTCATCGCCTTTTCTTTATTGTCGGTCGGACAGGCTTCCACGATCGGGCTGATAAGCACTTCGATCAAACCTCCGCCGACGGCATAGATCATGACGGCAACCAGAATCCCGACAAACGGATCGGACAGCATTTCCGGCAGTATCGTAAGCAGTACAAATCCTGCCGCCGCACAGATATGCGCCAGGATCACCGACGCGCGGTATCCGATCTTGTCCACAAATCCGGCTGACAAAAGGTCGATCACCAGCTGGATCAGGAAATTCAGCGTGATAAGCAGCGTAATCTTCGCCATCGGGATATCGTAGGTCTGCTGAAATGTTACAAATAATAATGGTACAAAATTATTGACAACCGCCTGCACCATATAGGCGACAAAACAGGCGGTCATGGTTCTCTGGTAGTTTGGGGACTGCATGGTTCTTCCTTTCCTTCCATATTAATCTTTCAAACAAGCTATCGGGATGACTTTAACGCCGTCTTCACGCGTATATGCCATATTTCCCCCTGTGATCACAAGCAGCAGATCCGGTTCCCGGAGAGGAACCTGTCTTTCCTTTTCGTTGTGCCTGCGTACCAGCTCCCTTATGGTCAACAAATGTCTGGCTCCGTCTTCAATCTCGGCACTGCCAAGTTTAAATTCGATGAGAGCATACCTGCCATCTCCGATGTGCAGTACCGCATCTGCTTCCAGGTCGTATCTGTCATGATAATAGGAAACTTTTCCATCTAACGCCTGTGAATATATTTTCAAATCGCGAATGCACAAACATTCAAAAAGAAAACCAAATGTTTTTAAATCTTTTTCCAGATACTCTGGCGTAAGTCCGAGTGCCGCAACCGCTATCGAAGGATCGATAAATCCTCTTTTCTGTCCCGCCCGGATTGTCGTCGCCGAACGGATCGCCGGACACCACGCCTCAATATCTTCAATTACAAACAATCTCTCCAAAGCCGTGAGATAGGCATTAAAGGTTGACTGTGAAATGCCTTCTGCATTTGCGCTCACATCTTTATAAATAATGCTTTTTTTCGCCAATGTTGAGATGTTGCGTGCATAGGATTTCAAAATAAGTTCCGCCAGCACCGGATTTCTGGACACGCCGTCAACGGTTGATATATCCGATTCACACACATTTCGCAAATAATCTCTGGCAACGATCAATTTGGCGGCATCACTCTTTTTTCTCAAAGAAGATGGCCAGCCTCCTCTACACGCCGCAAATATCAGATCTTCCACTTTCATCTCTGACATAATCCCATCGATATCCTGTGCCGGATCGTCAAATAATTCTTTTAAAGATATTTTACCATTTGATTCACGGGATTCAAACAAACTCATCGTATACATTTTCAATCTCGATATCCTGCCTGTCCCCGTATGATGAATCTGCTTATCATCTACGGACGTGGATCCCGTCAGGATAAACAGACCTTCTTCCTGTCTGTCATCCACCGCTGTGCGGACTGCATCCCACAGCACTGGAGCTTCCTGCCATTCATCAATAAGCCGTGGATTTTCTCCTTTTAACAGCAGTGAGGGTTTTGTTGCTGCGGTCATCAAATATCCTTCCCGCATATCCGGATCCTGCATTCTTAATATACTCTTCGCCTGTTCTCTCGCCGTCGTCGTCTTGCCGCACCACTTTGGCCCCACAATCAGCGTTGCTCCAAAAGCCTCCAGCCGGAGTTTCAGCTCTCTATCCACAATTCGATTCAAATATTCTTTCATAGTCAAATCCCCTTGTTTTTTAAAGTTTTACTTATTTAATAGAATACACCAAACTTCGTTGTTTGTCAACTGTTATTACGTGTTTTTGAGGTGTTTCATTACACGTTTTTGAGGTAAATCGTTACGTGTTTTTGAGACGTTTCATTACACGTTTTTGAGGTAAATCGTTACGTGTTTTTGAGGCGTTTTGTTACGCGTTTTTGAGGTGTTTTGTTACGTGTTTTTGACTTTTTTCATGTTTTTTGTATCCGGATCACACGATTTCGCCTTTGTACTTGACTTAGGGTTCATTTCCTCTGCCCAGACCATACAAACTTCATATAGTTTTTGCCCCAAATCGCCATATTATCCATTTAAGCCAAACTTCTCTCGTGATTTTATGGTTCAAAACGAAATTTTTTGGTTTAAACCAAATCCATCCTCAAATTCTTATGGTTTAAATTGTATTTCTTCTCTGTAGGTCAAAAGTCGAGCATCTCGCCCAAAAATCACACAAGTGCCCTGAAATCCCTAAAATCACGCTTCTCGCCGCAAGCACCCTGAAAGCCCAGCGCCCTGAACCCCTGAAAGCCCTAAAATCACACAAGCGCTCACGGCATTTGCCGTGAACGCTTGCTACAAGTAACGAAATCACTTTACTTTTATTTTGCTTTTGCTGCCTCTAAGAAAGCATAGAAAGATGGTTTTGGATCGTTGATGCCGGAAGCAAACAAAAGTGGAATGTTGCTTCTCCAGGAGCAGGTGTCATACAATCCCCAGATTGTCACACCGGTAATTCCTTTTGGATTTACGTTCTTGTCACGATTGAGCTGCTTTGTCACAATGATTTCCATAATGGATTTCATGTATGCTGCCTGATCTTCCAAATCGTTGCTGTCAACCTCGGCATCCAGCTCTGTTACCTGAATTTCCAATCCGGTGGCAAGGAATTTATCCAATGCTTCCGCATACAGATCAATGGTCGGATTGTCCGGTCCGGTCAGGTGGCTCTGCATACCGATACCACCGCAGACTTTCTTGTCACTGTTGATAAAGTTTACAAGCTCCACAATATCATCTGCGCAGTCGTACTCATTGTAATCGTTGTAGAACAAGGTTACCTGATCCTGAAGTCCTCGTTTCTTAAGTTCTTCATAAGCCAATGTAAAAGCTTTCTTTACATAAGACGGCTGAAGTTTCATATCGCCATAAACGTCCATCCAGCTTTGTTCTGTCGGTTCATTGGTGCGATGAATGTACTCATTTGTGACATCCCATGCATAAACAAGACTTCCTGCTTTTCCTGTAAGTTCCTCTTCTTTATCCATAACATGGTTCATTACCGTGCGGACATAAAATTCAAGACGGGCATCCATCACATCCGATGTCGTAACACCACTTCCGCTGTAATTATCTTTCGTAAAGAACCAGCTTGGCGTCTGCTGGTGCCACATCAAGGTGTGCGCACGCATTTTGACATTGTTGTCCGCGCAGAATTTAAGCGTAGCATCTACCGTATCTAAATTGAGCATTGGAACTTTCGTTTCCGGATAATTGTCCGGAATATAATAACCAAGGTTCTTTGCCTGTTCCACAGTGATCAGATTCTTATTACCAAGAACGGCGTCTGGCTTCATCTCATTTTCCAGCGTAATGCTGTTAAACTGTTTTTTGATGAAGTTGACTAACTTCGGCGTTGTAAGCTGATCTTTCTTTGCACCGTAACCGTAATAGTTTGCGCAAGTTCCCATATATTGGAAAATGTCTTTGTACGTATCCTTGATACTGTCTAAGGAATCCGGATCTATAACCTCTTTTCCTTTAGAAATCTGTGTAATAACAACAGAATCCAGATAGAAATCTGCTGTCTTACTTTTTGGCATTTCAAAATAAATTAAATATTCTGAGAAAGAAGGTGCTACTTCGATCTCTCCTTCGATTTTTACCCATTCTCCGGATGGTGCTGCTTCTACCGTCGCAATCTCCGGATAATTCTGCCCCATTTGTACGGAACATTTAATCGATGTCGTGTCACCCGACATCTGTTTCATGTATGCGGTCACACGATATTTTGCACCCGGTACGATCGTACTTGTCACATCAAGCGCTGCACCGTTCCACGTGTCCGTACGACCGGTTACATACAGACATTTTCCGTCGTATCCGTTATCTGCCTGAGACACTTTGGAAGAGCCCCGGGAAGCAAAACCATCGGTTCCTGTCTCAAATGTTGCATTTTTGAAAAGTACCGGCTGAAATTCATCCGGTGCCTGACTCGCAGCCGGCGTTTCCGTTACTGTCGGATCCGAAGATGGTGCTGTGGTCGCTGCCGGCGATGTCGAAGGACTTGTCGCCGGATCTGCGGTCTGTGCCGGTGTAGTTTCCGGCTTCTGAGACGGCGTTGCTTCTGGTTTCCGGGTCGGAGTCACCTGCGGTTTCTGTGTCGGCGCTGTTCCCGGTTTCTGGGACGCTGATGTCGTCTGAGCCGGGGTGTCCGGCGTATCCTTCTTGTCTTTGTCCTCAGCCCCAGATGCAACCTTTACCTGCACTTTCAAAGTAACCCTCTGAATCTTTTTTACACCTTTCAATGTAAATTTACCGGTCACTTTGGCATTTCCGGCTTTTTTGGCAGTTACTTTTACAGCAGTCTTGCCTTTCGCCTTTACCGTCGCTACTTTCTTACTGCTGATGGACCATTTTACTTTCTTTATTTTGGCTTTCTTTACACCTGTAACTTTTACCGTTTTTGACTTCTTTTCCGTCAAAACGATTGTTTTTTTTGCTAACTTAACTTTTGCGGCAGCCTGTGTCGCGGGAGCTGTCCCCATCTGAAAAAGCATCGCTGCGCTAAGAACGGCAGCCATTACTTTCCGCATTGACTTATGTGTCATTTTCATTCTCCTTCTTTTCACGAGGCTGCTGTAGTTTCCGTCCTACATTGCCTCAACATAATTTTTAATACATTCTACAGTTTTGTCAATTCCGACAAGATCGCTTCGCAGAACAAGATCATAATTCATCAGGTTATCCCAGCGTTCTCCGGCATGGTATCGATAATAATTTCCACGACTTTTATCTTTTTTCGATACAATCTCACCGGCTTTGCTTTCGTCAAGCTGATCCACCTGAATGGAACGTTTGATACGAAAATCCAGATTTGCGCGTATGAAGATATTTACGACATTTTCATAATCTTTTAATATGTAGTCGGCGCAGCGCCCCACGATGACGCAGCCCCCCTCTTCTGCCACTTTACGGATCACATTGGACTGTGCCAGGAAAATGCGGTCATCCAGAGATAATCCTGCAAATCCTGCATCTTGATTCGTAAAGACATTCATTCCCATCGCGATTGAGTAGAGCAGACTGTTCGTCGCCTTATCTTCTACCGTCTCAAATGCCGCCTCCGAAAATCCGGTTTCTTTGGCTGCCCGGGAAATAATCTCATTGTCGTAAAATGGAACTCCTAACTGCTCTGCCAGTTTTCTTCCGATCTCACGTCCGCCGCTTCCGTATTGTCTGTTTATTGTAATAATCGTTTTCATAATACTCAACCTGCCTTTCTTGTTATCGCATATTGCGTTCTCTTGTCTATATTATACAAAATTTTCTGGAAAATTTCCAGTTCTTTTGTAAAAAAAGACAGTCTTGCCATCTTGACAAAATGGTTTATAATAATAGGTAGAAATGCAACAAGTAAGAAAGGACAAAGGTGAAACCTTATGAAAAAAATTATTTCAACCCAAAAAGCACCCGCTGCCATCGGCCCGTATTCACAGGCAATTGAAGTAAATGGTCTGTTATTTACTTCCGGTGTGATCCCGATCGTTCCCGCTACCGGTGAATTGGCAGTCGGAGGCATCGAAGCGCAGGCTGAGCAGGCAATTGGAAATCTTGCCGCTCTGATCGAAGCCGCAGGAGCAAAGATTGAAAATACAATTAAAACAACCGTTTTCATTAAAAACATGGATGATTTCGCAAAAGTAAACGAAATCTATGCCAAATATTTTACGACGGATTTCCCTGCACGTTCTTGTGTAGAAGTAGCCCGTCTTCCTAAAGATGTGCTGATCGAGATCGAAGCCATCGTTGAAAAATAAACCACTTTATACCACACTCCATGCGTTGAATTCGTTTAAAACGGAATTAACTACATATAAGTATATCATATATTTTTCCAAATTACTAATAATTATTTCCTTATCATTATTATAAAGAAAGGATTATGGCAAAATTGGAAAGATTTCTCTGTTGGTATTGCTTGACAACAGAGGATAATCTTGTTATACTGTTTTTGAACGTAATATTTTTGTAATATTTTCTTAATGATTTGTAACGTTTTACACAAGTAACTATTCTGGATTTTCATACATTGAGATCCGAATAGGGCTCCCTTCCACATATGAGCATTTTTAGCCTTGTCAAAGGCGAAAAAGAACACGAAGTGTTCGAAATGCGAATGCGTGGGAGGGGTTCTGAATAGTTACGTATATAAACGATAGAATGAGAATGGAGGATTCGCATGCATAACAAAAGAATATGGACGGTATTCTTATGTACAGGTGCTTTAGTGACCGCAAGCATCGGGGGAAATTACCTTCCCGCTTCATCCACTACCATGTGCAGTGAGACCGAGCTTGCCGGTATGGCGTATACATTAGAGCAGTACGTAGACAGTCAGTCTGCCGGCGCTGCCTCGAATCCCGAGGCAATCGTCGCTTTTGCGGATGAACCGGCTGCTACCGATGCTGCTGCACCACAAACCGATCCAAATGCTGCTTCCGGCGCAGCGATCGATCCGGCTGCTCCAACACCGGAACCTGCCGCCGAACCGACAGCAACCCCTAAACCAAAATCCGAATATGATAATGTCGGTATTTCGGTTGCCGCAGATTATGTAAATGTAAGAAAAAAACCAAATACAGACAGCAAAGTCGTCGGAAAATTGTACCGCGGCAGCGCTGCTAAAATTGTTAAAAAAGTCGGTGACTGGGTTAAGATTAAATCCGGTCAGGTAGAAGGCTATATTATGTCCGATTATCTTGCCATCGGCTACAGTGCCGAGAAAATGGTAGATAAGTTTGGAACCAAGATTGCCACGATCAATACCGAAACATTAAAGGTTCGTGAAGCCAAAAATACGGATTGTGCCGTACTTACTCTGGTTTCCGGCGAAGAAAGTTTCGAAGTGATCCGGGAAGATAAAGACTGGGTTAAGATTATGGTCGATGGTGATACAAAAGGATTTGTTTCCAAAGAATATGTTGATATCACCGTGAAGTTTAAAAAAGCGGTTTCTATTGAAGAAGAACGTGAGGCTGCCCGTAAAAAAGCAGCTGCCGAAGCTGCCGCCGCTCGTGCGGAACAAGAAGCGCAGCAGCGTCAACAGCAGCAGGCTTCCAGTAATTCCAGTTCTTCCAGCAGTTCAAGTTCTTCGGGAAGTTCAAGCAGCTCAAGCAATTCAAGTTCTTCGCACAAGAGCAGCAGCGGAAGTTCCTCAAGTTCACATAAGAGCAGTAGCGGAAGTTCCGGAAAATCAAGCAGTTCAAGCTCTTCCAGCAGCTCTTCGAGCGGTGGAAACAGTTCCAATGGCAGCGGAGATGTCATTGGAAGCGGAGATGGTTCTGCTATCGCTTCCTACGCATTGCAGTTTGTCGGCAATCCATATGTATATGGAGGAACCAGCCTGACAAATGGTACAGACTGTTCCGGATTTACCATGTCGGTATTCCGCAAATTTGGTATCAGTCTTCCTCGTACTTCCGGTTCCCAGTCCGGTGTCGGAAGAAAGATCAGTGTATCGGAGGCAAGAGCCGGCGACTTGATCTTCTATGCAAGAAATGGTCATGTAAATCACGTAGCGCTTTGCATCGGCGGTGGCCGCGTCGTTCACGCAAGTAATCCTAGTGTCGGCATCACGACAAGTAACATTGGTTATCGTACCCCGTATTGTGCAAGACGAGTGATCGGATAGACATAAACGCAAAAAATATCTGTTTGGAATCGAATATCCTATATGTGGATAGGGATTCCTTACAGATATTTTTTTGCTGCGATTAGGGATTCTTGATGGAATTTTTATAGTTGTAATACATCAGCCTATATTTTATAATGAATATAATATCATATTGAAAGCGAGGAATTTATTTATGTTGAAAAAATTAGTCACCAGTCTCCTTCTTGCCATTTGTTTGATCAGTGTATCCTTTTACACTCCGGCAAATGCTGCTGCAAAGAAGGTCACAAAGAAAATATTGAGCGGAACTACCTGGAAAAACAAAGTCTCGGATCCAACCATGGAATTTTCAAGCCAGTATACTTTCAAATTCAAGCCCAATGGAAAAGTCCAATTGACTGGATGGCGAAACAAAGATACAGGCACTTACAAAATCATCAATGGCAATAAAATAAAAGCCACATTTTCTTCTTTGTACTGCGACTTTCCGGGAAGCGGATGGGAAAAGGTAAACGGCCGATACACGGCAACCCTTACGGTAGACCTGTCAAAACGCCGACTGAAATGTAAATTTAATGGCCTTACAGACAGCAATGCACAGGACGGATATTATTATCGGCGGTAAAGGCAACTAATCCCAGCGTTTTCCACCATTTACGTTGCCTTCCCGCATCGGCAAAATCAAGGGGCTGCCGCACTAACCATTTAGTGTGACATCCCCATAACATTTCTCTCTAAAATGCCAAAATCGGTACAAGATAAACCACTGCGATCAGCAGTACATTGACAATCATGGCGAGGGCACCGAGTCCTATTCTTTTTCCAATACTTTCCAGTTTTAAAAGATAAATATTTAAGCCCCAGTCGGCGAGGAGACACACAATCCAAAGGGTATACAATACCGTCCCGTCGATGGTGTCGGATTCTCCGAGGAGGAAACCGATGATCAATACGATCATGTTTCCGATGACATATTGAATCATGTCCGGCTTACATTTTGTGAAGATTACCGTAGCGAAGCAGAGCATTGCCGCCGCCATAAGGTAAAATGCCGTCTGATCCAGCAGCTTTCCGGCTGCTGCCTGCCAGATGATTCCTGCAATAAGCAGCACAGCCGCGATAAGGGCACGGCAGCCTGTCGTCAGGTGTTCCAATATTTTATTATACATTTCCAGACCATTCCTTTCTGCTCATTAATTCTCTTATGTTTCGTATTCCCACAAGCTCAACGCCCGATACGTCGAGGTTTCCGCTCTTTTCAATGGAAATTTTGTTTGCCAGCGGAAGAATACAGGTTTTATAGCCGGTTTTGATGGCTTCCGCCACACGCTTCTCTGCCTGCGGCACTGCGCGCACTTCGCCGACAAGTCCGACTTCACCAAAGATTACGGTATGCTCGTCGATGGCTCTGCCGCTTTGACTGGAGATGAGCGCCGCAATGATGGCAAGGTCAAGTGCCGGTTCTGTAATCCGCATACCACCGGCGACATTGACATACGCATCGCAGTCGGATAACTGCATGCCAAGACGTTTTTCCACGACCGCGATCAGAAGATTGACGCGGTTATAGTCAGTTCCTGCGGCGGTTCGTCGAGGCATATTGAAATAGGTGTGGCATACCAGCGCCTGCACTTCAATCATAAAAGAACGCGTGCCTTCGATCGCACAGGCAACCACGGAGCCCGATTCGCCCACCGGTTTTCCCTGCAGCATATATTCGGATGGATTGGGAACTTCTACCAGTCCCTGGCCACGCATTTCAAATACGCCGATTTCATTTGTCGAACCAAAACGGTTTTTCACACCGCGCAAAATACGATAGGACGCCGCCGCATCGCCTTCAAAATACAACACCGTATCCACCATATGTTCCAGCATACGCGGGCCGGCGACATTTCCTTCTTTTGTTACATGGCCGACGATAAATATTGTGATTCCTTTTTTCTTCGCAATTCGCAGCAGAACCCCTGTGATCTCGCGCACCTGACTCATGCTTCCCGGTGCCGCATCAACTGCGTCATCGTACATGGTCTGAATCGAGTCAATGATCGCCACTTTCGGCTGCAATTGGTCGATTGCCCCTTCGATGGTCGTAATATTGGTCTCTGCCAGAAGAAAAATAGAATCCGAAAATTCCCCGATACGATCCCCTCGAAGTTTGATCTGCTGAAGCGATTCCTCGCCGGAGACATAGAGAACCTTTTCCTGTTTGTCCGACAAATGCTTGCACATTTGCAGCAAAAGTGTCGATTTTCCAATTCCGGGATCTCCACCAACCAGCACAAGCGAACCGGCGACGATTCCTCCGCCAAGAACACGGTCAAGCTCTTGTATGCCTGTTTGAAGACGTGGCGTATTTTCGGTTTCAATCTCACGCATTTTGGCAGGTTTTACCAATTCTGACGGCATGATAACTTTTTGTTTTCCAGTCGATGTTTTTGTAACCGGTGCTTCTTCCATCGTATTCCAGGCACCGCAGCCGGGACATTGCCCCTGCCATTTGGCTGATTCTGTCCCACATTCGGTACAATAATAAACAAGCGATTTTTTCTTTGCCATTCGATCTCCCTCATAAAAAGATAACGGTGCCACCCCGAGTATTGCCTCACTTCGGTCTGGCACCGATTTCTTAATCTCTCATTCTGTAACTGTTAGCACTTAATTACTTTTACGGACGCTTTCTTTCCTTCATCCAGCTCGATGCTGACATTGAGCTTTCCGCCAAGATTCGTCTTCATTTTACCAAGTTCGACATCTTCCAGAAGCACTTTGTATTCCTGAGACGGCTCCAATTCAAGAGTAAATCCAAGATCTCCGGCAGCTTCTACCGTAAAGGAGATCAATTCTCCGTCGTTTTTAAAATCCGTTACTGTGCTTCCCGGAACCGATTCGTATACAAACAAACCGTTTTTCTCAAGTTTCGTAATTTCCTTGAACGTTTTTACCTTGTACAAATCCCCCTGAAATTCAAAATCTGCTTTCTTGGTTTTTGCATCCAAAAGGTAATTTCCAAAACTCAAAGTTCCATTGTCTTCCTTCCGGATCAATTCCTCTACAACGCTCATTTTTTCTTATCCTCCTTGGTCTCTTATGTCTCCCACCTGATTCATTTCTATCTAATTCTTATTATAACAAAATTCGACAGAGAATACTATCCTTTTTTTATGATTTTTTGAACACAAACGGCACCCTTTTTGACAGTCAGGCGGACATCGTCGCCGATGTGCACTTCGCCGCCGACAATCTTTTCTGCCAGCTGGTCTTCAATCTCTTTCTGGATCGTACGCCGAAGCGGTCTGGCACCGTAATCCTTGTCAAACCCTTTGTCTGCTACATGATCGACAATGGCTTTGCCGTAATGCAGCCGGATATCCATCTGTTTTTTCACACGCTTTTTAAAGCCTGTAAGCATATTCGCAGCAATCTGATGAATATCTTCTTTGGTCAGCATATGGAATACCAGAATTTCATCAATACGGTTAATAAATTCCGGTTTAAAGATATGTTTTACTTCTTCCATAACGCCTTCCTGCATTCGTTTGTAATCCGCCGCAGCATCTTCCTGCTGTAAAAATCCAAGCGTTTTCGGTGACACAATGCGGTTTGCTCCTGCATTGGAGGTCATAATGATAATCGTATTTTTAAAATCGACCTGTCGTCCCTGAGAATCCGTCAGTCTTCCATCTTCCAAAATCTGTAAAAGCATATTGAACACATCCGGGTGCGCCTTTTCGATCTCATCAAATAAAAGAACCGAATACGGATTGCGGCGGACTTTTTCGCTGAGCTGGCCGCCTTCCTCAAAACCGACATATCCCGGTGGAGAGCCGATCATTTTGGACACACTCTGCTTCTCCATATATTCTGACATATCGACACGGATCATATTTTTCTCGGAACCAAATACGGCTTCCGCAAGAGTTTTGGAAAGCTCTGTTTTTCCCACACCGGTTGGCCCCAAAAACAGGAACGACCCAATCGGACGATTCGGATCTTTTAACCCGACACGGCCTCTCCGGACAGCGCGGGATACGGCTTCTACCGCTTCCTCCTGTCCTACCACCCGTTCATGCAGGATTTTTTCCAATTTCTGTAAGCGTCTTGTCTCGTCTTTTTCCAGACGGCTGACCGGAATTTTCGTCTGCCTCGACACGACTTCCGCAATATGGGATTCTTCCATTATTTTCCTTTGCTTTTTCTGCTTCTTATCCCATTTTGCCTGAGACTGCATCAGGTCACGTTCCAGCTTTTCTTCTTCTTTATGCAGTTCAAACGCATATTCCATATCACCTGCTGCTACTGCATTTTCCTTTTCTTCCTGTACATGTTCAAGTGCTTGCTTTTTCTCTACAAAGATTTCCTCGTACTCACGCATACTGTTCATATTGAGCCGGGAAGCAGCTTCATCAATCAAGTCAATCGCTTTATCCGGCAGAAAACGGTCATTGATGTAACGATCCGAAAGTTTTACCGCAGCTTCTACTGCTTCATCGCTGATCTCAATATGGTGATATGCTTCATAATAACTACGCAGTCCTTTTAAAATAGAAACTGCCTGTACGATCGATGGTTCTTCTACAACAACCTGCTGGAAACGGCGGTCAAGGGCAGAGTCTTTTTCAATACGTTTGCGGTACTCTTCTCGAGTTGTCGCTCCGATGATCTGAATTTCTCCACGTGACAATGCCGGTTTCAAAATATTGGCAGCATCCATCGCGCCCTCTGCACCGCCGGCTCCAATGATCATATGAAGTTCATCGATGAACAAAATGATATTTCCGGCATCCATCGTCTCACGCAGACAGCGTTTGATGCGCTCTTCAAATTGTCCGCGGTATTTTGTACCTGCTACCATACCCGATACATCGAGTGACAAAATGCGGACATTTTTCAGCGAAGCCGGTACGGCATTATTGGCGATCCTTCCTGCCAGTCCTTCCACGATTGCCGTCTTTCCGACCCCCGGTTCCCCTAGGATACATGGATTATTTTTTGTTCGTCTTCCAAGAATTTCCATTACGCTGTCAATCTCATTGTCACGGTTAAATACGGGATCCAGTTTTCCTTCCTCCGCTTCCTTTACAAGATCACGCGAAAATTTATCCAAAAGTGGTGTCTGGGAACGTCCCTTCTCTTCTTTTTCTTTGGCTGCCATGAAATCTGCCTTCGCAAATTCCGGATCCATCTGCGCCACTTCGGCGGCTTCCATATAGATTTTTCTGGCATTTCCATGCAGGCCTGTGATCATTTCCCCGGATGTTACCTCGCGCTGTTTGACAAGCGCCATCAGCAGATGCTCTGTACCCAGTTTCTTCTTCTGGTATCTGGCAAGTGCCTCGGCATCCTCCATAACTTTCTGTAAAACCGGGGTAAATGTTATCTCGGAAGCATGACTTTTTTTGCTTTTTCGAATCTCTGCCAGACAGTTTTCATAGATCTGACGCACATCTTCCTCATAAACATTGTTATTTCTCAGAATTTCTTTGGCAGTTCCATCAACGATTGCCAATGCACACAAAAGATGACCGGTCTGAACCTCCCGTTCCCTCTCTGTCCATGCAATATTGGCTGCCAGATCCAAAACCTTGCCGGCTTTTTTTGTCAAATTTTCCACTCTATCGATTCCTTTCTATACTGATAATGTTTGTTCATTTATCACGATTCGAACTCCGCCCACATTCACGATTCCGTTCCCGCCAAAATTTGCGATTCCGTTCCCGCCCACATTCGCATTTTCGAACACTTCGTGTTCTTCCCCGCCCTTACAGGGCTAAAAATGCTCATTTGTGGGCGGGGAGCCTGATTCTCAGGCTGCCGTGAAAAACGCGATATTTCTTACGTGCAAGCACGACGAAATACCGTGTTTCCCCCGGCTCTCCGGAATCGTTCCCCTGGGGTTAAAAGTCCATTTCATTCAATTCCTTTTTGCCGCGGTTCAAGCGTCTGCGGAGTATCATATTCAATATAATGATGAGCAGGGCAAGTACCAGGATTGACAGACCGATGATAAGTCCGTACATCCACGTCTCTGGTTTTACTTCGAGTTCGCTTGCCACATTGCCGCCCTGATTGACTTTCTGGGTCATTGTTCCGGTGTAACGCTGCAACGTCTTTTCCTGACGATCGTACTGGTACAGGGTCGGCTCATCCGATGCCCCTTTCAGATACATCAACAGGTAATTATTGTCAAGATCATTCTGCATCGTATAGGCAGGTACACTTTTGCCATCAATATCAACCGTCGTTTTTACGTAGCCAGAAGGGATTACTTCGTCATCTTTGACATCCATAACCTGAAACTGGTACTGGTTCTGAATGTAGATGGATCCATCTTTCTCATATACGGAAAAGGTAATATTGGATGTGCCTTTTTCCTGCTGTTCGCGCACTTTTGTCTCGGATTCAGTCTCTTTTACTACTTTTAACTTAAAGGTTCGTTTGTCGCCGGATTCCGCTGTCACCACAAGTTTCATCTCATTTTCGCCCGGCATCAGTTCCTCATTTCCTTTGAGGCGGATGCGCTGTTTTCCGTTTGCCGGAATGGCGTTGTAATACAGCTTGTCCGTGTTGCAGTCCACTTTAATCGTATATTCCAGCACCTCCGTACTAAACTGAGGTGCTACGGAAATGGCATGAAACGACAGACCTTTCAGTTTCGTATTGGTATTTAACGGAACCGGCGTCGGAGTCGGAGCCGCGGAGGCAGCCGCTGCGGGATCTGCCGGATCAGCGGCTCCTTCTGCCGCTGCGCCTTCCGCTGTCACACCCAGCACGACACGATTGGAAGAAATTGACAGTTTATTTCCTTCACTGTCAAGTACCTTCGGCTTGCCATCGGTCTGAATTGCCGACGATCCTTCTGCTATCGCCTGAAATTGCAGCGAGTATGTGCGCGTAGTTACCGTTTCCGTATTTCCGACGGACTGTATACTCAATTGCCCATTGCCGCCGCTTACTTTCTTACCGCCTTCGATAAACTGCAAAATGTCACTGTCATAGGACACTTTCATTTTGACATCGTTAAAACCCTCCTGAGAAGTAACACGGCACACGACAGTAACCGTATCGTCTTTTTTTACCTCTGTCGCATTGGTTGAAAATTCAACTATTGCACTTGCCGCCAGACTTTTGCCGGGAACCGCCAGAAAGCCAAGGCAGGCAATCAGAAAACTTATTACTGCTATTATTTTTTTCACTCTGACACTCCATTTCTGAAGGAATCCTTCTATTTTGGTGCAGCACAGTTCACAGCGGGCATATTGTCATAAATCGGAATCGAAAATACGAGTGGCGTGCTGTCAAGCATACCATTGTACGCATTTTTCGTTTTCAATGCCTCGGAGTTTGCTGCCTCTACATTGGTCATATATTGATGATTGTATGTACTGGTTGGTGTTACATTAAATTTCTGCAAATATCCGGTATTTTGTCCGCGGTTGATATAATTGCTGCCGATGTACTGGGCACCGCCGACAATCGAACGATAAGGGTTCGTCCACGGACGAAGATAGGTATCTCCTGTACTTGCCCATTTCAAACCATTGAGGGCAGGGGTCGCACCGCTCGTCGCGCCAATATTATAGAAATTGTAAATTCCCGGATATTCTGTCGTTGTACCGGTTACGGCGATACTGGTCGTCGTTGCACCGGTCACCACTTCCTGTTTCACGCGGGATGCCAGATGATATGGACTCACTCCCGAATCTTTCGCCGCATCCAGAAATGCGTTTACATACGAAATTTCTTTCTGCGCTCCCGTCTGATCGTCCGTGTACTGGAAGGTAGCTGCGGCAAACGGTGTATTGGTCAGAATATTCTTCACTCCATCTGCCGTCTGGTACTGTGACTGGTATTCCAGCTGCTCAAACTGGAATACTCCCTGGATCGTAAGGAAATTCCGCGGATCCATATAATACATTACGGCTTCTCTGGATGCCTGTACCCAGCTGGAACCGTCAAATACTTTCCATTTTCCGGTCGCTTCATCGTACGCACCGGCTTCTTTGGACTTCCATGCTTCGGATTTGGAATTGGAGATCAGGCTTCTGCCAAGTTTGCATTCCTGCTCAACCACCGTATTCCAGTCTAAGCCGGTCTTGTATGCGGTAAACTGCCAGTACGGATACGACGCATGGAGCTTACGGAGTGCATCTTTGTAAGAATCCGGGAAGCCCTGTGCCGTCAGTTCCGCCTCAAAATCCTGCTGGCTGAGAACCGTCACTGCCACTTTCTTCTGCACTTTTTTCTTTGTCAATTTAATATATTTGGACTGTACATAGCCTTTGTAAGGGATTCCATAATAATCAAAAGCGATCTGATACCATTTCTGCTTTTTCACCGTTCTTACTTTGGTGATCGTCACATACTGCTTTTTGGCAAGAACCAGTTCTTTTCCCCGGATCTTGTAATAAGCCCCTTGTTTCCCCGGTTTTTTGCGGACACGGAGTGCGGTTTTTACGCCTGTCACAAGTCCTGCTGCCGAAGATTTCAGGTTCATTTTTACATCGTTTTCTTTTATGTACCCTTTTACTTTTTTCTTTTTTACTTTGTACTGGATACGGAACCATTTTGTCTTTCCCTTGGTCTTTTCTCCAAGGATCGTTACCGTTTTTCCCTTTTTCATTACCGTACGTTTTTTTCCTGCGGTATTTTTGTAAATGATGGTATTTTTCTTTGCCGTCGCCGCTTTTACGGAAACTGCCTTATAGCTTACCTTTGTGCGGTATACCGTAACGGTCGTCGGCTGAGGTGCCGCCGTTGGTGCTGTCGTAGGCACTGCGGTCGGTGTCGTCGTAGATACTGCGGCTGGCGCTGCCGTCGGAGCAGTTCCTTTGATGATATATTTCGAAGCAACATATCCCTCTGTGCCGTTGTAGGAAATTTTCACCCAGTCCAAAGAATTCGCCGTTCCGGCATCCTCTATATAGGTAACGGCAGAGCCATTGGGAATCTTCACTACTACATTATTCCCCAGTTTCGGCTCACTACGCATATTAAGATCTGCCCCTTCGGTCTTCACATATGCCGCCTCACTCGCATAACTGATTGTGGTCTGCCAGCCTATACTCTGTGGTGTAACCAGACTCACCACAAGGCAGAGACAAAGCCACAATGAAATTCGTAACTTCATATCTTTTCCTTCCTTTCTTTTCTCACGTTATCTTTCAATCACAAAGTACGTTCTGATTTTATCTTCCGTCCAGCTTTTTACAGGCCGCAGAGAAGTTTCTTTTAAACACGCTTTGATCTCGTCCTCCGAATACGCCCGTTGTTCGTGGCATTCATCGTAACGGGCATACATTCCTGTCGCCTTATCTTCCGTAAATATAGTAAGCAGATATTCATTGATCCGGGTTTCTTCGTCGTAAGTATTGTCCCAGATCATCAATGCCTCTTCTGTTTCATCGACTCGTGTCTGATTTCCCATGACTTTTTGAAAACAATACGCCGTCTTCATATCAAGGATTGCAATACCATTTTCTGCCAATGCTTGCTTGATGCAGCGAAACATCGCAACCAGTTCGTCTGCGGAAAGCAGATAATTCATGGAGTCACATATACATAGTACCACATCTGCGGGTTTATGCAACGAAAAATCTGTCATATCTTCTTCAAAATATGAGATTTTTTCCATTCCTTCCGTCTTTTCGCTCGCTTTGGCAAGCATATCAGGCGAAATATCAATTCCCGTAACTTCATAACCGGCTTTTGCAAACCGCCTTACCATCTCACCGGTTCCACATCCGAGTTCACACACATGACCGCCCGTTATCCCGTGTTCGTGCAGAATTTCCTGAAATTTTACAAACCATTCGTCATAGGGAATTTCTTCCATCATTTCGTCGTAAACAGTGGCAAATTGTTCATACATCTGAAAAACTCCTTTCGGATCTACACTTCAATTTCTTTGTTGAGAGAAAAGGAATACAGCACTTTCTTTTCTACCGGCTTCCCGGTAATTTTTTCCAGTGCCTCCGCGTACACCTCCATCTGGGTGCGGTAACGGTTTACCAATACCTCTTCCTGCCCTTTTTCCAAATGATCGGTCTTATAATCCATCAACACAATTCCGGTCTCTGTCTCATAAAATCCATCAATGATTCCCTGCACCAGAACCCGCTCTTCACTGGAAGTTTCCTGTACTTCCTGTGCCGTTACACTGGTAACAAAAGGCTGTTCCCGGTAAAGCG
Organism: uncultured Lachnoclostridium sp.; assembly: GCA_905212635.1. Lineage (GTDB taxonomy): Bacteria > Bacillota > Clostridia > Lachnospirales > Lachnospiraceae > Eubacterium_F. The sequence goes on along the minus strand of CAJMFH010000010.1, from coordinate 28,792 downwards.
TTCCGTTCTTCTCCGCTCCGGTCATCGCCTGCCCCAGACCAGAATGTAAAAATTTTACAATCTTCCATGGACGGATAAATTCTTTTTCCTGTGCATGAATCCTACCTGATTGTACCATATCTTCCAGCTGGTTTTCCACCTCTTTTTCATCCACCGCTTTGGCAAAACAAAGTGATGCCATCACCTGATGCCATGCCGTACCATATCCTGCTCCGGCAAGTGCATTGTTTTCGTCGGTTTCGGTCTTTGCAAAAGCCGGCACCGGGGACTGGTTTTCCAGCGCGTCGCTGTACAAAACGGTAAAATTGTCTTCTTCGCCTTCTTCCATGGATTTCTTTTTCAGATCGGAGACGGAAACCTTTGTCGGTATTTCCTCTTCAATCTGACGGTGGTACTCGTCCATAAAGTACAGCGTTTCTTCTGTTTCTTTATCATATACAACAGATGTGTCAAAATTATTTAGCATTTTTTCATCCAGCATCTGATCCATCTGGCGCGAGATTTCCAAATTTTGTAATTCCGTTTCATCCACTTCAACATACTCAAAAATCGGGGATCTGGCTGCAACCGGAAGCACCCAGTCAAAATAATTTCCTGCCGTCGTCCTGCTGTAAAATCCGCTGTTTCCCTGCCACATCGTATCACTCACTCTTCCGGTAAAGATCAGTTTTTCCTTCGCTCTCGTCATTGCCACATACAGGATTCGCAGTTCTTCCGCAAGATCTTCGCTGGCATTGAGCCGGCTGAGTGCCTTATAAAATATACTCTTTTTCTTCGTTCCTTTTTCACTGTCGATCACATCCGACGCGATACCGGCATCGCCGTTGACAACGACAAAATCGCGCTCCGCTTTTCCCAGTTTTTTGTGCATGGACGCGACAAAACAGATTGGGAATTCAAGGCCTTTGCTTTTGTGAATTGTCATGATCTGCACGACATTTTCCTTGTCGCCGCTCAGATTCACTTCGCCAAAATCCTCTTCCCGTTCTTTAATCCCACGGATATAACGGACAAACTGGTAGAGTCCCTGGTACGAACCCTGGTCAAATTCTCTTGCCATCTCCAAGAGTAGTTCGACATTTGCCCTTCGCTGCAAACCATTTCCCATTGTCTCCAGAAAATACATCAGTTTTGTCTCTTCCAGAATTTCCTCTAAAATGCCAAGCACCGGCGTATACGTCGTCTTTTCCCGCCATCGCTCCAGTTTTTCCAGAAAATCCTCCACTTTTTCTTCCAATTGCTCTTCGCCGCTGTAATGGCAAAGGGCATCATAAAATTGATGTTCGTCGCTGTTTCCCCGTATTTTAGCAAGATCATCGTCACTCATTCCACCGATTGGCCCACGCAGAACCGCCGCCAGGGCAATATCCTGCCGAGGATTGTCAAGAATTGTCAAAAGGCTCACAATCAGACGGATCTCCCGCGTATCAAAAAATCCGCTTTTGGCTTCCAGATGTGCCGGGATACCGTGCGCATTCAGTACCTCCAGAAGTTCCTGTCCCTCCGTTTTCGTAGAACGCATCAACACCGCAACATCGCCATACTGCGCCGGGCGGTACTCTCCGTCCCCGCCAAGCACATACATTGGATCTTCCGAATTTACGTACTCGGAGATCGCTTTCGCGATGACCTGCGCCTCGGTTTCTTTGTCGGCTGTATCAGGGATACCATACACCGTCACATGGTCGGCATGCCGCTTTGCCGTCTCGGGAAAATCAGCTCCCAGATACAGCATCGCCTCTTTGTCATAAGCGATCCCTCCGAAATCTTCCTGCATAATATCTGTAAATACGGCATTTGTCGCCTCCAGCACGACACCCCTGCTCCGGAAATTCTTTGTCAGAAAGACAAGACGGTTTTTCGCTCCCTCCGTCGTCTCAAACGTATTCATTTTCTCCAAAAACAGATCCGGTCTGGCATTACGGAAACGATAGATGCTCTGCTTGATATCACCTACCATAAAACGGTTGTTTTCTTTGGCTACACTCCCCAGTAGAAGTTCCTGTACCAGATTCGAATCCTGATATTCGTCAATCATAATCTCGTGAAACTGCTCGGAAAGTTCCTCTGCTGCCTGCGTGCGCACAATCTTTCCGTCCTCTTTTTTTACAAGAATTTCCAGTGCCATCTGTTCAAGATCATTGAAATCAACGATGTTTTTATCGCGTTTTGCCTGCTGGAAGCGTTCGCGGAATTTCTCCGCCAGAGACAGAAATGTCAGCAGTTTTCCTTTCATCTGCTCCATCGTCTCCCATAACTCCGGCAGACTTTCCCCAAAAAGATCGGCTTGTATTTTTTTCAGCAGCGCCTTAATGTCCGTTCTTCCCTTTTTAATGATTTCCTTTTTTTCCGGATCAGCCTGGGAATTCCGTTTGGAAGGCAGTCTGCCAAACGTAACTGCCTCCAGCCGTTTCCGCATCGTTTCATAAGAAGAAATCTCTTCAAAATTTTCAAATTCCGTCCGCTCTTTTTCCAAAAATGCCGCATATTCTTCCGGGCCTTCCTGCGTATAACACAGCGAAATCCACTGTCCGTACTGGTCATAGATCCCGTTCATCAGATTTTTTACATACCGCAGGTTTTTCTGAACAAATACCGTCTGCTCCAGTTCCTCCTCGCTCCCGCATGCCAGAAAGTGCTGCATACGGTCAAAGAAATCCTGCGGAAATGGCTCGCTCATCGCATCATAATACAATTTAAGAATGATCTTTTCCATCTCGGTATCACTTTTAATAAACCGCGCCATCTTCGCCATATCGACAAAAGATTCGTCTAAGTTCGTATATTCTTCTTCCAGAAGTTCCGCGAGAACATCCGCTTTGATCATATTTAACTCGTTATCATTTGCCACACGATAACTGGGATCCACCCCTGTCTGGTGGAAGTAATTCTGTATGATGTAGCCACAAAAACTATGTATCGTAGAAATCTGTGTAACAGGAAGAAGCATGACCTGTCGCTGCAAATGTACATTTTCCGGGTCTTCCTCCAATTTCTTTTCGAGTGCTGTCTGTAGTTTTTCTTTCATCTGCGCTGCCGCGAGTCTCGTAAATGTCACAATAACAAATTCGTCGATATTGACCGGATTGACCGGATCGGTCACCTGTGACACAATGCGCTCGATCAGCACCGCCGTCTTTCCGGAACCTGCCGCCGCTGACACGAGGATGTTGCATCCCCGCAGGTCAATGACTGTCTTCTGTTCATTCGTCCATTTCATTGTCCGATCCCTCCTCCCTCATTTTCTTCAAAATCTCTTTGCTGTCCATCGTTTCCAAATTGCGCTCCACCTTTTTCACATCTGCCTTTTCCAGTCCGCAGATGTCTTTCATGCCGCAATAATCGCATCCTCTTTTTTCCTTCAAATGATACGGTGCAATGTCAATATTTCCAGCAAGAATGCTCGTTCCGTTTTCGTGGATAACCGTCTTTACGTGCTCGATCAGTTTCCTCCATTGTGCGCTCGAAAGCACTTTTGTCGTCGCCGCGAAGTCTCCGTCTTTCTTAATCTTTACCGGATAACACGGCGAACTGCTCTGCGGACTGAGTTCTCCATTGCTGCCAAGCACGGAATCCAGTTTTTCAAGGATGGAAATGCTTTCATTGACATAACCGTCGCACGCATACTCGGCAAGCAGCTTTTGTTCATACGTGATCTCATCCTCTGTACCCGTGACTTCCAGCTGCGGATCCTGCACGTAAAAATACAGCATTCCCGCCGGCTGTACGTCTTTTTCCGGGTGTTTTTTCTGCTCCGACTGCAATGCCGAGTCAAGATATAAGATCAATTGCAGCTGCAAGCCAAAATACACTTCTTCCAACGACAATTTGACATTGCCGGTCTTATAATCCACAACTTTAACATATACATTTTCGGTATCTTCATACAGATCAATACGGTCAATAATCCCGCGAAAGCGCATTTTCTTTCCAATTTCTTCCAATTGTTCTTCGTAAGCATACGGTTTCTCTCCGTATTTTTGTAAAAATGCTCCGTGCCGCAGCTGTTCCGCAACGGCCCAGGCCGTCTGTTTCATCATATGCACGATACGCCGCCGCATAAAGGCAATTCGGTTCGACTGGGAAAAAATCACATCGCGGTAGCCTTCCATCACGCGGTCGACACAGTACTCAACAAGTTCGTCACTCTCGCTTCGTTCAATCTTCTGCCAGGTCGTGTGACGTGCTTTCAAAATTTCATCCATATTTTGTAAGATCTGATGCACCACATTTCCAAAATCCGGTGCATCGACTGTATATTCTTCGCGGTCATGCAGCCGCAGCCCGTACATAAGAAAATAGGAAAATGGACAGCGTGCATACGTTTCAAGCCGCGTGATACTTTCCCGCAGTTCGTCCCCATAAAGAGCCTCCAATGCGTCCCTGGAAAGTTTTGGCGCACGTTTTGACTCCATATGCAGACGAAGTGCCTCACGCAGCCATTTTCCCTCATCACGTCTCGCATAATACCGCCAGATTTCCCACCAGCGCTCCTTTTCCTCGCCCTCAGCGTACCATTGTTTCTGAATGCCCTCGATCAGGAAATCAAATCCCCGGTCTGTACCAAGGCTGGTTTTTACATCTTTTTCCTGTCCCCCCTCGATTACAGTCAGCGCCGGAAAGATCCTGCGAATCTTTCCGAGGATATAAGATGCCTGTCGTTTGGTGCCGTCAGCTGCCGCACGACTGTATGTAAAGATCAGTTTTTCGGATGGCTTTGTGAAATTGATGTACAGATAATACAGGTCGTTTGCCACCTTCTGATTGCCCGTCGGCGCAAGTGCAATGCCCATTTTTTCCATCTGATGCCGCTCGCGGTGATTGACAATTCCCGGCGGCTGCATCGCTGCCGGTACAAAATCATCGCTGAATCCCATAAAGAAAAGCACTTTGATGTCTTTCAAACGGGTTCTCTCGATATCGCCGACCATGATCTGATGCTTTTTCGGCGGTACAAATCCAACCAGCCCTTCTGCGATTCCCGCCGACAGGATCTGCTCAAATTCCTCCAGCGATACAACTTCCGTTCCGAGAAGTTCCATCATCTCATCGAGAAGATTCATCACTACCTTGTATACATTTTTATACTCTTTGGCAAGAAGTGTCTCGCCTTTTTCCTCAAAAACCTGACTCTGTTCCAGCATTCTGTCATACACATTCTGTTGCACCAGAAATTCATATAACGCACGCACAAACTTCTCAACCGGCTTTTTCCCGCCACGAAGTGCAAGGAAAAAGTCATGAATACACGCAGTCACTTTCTCACGGATCTCATTGATCTCCTCCAGCGGATAGTCGTTTGCCCGCGCTCTCCACGGTTTCATATAAGACGCAATGCCGCGTTTTCCGGTCGCCAGCACATAATTTTCCAGAAGATCTGTCTCTCTCCGTGTCAACGGAGAAAGTCCACAGCGCAGGAAACGGAATGTACTCGCCGCATCCATATTATAATGATACATTTCCAATACAGACTGGATGTATTCAGCGATCCAGTTGGCCCCGATATTCTTTTTATTGTCGAGAAAATAGCGGATACCTGCACGATCAAACTCCCGGGATACCGCCTGTTCATACGCCGAAATAGAACCTGTTACCACTGCGATGTCCTCTTCGGCATACTCGCCTTTTGCTAACATCCACCAGATTGTTTTTGCTACATAAGCCGCTTCTGACGCGGGTTTATCTCCGATGTATAACCACATATTTTCTGTTTTCTGATCCCACTTCTGATACGGATAAGCAAAGAGATTGCGCTCCAAAAAGGCCATCTCGCCCCCCTCGGCAAAACGGTATGGTGCCTTCCTCCCTTCCCGCGGAACAGGAATTAAATTCGTTTTTATCGGAATCTGATTCGCTTTTTGCATTAATGTCCGCATGGTTGTGTCTGCAATCTCAAACACAGAACCGCGTTTCCCCGTCTCATCGGTTGTCACTGTCACGATCACACGGGAACACAGGCGCATCATTTTTTCCAAAAGATCATACTGCGTCGGCGTAAATCCGGTAAATCCGTCAAAGCAGACCACGGAATCCCGGATGCCGTCCATCTGATCGATCATTCCGGTCAGCTGCCCAACCAGTTCCTCCGCCATCTGATAAGTGTCGCCCATTTTTTCCTTAAAGCAGTCGTGGATCAGGCGGATGTCCTCAAATTTTCTCCCCAGTGTCTCCATTTTTTCAAATTGCTCCGTTTCCCGGATGCCATACTGCTCCAATTCGCACAAAAACGATTTACATTCGTCTAAAAAGCCGGGGCGGTCAATGCCTTTTTTAAAATACACAAGGTTGTCTTTCTGCTCGGAAAAGATTTTCCGCAGAAGCATGGTCTTTCCCATGTCTTCCAATATCGTTTTCTGTTGTGCCGGAAATTGCTCAAACGCGCGAAATGCCAGACGATGAAAGCTCAGAACATCGATGTTTAAGATTCCCTTTTCTCCGCTCATTTCCACAAGCGTTTTCTGTGTTTCTAACGTAAACTGATCGGGCACCAGAATATAATAATTACGCTCCCGGTGCGCCGCTGCCTCGTCGCAGATCTGGCGGTAAAGGCAGGTACTTTTCCCACTTCCCGCGCTTCCACATATAAATTCAAGTCCCATTTTATTTCTCCCTTACATGATTCATAATTTACCCACTTACTGCATATGATTTAGTAAGATGGAATCCCACTCCAGTCGAAGGAGGTATTATCCACATGTCAAAAACTAAAATTATCGTACTTCAAATGAAAGAATTAGTATATACCGGCATCTTCGTAGGACTTGGCATCCTGCTTATCGTCCTGCTTTTTGTCATGTTTTATCCAAAGAAAGAAAAGTCCTCCGATGCCACCACCGATACTGCTTCGGAAACGGCATCGTATGTTCCCGGTATCTACAATTCGGAATTAAAACTTGGCGAAAACACCTTAAATCTTGAGGTAGTTGTCGACGAGGACCAGATCAAATCCGTTTCTTTTGTCAATCTCGACGACTCGGTTGCTACAATGTATCCACTCGTAAAACCATCTCTTGAGGGCATTGAAAAAGAATTGATCGCCGGCACACCGATTGACGAGATTCCGGTTCAGGAAAAGAGTAAGTTTACCCAATCCATGTTGATTGACGGCATCAAAGCAGCACTTACCAAAGCCGCACCGGAAGAATGAGAGGTTACTCCCATCCTTCCTCTTTGCGGATTGCTGCCAGATCTTCCTTCCAAAGAGCGTCGGAGGCATCGCTTGGCATACGCAGGTCTCCCCGCGGTGACACAGCGACGCTTCCCACTTTTGGACCATCCGGCAGACACGAACGCTTAAACTGCTGACGGAAAAATCGATGAACAAAAGTGGACAACCAGCGGTAAATGGTCTGCGTGTCATACTCACCCGCAAAGGTAATTTTTGCCAGCCGGTAAATTTTCGATGGCATATAACCAAACCGCAGCATATGATATAAAAAGAAATCATGCAGTTCATATGGGCCTACGATATCTTCGGTCTTCTGCGCGATCTCGCCCTCTTTCGGCGGCAGAAGTTCCGGACTTACCGGTGTATCTAAAATATCATACAATACATCTTTCAATGTTCCTTCTCCACTATTATCCGCAAAATACTGTACCAAAAAACGGACTAGCGTCTTTGGCACCGAACAATTTACACCATACATCGACATATGATCGCCGTTGTACGTCGCCCATCCAAGCGCCAGCTCCGACATATCGCCGGTTCCGATCACAAGACCACCTGCCTGATTCGCAATGTTCATCAGAATCTGAGTCCTCTCTCGCGCCTGCCCGTTTTCATACGTCACGTCCTGCACTGCCGGATCGTGTCCAATGTCTTTAAAATGCTGCAATACTGCCTTTTCAATGGATATTTCTTTCAATGTTGTTCCGAGTTCCTGTGCCAGTTTGACGGCATTATCATACGTTCGGTTTGTCGTACCAAAACAAGGCATCGTCACACTCACGATCCCTTTGCGGTCAAGGTTCAGCTGATCAAATGCGCGGATTGTGACAAGCAGGGCGAGGGTCGAGTCCAGTCCTCCGGAAAGCCCGATCACAGCGCTCTTACATCCGGTGTGACGCAGACGTTTGGCAAGTCCTGCTGCCTGTATATTTAAAATCTCGTTGCAGCGTTCTTCGCGGTCACCGCGGTCAACCGGAACAAATGGCGTTTTTTCAAATTCCCGCGTCAATTTTGTCTCTTCCATCGTTTCAAAGGCAAAAAAATGTCTCACATATCCCTCATTTTCCGGCACTGCATACAATGGAAAGGTTCCCATGCGCCGTCTCTCGGCTGCCAGTTTTTTACAGTCAATCTCTGTGATCGCATCTCCGCCTGCAAAGGCTTTATTTTCTGCAAGAAGTGTTCCGTTTTCCGCGATCAGATGATGTCCCCCATACACAAGATCCGTCGTCGATTCGCCCATCGAAGCATCCGCGTACAAATAGGCACTCACGGTTCTCGCACTCTGATTTTTCACAAGATCCCTGCGGTATGCTGCCTTCCCGGTCAGTTCATCACTCGCCGACGCATTGGCAATGATGGTCGCTCCCGCCATTGCATGATAACTGCTCGGTGGTACCGGCATCCACAAGTCTTCGCAGATTTCAACCGCAAGACAAAGTTCCGGCATCTGCTCACAGCAGAATATCTGACGGATACCAAACGCCACTTCTTCTTTCTGGAAAGACAGGCGGTGTGTCCCCATCTTTTCGTCCCCGCGTTTTCCCTGTGCCTGCGCCATATCGCCAGAAGCAAAATGTCTTCCCTCGTAAAATTCGGAATACATCGGTATATGGCTCTTTGGCACAAGACCGAGAACCCTTCCCCCTTTTACTACCGCCGCAACATTATACAAACGTGCCTGATGCCGGAGCGGCAGAGAGACAACAGACAACATGTCAAGTCGTTTCGTCTCTTTTACATATTTTCCCAGTGCTTTTTCTGCTCCCGCTAACAATGGTTCCTGCAAAAACAGGTCGCTGCATGTATATGCACTGATCCCAAGTTCCGGAAATACTGCGATATGTACGCCCTTTCCGGCAAGCTCCTCTGCTTTTTCAATCATTTTTTCTATATTATATGCACAGTCTGCCACTTTACTATCCGGCGCAGTCACTGCGACTTTGATAAATCCATCTTTCATAGTTCGCCCTTTCTATCTATACAGATAAAGGCGACGATTTCTCGCCGCCTTGCAGTACTCTTTTACTTCCCAAAATGCCGGTTCTTGATTTTTGACTCCTAGCATATGCTAGGTGGGCGACCGCATGTGCTCTTCTGCCTTCCATTTGCAATGTTTCCATTGTACTGACAAGTCAGCAGGGATGGCCCGGCATCCAAACACAGATATAGGAATCCCGTTTAAAGTATTGTAGGTTCAAAAATTCAAGAGTGTCGAACATTCCAGGAAAGTAAATCTGTAACTATAGTATACCTAAATTTGCGCAATATATCAAGAGAAAAATTAATCTCTTCGATTATTTATGAGAAGTACCAGACGGAATACCTGAAGTGCTGTACTCACAACGGCTGCCACATACGTAAGTGCCGCTGCGGACAATACTTTTCTCGCGCCTTTGATCTCATCCCCATACAGGATTCCCAGGCTGTCAAGCACCCGCATGGCACGCGCAGACGCATCAAATTCGACCGGAAGTGTCACCAGCTGAAAAATCAATACGCCGGAGAAAAGAATGACACCAATTTTTGCCAGTCCGACATAGCCAAGGATCAATCCGATCAAAATCAGCGGCATAGAAAGCCGTGACGCAAAATTGACGATCGGTACAAGTGCCGTACGGATCGTGATCGGCACATATCCTCTCGCATGCTGGATGACGTGGCCGCATTCATGTGCCGCTACTCCGACAGCAGAGACAGAAGTCGATCCGTATACCGAATCCGACAGATTGACTACTTTTTTGCCCGGATCATAATGATCCGTCAGATCACCACTCACGCGGCGGATACTGACATCCGTGATACCTGCACTCCGCAGGATCATCTCTGCCACCTGCTCTGCACGCAGACCGCGCTGGTTATAAACCCGGCTGTTTTTCTGGAAACTTCGCTTTACATTCGCCGACGCAATCATACTGATGACCGCTCCGATCACCACAAGGATGTACGTTGGATCCCAGTACATATAATAAGGATACATACTATCACGCTCCGTTCATTGTGTATTTATTGTACGCATTATAGCACACTTTTATTCTTTTGTCACTTCCCTCTTGTTGTTTTTTTTAAATCGTGATACACTAGTATTTACCATATCAAAAAAGAACGATTCATATATATAAAGGAGTACAAAATGACAATATTTCAATCATTTATCATTCTGATCATTGGCTTCGTTTTTCTGATCAAAGGAGCGGATTTTTTTGTAGACGGAAGTGCCAGCATTGCCAAACAGCTGCGTGTGCCTTCCCTGATCGTCGGAATGACGGTTGTAGCGATGGGTACAAGCCTCCCGGAATGCTCCGTCAGCGTGACGGCATCTCTTACCGGCAATAACTCACTGGCGATCAGTAACGTCGTAGGATCCAATATTTTTAATCTGCTCGTCGTCTGCGGCGTATGTGCCATCATTACACCGCTCGCGGTTCACAAGGATACAAGAAAACGCGATTTTCCGGTTTCCATCGTGTGTGCCATCCTGCTTTTGGCTGCCGGCTGGCTGGGAATGTCGATCAGTCGTGTGGAAGGTATCGTATTTTTAGTATGTTTTGCCATCTTCCTCGTTGTCATGATCCGCTCTGCCCTGAAAGCAAGAGCTGCCGGCATTAAAGTGGAGGTAGAAGGGGAAGATGCAAAGATTCTTCCGGTTTGGAAAAGTGTATTGTTTATTCTGCTCGGTGGTGCAGCGATTAAATACGGCGGCGATTTTGTCGTAGATTCTGCTGCTGATATTGCGGCGGCATTTGGCATGAGTCAGACGCTCATTGGTCTTACCATCTGCGCAATCGGAACCAGTCTTCCGGAACTTGTCACCTCAATCGTCGCTGCGCGCAAAAATGAAGTCGATATGGCAGTTGGAAATGTCATCGGATCGAACATTTTCAATATCCTGCTTGTTCTTGGCGTCGGCTCTGCGATCAGTCCGATCGCCTTTATCATGGAAAATGCAATTGATCTTGTATTTTTGATCTTTATCAGCATCCTGTGCTGGATCTTCTCGTGCTCGCGCAAAGAGATCCGCCGGGGCGAAGGCATTTTTATGGTTGCCTTATATATCGTGTACTGGGTTTATATCTGTGTACGGTAGCCGTTTGAAACAGCGCGTTGTAAATTACCAGTTTTTTACATATTTGAAAGGGGTTTACGGATGGATTATAAATTACAGATTGGATGTTTTATCGTTATTTCCTACATCATTATCATGTACATTCACGGAACCGGCAAACTGCACGAAAAGCATCGCTTTAACAGTTTTGATCTGGTTCTGCTCTGTGGTGTCGTTTATCTGGTTTTTGATACCATTACGGTGTACACGGTAAATCATCTGGATACCGTTCCGCTGTGGCTGAACTATATGTGCCATGCTGTCTTTCTCATGCTGATCGACCTCATTATCTTTTTGTTTTTTTACTACCTGCTGGATATCTCGGGGATCCTGCTTTCCTCGAAAAAAAGCCGTTTTCTCCTCTGGTCCCCTTTGATCATCAACGAAGCGGTCATTTTATTTTCAATCCAGGATCTGCATTTTATTCACGGAAAAACGACAAATTATTCGATGGGGATTCCAGCCTATACCTGCTATATTATGATGGCAGTCTACACCCTTGCCGCAATTATTTTGTTTTTCCGCAGCTGGCATTTTATCTCCAGTTATAAACGAACGAGTATCCTCGTCTACATGATCGTATGTGCCGGAATCACAGTCTTTCAGATGGTTTTTCCGGAATCACTGGTCTCGTGCCTTGCGATCACGATTACGATCCTCTGTCTGTATGTCAATACGAAAAGTCCGGCAAGAATGGAGCTGGAAAATACGTACCGCCACATGATGCACAGTTTTGCGGATATCATTGAAAGTCGCGACGGCAGTACCGGCAACCATGTAAAACGTACAACGGCTTATGTTGGTATTATTTTAAAGGGAATGAAACGCCACAATTATTACCGTGAAATTCTCACGCAGGATTATATGGATGAACTGTTACAAGCCGCGCCAATGCACGATATCGGGAAAATATCGACACCGGATTCGATCCTGCAAAAGCCTGGCCGCCTGACTGACGAGGAATTTGATATTATGAAAAAACATACGACAGCCGGAGCAGAAATCATTCAAAAGACGTTACATACGATGGGCGATCAGGATTTTGTAACTCTCGTAACAAATGTTGCACTGAGCCATCACGAAAAATGGAATGGAACCGGCTATCCACAGGGACTCGCCGGACTGGACATCCCACTCTGCGCCCGTATTATGGCGATTGCGGATGTTTTCGATGCCGTCTCTGCCAAACGCTGCTACCGCGATGCCATGACGCTGGAACAAAGTTTTAAGATTATTGAAGAAGGCTCCGGCACGGCTTTTGAACCCCTTCTCGTCGATGTATTTATGGAATTAAAAGACGAAGTAATAAAAGTGCATGACACGATGCAGGTTCTCTGATCTTACCGGCAATGCTTTCGACCACAGGTGTCCACAGTATCTTTCATATTTTACCATATTCCCGGTGTGCGCCGCCAGGCGCTGCCAAAAAGGGGCTGCCACACGATCTTTTCGTGTGACAGCCCCTTTTTCTGTTTGTCTTACTTTACTATTTCTTTATCTTAATCTTCTTCGCCTTTCCGGCTTTTCCGTAAACCGTCGTACCATCGCTGGCTTTAGCAAATGCCATTACCTTAATATAATACGTCTTTCCTTTTTTCAATTTCTTAAGCGTAAGTTTTGGACTATACGTTATCCGGCTTTTCGCTTTCTTGAATTTCTTATTCGTACTATAGATCACTTTATAGCCGGTCGCACCCGCTACCGGTCTGATCGTAACCGTCACCTTTTTCTTCGCCGCATTTTTCAACTTCTTGATCAATGCTTTTTTAAGTTTTACCTTAACAACAGGTGTCGGAACGGTATCCTGTGATGGCGTAGTTGCCGGGCTTGGCGTTACGGTTGTACCGGAACCCGGAACAGCTGGTTCTGCCGGTGCCGGGGTTGCAGGCGATGCCGGTGCCGGGGTAGCTGAGGCTCCCGGATCCGGTGTTTCACTTGGGTTTGATCCCGGTGTATATACAGGGGATTCCTTTCCATCGTAAGTTCCTGTCTTGTAATCCAGAGAATCCGATGCAGCAAGCCCTACCGCATAGCTCTTGCTTTCTTCTCCTTGCAGAGAAACGTTGATCTTTTTCGTATTCGTTCCATTGGATACGGTAATTCCTTTTTCAATTGCCGTCTCATACTGGTTGGTCACTTTTATTGCAACAATAATGCCATTTTCAATAATGGTATCATATACAAGCTGTTCTTCGTAAAGTTTCGATGGTTTTATTATACTAAAGGATGTAGTATTGTCCACCGGATTTAATTCTCTTACCTCTGTGCTCTTGTTATATGCTGCCGCTGTAAGTGACAGTGCAGCTGTGTCGGAATCCTCAGTAAATGTCGGCTTATATCCAAACTGGAGAATATATTCACCTTTATTTACCGCTTCCATTGCTTCTTTTCCGGAGATCACAACATTTCCCGGTTTTTCTTCCCATGCTGCTCCGTCTGACAATGGATTTACTTTGATATTCTTCTCATCCGCCATGGAAAAATCAACGGTTATCTTACTGTTTTCGTCCAGTGGAAGAGTACCTGCATTGCTTACAACAACCTGCATAATTCTCTGTCCGCCGGATAATGTACCGGTTAATTCCGGGTTGGAGACAACAATGTCAGCTGCCAGAAGCACCAGTGTTGCTTTGGCTGTCGTGCCATTATCTGCTACAATGGTAAACTCTTCATTTTTCAAAGTATCGGAAAGTGGATAGGTGAATTCTACTTGTCCGCTCTCTCCACTTTTCAGAGAAACCGGATAATTTTCTACCAGCGTATTTCCATTGTTCTTAATGCTGACGGTTTCCATTTTCTTTCTCGCTGCATTGGTAAAGGATACGGTTACATTGATATTGCTGGAAGGAACAATATTCTGGTCAAATGCGTCTGCTGACGCATCGGTGATACTGTCCTGTACTGTCTTTTTCGCAAACGCAAGTTTTGCCGGTTTCTCTGTGTCAGATGTATCATCTGCACTCTGCGGCTGTGCACAGGAGACAACCGTAAAGGAATCTCCTGACTTGGAAACGGTATTTCCTACTACCGATTCATCTACCGCCGAAGCACTGTTAATCTCGTATTTCATTGACAATGCCGGCTCTTTCGTGTCTTCTTTCGTAATGTATTTAACATAGGTATGATTCTGTGAATCTTCGTCAATATCATTCCAGCATACTGCACTGCTGCCGATATCGTCTCCTCCTTTGGCAAAATCAAAGTTCTCTGCGATATCTCCGGAATCCATAGTGGAAACATCATTTGCACTTCCGTCCATATTGAATCCCTGAAGAGCGACATATTTTTTGCTGACAGCCTCTCCTTCGTATTCTGACTGCTGCCATGCTGCAAGGAACATTCCGCCCTGATCTGTTACATATTTCACTCTTGGCTGTGTCTCTCCACATTCATTACAGGTAACACGGTTGACACTTTTCACGGTTCCTGCCTCAATCAGATAAGAGAACAACTCACGTTCCTGTAATTTGTCACCCGATCCCATGCTTGCCAGAACCATCGCTTTTCCGTTATCCGAAAGGGTTACATCATACGACTGAACACCTTTGATCTCTCCATTTTCAAGGCACGCCGGCGCCGTCCATGTAGTTCCGTCATAATAACTGAAATACATCTTTTTCTCGCCCTGTACGTCTTCTTTCACAGAAGTTTCATCAATCGTCGCCAGATCATACGTATCGGACTGCCATACCACGATGGCTTTTCCGTTTTTAACCGCTGTCACCGGTGCCATATCCGCAACCGCATTGCTCGTAAGCTGCGTATGTTTTCCATTCACATATACATGAATTTCACCGGTATTCGCTGCCGTATTAAATTGTTCGCCATTGATATTGTCGCTGTCCGCCATTGACTTATCATAGGTCATGGCATCAAATGCTAACACGTTCAGACTACCGTCAGAATCATAATCTATGGCATTTACGGTCTGTGTTTTTCCCTCTGTTCTCCAGTCTGTATATGTCGCCGGTTCCGACCAGTTCTTACCGTCATAACTGCTTACCGCAGGATTTACGGTACCAAGATCTTCCAGATTGTCGGTGTATACCATTCCCATTGTCTTTCCATCGTTGGAAATGACAGGCGGAATGTACGGATCAATATAATCATACCACGCTTCGCCATCCTTCCGCTCCATCGCCAGCATGGATACCTCTGCGCCTTCCATTCCGGCGAGATCAAGCAGGTTTGGACGTCCCAATGGGAATTTCTGCCAGTCTCCAAAATCTTTTCCGGTACTGAATCCGGTTCCCACGATCTTTTTCTTGTATTTGATAAATAACAGTTTAAATTCAAAATACAATCCGATGTCTCCGCTGAAATTGAGATGACCGCCATTGTAAGTCTTTGTCTTATCAAGATCGTTAAATACGATAACCCGATGATTGTATTCCAGAGAAAGATTTCCTTCAGCACCAAATTTCAGTTTTACGACCTTTCCATCAAAGCCAACACCGCCGCTGGCTCCGACATACCCTTTTACACCTACCAGTATATCTGTTACAAAATCATACTGACTGGTTAATTTCAGGCTGTTTGTACTGAAATCAAGTCCCACAAATTTATCGTGGTACACATTCTTACCGGTAACAAGAGCATCGATACTTGCGGATGCTCCGACTTTAACTCCGTAGTACAGTGGAACAAATCCCACTACCACATTGTTGTTAAAGCTATATTCATATTGAATGCTTCCTGCAATTCCACCACCGGTATAGGTCATTACCCATTTGCCGTCTACAAAGTCTGCATTACCAAATGCATAACCGGAAAGGGTTTTGGTAAGTTTGTTGTCCTTGATGTCGTTGATTGTCTCAGTTACCGCCGCCACTACATTGTTCTCATCCAGTCCGGCAGTTCCGATTGCAATCATAAATGTCTTTTTGAACGGATCATCGGTATCCTGAAAACTAACTTTCATCGGAAGCACTTTCGGAAGATTGAATTTCAAACTCCGGTTGATGACACTTCCCGCAGAAAGTTTTGGGGTATCTAAGTCTCCAACAAAATTAATGCTTGATGGTTTCTCAGGAGATGGAAGATTGGTAACATTGGCAATCGTAAACGATGTTGTCTGGGTAGACAGGATATCACCCTTGCTGTCTTTTACGACGACATCGACCGGATATCTTCCCAACGAAGTATCTTTACTGCTTACCGTAAAGGTTGTCTTCTTCCACTGATTTTTCATTCCCTCATAATAAATCTCTTCTTCTTTTGCCGGCGTATATTCTTTTCCGGAAACTTTTATCGCCACACTATGTTTGGAGGCTGCACAAGAGTTTACTACCAGAGACTTTGTTTCATTTTTGTCAACTACCAGATTACTTAATGTCTTTCCACTTTCATCGGTTATATTTACCGTCGTATTCTGATCGGTTACCGTTGAAGCACAGTTCAGTGCTACCTGTGTACCGGAATTTACCTGCTGTCCATCCTGATATACCGGATACTGCACTAATTTTGGTTCGTAGGTATTTCCCACTGTCGTAATCTCCAAAACAACCGAAGCATTGTCCAGTTTGTCGACGTCGTTAAAGGAAACACTAAACGAATAAGCACTGTGTGCAATTTCTTTCTTAAATGAACTTTCGTCTTTTGCTACTACGCTGCCTTTGTCATTCACAAGAAAAGCTTTTACCGTAAAATCACTTTCTTTTCCTTTTCCTGTGGAATCTGACAACGTAACCGTCTGTTTGTATGTAGAAGATACCGCGCAGGTATTGATCGGATACGCTCCTGCGGACTCTCCGCTCTGCATATCTTTGATCGAAACGGCTGTCGTATTCAGTCCACACACGGCATCTACAGTAATATCAGCCGCGGTCGGTTTCCATACGATACAGTCTCCATTCGAAAGCTGGCGGATACTTGCCGCTTTGTTCGAATCCGTCTTCCACGTCACCTTTTTCCCTGAATTTGTACTGACATTATATCCGACTTTATTTCCCGTGGTAAGATAGTCTTTATATTCCGTATTGGTATTTGGACGTATAATAAACAACTTATCTTTTAATGTCGTTACATTGACGCTCAGACGATAAATCTGTCCGCTCGTTTCATCGGTCACGGTAACATACGTAAATCCATCTTTCTTTCCGGTCAGGATCAGTGTATTTCCATTCACTTCGCAATCCGCCACGCTGGAATCGGCACATACTGCTTTGTATACGTCATCTTCTCCGTATCCTCCACGAATCTCCAATACATGTTTGAGACTGATGTCATTCAGTTTGGAATAGAAATCTTCTGCCGCGTCAGCATCTTTTACAATATTTTCCATTGTTGTTTCATTGGAAATATCATATGTTTTGCTGATCTGTTTTCCGTCTTCATAGACACCAAGTGCCGCTTTCGGCGCTTCTTTCCATATTGCATATAAGGTAAGAACCCCTTTTCCGGTGTATCTGGATCCTGCCGTATAAGCCTCTCCGGTTCCATCCTTTTTTGTATTCCATCCGGCAAATTCATAATGGGTACGCTGCGGTTTCTGTGTTGTTATAATAAACGAATAGAGATCCTCTTTCTTCTGTGTCTGTGGAAAATCTGTCACAACATCTTCCGTATTTTCATTATAGATAATGGCGTATTCTCCATCAAACATTTCTGCATCTGCAAACGTATCAATGCTGTCAAGCTGCTCCACCGCAGGATCCGTTACCACATTATTCCACTCGATCGTATCTCCCTTTTTATACCCTCTGTTGATGGATGCATAATATCCAAATCCGTTGGCACTGATAAACGTAACACCATTTTCATCGTATTGGGAAACGTATCCCTGTGCGACAAGGCCCTTAATTCCTTCACTATAGGTCTCTGTCATATAATCATATCCATCCTCGGAAAGACATTCGTTATCTTCCTCTCCGATAAGAGAATCCTCTATCAGATTTTTCGAGGAGGATTTGGTTACCGGGGTACCGTCTGCTTCAAACATATATAGCGCAACCGGATAATCCTCATCTCCGCTATAGCGGAATACAAAAAATCTACCCTCTAACTGTTCATCCGAAAACTGATGTCCGGTCGAATCATCTGCATCTCCCCACGAAGCATCGTAAACCTTGCCGTTAATCGTGTTGTCCGATGTCACATTATCAAAAATCTGGGATTTACTCAATTTCGAACCAAATAAGCCCGATTCATAATACCGGCTCCATACCGCATAAAGTGTAACTACTTTATTAGCTTTATAAACAGCTCCCGGTTCATAGGAAGTTCCGGAACCATCACTTTTGGTATTCCACTCCACAAAACGGTAGCCTTTCCGGATTGGGGTCTGCTTGGACAAGGTCAGATCTTCGCCCGTCTTTTTCGTCTGTTCCTTTGGCATATTTACCAGTTTGGCACCACCCTCGGAACGATAGGTAACGGCATATTCTCCGGTCTGAAGGCTGTTGGAAGAATATCCCGTCATCTCTGCAAGTTCTTCCATCGTAACATCGGCATTTGCATCCTCTTCCCAGACAATCTCTTCTCCTACATCACGCCCTTGATTTCCACTCAGATAGTATCCGAATCCATTTGCGCTTGAGAAATACAGACCGTTTTCATCTGCCAGCCCCATCTCACAGAGTGCCATAACACCTTCGATCCCATCGGTATAATTTTCTTCCATATACTCAATGGCGGTATCGGTAAGACAGACATTGTTTTCCGTTCCTACCTGTGACGAGGAATTCAGTGCCCCATCTCTTCCACTGACAAACGGTGTATCGTCGTCCTTGTACAGGCACAAAGCAATCGGATACTCCACATCCCCGGAGTACTTCAAAACAAAATGCTTGCCTTTCATCATTGCTTTTGTCAGCTGATGTCCCGTGGACGCATCCGCGTCTCCCCACGAAGCATCATAAGGCAGACTATTCAGCGTGCTTGTATCCATAATATAATCAAACAGCTGGTCGATGCCATACTGCCCGGCAAATATACCGGTCGTATACTCTCCATCGCTGATCGTACTGCTGCTTTCGCTGGTTTCTTCCGCCGCCTGTGACTTCGTCGTATCAATCGGAAGTGACGGTGCCAGAAGTGCTGCAATAAGCAGATAACATAAACTCCTTTTCCATGTTCGTTTCTTCATAAATTACCCTCCTTATTTATTAGATAAAATAATTGTAACACATTTTTTTCCAATTGTGTAAAAATTCCATACATTTTTTACCAGTATATCTTCCTAACCTTTACACACACAGCTCCCCCCACGAAAAGTACAATACCGACGATCAGTGCTGCCGCCATGCGGGGAGGATCCGCCTCTACCGTCAATGTCTGCTGCGGAAAAATGGAAATGGCAGAAAACATATGCAGTCCGTCGAACAGATTTAGATAAATATCGTATAAAACTGCCGCCATCAGTGCTGCTCCGGTACTTTGAAAGAGAAAGCAGCAGAAAAATGCCAAGCTCGCCATCATCCATGTTTCTGCCAATATCTGCCATAACAGTAAGGCAGCAAATGGCTGTATGCTCTGAAGCACAGCAAACGAAAGAACGGCAGTTGTCATATACACAGCTACGCCCGCCGCCACACAGACAATAATCTGATGCGGTTTCCAGATCAGATACATCAATTCATTGCCATCGTGTGAAAAGAAATCTCCCGCATAGATGAGAATCCACCACGTAGAAAAAAGCGGGATCCATACATGAAGCTGACGGATGCAGTCTGCCATCTTGATGTCCGATTCCGGTCCGGACAGGATCAATGCCGCCAGTGCCGGAATCAGCACAAATAGCGCGACAAACGGAACCACAAACCGCAGCTTATTTTTTGTCATTTGAATCAAATATAATTTCGCCATCATTACGCCTCTTTCAATCTCTGCAAATAGCCCTGTTCGAGTGTCGCATTGTCCTCCCCGGCAAATCGGCACGCTTCTTCTACCGTTACATTTTCCAAAAGTGTCCCTTCTTTCATAATTAAGACGCGGTCGCATACCGCCTCCACTTCTTCCACAATGTGAGTCGAGATCACGATGACCTTATTTTCTTTTGACAATTTTTGGATAATTTCTTTAAAATGGCTCCGTTCTTCCGGATCCAGTCCTGTTGTCGGTTCATCAAGAAACAATATATCCGGATCTCCCAGAATTGCCTGTGCGATACCCAGTCTCCGCTGCATTCCGCCGGACAGATGTCCCACTTTTTCTCCTGCCTTTTCCGATAAATTGACGTCGGCAAGCACACGGTCGATCTCTGCCTCCTGCTTCTCTTTTGGCACCTTTTTGGCAGCGGCAAAATAATACATCATTTCTTTTACTTTTAACTCGTGAAACATTCCAAAACGCTGTGGAAGATAACCGATCTGAGCGTCTTTCTGCATCGTGACCGTTCCTTCGGAGACCGGATACAATCCGAGAATACAGCGCAAAAGTGTCGTTTTTCCCGCTCCGTTTGGTCCCAGAAGTCCATAACAGCCTTTGTCCAGTTCACAGCTGAATCCTTTAAGCACCTTATGGCTGCGAAAATTTTTACTTACCTTTTCAATCTTTATCATGTCTGCCTCCCTCTGCGTTCTGCAACGCCTGCAAAAATTCGTTTGGTGTTCTGTTGTCCTGTGTATCCATCAGATATTGAATCGTCGCCTGCGCCACATACTTTGTACCGCATTCGCGCATTTTCAAAATAAAGTCATCCTGTAACTTTTCCTCTTCGGATAATTCAGCCCCCTCCGACAAATCCTTTACAAGTTCTATTTCTGCCGGATCCTCGATCTGCCAGTCATGCGCGAAAAAGATGTCTTTTAACGCCGTCTTTCCTTCTGCTTTTATCTCTGCCGCCAGCACCTGAATCGGCGAAACCGCATTTTTCGTCAGTACATGGTCTCCGAGATCATAATATTCATCCAAAATCGTATTAAACGCAAAACTTCCCGGTATGACGATCACCATTTTGCCCTGCGCCGGGGATGACTCCTGAATTGCAAGAAATGTCATAAGCTTTTCCCATTCTTCAGAAAATTCCGTTGTCGTAAATTGTTCCGCAGCTGTGAGCGAATTGGTATCCAGCGGGTAGATAATCTGTGATCTTCCATTATTTTCCATTTGCCTGCAATTTCCACCCACCAGCGTCACATACGAAGTTTCCCCTGCATGGGAATCCCCATTTCCCGGCAGATTGCTTGCTGCATTTAAACCTTTTGTATGAATCGCAAATGCCGCTGTCTTATTTTCATTTACCTTCCACATGCCATTTTCATACAGTTTTTCCACGCCTGCCACCGGATAGTAAGCAAAAAATCCGGGCAGGAAACAGGCATTCCGGTTTGCATAAAAAACAGGACTGCTTCCTTTATAATAAAACGTCAGTTTCTGCTGGGATTTCTTCTGCGGATTGTCCACCACGACCTGATCTCCCTCCTGAGTAAAAGAAAGTTTTTCCCCATCTTCCGATTGCACCCCAGAAATCTTATATCCGTGGTAAAGGGTAAAATGATATTGTTCCGGTGTATTGTCTGCCAAAACAGTCGCGGTCACTTTTGCCGAAAGTTCACCGCCAAAGGACAATTCCATATCATATGCCTGCACGCGAAAATCTTTTTGTTCTTCTATCAACGGCTGTGAATCATAATAATCCGGGTCTTCGGATACCGCACTCTTCGGATGATCCGTCATACGTAATACACTTCCCTCATTGACCACAGCCAGCACGCAGAGGGCGGTCCAGACGATAAATACCCCATCTGCCACTCTTCGTTTTCCCTTAGTATACCTGTATACACTATGTACAAACAGCCATCCACCCACGCCGATCCAAAGGAGCATACCGGCGACACGGTAGTGTTCTACCGGCATTCCATACAACGGATCTCCCAGCGCCTGAATGTCCGGCGGCAGAAGATACAGCCAGTCACGCAGCCAGTAAACCGAAATTCCTCTGCCCCACGACAGCATCGAAAAATATTTTGCATTTGCCGGCAGTATGAGCATCAGAACGGCAAGAATCACCAGATATCCGACATACCGGTTTGGAATCCGCGAGATCAGATATCCCATGCCGGCTGCCGCACACGAAAGTAAAAATATATTGACCACGAGTATCTTTAACATCTGTAGAAAGCACATCTGCGGCATATGCAGAATCGTAACGCCTGCGACCGCATAGATCAGAAATACAAGTGCATAGATCACAATGGCTGTTCCAAGCACGGCAAACTGGTTTCCTTCCACCAGCCATGCCCGTTCCCGCATCGTCTCTCGCAGATTTATCTCGCTGCTTTTACGCATAAATTCACAGGAAATAAATAAAAAGAATAGAAATCCCAATACATAAAGATAATCCATATCTTTCAAAAAATAGATTGCCTGCACTTCCTCCGGAGCCGCTCCCACAAAGGCATGCAGCAGTCGAAATAGAAATACATTTTCCGCAATGAGTAAAAGAACATACGGAATACTGACACTCAGTGTCCGCATAAATAATCGTATCGTGTTTTTGTAAACCCTCATAATTTTCTTCCTTTCCCACACTTTTGGTACCGTATCACAAAGTAGTTTTATGTCGTCATTTGTGTTATTTATAAGTATACCATAATTTTCAATATAATGGAATTTTTTTGTGATAAGTGATAAAATTTTGTGACAATCGGTAATAGGCAGAGAATGAACGGCAATATTATGATTCTATTTTTCCATCTACGATCCGAATTACTCTTTCACAATGTTTTGCTACCATTTCATCATGAGTTACAATGATTACCGTCTTCCCCTTTGCATGAAGGTTCATAAATTGGTGTATGATTTCATCACCAGTCGCCCGGTCCAGCGCTCCCGTCGGTTCATCACACAAAAGCACAGAAGCATCATTTACAAGTGCTCTGGCAATCGCCACCCGCTGCCTTTGTCCCCCGGAAAGTTTTGTCACCAGCTGCTGCCGCTTTTCATACAATCCTACTTCTTTTAAAACCTGCTCCACCCGCTCTCTTTTCTGATGCCGGAACCGCTTGGAATACAAAAGGGGAAGAACAACATTTTTTTCCACTGTTTCACGTTCGATCAAGGCAAAATCCTGCATTACAAAGCCAAACATTTCATTCCGGATCTGCGCCATCTGCTTCTCGGAATACGAACTAACCTCTTCTCCCTTCAGATAGTACTTTCCTCTGCTTGCCTTATCCATGCCGCCAAGGATGTTTAGCAGTGTCGATTTACCCGATCCGGAAGCCCCCATGATCGCAATACTCTCCCCCTCTTCGATGGAAAGATCAATATCTTTTAGTGCCTCAAAAGAGAGAGTTCCATCTCGATATGTTTTTCCTATATTTACCAATTCGATTAACATTTTATCCTCCTATTCACTTCGTATAATCTGTATGATCTCATGTCTCAAATACCACCCTGCCTTAATACTGATCACTGCAAATCCGATGGCCAAAACCGGGATAACCGCAATTCCTGCGGCAACAGGATCCAGTCTTTTTCCAAACACCACAATCCACGATGGCGAAAACTCATACTTTGCCAACACTGCCAGAAGTCCTCCGGCAATAGCCGTTCCTATCGTAAAACTGATTCCTTCTAATATCATAAAATCTTTTACCAGCCAGCCAAAAATCTGCCTCTTTTCTGCACCAACCATTTTGCGGATCACAATTTCTTTTTTCCTCCCGCGCATCCAGACAGCAATTGCCGAAAAAATATTGACAAATACGATCACTGCCACGACACCATAAATAGCTAGTGTCGCTTTGGTACTTGTCTGCACATTACGGTTAAAATATTCCTTTCTCTGATCTCCTGCGGCAAAAGTATAACCTTGCTTTAGCAGGGAAGAAGCAAACATTTTCTGAACATTTTCCGGTGCATCCAAAAATCCATATTCCCAATCCTCTTCTTTACTTATCCCCGCGGCATAGAGATTGACAAGATATTCATTGGAGCGGCTGTCATTGCGCTCCCCATCCGAATAAACACCAATCACTTCATACATCGTCCCACGTAATGAATAATATCTCTTTCCGTCTATCCTTTTACAGAGCGGAAGATTGTCTTCGCGAAGCAGCAATACATTGGCTTTTGTCTCCCGGTCTTCTTCAGTAAATGACCTTCCTTCTTCCGTCATAATAGTAACCCCAGACGCGACGGCAGCCCCTTTTTCAAATCGCAATCCTGCGCACTGCATCTCCTCCGGAAGTTTTAATCTTATCTTTTCCACTGTATTATTTCCCCCGGACGAAGGAAAAAACAGCATGTAATTTTCATCCAATTCCGCCATCGGAAGGTATGTTTTTCTTTCATTTATCATGGCATTGGCACACAATACAAACAACGCACAAACCATGACCTCAATCGCAATCATAAATCCGGAACGGTAAAAAAATCGTCTCATCACAGCCCCCTTAATTCAACGTTTTTTGCAGCATCCCACGGATGGTATCTTTTCTCATACAGATATAAGGAATCAAACTGATCGCCAGCATATAACACGCCAGAGTCAAAATACTAATCCATGCCGCCTTTGTATTTCCACCTTTCACCAATGCAATCACACACATAACAGCATACATGCCCCACATCGGTACTAATATTCGAATACAAATCGTTTTCCGCCTTGCTCCACACATCTGATGAATCGCAAATTCCCTCTTATGCTCTTTAATAAAACGAAAAATATTTGCCGTCAATGCCACAAAGCAAAATGCCAGTATAATAAGCATGATACCTCCCATCAATACGATCTGATCCTGCATATCAATGCGGATCGCATCCATTTGTTTGGTATAATTATTTACACTTAATTCCAGCAAATGCTGCTCTCGCAGCTGCTCTGTTTCTTCTTCCAGAAATTGTATGTCGTCTGTAAGAAAATAGGTGGAATCATAATATCCCCACAAACAAAATATATCTTCTTTGTCTACTCTGTTATATTGAATAACAGATTGATCCAGACAGATCTTTTCCCGTGTCTTTCCCGGTGCCACATAAAAGGAATCTTTGTCCATAAAACCAACAATCTCATATTTCTGTGCCTGCTGATCATAAAGAATATCATGCAGCTGATATAACTTTTTTAAATCCGCTCCCACTACAATTGGTATTACGTCCGTTTTTTCTTTAACAAATGCCTCTCTATCTCCTTCCCATTGAATTCCATAAATATCAAAAAAGTTCTCCGACACTTGTATTCTCGAAAGTTCCTCCTGCTCCTTGGATAGGTTCAATGCCCTGCGAATCTCCCCTCTCTGCCCACGGTGCATCGGAAAGACCACAGAATCATCTGCCGTAAAAGCCTTAACACGCAAAAAATTTTCCTGTAATTTTCTTTGTAACATTTCATAATTTCCCGCCATTTTTTTACATTTCTTTTTATCGTTTATTAATTCTTCAAGTGACGCATCATCTGTCTGATCCCGAAACATATAAATCTCTGTATGTTCTGTCATCTGGCTTATTTTCTGTTCTACCTGACGGTAATCAAAAAAGGCTTGCAGCAAATATATCGCGATCAGGGCAACTGCCGTGAGCTGTATGGTATTCCACAAAAGAGAAAATCCGTTTCGTTTGATGTCTTTTAATACAAAAGTAATCATACAATCATTACACTCCAAAAATATGGTAAATTGATGATTGAATCTTATATAATATAAGATTCAATCATCAAAAAACAATTATCATTTAATTATATTTCCAACCCCATGTTGCCGTGCTAACTTGAAATGGATTATTTACACAAGATAACGATGCTGACCCCTGTGCTTTTTGTTCCTTAGAATAAGAACCACTAAATCTTTTTTGATCATAAGAACCTTCTTGAATTCTTACCCAGCACTGTCTTATGTAAGCATTCTTTTTTACACCATATTTTGTATCACTATCCGTAGTCTTATAACCTGAATTAAACCATGCTCTAACACTAATTTTAGTAATTGTAGCAGAAGAATCTGCAAAAGGTGATTTTGTCATTGCAGACACAGAACATGTTAAAAGCAACACAGCCAATGTTACTGCACCAAGTGTCTTTATCATTTTCTTCATAGATATTTACCTCCAATTTTTGTTATTAATTTGCTTTTTCCACCCAAATCGTGTATACTTATATGTGAAATATATTCATGAGCGTTCTTTTCTTCCATCACCTAAAACGATGTATCAAGAAAAGAACGCTTTTTCAATTTTTTCTGTGAAAATCAATTTTGAATTCATTCTTTCACCTCCCTCACATTTTAATTATTAATTTACAATATTATTATACTTACTTTATTTATTTTTGTCAATAACTATTTAGGCAAATAAGGTATTGACTTTATATAAGTTTTATTTTATTATATATTTAGTTTCTTTTTTAGAAAGGCGGTCTATTACAAATTGAATAATCAAGATACTTTTAAAAAAGGGTCGGTGGAACTTCTCGTTCTTTCTTTACTACAAGAAAGCGATTTATATGGATATCAGATTTCGCAACTTGTCAAAGAACGTTCAGGAAACATATTAACCATTCCAGAAGGATCTATGTATCCTACCCTTTATCGTCTAGTAGACAAAGGATATATTTCCGATGAAAAACGCAAAGTCGGAAAACGGCTTACACGCGTTTATTATCATTTAGAGCCAAAGGGGAAGGAGTATCTTAGTGAATTATTAGAAAGTTTTTATACCGTAAACCGGGCGATTGAACGCATACTAAACTACAATGAATCGGAGGAAGATTCCAATGAATGATTCGAAACGCTACCTGAAGAAAATCCGTGCAATCCTTCCTGTATGGGGAAGTTATGAAAAACGGTTTTACAAAGATATCCAGTCAAATGTCACTGAATTTTGTATTACCAATCCGGATTATACCTATGCTGATTTAGAACATGAATTTAATTCACCAGAGGAAATTGTAAGTCAGTATCTTACCAACATTGATCCCGACTATCTTTCTCGGAAACTTTCCTTCGCAAAATATGTCAAAGTAGTTTGTACATTTTTAATTTCCGCAATTATGATAGCTTTTATATCTTGGAATATATTTTTGTACAATGCACATCGCGAATTCACAGAAACTATGCCAACTATTGAAGAGACTACAATCGAGTATATAAAATAAAAGGGGGAATTTCATATCATGAAACGTATACTAATTACTCTAATCACACTGTCTCTGTTCACTTTCGCATCTGCAAACACTTCAAATGCGGCTACCAATCAACGCAGCATAGAATATTTATCAGATGGCAGTTATTACGAAACCACTATTACAACAAAAGATATCCAGTATCATTCCTTAGGGCGCACTGCTTCATCAACTCGCTCGGGAAAGAAAACAACAACCTATAAATCTAGCTCAGGAGCTAAATTATGGTCAGTAACTGTTACAGGAAACTTTTCCTATGTGAAAGGAAAATCTTCCAAATGCACTAGTTCGTCTGTTTCTGCAACTTCGTATTCCGGTTCTTGGAAAATAAGCAATAGAGCTTCTTCCAAAGCTGGAAATACTGCAACCGCTTCAGCTACCGGCTCAAAATACTCTGGATCAACACTAATCGGATCCCATTCTCTCAAAGTCACCTTAACCTGTGATGTAAATGGTAATTTATCATAAATTTCAAATCATAGACACTAAAAAAGGACTGTTGCAGTCCTTTTTTAGTGTCCAAATATCAGTCTAAAGTCTCCAACCATCACATTAATTGCCCCAAGAACCAGAAATACAATAGCGATATAATAGCATATCACTTTCAGCCGGTCGCAATGCTTATCATAACACAGAATTGCCAGCCCTAAAAACAAAACTCCAAGCAGTGCAAATTTCATATTTCTTCCTTTCTCCACATAATATTTCAAAGAATCTATAGTTTCATCTCTTCCCTCGTATAATTTGGTGTCTGCCGGTCTCTGACGCATTCCTCCTCTAACAGCGCAGCCACTTTTTCAATCGCATCATCCAGTGCCGGAGAAAATTTATGTTCATAATACTTCTTAGCCTTCGCAATATACTTTCTGGCAAATTTTGTCATTTTCTCATCGCGTGCATGCCCCACTTTTCCGGAAAACGCAGACTCATACAAGTTACTGATCTTGTCTGCATTTTTTACAACGGCGGCGATCGGATCAGTCAGAACGTTCTTTACATATTCGCTCTCGTCTGCCCCTTTCGCGCGCGTGAGGAGTTTGACCGCACGCACCACATCCTCCCCAAATATGCGGAGGTCTTCTTCGGTCGCATCCGTATCTTCCAAGGTATCATGCAGCAGGGCAGCAATCTGGTATTTTTCCCCATATCCCGCCTTGCGGACAAGCTCCGCCACCGCGATCGGATGCACGATGTAAGGGGTAACTCCGTCTTTTCGTGTCTGTCCGGCGTGTTTCTCATTGGCAAATGCCAACGCTTTTACGTAAAGTTCATTGTCCATTTATGCCGCCTCCTTTACACCATTCCCAGTGTTCTTCTAAACGTTCGATAAATCTACTGAATTCCGGTACCTCCACCCTTATTATCCCATCTGTTAATATCTTTGTCAATCCATTTACAGCGAAAAGATAGCGTAAATTGTTTTTCGGAAAAATGTAAGCAGACCAGCCCTTTGATAATT
>CAJMFH010000009.1 GCA_905212635.1 uncultured Lachnoclostridium sp. | reverse complement strand
CTCCGATATCAGCACCGGCTACAAAAGATTTCTCTCCGGCACCAGTAAGGATCAGACAGCGAATCACATCAAGATCTACACCATCCAATGTAGCAATTAACTCATCCAGCACCTGGCTGTTCAAAGCATTCAATGCTTTTGGACGGTTAATGGTAATAATACCAACTTTGTCTTCTACTTCATACGTAATGAATTCCATTTTGGGAACTCTCCTTTCTGTACTGTTTTTTCAGAAATTAGTCACGTTCTACGATTGTAGAGCATCCCATTCCTCCACCGATACAAAGTGTTGCAAGGCCTTTCTTTGCATGACGTTTCTGCATCTCATGAAGAAGTGTTACAAGGATACGGCATCCGGAAGCTCCTACTGGATGTCCAAGTGCGATCGCACCACCATTTACATTCAATTTACTCTGGTCAAATCCAAGTTCTCTTCCTACTGCTACAGACTGTGCTGCAAAAGCTTCGTTAGCTTCGATAAGATCAAAGTCATCAATGCTCATGCCTGTCTTAGCAAGAACTTTCTTTGTAGATGCAACCGGTCCGATACCCATGATTTTAGGATCTACACCGCCAAGAGCACCTGCTACGAAAGTAGCCATAGGTTTTACACCGAGTTCTTTTGCTTTTTCTTCGCTCATAACAACGATAGCTGCGGCACCATCATTGATTCCGGAAGCGTTACCAGCGGTAACAAAACCGTCTTTGTTGATTGGACGAAGTTTTGCAAGTCCTTCCATGCTTGTTCCAGGACGTGGTCCCTCATCTTTATTAAAGATAATTGTCTCTTTTTTCTTCTTAACTTCAACTGGTACGATCTCATCGTCGAATTTACCAGCTTCCTGAGCAGCTACCGCTTTTGCCTGGCTTGCTACAGCAAACTCATCCAGCTCTTCACGTGTCAGGTTCCATCTTGGATCCTTACAGATGTTATCTGCTGTCTGAATCATGTGATAATCATTGAATGCATCCCAAAGAGCATCGTTTACCATGGTATCAATAATGGTATTGTTGTTCATACGATATCCGAAACGAGCCTGTTTCAAAGCATATGGAGCCATGGACATGTTTTCCATACCACCTGCTACTACGATATCTGCATCTCCTGCCTGAATCATCTGTGCTGCCATATTTACACAGTTCAAACCGGAACCACAAACAACGTTTACCGTTACAGCAGGTGTCTCAATTGGAAGTCCTGCTTTAATAGAAGCCTGACGTGCAACGTTCTGTCCAAGACCTGCCTGGATTACACAACCCATGTAAACATGATCTACCTGATCTGCCGGTACTCCGGCTCTCTCCAAAGCTTCTTTGATTACGATAGAACCAAGTACTGGTGCTGGTGTTGTACTAAGGCTTCCACCCATTGTACCGATGGCAGTACGACATGCGCCTGCTAATACTACTTTTTTAGACATAATATGTATCCTCCTTGTTTTTTGTCATTTCTTGATTTTTTATATTACAGCTGGATAGAATCCAGTTTATAAACGTTAAACACTATTTATGAAACTTTTCCTTCAATTTTTTTTCAACAACAGCCGGTACAAACTGCGAAACATCTGAACCATACGATGCCACTTCCCGCACGATCGTTGAACTCAAAAATGCATACTCCAGACTGGTGGTAAAAAACATCGTATCAATTTCCGGATTCAGACTGTGATTCGTCTGTGCAATCTGCATTTCCGATTCAAAATCCGATACCGCCCGAAGTCCGCGAACCATCACTTTGGCTCCGACTTCCTTTGCAAAATCTACGGTCAATCCCTGAAATGTCTCAACGCGGACATTGTCAAAGTTTTTCGTCGCCTCTTTGAGCATCTCTACCCGCTCTTCCATCGAAAACAATGGATTTTTTCCACTGTTTACCAAAACCGCAACGATCACTTCATCCACTACCTTGGAAGCTCTCTCAATGATATCAAGATGTCCATAGGTAACCGGATCAAAACTTCCGGGATACACTGCTTTTACCATAATTTGCTCCATTTCTGCATCCAATCATATTTGCCGCCTGGCAAAAAATGACTACATTGTTATTTTTTTAACAATCCACCTTACCAAGTAACAAATACATAATAACACCATTCCCCCCTATTGTCAAATAATTATCAATCTTTTTTTGCAAATGTTTCCCCTTGACCCTCCTTTTCATAAATGTTAAAATAATATCAAAGTCTAACTTAAATAATTAGGAGGCGTCTTTATTATGGATTACCAACAGATGTATCAAAACAAACTTACGACAGCAGCTTCTGCTGCTAACGTTATTCAATCCGGTGACTGGGTCGATTATGGATGGTGTGTCAACACACCGGTTGCCGTGGATAAAGAAGTGGCAAAACGACTGCCATCCCTTGAAAATGTAAATTTCCGCGGTGGAATCTTAATGTGGGTTCCGGAAATTTTCCAGATTGAAGATCCTGCGGCTCATATGACATGGAACTCCTGGCATATGGGAGGCATTGAAAGAAAAGCCGTTGCACAGGGATTTTCTTTCTACTCTCCAATCCGTTATTCGGAACTTCCACGTTATTATCGTGATTTAAGCTGTCCTTCCCGTGTAGCAATCTTTCAGGTATCTCCGATGGATGAACATGGATATTTCAGTTTCGGTCCAAGTGCTTCCCATCTGGCTGCCTGCTGCGAACGTGCAGAAGTGATCATTGTCGAGGTGAATGAAAATATGCCTCGCTGTCTTGGTGGCTTTGAGAATGGCATTCATATTTCCAAGGTTGATATGGTCGTGGAAGGCGATAACCCACCGATCGGTGAAATGGGCGGCGGCGCTGCTGCTACCGATGTCGATCAGGCAGTTGCCAAATTGATCGTAGAAGAAATTCCGGATGGTGCTTGTCTTCAGCTCGGTATCGGCGGTATGCCAAATGCTGTTGGTACAATGATTGCGGAATCTGATCTGAAAGATCTTGGTGTACATACTGAAATGTACGTCGATGCCTTTGTCGATATTGCAAAAGCAGGAAAGATCACCGGAGCAAAGAAAAACATTGACCGCTACCGTCAGACCTACGCTTTCGGTGCCGGTACAAAGAAAATGTACGATTACTTAAATGACAATCCGGAGTGTATGAGTGCTCCTGTCGATTATACAAACGACATCCGCTCAATCTCCGCACTGGATAATTTTATCTCTATCAATAATACGGTAGATATCGACCTGTACGGACAGGTCAATGCAGAGAGTGCCGGAATCAAAAACATCAGTGGTGCCGGCGGACAGCTTGACTTCGTTCTTGGAGCCTATCTCTCTAAGGGCGGAAAGAGCTTTATCTGCTGTTCTTCTACCTTTACCAATAAGCAGGGTGAAAAAGTATCCCGTATCCGCCCGACATTAGCAAATGGCTCAATCGTTACGGATACGCGTGCAAACATCCACTATTTCGTTACCGAGTATGGTAAAGTAAACCTGAAAGGACTTTCCACCTGGCAGAAAGCAGAGGCTATTATCTCCGTAGCCCATCCGGATTTCCGCGATGATCTGATCAAAGAAGCAGAAAGCATGCATATTTGGAGACGCTCTAACAAATAAAAGCATTTATCTTTCATAAATGAGACTGGCGGTACAGGGAACAACCATCCTGCACCGCCATTTCTATTTTAGTAACGATTCCGCCGCCTCCCACACACTAGATGCTGAATCGTTATCTTTTTTATATAATAATACACACCAGACCGCCATTGGAATCATTTACCACTTTCTGGATCGTATCCTGCAATTTCACCTGACTTTCTTCTGTCAGACGATTCACTTTATTCAGGATACCGTCGTCCACCAGCTGCCGGATCGTTTTTCCGAAAATATTGGTATCAAAGATTCCATCCGGATTCTCTTTGCCATTTTTTTCAATGTATTCGATCAGATCTTTTGCCTGTTCCTCACTTCCTACGATCGGTGCGATCTCGGTCTCAATATTTGCCTGAATCAAATGCAGGGATGGACACACTGCCCGGATCTTTACCCCGTATTTATTTCCATGCTTGATCAGTTCCGGTTCGGCAATTTCGATTTCTTCCATCGTCGGTGTAACAATTCCATAGCCGCGGCCTTTTACCTGCTGGCACGCCGTCTCTATGCTTTGATATTCTGCCCTCTTTCCGGCAAGTTCTTTTAATGTTGCGATCAACTCGTATTCACCGGAAATTGGCGTACCGATAAGATCACTCAAAATTTCATAATAATATCGTTCTTCAAATTCAATCGCCACATGAATTTCTCCATTCTGCATCTGCTTATCCTGAATATAGATTCCTTTTACATAGTCGGCATCCAATTTTATCGTGTCTTTATTGACATCCCGCATGACATGCATATTTTTCAGCATTTCAAGACATTTTGTCATCAAATCCTTTTTCAGCCAATGATCTCTGCCTAAAAATTCAACCCACTTTGGGAAATAGAACTGAATCTGACCAATTGGGAAATCCGCCAAAATGGTTTCCATCATGGAAAACACATCTTCTTTTTTCAGATTTTTGCAATCCATTACCAAAACACTGATTCCATATTTATCCTGTAAATTTTTGGCAAGTGTCTTTGTGGATTCCTGATGTGGTACACGGGTATTTAAGATCATGATTGTAGGCTTGCCCGCTGCTTTGCATTCCGCCACGGTCTTCTCTTCCCCTTCGATATATTGTTCTCTCGATAATTCAGTAAAACTTCCATCGGTCGTTACGATAATTCCTATGTTGGAATGCTCCCGTATTACTTTGCTCGTTCCAATCTGCGCTGCTTTTGTAAATGGAATCTCTTCGTCATACCATGGTGTCTTTACCATACGTTCCTTTTCTTCTTCCCGATATCCTACCGCATCTTTAACAACAAATCCTACGCAGTCGATCAGACGCACCTTTCCGCTCTCCCCGCTTGGCATCTGGATTCTTGCCCCTTCTTTGGGAATAAATTTCGGCTCTGTCGTCATAATTGTTTTTCCATCCGATGACTGCGGCAGTTCGTCCCGCGTACGTACTTTTTCTGCTTCATCCTGCATTTCCGGTATGACCATAAGTTCCATGAAATTTTTGATAAATGTACTTTTTCCGGTACGGACCGGACCTACGATACCCAGATACAATTCTCCACCGGTTCTTGTATTGATATCTTCATATACATTATATTCATTGTCCATAAAAAAACCCCCTTGCTAAACTGTTACAGTATATGCAAGGAGGTTTTCTGTTATGTTACTTATTTTATTTTAATTTTCTTAACTGCTTTCTTTCCGGAAGAAGCCTGTACGGTAATCTTTACTTTACCTTTTTTCAGTGCTTTTACATTTCCGTAAGCATCTACAGAAGCAATTGCCGAATTACTGCTGCTAAAGCTGATCGTGTCGGTAGAATTTCCTTTCACAAGGGAAACCGTCAATTTCTTGGTCTGTTTCCGTTTCATCGTAGAAGGTCCTTTTACTTTCACTTTCTTTGCTTTCACCTGCTTCTTGGAAACCACTACTGTGATCGTCACTTTTTTACCGGAAGAAGCCTGTACAGTAATCTTCGCCGTTCCTTTTTTCTTCGCTGTAATCACACCTGACGCAGAAACAATTGCCACTTTCTTTTTATTTGTCTTATATGAAAGAGTATCTGTACTCGTCAGCGGATTTTTCTCAGCCTTTATCGAAAGTGTCTGGCCTTTTGCCATATATACTTTCTTTACATTTGGCTTATTCAGGTAAATTTTAATACTTTTTGCCGGCTGTTTTACTGTAACGCTGCAATTTGCCGAACGATTCGTATTTGTTTTCGCCGTAATGGATGCCATTCCCGGACCAACCGCACGAATCACACCATTCGCATCTACTGTCGCAACTTTCTCATTATTGGACGTATAACTATAAGTAACGGTTTCATTCGCATTTTCCGGAAGAACCGTAGGTGTTAATGTATGTGTCTGACCTACATTCAATGTAACTTCTTTCGTTATACTGATACCCGTTACACTTATCTTCTTCGGAACAACCGTTACGGTAATGGATGCTGATACTCCGGATGTCGCCGTTGCAGTTAAAGTCGCTGTTCCTGCGGAAACTGCTTTCAGATCAGCGCGGTTTCCTGACATTTTAACGGACACAACATTGTCATTGCTTGATGTCCATTCAATCTTATCATCCGTATTATTTGGTGTTACCACATAACCTTTCTTCGTTGAAGAGGCATTATTAACTCTCGAAATGGAGTATGTTTTATCCTGTTCTAACGTAATCGGTTCATCCAAAATCTGGATGAATGTTGTCGGTGCATAAACCGTAATCGTAAATTCCGACGATTTCACATTACTGTTTTCTTTTGAAACAGCTATGATCTTAGCAGTACCTTTCTGTAATCCGGTCACGGTTCCCTGCGCATCCACTGACACGACACCAGTTCCGGAATTCACTTTCCATTCTACTTCTTTATTCGCTGCATTAACCGGTTTTACTTTTACATCCAAGTGGATCGATTGACCGACATTTACTGTATTGCTGCCGATAATTTCAATGGCAGATGGCTTTACATTCTGATCATCGGTTACCATGAAATAAAATGTCTTACTGATTCCACTCGCCCGACCGCTTACTGTGATCACGACAACTTCATCACTTGCCTGTTTTGTCGTAAGATTTCCCATCTGATCCACAGAGATAATATCCGGGTTCGATGAGGTAAAGATCAACTGTTCTTCTGAAGCAGGATCTGTTCCAGCCGGATATTTCAGCTTAATGTCAAGCTGATCATTTCCACCATTTCCATTTGGGAGGACATATGGATTATTTGCACTGGTTACCAGATTATCGGGCAGGTTGTCACCCTTTGTTTTAACCGTATCAAAACCAGATGCGGATGTCTGACATACCACAGTAATACGATCTGTTTTGGAACCCGATTTTATCGTAATGATTGCAGTGCCATTACTTGCGGTATTCATCCGCTTAATCTTAATCGTTGCTTTTCCGTCGATGAAACTGTCTGTACCTGCCACAAAGTCAACCAATGCCGGATTGGAAGACTCCCAAGTATATCCCTGTGTAGTCTCTGCCGGTTCTACCGTCGCTGTCAAGGTAACCCCATCCGACGCTGCCTGACCGGTAGATGGAATATACAGAACTTTTTCCTCATTTTCTTCCGCAAACATATTTGGATTTCTGGTTACAGAAGCATCCCCATTTGCTGTCACAGATACTTTTTCCGTGATAACATCGGTAACACTCACTTTGTAATCAATCTGCTGTGCACTCTGCCAATAAGAGCTGGACTCAAGGATCTGAAGACCTGTCGTAAACTTAACGCGAAGTGTAACCGGGCTTTCCTTGTCAATATATTGTGTTCCAGTGACGATAAAGTGGTACTTGCCTTTCTCATCTTTTGTCACATCAGCGCTCAATCCACGATATTCGTTTGTTACAATCTCTCCGTCCTTGACAGAGTAAATCTCTGTCTCTTCGGAACCATCAATTACAGAAATCGTTGGTGTGCTTCCAGGATAAAGCGTTTTTGTATTGATCGCATTGATATTTAATTCATAATCACGGTCAATTGGGAGTGGCTGAACCTCTCCATCCGGCTGTCTCAGTACCAGAGCCGGATAAGTACTTACTCTTCCACCTACTGTACCATAAAGACCACTTACTGTTGTTCCCTGCAAGGTAGAGCTGATTGGCGCTGTCAGCTGGGAAAGATAAAGGTCATCTTTCATAACGTCAGCAGCCATACTCTCTGTAAGGTCACTAAATGTAACATTCTGTAGGAATGTACATTGTTTCAAAAGTCCGGTTTCAATTGCCGTTACCTTTGTTTTCGAAATATCAAACTGAGTAATATTCGTCTGTTCGAACGCGCTGTTACCAATTTTTTCCAGTTTGCTGGCACGTATAAAATCTACCGTGTGCAGCCCCTGTTTCACTTCTTTTGTTCCATACTCACGATAATTTACTTTATAATTTACTTTCTTCGTATCATTCGCATAATAAATCTCTCGATTTGTATTATCAATCAAAGCACATTTTGCGAACGCACTGGTTCCGATTGAAATAAGACTCGACGGGAATACCACTTCATCCAAAGAGAGACAGCCCGAAAAGGCACTGTTTCCAATGGATTGAATTCCGGTTCCAAAGGAACTTCCCACTCCCTGCGGATTGGCAAGAACGAGATTCATACAATTCATAAATGCAGAATCTCCGATACTTGTTACCGTATTTGGGATGTTGATCGTACGCAGTCCATAATAATCATTTAATTTTGCTTTGTCGTTGCGGTCAAAAATATTAACAATTTCTCCACCACATCCATTGAATGTATTTTTCTTAATCTCCGTAAGTGCTTTTGGCAGTCTAACATTTTCGAGGTTACAGCAATTCATAAAAGCAGCTTCCCCGATATTATCATCTTTTAATGAATCCGGAATAACCAGCTTTTTCATTCCGAAAACATATGCCAATTTAACATTATATTGATTCTCTTTCTTTGGTTCTGTATATAGTTCCTTCAAAACCGGTGACATATATGCTCCCACCATTCCCGCTGACTGCGTCAGAGACACCTTGCTGTCTTTTACAAGATAAATGCTGCCGAAAAGTTTTCCCACGCCAACCATACGGTTTTCATAGGCTGACTGTGTCGTTTCATAAACATCGCTGACAGAAATTGTTTGTTTATTGGTGGTCGTGGATGTTACCACATCGGATGCTTTATAGAATTTGCGCTGTGCAACCACATAATAATCCTCATAGTCCGCTGCCTTATCAGCGCTTACCGTTGTTGGATCGACAATTGCATCCGGCTTCACATAGATATGTTCCGCTTTCTGCTCTTCATCTTTCATTACGATAAACTCATAGTCACCCGTGCTGTATGTAGTTCTTACATTTTCCGGCAAAACCATAATACGAACCGCCGTCTGATTTTCGTTGTCATACGATTTTCCACAATTCAGGAATGCATTGTCTCCAATTGATACAAGTCCATCCGCAAACTGTACCGTTCCTTCTTCTAATGCAGATTTTGTTCCCAGTGTCGTAAGTTTATACTGATTCGCGAACGCACTGTCTCCAATCGTCTCCAACTTGTCTGAAACAATTACTTTTTCCAGACGTGCACCACTATTCTTGTCTTTGGAATCGTTTCCAAAGCACAATTCCGGAATATTAGTGACTCCACTTCCCAGTGTAACGGTCTGCATATAGTAGTTGTTGGAAAATGCTCCTTTTCTAAGCTCCGTCACACAATCCGGAAGAATTACTTCTTTCAAACCGGAAAGGACATCACGCTCCTGCCAGGAATTTGTAATAAAATTGTTTCCCAGTTTGTTATAAGCATAACAAGAAGAAAATGCCTCTTCTCCGATTGTTTTCAAATTTGTCAGCTCTTTCAGGAACGACGTTGAATACAGATTCCAGCATTCTGAAAATGCCTTTGCTTCAATGGTCTGCAATTTTGCATCCGATGGAATCTTAATCTGTTCCCCATACAGATAATGGCAGCGGAAAAATGTTTGCTCTTTTATCGCTGTTATCGTATTTGGCAGTTTCATACCAATCAGATAACTCTCAGAAAAAGCAGCTTTCCCTACGTCCGTACAGGATTTTGGAATTTCAATATAGGTGATACCACACTTATGAAATGCTTCTTCTCCGATGCTTGTGAGCGTTTGCGGAAGTACGATCGTATATTCCTTGTACAATTTTTCTTTTTGCTCTTCCGTGAGATCATCTAAATTAATATTATCACCATATCGGAATTCCGCTCCGGTAAATGCCGATTTATTGATTTTGGTTAAGCTTGTACAAGAAGACAGATCCATCTTCTTAATATAACTTTCCTGAAATGCATTATCTCCGATATAAGTAATGGCCTTTGGCAGACTGGAATAATCCTTTGTCTGCTCTCCAATGACATAAAATTTGGCTGCTGTATCCGTTTCTGCTCCCGCACCTTTAAAAACAGAGTTTCCGATGTATTGGAGGTCATCTTCAAGACCAATCTCTGTCAATGCAGAACAGTTTTCAAATGCACCGGCACCAATTTTCAGTGCATCTTTGATTGGGATTTCCACTTTCTGCAAGGAAGTACAGTTTACAAAAGCCTGCCCCTTTAACTCGAGTTCAGCAGCACGTGTGTCATAACTGCCAAAGTCTATCGTTTCAATTGCCTTACAATTTCCCATAGCAGCAGCTCCTACTGTGGAAATTTTTGTAAGATCCACCACATTGTCCTTTGCTGTCCCAATTCCCAGTGTAGTAAGAGAAGAACAGTTTTCGAAAGCATTGGCTTCTATCGTAGTTACTGTTTCCGGAAGAACGATCTTTTCCAGACCGATACAGTTTTTAAATTCGCCTTCCGGAACTGTCGTAATCTTCGCTCCTGTTGTAAGAGTAACCTGAGACAAGTCAATCTCACTTGCATGCTGTGCCCATCCAATTCCCTCAATACTGGAAACCTGAAGATTACCGAAATTAATTTTTCCGGTATAAGAACTTAAAAATGTTCCTGCTACCGCTTTTGTATAATCCGTATTATTGCCATATTGAGCAAGAACATCTACTGCCGTATGGTCCCCGATATACGTAAGAACCCCTTCTGCTTCCTGCTGTTTGCCGGAATCCGAATTTCCTGCATAAAAAAAGGCATTGGCAATAATCTTATAAAAGGTTAATACTTTTGAATCTTTTACATTTGTTTCGCCCAGCGGAGTTCCCGTTTCCATACTCCCCGGTGCCGCCAGTACAACATGAGACGGAATCGCAGCGATCTGTACACTAGTTGTAACAAGGGCTGCCGCCAGTGCAACACTGAGAATCCGCTTCACAATTCTCGGTTTCTTTTTCATAGTCAGTCTCCTTTTCTTGTTATTTATGTCAATTTTGACATTTGTTTATAAAATATACAGATTCATTTTATCATTTTTTTGAGATTCCTGCAATAGTTTGTTAATAAAAAACTGCCCAAACAAACTTTCATTTGCCTGGACAGTTTTCGTTTTCTATCTGTTCTTTTTATTATTCTTTGATTTTGGCGTTCTCACCGACCATATCGATAACTTTGTTGGTAAGCAGTGTGATCTTATAATATTTTTCAATCGTAATCACATCTCCGTAAAGCTCTTTGAAGTTTTTCTTCAATTCATCTACGGTTCCGCCCTGCTCTTCCACCTTCTGCATTTCTTTCGTGATCTCATCATCAGAAACAGTGATACCTTCTTTTTCTGCAATGGCTTCTGTCAAAAGCTGTGTTTTGGCAATGCTCTGTGCCGCCTGCTGCAACTGCTCTTTGTAGGTATCTTCTGTCATACCGGACTGTGTCAGGAACGTATTGAAATCATCAAAGCCATACTGTTTTGCTGTATAACGGTAATACGCATCCAGCTGGGAACTTGCCGTATTCACAATAGAATCCGGATATTTCTTTACTTCGGCTTTGTCTTCCACTTCACCATAAGCAGTAGATCCTGCACTGTCTTTCTTTTCCTTTTTCAGATCCTCAACAATTGATTTTTTGTATTCTTCAATCGTTTTGTATTCTGTCTTTTCGGAAACAAGCTTGTCTGTCAGTTTTGGTGTACTGGTCTTTGAAATGTAATTCAAAGTTACCGTAAATACCGCTGCTTTTCCGGCAAGATCTTTGTTATTGGAATAATCATCCGGGAATTTCAGGTTAAGATCTTTGGTTTCACCCGGTTTCATACCGATGACACCATCATCAAATCCATCAATAAATCCGGAAGATCCAAGAGTAATGGCACTTCCCGAAGCACTTCCGCCCTCGAAAGCCTTGCCATCTGTCTTTCCTTCATAATCAATATTTACCGTATCGCCTTTTTTACATTTTCCTTTTTTAACCTTCTTCTCGGTCGAGTTCTGGCTGACAAAGGAATCCAGCTGGGACTGTACTTCATCATCGGATACCGTACAATCTACTTCAATCCCCTTATATTCAGGAATTGTCACACACTCCGACGCAACATAATCATCTTCCTGCGATGCGGTTGATGTCGTGCTGGAATCTTCTCCTGTAAATTTGCTCTTTATCTCGCTCCAGGAACATCCTGTAAGCATCAAAGAAGCGGATAATACCATACTTAAAATAACTGCTCGTCTTTTCACTTCGTTTTCCTCCTAATAACTTAACGTTAATATTCATTCTATCACACTTTATGAGAAAATAAAAGTGAATTTTTGTTCACGATTTCAGGAAATGGCATTTTTCATGCTTTTCACATACTCAGAAACCGGTTTGATACACTCTTTTCCATAGGTTTCAACCAGTTTTACAATGGCACTTCCCACAATCACACCGTCTGAAAACTCTGACATTTCTTTTGCCTGCTCCGGCGTCGAGATTCCAAATCCGATCGCACACGGAATGTCTTTTGTCTTCTTGACCTGCTCAATCATCTGCGCCACGCCTTTGTTAATCGTGCTCCGCATACCGGTTACGCCGAGACTGGACACGCAGTATACAAATCCCTTCGCCTCTGCCGCAATTGCCTGAATACGGTCGTGTGAGGTTGGCGCGATCAGGGAAATGACATCCAGTTCGTATTTGGAAAATACGGAATCCATTTCTTCTTTTTCTTCAAACGGAACATCCGGGATGATCACTCCGCTCATTCCGATTTCTTTGGAACGTTTGGCAAATTTTTCAATGCCGTAAACAAAAATTACATTTGCATATGTCATAAACACCATGGGAACGTGCATTTTATCCTGTATGGATTCTACCATATCAAAGATTTTGTCGGTCGTCGTTCCTGCCGCCAAAGCTCTCTCGTCAGCTTTCTGAATGACAATACCTTCTGCGACCGGATCTGAAAATGGGATTCCGATCTCAATCAGATCCGCGCCGCTTTCCTGCAAAACCGGAAGAAGCTCTTTGGTTGTTTCCAAGTCCGGATCTCCTGCTGTTACAAATGGTATAAATGCTTTTCCATGATCAAAAGCCTGTGCTATTTTACTCATAAAGTTCGACCCCCCTGTATCTTGCAATGGCTGCCACATCTTTGTCGCCACGTCCTGAAATATTTACTACAATGATCTGATCTTTGTTCATCGTCGGAGCCAGTTTTCTCGCATACGCCAGAGCATGGGAACTCTCGATCGCAGGGATGATTCCCTCGATTCTTGACAGATATTCAAAGGCAGAAACGGCTTCTTCGTCTGTGATCGGCACATACTGAGCACGTCCGATATCATGAAGATGGGCATGTTCCGGTCCGATTCCCGGGTAGTCCAGTCCGGCTGAAATCGAATATACCGGTGCGATCTGTCCATATTCATCCTGGCAGAAATAAGATTTCATACCGTGAAATACACCCAATGTTCCATTGGCGATGGTTGCTGCATTTTTATCGGTATTTACCCCATGTCCGGCAGCCTCACATCCGATCAGCTGTACCGATTCATCCGGAATAAAATCATAAAAGGCACCCATCGCATTGCTTCCGCCACCGACGCAGGCAATGACAGCATCCGGAAGTTTTCCTTCCCGTTCCATCAACTGGGATTTAATTTCTTTTCCGATAACGCTCTGGAAATCTCTTACAATTTCCGGAAATGGTGCCGGTCCCATAACCGAACCGATTACATAATGCGTATCCTCAATACGGTTGGTCCACTCACGAAGGGTCTCATTTACCGCATCTTTCAATGTCTGTGTTCCGCTTGTCACCGCATGCACCTTCGCCCCCAAAAGTTCCATACGATATACATTCAATGCCTGACGCTCGGTATCTTCTTTTCCCATAAACACCTCACATTCCATACCAAGGAATGCTGCGATCGTGGCTGTTGCCACACCATGCTGTCCGGCTCCCGTCTCTGCGATCAGGCGTTTCTTACCCATTCGTTTTGCCAACAATGCCTGGCCAAGTGCATTGTTCAATTTATGAGATCCGGTATGGTTCAGATCTTCTCGTTTCAGATAAATCTTCGCGCCTCCCAGATCTTTTGTCATACGATCCGCATAGTACAAAAGGGATGGTCTGCCTACGTAAGTTGCCAGCATTTCATTGAACTCTCGTACAAAATCCGGATCCTCCTTATATTTTCGATATGCCTGTTCCAATTCGATTACGGCATTCATCAATGTTTCCGGGATATATTGTCCCCCGTGAACACCAAAACGTCCTCTAGATTTCGACATTACTTTCATCTCCAATCTTCTTAATTTCTTTCATTTTTTCCAAATCTTTACAATCTTTCGTCTCGATTCCACTGCTGATATCCAGCGCATAGGCCGGTACCTGCTGCATTGCCTGCCGTACATTGGAGGCATTCAGACCACCTGCCAGAAAAAACGGATGATGCAGATCTTCCGGAATCATGGTCCAGTCAAAGGCATTCCCTGTTCCTCCGTACATTCCGGGCTGGTAGGCATCGATCAACAGATAGTCACAATCCATCGCATCGGCCTTTCGGATGCTTTCCACATCTTTCGCCCGAACCGCTTTGATCACCTCAGCCCCCGTCGCTTCCTTAATCTGAAGGATCTCGTCATTGGTCTCATCTCCATGAAGCTGAACCATATCGATCGCGTTTTCTTTTACATAGTGGATGATCGTTTCCGGAGTCTCATTGACAAATACACCAACCACCGGAATCTCCGGCAATATGTGGGAACGAAATTCGACCGCCTGTTCCAGCGTGATCTTTCGCCGGGTATTGGCAAAGATAAATCCCGCAAAATCCGGTTTTACTTCGTTCACATAGGCTACATCCTCAGGTCTGCGTATACCGCAAAACTTTAATTTCATGGCATTACCGTCCTTTCAGCTGACGCAGTGTCATTTCTTTATCCGGGCTCCGCATGAGCGTTTCTCCGATCAGCACACCATCGACGCCGCCTTGTTCCAATGCGGCAATGTCCTCTCTGGATTTGATTCCGCTTTCCGCCACGAATAAAATATCCGAAGGAATGTGTTTTCTCTGACGAATGCAATTATTGATGTCTACTTCAAACGTCTTCAAATTGCGGTTGTTGACACCGATGATCCTTGCTCCGGCGCGTACCGCCATCTGAATCTCTTCTTCATCATGTGCCTCCACCAACGCCGAAAGTCCAAGACTGTGGCTCAGTGTGATCCACTCCCGAAGGGTCGCCTCGTTCAAAAGAGAACAGATCAAAAGCACGGCACTCGCTCCGATCACCTTCGCCTCATAGATCATGTATTCATCCACGGTAAAATCCTTCCGAAGCAGAGGAACATCTACTTTTTCATGAATTTCTTTCAAATATTCGGTACTTCCCATAAAATAATCCGGTTCTGTCAATACCGAAATGCAGTCAGCACCTATTTTTTCGTATTCCGCCGCAATGTCAAGATATGGGAAATGTTCTGCAATCACCCCTTTGGAAGGAGACGCTTTTTTTATCTCGCAGATAAAGGAAACACCGTCCTTCTGCAATTGCTTTTCAAAAGGAAAGCCCGTCTCCGCCGGCAGTGAAAGTGCCTTGTTTTTCATTTCTTCCAAACTGACACTCTCTTTACAATGCGCCACTCGCTCTCTTGTCTTTGCTGCGATCTCGTCTAAAATCATAAGCTTCCTCCCTGCCTCGCTCAGGCATTGGTTTCTTTTACAAATTCTTCCAGTTTCTCAAGGGCTTTTCCGCTGTCGATCATTTCTTTTGCAATAGCGACTCCTTCTTCCATCGTAATGCCCTCTTTTCCGAGATAAATGGCAATTCCGGCATTCATTAAGATCACGTTTCTCTTTGTGCCGGTTTCTTTTCCGGACAGGATATCTCTTGTGATCTGTGCATTTTCCTGTGGAGTTCCTCCGATCAATTCTTTCAGATCACAGGTTTCAAACCCGAATTGCTCCGGTGTGATATCAAAGGATGTCAAGCCGCCGTCACGAATCTCACAGCAATGTGTCGGACCGGTAAGGGTAATTTCGTCAAGTCCATCGTTTCCACAGACTGCCATGCCTCGTTTTACACCAAGATTTTTCAATACTTCTGCCAGTTTTTCAACCAGATCGTTGTTATATACACCTAGAAGCTGAATGCTTGCGTTTGCCGGATTGGTAAGCGGGCCAAGGATATTGAATATCGTACGCTCCCCCATTTCTTTTCGAACCGGGCCGACATTTTTCATGGAAGAATGATAGTACTGTGCAAACAAGAAACTCATTTTTAC
This sequence comes from uncultured Lachnoclostridium sp., assembly GCA_905212635.1. Lineage (GTDB taxonomy): Bacteria > Bacillota > Clostridia > Lachnospirales > Lachnospiraceae > Eubacterium_F. Next base: position 63,894 of record CAJMFH010000009.1, on the reverse strand, counting down.
TTTATCAAGAACCTCTTTGCTCTTTTTATCATCAATTGTAATGTCTGCTCCCAAACTTTCCAGAACATCTGCGGCACCGCTTTTGCTGGAGACGCTTCGGTTTCCATGTTTTGCCACCGGGATTCCTGCGGCAGCGATAACAAATGCGGATGTGGTGGAAATGTTAAAGGTTCCCACTTCATCTCCGCCGGTTCCTACGATTTCAAGGACATCATAATCCGGTGCCAAATGTACACCTAGATCACGCATGGCCTGTGCAGATGCTGTAATCTCGGTAATGGTTTCGCCTTTCATACGAAGTGCCGTAAGATAGGTTGCCATCAATATCTGGGATGCTTCCCCGGACATAATTTCCTTCATCGCACCCTGCGCCATCTCATAACTTAAATCTTTTCCATTAATTACCTCATGAATTGCCTCTTTGATTACCATGATAAATGCCTCCTTGAAATTATATTGTAGTTAAAAAATTGTTTAAGATCACTCTGCCATCCGGTGTCAGAATCGATTCTGGATGAAACTGTAATCCATAAATCTTTTTTTCTCTGTGTTTTACTGCCATTACTTCCTGATTGTCATCAACGGAAATGACTTTAAGTTCCTCCGGAACCGTCTCAATGTCCGCAATCAAAGAATGATATCTTGCCACGTCGATTCGTTCTGGAAGATTTTGGAAAATTGGATCTTCGGTATCAATTTTTACATTGCTCTTTTTTCCATGCATCAATTGTTTCGCATGACAGATGGTAGCTCCAAATACTTCACAGATTGCCTGATGTCCCAGACACACGCCCAGGATCGGTATCTCGCCGCCCAAACTGCGAATCACATCTTCACACACACCGGCATCTTTCGGATACCCCGGCCCTGGTGACAAAATGATATGACTTGGTTTCATCGCCCGGATCTCCTCCACGGTTTTCTCATCGTTTCGGATTACTTTAATATCCGGATTGATTTCCCCGATCAGCTGAACGAGGTTATAAGAAAAACTGTCATAATTATCAATTAAGAGAATCATATCATCAAACCTCCTGTCATATCTTTTCCTGCATTTTGTATTGCGTCAATCACTGCTCTTGCTTTGTTGCCGGATTCTTCGTACTCCAATCGTGGCTGGCTGTCAGCGACGATGCCGCCTCCTGCCTGTACATAGACTTTTCCGTCCTTCTTTACCGCCATACGAATGGCGATACAGGTATCTAAGTTGCCGCTGAAATCGAGATATCCAAGTGCCCCTCCGTAAATTCCACGCGGTTCGCTTTCCAGTTCGTCAATGATCTCGCACGCCCGGATCTTCGGTGCACCTGACAAGGTCCCCGCCGGCAGTACCGATTTCACGGCATCCAGTGCATCAGCATCCTCCCGGATATCCGCTTCCACCTGTGAACAAATATGCATGATCTTCGAATATTTATGGATCATCATATATTTCGTCACATCCACCGTACCAAATTCTGCGATACGTCCCAGATCGTTTCGTCCCAGATCAACGAGCATATTATGCTCTGACAATTCTTTTTCATCACTGAGAAGATCTTTAACAAGTGCTTCATCTTCCGCTTCATCTTTTCCTCTTGGTCTCGATCCTGCCACCGGAAATGTCGTCAACCTGCCATCCTGCAAGCGAACCAGCGTCTCCGGCGAAGTACTCATAATCTCCACATCATCCAGATTCATATAAACCATGTATGGAGAAGAATTTGTCGTCCGAAGCACACGGTACGGCTGAATCAGGCTTCCTTCGTACGGACTGACAAATCGTCTGGAGATTACCGCCTGAAAAATATCTCCATCGCGGATATATTCTTTTGTCTTCTCAACAATATCTTCATATTCTTTTTCCGATACATTACATTCAAATTTTACTTTATCATAAGAAGGAAATTCCGGTAATTTTGTCTCCTCCTGAATCATAGTGATAATATCATCAATCTCTTTTTCTGCCTTTTGCAGATTCTGCTGTAAATCCCCTTTGGTCTTTACATTTCCTACCACAATGATCTTTTGTTTTAATTGATCGTACGCAATCACCTTATCAAAAAGCATCAGATCATAATCATTAAATTCGCCGCGCTTGATATTTAGCACCGGCTCTGCATGCTCGATCATCGCATACGCAAAATATCCAACAAATCCTCCGGTAAACGGCGGCATATCTTCCATCTTCGGCGAACGGTACTGCTTTAAAATATCCCGGATCACCTGAAAAGAATCCTTTGTCGTGATCGTCTTTTTTTCTCCCTTTTCTTCAATCACAACCTTATCCCGGAAGCAGGACACCCGCATCACCGGATCGTAACCAAGAAAAGAATAACGTCCCCATTTTTCTCCACCTTCTACACTTTCCAGAAGGTAAAAACGTTTCTTCTTTGCCGCAATTTTCTGCAACAGCGCAATGGGCGTCACAAGATCCGCATAAATTTCTTTTTTTACCGGAATCACATCGTAATCCGCCGCATATTTTTTAATTTTTTCTAACAACATCGTAAACATCTCCTTTTTGTTTATTGCTACGATGTGTGCAAAAGAGATTGTCCGATTGTGCGATACCTAAGGCAATAAAAAAAGCCTCTGTCACATGTTCTATCACTAGAACAGGGACAAAAGCTATCAACTTCTGCGATACCACCCTTATTGGCTAATCGGTATAACCCACTCATCATGCACCACCATGCACTCCTGTTCGTAACGGTACAGGTTTCCGTCAGCGTCTACTCGATACTCTTTCAAGCTGCCCTCACAAGTCCATTCAAAATGATATTGCTACTGTATCACACCAACCTACAGCTCTCTGAAAACAATGTTTCATTTTTACTTACTCTTGCTCATCGGTTTCAATATATTTCATATCTAGGAACTAGTATATCACTTTTTTTTCAAATGTCAACTAGATTTTGTGGAAATTTAGAAAAATCCTGTACCGCTTACGTTTTGAGTGCACTGGAGAAATCTTCTGTTGGAAATGCTTATTCCCAGCGAAAGAAGCAGATAGCAAAAATTGTGCAAAGTACAATAACTCCAACCATTACACAAATCGGTAACAGAATACTTTCCATGCGGATGCCTAAAAATGTATTTTTCATCATAGTAAGTCCCTGTGTCAGTGGAAAAAAACTGACAATTTTCTGCATTGTCTTTGGCATGACCTCAATCGGCAGCGTTGTGCCGGAAAAAATCAGCATAGGAAAATAAAGAATCGAGGCAATGACGCTGGCCTGCTTGGTGTCTTTCGCTACACCGCCTGCCAGCATACCGATAGATTGCGTTGAGAGCATGGTAATCGCCCAGCTTCCAAGAAAAGCCAGAAGCGAACCGCGCAACTGTACCCCCCACAAAAGTGCTGCAACCGACAACGTTGCAAGGGACACTGCACAGTAGATGACATACATTGCCAGTTCAACACCAAGAATGAGCACAGGGCTGACCGGCGTGACACACAGCCGCTTGAGAATCTTCATCTCTCGCAGACCGGATACGGCCAACGGCAGCCCCATCAATCCACTTGCACAGATAGCAACCGCGCTGACAGCTCCGAAAGACTGCTCCAAAAATGTATAATCCGCACCATCATAGACGATTTTTTTGCCGTAAATGATGCCAAGAATGATAAAGATCACAAGTGGCATGATAATGGCAAAGATCACCATATTCATATCTCGCACGCTGAGCTTTAACTCCGTTTTCAAAAAAGTAAAAAAGCGTTTCATGCGTCCACCTCCTCATCCGAAAGCTGCAAATAAGCGTCCTCAAAACGTTCGCAGCCGCACTGCTGCTTTGCCTGCTCCACAGTTCCGCGGAAAACGGGAGTCCCCTTCTTCAAGATGCAGATTTCATCACACAATGCTTCAATTTCATCCATAAAATGAGAAGTCAGGAATATCGTAAGCCCCTGTCGTTTTAGAATTTCCAAAATTTTCCATACACTACGCCGTGCTTTAGCATCAAGCCCAGTAGTCAGCTCGTCGAGGAACACAAGCTCCGGCTGTCCAATCAACGCCAGCACGATAAAAAGCCGCTGCCGTTCGCCACCCGATAGGTCTTTTACTGCTGCAGCAGCTTTATCACCGATACCAAACTGCTCACACAGCATATGCCAATCGACGGGATTGCGGTAAAGGCTTGCCGTTTCCTCACAAAGTTCGGAAACTTTGATGTCTTTCTGATAGTCGCCTTCTTGAAATTGCACACCAATACGTTCAAAAAGCAGCCGGCGGTGCTTTTGGGGATCTTGCCCAAGCAGGCAAACCGTTCCCGCATCCGCTTGTTTTATACCGAGCATACACTCGATTGAGGTGCTTTTTCCGGCACCATTTGCGCCGAGCAGCCCAAATACCGTACCGCATTTCACTGAGAGATTCAGGTGATCGACCACAATTTTCCCGGCATAAGATTTTGTCAGTCCTTCAACAATAATGGCCTCGCTCATTTCTGAACCCTCCTAACTGCCCGCAGTTCAATATAACCACGCTGATGACGTGGCTCCAGCTGGATACGTGGATTCTCATCATCCCAACAGCAACCAATGACAGACGGATCATAATTATCCATCGCTGCCTGCACAGTACGGATTGCTTCGCAGTAATCCTCTTCTCGGAAAGCCGGCCCCTGAAACATCAGATATTCTGCCTCCGGCAAATGAATGGTATCAAAGCCTTCGGGAACCATTCCCATATAATCCGTTTCGACCTCCACCCCTTGTACATAGGTAGAAGTGTCAGGCTTTTTGTACTTCTCTGGCAGCCACATGGAAACAGGCTCTCCACAGAGTGACTTCATGCTCATAAGAATGCCCCACACATCGCAACTGACTTCTTCGCAGTACGGAAAATAGTCTTCTGCTTGTTTCCCACGTTTGATAATACACAGGCGCTCCGGCTTTCGGATAACCTGTATAAAAATAGTTTGAATGTTAGACACGTCGATATTCTCCTTTCGTAATTCACGGTATTTTGCACCATAAGGGATGAAGAATTTGACAGGAATTGGATTTCTCATATAATCTCTCGGATTCAACCCGAATTCACGGTAAAACGCCCGCGTAAAGGTATCTACATTTGAAAACCCGGCATTAAAGGCGGCATCAATGACCTTAACATTTCCACTCCGAAGCTGTTTTGCTGCCTGTGTCAACCGGTATTTACGGATATACTCTGTCGGTGTCAGTCCAAGGGCATCTCGAAACAACCGATAAGAATACCACGGAGAAAACAATGAAACCACCGCAAGATCAGACAGCTTGATTTCCTCCATTCCATTCTTTTCTATGTAGTCCTGCATTCGCTGAACGGCCAATATCTGTTCTTTCATTCTTCTCACCTCCTGCAGTTTACATTCTACCGTACTGTGTAAAATTGCTCTCGACGTTTCTTGCTATTTTTTCTTTATATTTAAAAAGTGTCTTGATTCATTTTTACCTGTTCATCCAACGTGCGAACGAAAAGACTGCCGATAGACCGGTAGTACCTGTTTCCAGAATACCACCCCATTTACAAGGAGCAACACACCGAAAAGACATCTTGCCGCCCATTCAGGGCAGAGACTGGCGATGCCGTTCATATCCCCACCGCCGAAGAAACCGCACAGAATGCTTAAGTAAAGCGGATCAAGCAACAGGAAGGCAATCGTTATGTAGTAAAGCACTGCACGGAACAGTTTGCTTTTGGCATGACAAATACTCTTTGAAAGTACCGTCAGCAGGTATCCTGCGCAAAAGGTAGCCATGGCTCCTGCAAGGCAGAAGATGCCAAGTTGAATGTCTGTCATATGCTCGACATAAACGTCAATCTGCACCCCAAGACCCATAAAGTTAATTTGCTTAAATACGCCCGTGAACAGGGCATATAGTAAATGAGCCCCTTCATGAACAATATAGTAGGCAGCAAGCGCTGCCAGAATACCAATATATTGTCGTGTTCGTTTTGACATGATATATCCTCCCTAAGGAAGTACTTAATGTATCAAACATTATAGTAACTTCCATACTATTTCATCTTCTTCTCATCACGGATCTGCTTCAGATTTTCCAAAACGACCGGATTGTTTGTGGCAATGGCTCCCAGCGCCACAAAACTTGCCATCTTTCTTTTTCATTGATTTATTTTAAACGATGTGGTATCATCAGAAAAGAGATCGGGCTTTCGCCCTCTTCCACCCTGCTATCAACTTAAGTCTTGATTGCTGTAATCAATGTTGCGGCGGCTACTACAGCTTTGATTAACAAGTCAATCACATCTTTCGTTGATAGCTCTTGTTTTCTTCGATGTTTTCCTTCATCGTCTTCTCCTTTCTTAGTTGCTTTATTTCCTAGCTGCAATTAAGCAGACGGTCAGCCCCCTCATAACTTAAACGAAATAACCGCTAAGTTTGGAAGGCTTTGGGCGGTTATTTTCGTTTGCCAATCTGATCTTCTTCTTTCTTGTGCCGCATCACAAGCGACACAACGAGCTTAATAAGCCCAACAGCAACTAGAAAAATACCTAATTTTAAAATCATGCTTTACCCCTTTGTGGGATTGGCGTTTTTTGCTTTCCCACATTAGCTGCCTCTTCTCTATGATTCTACATTACTTCATTGACATCCTTAGCCTTTTTCATTTGTTTCGTCAATATATGCCTGCATCAGCTTTGAAATCTGACTTGCCTGCGAAACTCCATTTTGCTGACAAGCCTGTGCAAATTTCTCCGTCAATTCCTTTTTTAGGCGGTATGACTTTGAAATCACCCCAATTTTTTCTCGGTAACGTTTTGTTGCTTCTGTTTGGTTGTTTCCCATCTCTCTTACCTCATTTCTTTTGCAAAAATACAACAATGTTTAAAATAATTGAAACCAGTGTCATTACTATAGCAAATACAGGCCACATAAATTTTGTTGTAACGAACAATGCAAGCATGGTCAGCACGGAAATAATCTGTAAAATAATGACTGTTTTTTCCATTGTTTTTTCTCCGCCCATCGGTTTTACCTCCTTTTTTATTTTCGTTCCTTGTTATGTTTATAGTATAACATAGGGAGCTTCCCATGTCAGCAGTTTTTTCACTTTTTCACCAAAAAAATAGCAAGTCTCCCCCACTTCTAAACTTGCTATTTTTCCTATGTTCTGAAAGGTAGAAATAAAAATTTTCCTTTCCAAATTTTGGGGGTAATCATGAGGTAATCAGAACATTCTTTCGGTTTTTAAACAAAAAAACGACGGTTTTCCGTCGTTTTCAGTCATTTTTTTAGCGGAGACGGAGGGATTCGAACCCTCGTGCCCGTGAAGGCAAAACGATTTCGAGTCGTTCTCGTTATGACCACTTCGATACGTCTCCGAATGTGCCTTTTTGAAAAAAGCACCTCTATATTTGTAACATTTTTTCAAGCATTTGTCAATGCTTTTGTCAAAAAGAATTCTGCGATAAGATTTTCCTGCATTCTTCCCGTCTTAAACCGTTCTTCCAGATCTGCTCGCAGTTCCAGAAGTTCCATCAGCCGCTCTTTGGTAAAATGCCGTTCCTGACTGCGGTATTTTTTTACCGTAAAGAACGGGATTCCTGCTTTGGCTGCAAGATCACGATCCGACATACGGGGGCCCAGTTCCTTCACCTGCAATAAAATATTGATATGGCGGCCTAACATATGCAGGATGCGCAGTGGCGGCTCTTTTAACTCCAGCAGATCTGCATAAAGAGTAAATACTTTCTCCTGCTGTCCCGCAATGACGGCATCCATCATATCAAATAATTTTCCTACCGTCTGCCCCGAACAGATACTTTCCACATCTTCTGCGGTAACTGCTTCTCTGTCTCCGATATAACCGATCAGTTTGTCCAGTTCACAGGATAACAGATCCATCTGGAATCCTGCCCGCGACACAATAAGTTCCGCAGTATGTTTGGAAATCTTTTTTCCGTATTGGGATAAATATCGTGCGAGCCATGGTACCAGTTCGACTTCGGCGCGCAGTGTACACTCGGTAATACAGCCGTGCTTTTGAATCCATTTATACAAACGATTCCGCTTATCGATCTGTTTTTCTACAAAGACTACAAATGTAGTCTCTGGAAACTGCTCCAATACTTCCGGCAGAGTGTTTGCTTTTTTAAACGCTTGGCTGTTTTCGATCAGGATCAGACGCTTGTCCTGAAAAAAAGGAAGTGTATTGCCGATTGACTGCATTTCTTCCACAGAAAATTTTTCCCCCTCAAAATAAGAGGCATTCATGTCATCTCCCGGCACAGACAACGCCTGTTTTAATTTATTTTTATAATTGCGGACCAGATACGCTTCTTCGCCATAAACCAGCTGAAAGCGGGAAAGATCGCCGTTTTTTAACTGGGCATCTATTGTCAGCATCGTTTCACCTCATCTTCCTACATTCACTTTTTTAAGTATAACACATCTGCCACATTCTCTCAATGCTTAAAATACCAGCATCGCTTCTGTCCCTTTCTGTATTCTGCAAATAATGCCCCTTTCTGCGCGGTGTTCCAGTTCTTACAGAAAATATTTTCCAATCGTTGCAGCGTTTCTTTTGCCGGATGGCCGTACCGGTTGTCTGCTCCCGCCGAGATAAAGCCATAACGCGGCCTGCATTTTTGCAAAAAAACTTCCGAAGAAGAATTTTTCGAGCCGTGATGTCCCACTTTCAATATGTCATATCTTTTTCTTGGAAACGTGCTATTTTCTTCGCCGTGCACCCCCAGATCTCCTGTCGTCAAAATGGTCAGATTTTCGTAGGAAAGGTCAAAAACGAGAGAACAGTCATTGGCATCCTCCCATTCATACTCGGCAGCAGGATGCAGACAGCGCAATTGCAAGTTTCCGCTTGTTACCTGCTGTCCCTTGTGTATCGCAGCAACCGGTATCTTTTTGCTGCTTACCGATTGTATAAATTTTTGCAGTCCTTCTTCTTTCTTTTGCAGATCAGGGACAAGGATCTCACGGATCGTGATTCCTTCGTTTTCCTGCCGTTCTGCCAATTCTTCGATTCCATTCACATGATCCTCATCTCCATGCGTGATAAAAACGCCGTCAACTTTCTCTCTGCCATAATATTTAAGCATTTTCGCAATCCGGTATTTTCCAATCTCTTTTTCCGAAGTACTTCCCCCATCTATTAAGTACGTTTGTTCTCCGTTAAAAATACAGGCGCAGTCTCCCTGTCCGACATCCATCTGAATGTACAGAAATTCAAATGCCGGGCGGAAAGAACCAAGAACCAGACAGAGCGCCGCAAGACTAAAAAATGTCTTGATCTTATCACCGTACTCCGCCCAGATGTACACTGATAAGAATAAAAAACTATAGTATATTATTATCTTCCATATCTCCGGACGTCCCATAATCAAAGTACTTCCCGGAAGCTCTTTGATCCCCTTGCAGACAAGCTCGTAAAATGCCAGAATCCCGTGGGCAGATGCCAGTATAAAACCGCCGGCAGCCGGAGTGATAAAGCAGAGTATACAGCCTAAGATGCCAACTCCCAGAAGAGCCGACAAAAACGGAAGTAAGATAAGATTCGCAATAACCGAATACGGACATATTTCATAAAAATACCAGAACATAACCGGAAGTGTCAGGAAAAATGTCCAAACCGTAGAAAGAAGCGTTTTCTGCCATTCTTTCATCCGTTTCTGCCACTTTTTTGTCATCTCCTGATAAAGTAAAATTCCACCGGCGGCGACAAATGACAGAACAAAACCACACTGAAATAACTGCAATGGATTTTGCAGCAGGATCACGCTTCCGCTTATTGCCAGCGCCGTCAATCCATCATAGGGTTTTCCCGTATACCTTGCCACCAACCGAATACACAACATCCACACTGCCCGCGACGTGGCTACCGGAAATCCCGTAAACTGCCCATACAACAGCAACAGCAACAGCGAAACGATGGCGGCCGTTTTCATAGGAAGAAGATTTTTCCGCAGCCAGTCAAACAAAACCATCCCTAAAAGTGAAATATGTAAGCCCGATATCGCGAGCATATGCGCCACTCCGGTCTGCTGGTACAATTCTTTGATTTCTCCATCCAGTTGGGATTTGTCTCCGAGGATCATTGCCCCAAGCAGTCCCGCATCTCTTTCGCCCATTGCTGTAACAAGCTGCTGCATCGCCTTACTCCGCCATTCATACAGCATTTGTTTGACCGGATTGCAGGAATCATCGCGTATCCGGATATCCGACACAAACATGCGGGCATCCACCTGCATCGCCTCATAATACGAAAAAGCATCAAACTGTCCGGGATTTCCTGCCTGTTCAAAACTTTCTGCCTCTCCTGTTACCTGGATTTCATTTCCGATTTGGATATGGGAAAATAAATGTTGTTCTGATAATTGATCGGATGTTTCATAAAGAAGTATTTTTCTGAAAGAACGTGTTTTCTCTGTTTTTGTACACTGCGGTTCTACTTTCGATAACGTCAGTACCTTCGTTCCCAAAGCTGTCCTCTGTATCGTTTCGACAACACCGCTGCATGTAAAAGATTTCTGTTTCCAAGCCTCCGGGGAACTGTCCCGGAACTGATTCCAGATAACAATTCCCAGTATGACAAGGAAAAAGAAAACCACCAATGGTCGATTGATTCTTATTTGTTTCATCCCCTTTTTCAGCCTTTACTGGCGTCTTGAACCATGTCAAGATTTCGTTCAAAAGCCCCCGTAAAGTCTTTAATATCCCCGTATGTCTCCTGCTGTTCTCCGTCAATGGTAAACTGCACTTTGCTTACATCGGACAGCTCACATAACGTATTCACTATACTATAGATCACTACACCACTGCTCACATCTGCCTGCATATTCATAAATTCTTTACTAAAATCCACATAGCATACATGATCGCGGATTGTCAAAGAATTCAATTTTGTACCCGAAGGAATCGTATCCCTTACTTCGGAAGTATTGGCGTCGGAAATCTCATTTGGCCCCTTCAGCAGCTGCTCGATCAAAAGCCTCGCCAGTGGCACCGTCATATCATGCGTCAATTTTGTGGAAATCTCCTGCATCTTTGTCCCATCATTGGAAGAAAAATACAATGTGACATATTTTTCCTGCGTATAGCCTTCTCCTCCGACCGAGTCAAGAAACGATAATTTACTCATAATCCCTACCGGTTCTCCATCTATCATAAGAGGCTCCTCGCCCACATAAAATTCTACATATTCGACACTGCTTAACTGGCATAGTGTCTTTACTATTGAAGCGCGGTTCAGTACCTCATCAATCTTATCCTGATTATAATAAGAAGATAAAAACGTAACCGTCAACTGTTTTTCCTTTAATTGGAAATCATCAACAGCCACCCATTTTTTAAAACAATCCAGCAGTTCCTGAATAACCGCAACATTATCTTCTCCATCCGCCTGAATCTCATATTTTGCAGCCTGAAGCCTGGAGCCATCTTCTGCCATCTGATACAGCGTGATATTACCGGTTTGATCCGGATTCACCGTCCTCTGGCAGCCACAGCATAACACAAGGACACATACTAACACACTCAACAAACGAATTGTTCTCATCACGAATTTCCTCCTTGTGCCTGATAGATCAATGGAATTCTCACAGCAAACGTCGTTCCCTGTTTTTCCACACTATGTACTTTAATCGAACCGCGATGCAGTAATATCGCATTTCTCGTAATGGCAAGACCAAGTCCGTTTCCACCGGTTTCCCGGGATCTTGCCTTATCCACACGATAGAAACGTTCAAAAATGTGATCCTGAAGTTCTTCCGGTATTCCTACTCCGGAATCTGCCACGCGCAGGTAGAAAAATTTATGGTCTGCGTTTAACGTAACTTTCACCCATCCATTGTCAAAATTGTATTTTACTGCATTTTCAATAATATTGGTAAATGCCATTCCCAATTTGACACTGTCAATCTGGGCACTTACCGGGCGCACACTCTCAAAGATAATTTCAATGTTCCGTTTTGATGCGATCGGCGTAATTCCCTTCAAAATACCTTCGATAAATTCGTTGATATTTACTTCTTCAATTGACATCTGAACCGCCGATTTATCCATTTTTACAAGAGAAAGCAGGTCATTGACGATCTTATTCATGCGGTCAAGTTCCTGATTGATATCTCCCATAAATTCCCGGTATAATTCCACCGGAACATCTTCCTGCATCGTCAGAGATTCCGCAAGGACTTTGATCGATGTGATCGGTGTTTTCAATTCATGTGATACATTAGACACAAACTCCTGCCGCGAATCCTCTAGATTCTGTACTTTGGTAAGCATGGAGTTGATTGCATCTGAAATCTGTTCCACCTCAATATTGTCACGCACTTCCATCTGTTCACTGAAATCTCCGGATTCAATATGTCCGATTGCCCGTACCACACTTTTTAACGGCTTTACTACATGTCCGGAATAAATCCATGAAACCACGATAATATTGACTGCTAAAAGTAAAATTATGGAAATACTCACCGTGCGGATATTATCATACAACGCCTGGATGGACTGAAATGAAAAGTTCATTACAATCACACCATAAACGGATTTATGATCTGCACTGTCTACCGGCAGATAAATCTCCACATTATCTTTATGCTGATTTACAATCTTAGTAGCTTCGCCACGAAAACATTGAATTACTTCCGGAAGCACAACAATCCCGTCCTCTTCCAATCCATAGGTATCGCGTACCACTTTCAGTCTCGAATCGATGATAAGAATCCTTCCATCATACATATCCGAGACCTGGGATAATTCGGTATCCACTTTTTCGCTCTGTTCTCCTGCCGCCGTCAGATAACCGGAACCGACAATAAGATTGGAAATAACGTTTCCACGCACCTGAATTTCCGACACCCGCTGACTGATGCTTCTTGTACGAAATACATTTAAAAAAACAACAGAAAAGATTATCAAAGGAATAATTCCAATAATTACCAGTACGCCAAGACTTTGAACCCGTGTACTTTTAAATTGATGAAAAAAGTTTTTAAACCTGGAAATAATAACCAACACCCCATTTTGTATGTATAAATTTCGGTTCACTCGGCGTTTTTTCTACCTTCTCACGAAGCCGCCTTACATGAACATCTACCGTTCTGACATCTCCAAGATATTCATATCCCCAGACATCATTGAGCAGTTTCTCCCTGCTGTAAACTTTATTGGGATTATTCATTAAGAGTTCAAGCAGATCAAACTCTTTTACAGTTAAATTCACTTCTTTTTCATCAATAAACACACGTCTGCTGTCAATGTCCACTTTCATATTTCCAAATACGCGTACCGAAGAATTTTCCTGTTCTTTTGCTTCGCGTTTGGAACTGCGGCGCATGATCGCTTTGATACGCGCCTTTACTTCAAGAATATTGAAAGGTTTGGTAATATAATCATCTGCACCGTACTCTAATCCAAGGATCTTATCCATATCCTCTCCCTTTGCAGTAAGCATAATGATCGGTACATCAGAAAACTCCCGAACCTGCTGGCACACATCGAAACCGGAAAGTTTTGGAAGCATAACATCCAGTAAGACCACATCATATGTATTTTGTTTGATTGCCGTCAATGCCTCTTCTCCATCGTACGCACAATCAACCTCCATGCCATCCTGTTCAAGACTAAAACGCAGCCCCTTAACGATCATTTTCTCGTCATCTACTACCAAAACCTTCTTTGCCATCTGCCCTCTTCCTTTCCAATTATTCTCTATTCCTGTTTTATATGCATATCTGGGATTTGATCTTATCAAAAACTCCCTCTTTGATTCCCGGTATATTCATCAGGTCTTCCGGTTTTTGAAATTTTCCCTTTTCTTCCCGATATGCGATGATCGCAATTGCTTTTGCTTCTCCAATTCCTGTCAGTGTCATCAATTGCTCCTTGGTCGCTGCATTCAGATTTACTTTTCCCGTTTCCGTCTGCTCCGCGTCCTGTCCTTCTTTTTGCTTCGGATCTTTCTGTGAAGCAATCGTAAGCTGCATGCCGTCTTCTACAAGTTCTGCCTGATTAATCTCCGTCGTAACGGCATCTTTCGTAAAACCACCGGCTTTTTCTACTACTTCGATCACACGCGGTTTTTTCTGAAATGTATATACACCGGGCTTTTTTACTGCCCCTACAATGTGTATATAAATCTGTCCTTCTTCGTTCTCTGCGGTTTGCTGTGACAAACGATCGTTCGTTTCCTCTGACACGATCGTTTCTGAAGTCTGTACCTTTTTTCCCTGATACAGCCAGATACCACCGCAAACACAAATTCCGACCACTGCAAGCAACAGAATGATATTATTTTGTTTCATATATTTGCTCTCCTGTCTCCAGGAACAACAATCAAAAATGCACATCTTTATTGTAATACTGAAATGATTTTTTTACAACAAATATTTTCAGTTTTTTTCTATTTCCATTTAAAGGTAATGATTCCTGCAATCATCACGATCAAACCTATGATCTTCCGCCATTCAAATGTCTGTTTGTCAACGCCGAACAATCCCATTAATTCAATCAGATAGGCAACGATCAGCTGCGCCGTAACAATAAACATAACGGCTCTTGCCGGCCCGCATTGATTCATCGCCTGAATTACCGTATACGTGATAAAAGCGCCGATTGCACCGCCTAACAGCATGTATTTCGGCTGCACCTGAAACAAGCTGGATATCGTCCCCTCTTTTCCGGTAATAAACCACGCCAAAACGCACACCACAAATGCCGTGATCTGTACAAACGCTGCCGACAGCCAGATACTGCTCTGCTTTGTCACTTCCGCATTAAATACGCCCTGAACACTCATCAGTGCTCCGGATATCAATCCAATAATAATTCCCCACATAAAAAAACAGCCATCCTTCCTTTTTTCGATAGTATGGCTGTTTTCTTTCATTTTATTCAAGGGATCTCCAAAAAGTCCTGTGATTTTCCGGTTTTTACCAGCTCAATGTGCGGTATTCACTCACGCGGTCACGCATAAGAAGTTCTTTTAATGCCTGCTTGGTCGTCTTGCCCTCAAACAAGACCGCATTAATCTGCTCTACAATCGGCATCGATACATGATAACGATTTGCCAGTGCCATTGCAGCCTGCGCACAGTTTACACCTTCCACAACCTGCTTAATCTCTGCTTTTGCCTCTTCCAGTGTCTTTCCCTTTCCGAGAAGATAACCACAGTTATGATTGCGACTGTGCTTACTTGTACATGTTACAATAAGATCTCCAATTCCGGATAAACCGAAAAATGTCTCCATCTTACCGCCAAGTTCCACTCCAAGACGACTGATTTCCAGAATACCGCGGGTCATCAGTGCCGCTTTGGTATTATCACCAAGCTCCATACCATCCAGCATACCGGCAGCCAGCGCGATTACATTTTTCAAAGAACCGCCGAGTTCAATGCCGATCATATCCGGGCTGATGTATACACGGAAACATTCACTCATAAACACATCCTGAATAAATACACCGGTTTTCTCGGATTTTGCTCCTACTACAACTGTAGTAGGCACTCCCTGAGACACTTCTTCCGCATGACTCGGACCGGAAAGCACTGCAACATCCGCCATCGGAAGTACATCCGCAAGTACTTCGCAAAGTGTCATCAATGTCTTATCCTCAATACCTTTTCCCACGTTGACAATGATCTGTCCATCACGGATAAATGGCTTTGCCAGTTCTGCTGTGGAACGCACGAATGGGGAAGCCACTGAAAATACGATAATATCCTGTCCCGTGCAGGCTTTTTCAAGGTCATCTTCTATCTCAATACTATCCGGAAGTTTTACCCCCGGAAGACGATCAACGTGCTCTCTCTTTTCACGAAGCATATCGGTCTCGGATTTGATTTTTGACCAGATTGTTACCTTGTGTCCGTTATTGGCACATAAAATTGCCAATGCGGTTCCCCAGCTTCCTGCACCCAAAAAACTAATTTTCTTCACTCTTCTTCTCCTTTTTTTCACCTAACTTATTTTCTGTACCATGAATCAAACGTATGATGTTTGCTTTATGTTTTATGTAAGCTAAAATCGTAAACAATAAACTTACGATTAAAATCAATGGAAAAAGTTCGCTGTCACGATAGTATAATACCGTAAAAATCGGAATGTACCACACGACGATCAAAGACCCGAGCGAAACATATCTTGTCACTGCCACAACAAGAATAAAGATGGCAAGTCCGATTCCGATAAAGACCGGATGAAGGTTTGACACCACAATAACCGCCGCAGAAACGGCGATTCCTTTTCCCCCTTTAAAATGCAGATAAAACGGAAAATTATGTCCCATCACGACACCAAGTCCTGCCAAAAGAGTAAATAAATAGGTGATATCATCCGCATATCCCATTGCCGGACAAAAGGCAAATTTTACCACAAGAGTCGGGATAAACGCCTTTAACAGATCTCCTAAAAAAGTGATTGCTCCTGCTTTGGCCCCCAGCGAACGCAATGCATTGGTTGTACCGATATTTCCACTTCCGGTCGAACGAATATCCAGTCCGTTTTTCTTTCCCACAAAATAGCCGGTAGAAAAACAGCCGAATGCATATCCTATGATTAAAATAATAACACCTGTTATAATATAATTCACGATTATTTCTCCTTCCGTTCACGAATGAACATTCGTATCGGTGTACCGATAAAGCCAAACGTATCGCGTATACGGTTTTCAATATAACGCTGATACGAAAAGTGCATCAGTTCTTTGCTGTTTACAAACAATACAAAGGTAGGCGGCTTCGTAGACACCTGCGTCATGTAAAACAATTTCAACCGTTTTCCCTTGTCTGACGGTGGCTGCTGCATCGCTACCGCTTCCATCAGAATTTCATTCAGCACACCTGTCTGAATACGCATGGAATGAAATTGAATTACTTTTTCAATATATTCAAATAATTTATTCGTTCTCTGGCCGGTCAGTGCCGAAATAAATACAATTTCCGCATAAGGCACGAACGAAAGCACTTCTCTTACTTTATTGGTATACTCTTTTACCGTATGATTGTCTTTTTCCACGGCATCCCATTTGTTGACGGCAATGATCAATCCCTTGCCGCGTTCATGTGCGATACCGGCAATTTTGGCATCCTGTTCTGTCACACCTTCGACCGCATCGATCATCAGTATGACGACATCCGATCGTTCAATGGCTGCAACCGTACGAATGATGCTGTAACGCTCCAGATCCTCTTTGATCTTATTTTTACGACGGAGTCCCGCTGTATCAATAAAGATATATTCTTTACCGTCACGCACCACCTCGGTATCGATGGCATCTCTCGTCGTACCGGCGATATCCGATACGATCACGCGGTCTTTTCCGATCAACTTATTGATCAAAGATGATTTTCCGGCATTTGGCTTTCCAACGATGGCAATCTTTGGACGGTCATCTTCCTCTTCTTCAAATTTTTCCGCATCCACAAGTTCCCACACGGCATCTAACATATCACCAAGTCCCAGTTTGGACGAAGCCGATACCGGATGTGGTTCTCCGATGCCAAGATTATAAAACTCATACACATCCGGCATGAATTTGTCAAAATTATCCACTTTATTTACAACTAAAATAACCGGTTTCCCGGATTTGCGAAGCATATCAGCCACTTTAAAGTCTGCATCGACAAGTCCCTGTCTGACATCTGTAACAAACATAATGACATCCGCTGTCTCTATGGCGATATTTGCCTGCTCTCTCATATGAGAAAGCATTGCATCTTTGCTATCCATCTCAATACCACCGGTATCGATCAACGAAAGACTGTGATCCAGCCAGGTGATATCTGCATAAATTCGATCTCTTGTCACTCCCGGGTAATCTTTTACAATTGATATTTTTTCTCCGGCAAGTGTATTAAATAATGTTGACTTTCCTACGTTTGGGCGGCCAACAATTGCTACAATTGGTTTACTCATTTCAATTCCTCCATCCGTATATTTTACTAAATATTCCGAATAAAATCAAGTACTAGTATGTCTCAAACGCATTTTTGATATGCATGATCTCCTCTCCATCAATGGCAAGTACATCAAACCGCATCGGGTGGTTAAGAGGAATGTTGTGCTTCGCAATATAATGTCTGGCGGCATAACAGATCTTCTGCTGCTTTGCACGGGAAACCGCATACAAACTTCCCCCGCATTGTTTGTTCTTACGATATTTTACTTCAATAAAAATCAAATATTCCTCTTTTTTCGCGATAATATCAATTTCCGCCTGACGGCAGCGGTAATTGCACGTAACAATCTCATACCCATGCTCCCGCAGATATTCCGCCGCAAGCCTTTCTTTTTCGCTTCCCAGCTGTCTTTTATTCAATCCTGTCCCTCATTTACATATTCATAAGAATTTCACGGATTTCCTCTTCCGCTACCGGTCTGGCATACACATCCTCCCCAAATGTCATCACCTCTCCAATTCCCTTCTGGAATACAAAACGGAGTTTTCCATCGCGTACTTTCTTATCCGTATACAACTTCTTTACCAGTGCCTCCCGGTCGATATAATCCGGAATTTCTACCGGCAGTCCCACCTTTTTCTGCAACGCGATGACACGGTCTCTTTCTTCTTCCGTTAAGAATCCAAGTTTACATCCCAGTGTCACCTGTGCCACCATTCCGATGGAAAGCGCCTCTCCATGAAGCAGTTTGTAATCGCTTACCGTCTCGATCGCACGTCCCACCGTGTGTCCAAGGTTCAAAATCTCGCGCAGGCTCTTCTCCTTTTCATCCTTCATGACAACCTGATATTTTACATTGCAGTTTTTCTCTGAAATATATTCGCACGCTTCCGGGTCGCACTGTAAAATTTTGTCAATATTTTTCTCGATATATTCAAACAATTCAAAATCTGCCAGACACGCATGTTTAATCGTCTCTGCCATCCCATTGATGAGGTGGTTTTTCGGAAGTGTTTTCCACGTATCAATGTCCACATAAACCTTTTTCGGCTGATAGATCAGACCGATCAGATTGGTTGCAAGATCCGTATCTACGGCTGTCTTTCCCCCGATGGACGCATCCGCTGCCGCAAGAAGTGTCGTCGCATAATTTACAAACGGCACTCCTCTGCCAAACGTACCTGCCACAAAACCGGCGAGATCCGAAACTACGCCGCCTCCAACGGCTACGACACAGCAGTCTCTCCGGAATCCTTTTGCCAGCATGGCGTCCTCCAGCATTTCCTTTGTCTTTCTTACCTTACTTTTTTCTCCCGCTGGAAACACAAATAACTCTGCCTGCGCGCCCGCCTCATTTAATCTGTCACAGATCTGTCTGCCATACAATGGCTCCACGGTAGAATCCGTGATCACTGCAAATTTATGTATAGTTCCTGCCAGTCCTCCGGTTAAATCTTTCACCAGTTCCGGGATCAGATTTTTCCCGATCTGCACCTCATAGGAATCGTCCACTACTTTTTTCAATTCTACTTTAAAATTACTCATCTGTCGTCCTCCTGCTCATAGTATATCCATTGTACCAAGCTGCTGGCACGACGGCCAATACCAGTTACAAAAAATGCTATAGTCATTTTAACATGTATTTGCAAACTTTACAACCATATATCTCTTTGGGTTCCCACACGGATAATAATTAAAACGGTAATCTTACATAAATTTTATCAACTAGACTCTATAGATCAAAACAACCACCATATTTTGAATTTCTTTCCGCAGATATTTTCACAAATCCTCTCTTATTATTTTTGCTTCACTATAAATTGCTCTCAATATTTCCGTACCATCTTTCCTTATTTCTATCAATTTTGCTCCATTATCAACAAACACGTGTTCATCACAAATTTTCAACTCTCTCTAAGCAAATTAAAATAATTCTATTCCATATTCTTCTTTGCACACATGATTAAATCTCTCCAAATTATCCCGCACCTTTGATGATACAAATCCATTGGAATATACCATACCCTCCTTAAAGGATTCCTCTCTTTGTAACACCTCACACTTTAACTTAGGCAATATGGACAATATATTTATATTAAACGGAGACAAACCATTCTTTTCCTTAAATAATTCGCTCATTATATATAATACTGCAACATACACATCATAATCCGTTTCTCCTAACATGATTAATAAAGCTTCTTCAAACTCCTCTTTTATGCTAGAGTCTGTTTCGTACACTTTGTAAATCACTTTAGACAACACTTTACCAACATCTGTCGGTTCTGCCCCCGGTGTATATTGCGATGGAGTAATATTATACTCTTTTTCGCCTTTCAAAAAAAGAATTAATTCTTCTTTTTGAATTGCTTCATATAGCATTTCTGTATATTCCATAACCTGCCACAACTCTTTCATCTTTTTTTGCAGTTTTGATTCTTTCCACTTTGTCCGCACCGCATTTCCACACTTCTTCACAATCCATGTGATTGAACTAAATACAAAGCTAAACAATGCATTTACCATTGTCTCTGTTACGACCTGTTCCCCAGCTTCCAAATCTCCGTTTAGAAACCTCACCTATAACTGCCTTATTTACATCCAACCTTTTGCTTTCAGAAATTTATCTGGTATTCGCAGTTCGATTTCTTGTTTTAACTCTTTAAAAAACACATCAAAATCAGCGGTATCCCAGTACTTTTGAGAATTATCTAATCCGACTCCAATTCCCCCGGTGCAAATACAACATCCAAAACTCCCTACACCATAGTTTAAGCGTACTGCAAAATAATTATATGCTTTAAACTTGATAGAAAAATAAGTATGACCGGGCACATCAATTACATTTTCTATCACCACATTATCAACTCTTTTGCCGAAAAAAATCTTCAATCTATCTGCAATAAAATCTGCCTTTTTCTTTGTTGCATTTAATTGCATATCAAAAATCTCCTTTCTGCTCCAAACGGTTATAACCATAGTCTTCCATCAATCTTGTCTTCACCTGATAACCTGAATGCCTTATTTACAGCCAACCTTTTGCCTTCAAAAATTTATCCGGTATTCGCAGTTCGATTTCTTGTTTTAACTCTTTAAAAAACACATCAAAATCGGCGGTATCCCAACATTTTTGAGAATTATCTAAACCGAATTCAATTCCTCCGGTGCAAATACAGCAACTAAAGTTTCCTCTATCATAATTAAGTCTTACCATAAAGTAATCATACGCCTTGAAAGTACTCGAAAATGCTCTATGGTTTGGGTCATCAATCACATCTGAAATCACAAAATCTGTTACACGATTGCCAAGCAGCTCCCTTGCCTGTCGATTAAATTCCAATGCCATTTGATCTGTTTCATTTAATTGCATACCAAAACTCTCCTTTCTTGTTCAATTCAATAAATCTATGACAATGTACCCAGTTGCTTTCCATCGATGGTAAAAGTGACACGGTCGCTGTCGGTTTCTTTTATTGTAACATAGATTTCTTTTTTGTCAGCACCGTGTGTTGTAAAGAGAGGGGCAAATAAAAAACGGTGGTGACGGATTTGATTCGGTTTCTAGTCGTTGTAAAATATGCTGGAAATGCATTGCAGAATATTTTGTTATAACTCCAGAGAAATGCTTCTCTATGTTTTGTATTTTTCTGTTTTGTAAGAGCGCATCACATAAGCTCTCTTATATCTTTTACACGTTTTAGAACATTATTCCGCTTTCTATACAATTTTCCGTCTATATGAATGTAAAAATCAATCTCATCGGTATCTAATACCTTTTTCAGCAATTTTATAGCATTCTTGATGTTACTCTTGGACAATTGATTATCAAAACGCTCAATTCTATACAAAGAATTCCTCGCTTTTTCCTCATCTTCAATGGCAATTGTAAATGTCCTTAACTCATTCTCCACTACTATTGTATAATTCATTGGAATATAAACATAATGTAATTTAAAATAACCCATGTGTCCAAAGGAACAAACTTTTTCCCTTAATAACATCTTTTCGAAAAACACCTTTTGAAAAGATTCTTCGAACTCATTAACGGCTTTTTCATAAAACTTGTCATCGTACAGCATGCCATATTTCTCCTTCATCTATGAATCTATAACCATTCTCCATCAAATATTGCAGTTCTCTTGCAAAAAATGTACCATCACCGATATAATCTTCAGGATTATGTGACAAATATATCTCTCTTCCTGAACTCATTTGAATATCCAAAAATTTCTCATTTATCTTCCACATCTCATCATCTGAATATTTCGCTGCAAGTTCCTCCCAATTATCCAGTTGAAAATATTGTGCCTCCAACTCTTTAGCTACTTCTACATATGATGTCGCCCCTCCACCGTCATATTTACCCAAAACCACTAGTTCTGCGTTTTTCTTACCTTTTATTGCACCGATTGCAAGCTCCTCTGCCTCCTCATATGTAAGAATAGCTGTTCGTGTTCCAGTTCCATTCCCTAAACCGCCAGAACCACTTTCACCTACAGACGAACCACTTCCGCCTGCATCACTTCCTGAGCCAGAGCCATTTCCGCCAGTCCCGGCACTACCACCAGCAGCAGAACCATTCCCGGAGTCATCGCCACTAGAGTTTCCCTTATCTCCATCCTCGCTCGTACCGCCTTTTCCAGAACTATTTCCACTATCTCCACCTGTAGCTGCGTCCTCATAATCATCGGTAATATCAAAATCATCGTCAACATCATCTGCCGCTTCTCCGAACAACTCTTTCATCTTTTTTTGCAGCTTTGATTCTTTCCACTTTGTCCGGACCGCATTTCCACACTTCTTCACAATCCATGTGATTGAACTAAATACAATGCTAAACGATGCATTTACCATTGTCTCTGTTACGACCTGTTCCCCAGCTTCCAAATCTCCGTTTAGGAACCTCACATACAACTGTATATACTGTACTAACTCGATGACCGCAACTGTTAAAAGCACCATCTCGATGACAAGCGCTACCATCATTCCACCGGGGATTACCGACATACATGCAATGGACACAAGACACGATACCAATTCCACAATATCCACTAACAGCAGAGTTATTCCCAAAATCGCTTCTGTCGTCACAAGTCCGGTTACACTTCCACCATTAAGGTTCCCGGTGGTTCCGTTACTCAGTCCTCCACTGATTCGATATGCTCCTGCTCCGGTTTCTGAATCCATGATGATGTATCCGGTTCCAGTCCAATCGCCCATAGTAACTTCTCTTGTCGGAACAGTTACTTCTTTTCCACTCTTGACCGCCTTTTTGATATCTGTCAGTACCGCATTGTCTGCTTCCAGTTTTTCTGACATCTCCTCATAATTACTCTCGTTAATTACAAGAAGTTCCATGTCCTGCTCTGTTGCCGTCTGCAACACTGTCATAGTAGAAACGGATTCTGCACCCGTCAATTCTTCCCATATCAAGTTTTCGCATAAGGAAGAAAGCATTCCACTGACCTTCATAAATCTCACTTCGTCAGCTTTGCTGCCACTCAAACTCACAACTCCATGACTGTCATGGTCGATGTCAATAAACAGGCTTCCCTCGCTGACCGCCACAGGACTTCCATACAAAGAACTTGTCCGCACCTGATAGCCTGTCATGCCCTCACTAAGACTTCTCGTCGCCTAGACACCTCACATCACCCCTGCTATAGTATAAGCAGCATCCAATTGGGCAAAGTACAGCTTACCCGCCACGTCTAATACTTTTCCGAGATAGTCATCCGAATAGACGCTTTCCACAGTCGCACTTTCTGCCATGGCAACGGCTTCCTCATAACTACTCTGCAAATCATTTCCGGTAATCGCCTGTCCATCCAGAGTCACCTGATACAATGACCCGGCTGTAACAGAGTTATTGACCGCATTTTCCATTCCACAGGAAGTTATCTTCATGGAAAGGGTCTGGGTAGTTCCGAGGATGACTGCGTTACCAGTCGCAACGGTTTCTCCGTCAAATTTCAACACCGGCTTCATAGACACCAGATATGCCGGGGTGTCAAAGACGGAACCGTAGGTTTCCAATGCTTTTTTGTCATCTTCCGTCTCAGCTTCGTAATCAATGGTAATGCGTTTGCCTGCCAATTCCGCGTATTTATATGTACCCAGTTTCTTCCCATCAATGGTAAAAGTGACACGGTCGCTGTCGGCTTCTTTTATTGTAGCATAGATTTCTTTTTTTGTCAGCACCGTGTATTGTAAAGAGAGAGGCAGATAAGAAACGGTGGTACTGGATTTGATTCGGTTTCTGGTATATAGATTTGAGGAACCTTCCGACTGTTCGCCCACTATTCGCTCTTTCATCTGCTCCATCTGAGCGATGATAGTCTCGCTGTCTCCGTTCTCCAAAAGGGTGTTCCAATTCACAGTAATGTCTTTATCTTCCAGATAAGAAGCAACACTTTCCACTTCCTCATACTGCGAAATCCCGGTATCAAGGGGAATCCACCGACTTTCTCCGGTGTTTTTCCCGGCACCGCGATAGTCGGTGTATGGCACATAGGCTTCTACCCATGTGTGGTTAAGGGAAACGGCGGCTACTTTTCCGTCAGCAGAAAGCAAGGTTATCGGAACACCGGCAGAAGCAAGCACGTTAGCACCGCTTTCAATGTCTTTTGCTCCCGTTAAATTTTTCACCTGAGCGGAGTCCAGTTCAATGGTTCCCTCTACATAACGCGCGGGATAACCAAGATAGCGAAGCATGGTAATCAAAAGACTCGCTTGGTCTTTGTCGTTTCCAGCCTGTGCATCAAGGGTTTCTCCGGCTCCTTTTCGGCTTCCCAAATACAATTCATAATCGATGGTTGTTTTCAGATAGTTATACACGTTCAAAGGTGTGGCAAGTTCTTCCGCTTTGGCTTTGATGTTATCTGTCAAAGCTGTTTCCCCGGAAAGTTCCAAATATTCGCCCTTTGCCCCCCGCTTATCACTACTTTTCACGGAATTTTCTGTCATGGATTCCGCGTATTCTTCCAGACTCTCCACTTCTTCCGTAGTAATTTCTGCTTCTTCTGCCACGTTGACGGGTTCCGTTCCGTAAATCGGAGTTTCTTCCTCTCCCCACAGAGATTGCAGAGTTTTCAGCGATTTTTTCGTCTCCTTAGTGTTGGTCGCTCCGGCAAGGTCTGCAAGGGTTTCTTTTGCTGCCGCTGTTTTCTCGGCATACATGGTTTCATAGGCTTCCTGTCTTTGGTTCAATGTATCGGATTTCAAGGAAGCGATTTTCTCGCGATTTTCAGCAAAAAATTTGTCCATGTTTTGTTGGTACGTATCCAAAAGTGTCGCCAGCTCATCCGCTTTTTGCGACACATTTTTGCTTACCTTTTTTCCGCTGTTGTCTACCTGTTTTTTCAGTTCTGCAACTCCTGTCTGTAATTTTGCCGCTAATTTCTCAGCATCATTATAGACTACTTCGGCATATGCAGAATTGTCCACAGCGGGTTGTGCTGCCTCCTGTTTATCCGGCTTTGCCGCACAACTGCACAGGTTTATTACCATGGCAAATACAAGCACAAGTGCAATCGTTTTACATGTTTTTTTTGTTTTATTAAATATGATATTTTTCATCAGATCCTCCTACCTTTCGTTTCCCTTTGGTGTTACTGGTTGATTCGAACATAACTTCCGTTTAATTTGATCTCTTTTGCAATGATGGTTCCCACCAAATCAAACTCAGACACGTTGATAGATACCGTTCCCTTCGGAGCATAAATCAATCCATAGACATTTGCCTTTGTGGCATTGATGTTGATGTCTCCATTCATGGAACAAAGGACTGCCTTTTCGTCTTCTGAACCGATCGTAGTTTCATTGCAATTGATGAAGATACTTCCATCGGAAACAAGAGGTTTTGCGATGTCCAGTGTGGTACAATAGGCACCTGTGGTTCCCTGACAGAATGTCGGTACTGTTATAGTGGTACTGTTGTACATATCAAGCTGCAAGTATTCTTCTCCATCGTTTTTTATGTCTGCCTCAATATCCCTGGTGTAATCTTTAACAGTAAGAGTTTCCGCCTGTTCTTGCTTTTTGGCAATGTTGATAATCCAACCATATGCCATCACGTTGCCTTTGGTTTTTACAAGACAGTCTGCATTGAGGATTGAGCCGCCAAAACAGAAATCTTCTCCTGCATATATATTCTTGTTAATATCCGCCTGACAACAGTTAATTGATATGGATTTCTCGGTTGCAATGAGGGCATTCTCCAACGTCTGATAGGTCGGGGTGCTTGATTCAATCATAATTTTCTGCACTGATTCCTCACTTACATTTCCTGCATAATCTACTGCACGTACATGGATATAATATATTTTTCCTACTTCCAGATTTTCCAATGTATGCTCATAGTTTTCTTCCCCTTCTCCAAACACCTCGGAAAGCAGATTGCCTTGATCATCGTAAGTCACAAGCTCATTCATTTCTTCTTCGCTATCATTAACCCCCACAAGATATCCTTTAATTCCCGATATTGCCTCTGCATCAACAATATTGGATTCACGCACTTGTCCATCACGATTTGTCGTACTTATCGCTTCTACACGATAGCGATATGCTGTTCCCTTATCTTTTCCGCCAATCTGTACCCAGGCACTCTTACCTTGCGTACTATAACTGCCACTGATTTCCGGTTTCTCCGGCTTTTCCGTATCGTAAAAAGACTCATCTTTTGCTTCTGTTTGATTTGTCAACTGTTTTAGATAAAATAATGTATTAGCAAGTATCTTTCGTTCATCGTCGGTTGCCTGTCCACTGCTATGACCTGTCTGGATTAGTGCCAGCGAATTATTGGTACACAAATACGCCGTATTTTTTGCTCCTGTTTCCTCATCCGTAAGTCCCCTCTTTTCAAATTCCAGCCATACGGTTGAATCCAAACTTCCTCCCGCATACTGACTGGTACTATGAGTCGCCGGAATATCAAGAGTTCCTGACAATTTCCATGGATAACTGGTCAAAAAACCATTATTGACTACTTTTACTTTTCGACAGGCACTATAATCGTAATCCGGTATCAGACGAATTCCCATTTGGTCTGCAAATCCTCGAAATGTTGGACATCTGTGTGCAAAATTATTTCCCACTGTATCATGTCCAAACAAAACACCCCTTCCGGAATCAATGAATTCCTGTGTTGCATTATATGCTTTTTGATTTATATCTTTTAATGCATTACAATCATACGTTCCATACATAAGAACATCATGCTTGTACTCTCCATTTTCATTCAGCAGATATTGTTCCGGATTGCAATTAAAGTCATCAATATAAACTTTATCTATTTCAAACAGCCCTTTTCCTGCCACTTCCTCCGTTCCGGATACTGTGGTATTAAGCCATTCGTCAAGATAATTTTCGGCGAGACTATGGGGATAAATATTTAATACCTTTACTTTTTCTTCACCATTCCATGTAGATTTTGTCTCCCACTCTCCATTTTTCTTTTCTCGATACAGCCGATAACCATAACGCTCTTTTTCATCAGACATTTCATTCCAACGCAGGGTTACCCCATAAGATTTTCCTTTTTTTACCTGTGCCTGTAATATAAGATCGCTTTCTTTTGTCTCCTGTATGGTGAGTGATATTTCCTGATTTTTTCGAAACACTTCTGTTCCATCCTGTCCATACAAAATCAGTTCTATTTTTATGCTATATTTTTTATCCATTATTGCAGACACCGTCATTTCTTCTTGTATTGTCTGCTTCTTTTCTCCTATTGGCAAGGAAATTTTTTGCTCACTAGAATGATTTTCTACACCGTTCTCCATCAAATGATATGTCACTATTCCTGTCAATCTCTGATTCGTACAATATCCCACCTCGGTTGTCAAATGAAGAGTCTGTTCTACTCCACTTTCTAACACATAAGAATCCGTTTCTGTCTGAAATTGTATTATTTCAAAACGCAGTTTATAAAATTCCTCAACTTCCAATAGCAGCAAAATATATTGTATGGTTTGTTCAACTCCATCACAAATACTTCCATTCTCTGACTGTATCGCAAGCAATGTATCCTTTATTTCTGCCACATTTGAAATGAGATTTCTTTTTATAAGGTAACGTGCCAGTTTTGCCTGTTCACAAAATTTCTCTGTTGTAAACTCCCCGGTATATGCCTTCAAACAATAGGCATCTAATTTTTCATAAAATATTTTGTTTTTTATATTTAAAGACAACATAACATAACCTATATCCGCTGTTAATGCCTTGTCGGTATTATCTTCTGTTATCACAAATCCGCCATCATTTTGTTGCTTTGCCATGATATATTCTGCTGCTTCTGTTACTGCTTCTTTTTCTGTTTCTTCTAAAGAAACTGCCGCCATCAGAACCATTAACGTGTCATATATTTCACTGGTATAGGTACTGTCAAGTCCATATCCTCCATCTGGATTTGCACATTTCAAAAGATCTTCCAGCTTTTCTTTGTCTCCATGTCCCCAAACCAAATGTGCTTGTTCATCAACATTTAATGCCGGATGCTCTTTTTCCCATATGGAAAGATATTTGTCATCTGCCTCTGCTTCTGCTTTTCGCAACACTGCCAACGCATCACATGTAAGATTTGGTAATCCGTCATTTCCCCACTTTCCTATGTCCCCTTGTTGTGATCGAAGCCAGTGAATCGCCCTGACAAGTGGTGTCTCCTGCTCTGTCAGTTGTTCTGCTCTTGCTTCCATTACTTTTCCTGTAAACTGTGGCAGCGTTCCCTGAAATATAAGTGCCACGATAAGCAAAATTGCTATCATTTTCTTTTGATTTGTCATCATATATTGATTCCCTTCTGTTATTTTTTTACAAATCGTCTATAATATTAACGATTTATTTATAGTTGTATATCCGAAAATCATTTTACCATATTTTTCCTATTTTTGCAATCATTATTTGTGCTTCTTGACTTTTTTATCCCAGTATGCTATCATGCAATTGTTTTTGAGATAAGAAAGGAGTAACACACTACAGCAGAAATGCTTTCGCAATGCGATAAACTTAGCGCCAGACCCTGAATGGGGTTGACGAGGCTGGAGAGCATGTGGCATCTCACACATCCTGCCTTACGCAGGTATCGAAAATTCGGCGGATACTCTCCCGTATTTCTATGATATACGTTATGTACGATACAAATCAGCAGGCAACTGTCACACAAAATTCGTACAGATCATATTCCCAAACAAACACAATGAATAACTTAGAAGAAAAGGACCTTTTTCCGGGTTCTGTCTTTTGGTTGCCAAAATTTAATTGATCTGGAGGAATGATTATGTGTGGAATTATAGGATATGTTGGTGATATTGATGCAAAAAAGGCAATTGTAGACGGATTGCAGACGTTGGAATACCGCGGCTACGACAGTGCCGGCATTGCTTATTTTCATAAGGGAACAATTGAAACAATAAAAACCGTAGGTAAAGTCTCTGCTCTGCGTGAACTTGTAAAAAAGCAGGCGGTAGCCGGGGCTTCCTCCTGCGGTATCGGGCATACACGCTGGGCTACTCACGGGGGTGTTTCCCATACCAACGCCCACCCTCACACGGCGGGAAAAGTTACTTTGATTCATAATGGGATCATTGAAAATTATCAGGAGTTGCAGGAAGAATTGGTAAAAAAGGGAAAATATCCCGTTTCCCAGACGGACACAGAGATTGCCGCCATGGTGATGGATGACTGCTATCACGGAGATCCGGAAGCTGCCATCCGGGAAGCAGTTTCCAAATTTACCGGAGCCTATGGGTTCTGTATTATGTTTTCAGACATTCCGGATACGATCTATGCCATCCGAAATGCCAGTCCATTGGTCGCTGCCCATACTGACAAAGGATCGATCATCGCATCCGACGTTGTCGCTTTGGTCAATCATACGAAACATTACTTTGTTTTGAAAGAAAATCATCTTGCCAAATTGACAAAAGAGGAAATTATTGTAAAAAATGAAGACGGTGAGATCTACGGACCAACGATCCACCATATCAACTGGGACATCGGAGCTGCCAAAAAAGGCGGCTATGAGTATTTCATGATGAAAGAAATTCACGAGCAGCCGGAAGCACTCCAAAATACGATCAAACCGCGTGTCAAAAACGGACTTCCGGACTTTACGGCAGACAACGTATCCGACGAAGTTTTTACCGGCATTGACCGCATTATCATCGCCGCCTGCGGAACTGCCATGCATGCCGGTTTGATCGGACGCAATCTGATCGAACGTCTGGCACGCATCCCGGTTACCGTGGAAATCGCTTCTGAATTCCGGTATCAGGATCCTATTGTAGATGAAAACACGCTTTTGATCACCATTTCCCAGTCGGGAGAGACTGCTGACACTCTCGCTGCGCTCAAACTGGCAAAAGAACGAGGAGCTAAAACCCTGTCGGTAGTAAATGTTAAAAACTCTTCGATTGCACGCGAAAGCGATTACGTCTTATATACACATGCCGGTCCGGAAATTGCTGTTGCCAGCACAAAAGCCTATTCCGTCCAGCTTGCGGTCATGTACCTGATTGCCTTCCGACTTGCTTATGTTACCGGAAAACAATCGAAAGAAATAACCAAACAATATATGTCTTCTCTGATCCATGTGACAAATGCCGTCGAAGAAGCTCTCTCCTTTGACAATCAGGCAGAAAGCATCGCACACCATCTGGCAAAGGCATCGGATATTTTCTTTATCGGAAGGGGCTTGGATTATGCCCTCTCCTGTGAAGGGTCATTGAAATTAAAAGAAATTAGTTACATTCATTCAGAAGCCTACGCCGCCGGAGAATTAAAACACGGAACGATCTCCTTGATAACCGATCACGTTCCTGTCATTGCACTTGCGACTCAGCCGGATGTATATGCAAAAGTCATTTCCAATGTTCAGGAAGTCCGCTCGCGGGGAGCCAGAGTTATTCTGATCACAGATAGCAGCGCTTCTGTAGATGCCAGCTTATGTGACCATCAGATCATTTTGCCGGAAACAGATCCTCTGTTTACTCCATTTGTATCCGTTGTCATTTTACAATATTTGGCATATTATGCCGCGGTGGAAAAAGGACTGAATGTCGACCAGCCAAGAAATCTGGCAAAATCCGTAACGGTGGAATAATCCAAAAAAGGAACTCTCTGTCACACCTTGGCAAAGAGTTCCTTTATTTATTCCTGCATTTCTTTTAATTTTTGTTCAATGGCATCTACTACCGTTTTCAACACCTTGATCCGGGCGTAATACTTACTGTTTCCCTCCACCACGATCCACGGTGCAGACTCTGTCGAGGTGCGTAAGATCATCTCATCTACGGCTTTTTCATAGTCGTCCCATCTTGCGCGGTTTCTCCAGTCCTCGTCTGTAATCTTCCACTGCTTTTCCGGGATCTGCTCTCTCTCATGGAAACGCCGTTCCTGCTCATCCTTATCAATGTGCATCCAGAATTTCAGCAAAATCCCTCCTGCATTGGTAATCTGTTCTTCCATGTCGTTGATCTCGCGGTAAGCCC
Organism: uncultured Lachnoclostridium sp.; assembly: GCA_905212635.1. Taxonomy (GTDB): domain Bacteria; phylum Bacillota; class Clostridia; order Lachnospirales; family Lachnospiraceae; genus Eubacterium_F. The sequence goes on along the minus strand of CAJMFH010000009.1, from coordinate 32,562 downwards.
GTTTCCACTCACTCTCGGTTGCAAAACCTTCGACACGTTCGACCAGCACTCTTCCATACCAGGTACGGTCAAAGATCGCCATATGACCGGCTTTTGGAAATTTTTCCCAGAATCTCCACAGATAATGATGGGCCTTTTCGATATCATTTGGCGATGCGGTCGGAACCACTTCATACCCACGTGGATCCATCGCCTGGGTAAGCCGTTTGATTGCGCCTCCCTTTCCTCCTGCATCCCATCCTTCAAAAGCAAGAACCACCGGCAGTCGTTTCAAATACATCTGATTGTGCAAAGAGCGCAGTTTCTTCTGCAGCTTTTTCTTTTCCACCTGATACTCTTCTTTTGTCATTGACTTTGACAGATCAATCCCATGAAGAACACCATTGCGGAAACATTCTTCCGTCTCCGGCAGTCTGGCAGCTTCTTTTTTAGGTGACTGACTTGCCTGTAACGCTTCTTCCATACGAGTTACCAGTGTAGATACGATTTTGCATGCAGCATACAGTTTATCGGTGCTTTCCACAATGACCCACGGAGACTCCGCAATATCGGAATGCACCAAGATCGAATCCTGCCTTTTCAAGCACTCTGCGTAATTTTTATTATTTTCTTTTTCCTGTTTACACACACGCCATCTGGTGTCTTCGTCTTTTTCCATCTTTTCCAGACGTTTTTTCTGCTCTTTTGCTGAGATTAAAAGGAAAAATTTTACAATCAATGTACCGTCCTGTATGAGCATTTTTTCAAACTCTGTGGCATCTTTTTCCCCAATCTCACCTTCATACACACCACGATACCAGCTTTGGTCAAAGATATGCATCCTTCCTTTTTCCGGAGTTTTTGTAAAGAACCGCCAAAAATAGGGACGCATCCTCTCTTCCTCTCCTGCTTTACCGGTTGTAAAAACCCGGTAGCCTCGGGGATCTAAAAATTGAATCACACGATTGATCATCGTGCCTTTTCCTGCGGCATCCACTCCATCAAATGTTACCATAACCGGAATTTTCTGCTCCCGGCATTTTCGCTGTAATTCCCCCAGTCTCGTAGAAAGAGACTCCATCTTTTTCTCATAGTCGTCTTTCGACATCTTTTTGTCTACATCCACTTGTTCAAGCATACGCAATACCTCCTATTTTCCGGTAGATCCAAAACCACCTTCCCCACGTACCGTTTCATCCAGTTCGTTTACTTCTTCATAAACCGCATAAAGATACGGAGCAATGACCATTTGTGCTACCCGCTCTTCATTTTCAACGACGATATCCTGAGTAGAATGATTATGTAATGCCACCATAATTTCTCCACGATAATCGGAATCAATAACACCTACTTTATTTGCCGGCGCAAGACCTTTTTTACATGCCATGCCGCTTCTTGCATAGATAAGCCCTACAAGTCCTTCCGGGATTGACATCGCGATTCCCGTCGGAATAAATTCTGTCTTTCCGGCAGCTACACACACCGGCTGTTCCAGACACGCATAAAGATCGGCTCCTGCGGCATATTCTGTCCCATACGTTGGAATATGCGCATTTTTATGTAATTTTTTAAAATCAATTTTTGTTTTCTGCACGTTTTTTTCCTCACTTTTCTTTATTCTTCCCAGAGAACGATCTCTCCGGCTTCCATCGTCTTTTTGACGTCAATGATCCGCTGATTATCAGAACCACGGAAACGTACTTTTAAATTTTTGCGTTCTTCAATAAATGGTCCATCAATCAAAACATCGATACAGGACAAAAATTCTCTGGTTTCCGGCACCTGATCCAGCATTTTCCCACAGATATCCTCATCAAACAGATATCCGGTATAACACCAGATGTCTTTGTCCGGGTACACTTGTTTCACTTTTTTTACCAGTCTCAGAAGCCCCGCCTGATTTTCCGGTTCAAACGGTTCTCCCCCGAGCAATGACAGCCCCGATACATACGATGGTTTCAAATATTCTAAGATTTTTTCAATCTCTGCTTCGGTAAAGGGATTTCCGAAATGGAAATCCCAGGTTTCTTTATTAAAGCAGTTTTTACAATGATGTGTACAGCCGCTGACAAACAAGGAAACTCGGATTCCCAAGCCATTTGCCACATCATATTGCTTAATATCTGCATAATTCATAGTTTTTATTCCTCACCACTTAGATATGAAGTACACGGGCATTGATTTCTTTTGTCTTTCCAACATTCCAGAAATTCTCTCCCAGATATCCGCACGTTCTTCTCGTAACATTCATCTTGTTATGGTCTTTATTTCCACAATTCGGACATTCCCATTCAAGATCTTTGTTAATCTTAATCTCGCCGTCAAATCCACACACATGACAATAATCCGACTTCGTATTAAATTCCGCATACTGAATGTTATCATAAATAAATTTTACAATTTCTTCCAGTGCCGGCAGGTTGTGCTGCATATTTGGAATTTCCACGTAGGAAATCGCACCACCGGAGGAAATCGTCTGGAACTGGCTTTCAAACTCAAACTTATGGAAAGCATCAATCTTCTCACGTACATCCACATGATAGGAATTGGTGTAATATCCCTTATCTGTCACATCTTCGATCGAACCAAAACGTTCTTTGTCAATCTCCGCAAAACGATAACACAACGATTCTGCCGGTGTTCCGTAAAGGCCAAAACCAAGTCCTGTCTCTTCCTTCCACGTATCGGTCGCACGGCGCAGACGGTTCATCACTTTCTTGGCAAAATCACTGCCTTTCGGCGTTGTATGGCTTTCTCCAACCATCAGTTTTGTCACTTCATACAAACCAATGTATCCCAGCGAAATCGTAGAATAACCGTCGTGAAGCAGTTTGTCAATCTTCTCGCCCTTTTTCAGCCGTGCGATCGCACCATACTGCCAATGAATCGGGCTGACATCCGAAGTCACGCCCTCCAATGCATGATGGCGGCACATCAGCGCCTCAAAACAGAGCGACAGACGTTCTTCCAGTAACTGCCAGAAATATTCCATATTTCCTTTTGCCAAAATACCGATCTGTGGAAGGTTTAAACTGACAACACCCTGATTAAATCTGCCTTCCCATTTGTAATTTCCATTTTCATCTTTCCACGGAGACAGGAAACTGCGGCATCCCATGCAGCTAAATACATTTCCCTCGTAATTTTCGCGCATTTTCTTTGCCGATATGTAATCCGGGTACAACCGTTTTGCCGAACACTGTACCGCTAATTTTGTAATGTAATCGTATTTTCCGCCTTTGAGGCAGTTATGCTCATCCAGAACATAGATTAATTTCGGGAATGCCGGTGTAACATACACACCCTTTTCATTTTTAATTCCCTCGAGACGCTGACGGAGAATTTCTTCGATAATCTGTGCATTTTCTTCGATGTACTCATCGTCTTTGTCCAGATTCAAAAACAGCGTAACAAATGGCGACTGGCCATTGGTCGTCATCAGCGTATTGATCTGGTACTGAATGGTCTGTACACCGGAACGAAGTTCATCTTTTACCCGCTCTTCTACCATGCGGTCAAGAATCTCCGGATCGACACTTTCACCAAAAGTAGCCAGATAACGGTCACGGTATTTGTTGGCACTCTTTCTCAGATATTTTCCCAAGTGACGGATATCCACCGACTGTCCGCCATACTGGCTGCTGGCAACTGCGGAGATAATCTGCGTAACCACCGTACATGCCACCTGAAAACTCTTCGGACTTTCAATCAGTTTTCCATTCATAACGGTTCCGTTTTCCAGCATGTCCCCAATGTTGATCAGACAGCAGTTAAAGATCGGCTGAATAAAATAATCCATATCATGAAAATGAATGACTCCCTCTTCATGCGCTTTTACGATCTTTTCCGGTAATAAGACACGCTTCGTCAAGTCTTTTGACACTTCTCCCGCGATCAGATCCCTCTGAGTCGATGCTATATACGCATTTTTATTGGAATTCTCTTCCATAACATCCTTATTGCTGTTAGAGATCAGACTCATGATCGAATCATCGGTTGTATTTGCTTTACGAACCAATTCACGGGTATAACGGTAAATAATATACGTCTTTGCCAAAATAAATTTTCCCGCCGCCATCAGTTTCTGTTCAATCATATCCTGGATATCTTCCACCTGAATGGTTTCCCGGTTTGTCCCCTCAATACTGGCGATGATCCCATCAATATCATCCTCTGATACTCTCTCAAATGGATCCACTTCCGCATTTGCCTTCCGTACAGCAATCAAAATTTTATTGCGGTCATAATCCACAACTCTTCCGTCACGCTTTACTACCTTCACAACAATTCTCCTTCCTTCTCTTTCCTACTCATCGTTCATAAAAGCCGAAAAGCCGGCTATAAAAAATATTATATCACTATCGCTTTTTTCTGTCTACTATATCTTGTGATTTTTTTCTCATTTTTTTAGTCGAATACAATATATGGTAGTTGTACTAAAGTTGTAGAATTAGGGAAATAGGGCATTTGCGTGTTCATTTCCCCTTTTTTCCATGAAATTCGACAATACATCTTGACTTTCCCATTATGGTATGGTAAATTTTTTATAAAGAATTCATTAAGCATTCTTTGCATATGCTATATTGTAGCATTCACATGATTAGTCTGTATCTGCGGTGCGATACAGACCGTATTTACAATACGCATCGTAGAAAAGAGGAAGAGGAATGGTAAAAAACAGAAACATTGCACTTTGCATCATTTTAAGTTTAGTCACATGTGGTATCTATGGATTGTATTGGTTTGTCTGCTTAACAGATGACACAAATACAATTTCCGGTGAACAGGGAACTTCCGGTGTTCTTGCCTTAGTTCTCACTATCGTTACATGTGGTATTTATGGTCTTTACTGGGCATATAAATGCGGCGAGAAAATTGATGCAGCACATCAGAAAAATGGCGAGCCATCCAGCAATGGCGGCGTACTTTACTTGATTCTGTTCATTTTTGGTGGAATCATCGCCTACGCATTGATTCAGAATGAAATTAACAAATTTGCAGATGCATAAAACAAAACCAATTGTCCTTATTGCAGCAATTGGATGTGTTTATGCAGTAATTGTACGGTATACGTCTTTTCGTATACCGTGCTTTTTTCATGAAATAACCGGATACTACTGCCCGGGTTGTGGAATCACTCGAATGTTTTATTATTTAACCTTTCTTGACTGGCAGCACGCCAGTCAGGCAAACCTTTATTTGTTCTGGTCCACTCCCTTGCTATTCGGGTTACTTCTGATTTACTATTTTCCCCTTTCGAAATTTAAAAAAAGTCACTGGCGAAAGAAATTTATCAACATAACCGCCGTAGGTTATCTGATCGGCCTTGTGATCTGGTTTGTTGTACGAAATATTTTATCCATATAAAAATCCCACCGCTTGATATGCACCCAGGATTCCGGGCTCATAGCAAACGGTGGGATTTTCTATTATCTTCTACTCTTCTTTTCCTTTACAACAAGCGCCGTCGTCAGCAATACAACCGCGAACAATACCTGAATTCCACAGTACATCCATATATCCGGGCATGTTTCTTTCGATATTCCTGCGTCAATCCGTTCCGCTGCAAGAATATACCAGTATGCCGGAAGAAAATGTGCCGCCGTTTTAACTCCATCTCCCAGAAATGAAAGAGGAACAAATATCCCACACAGGAAGGACATGGCAAGAGATACCACATTGGAAATCATATTGATACTTTCTATTTTCGTTGCCAGCTGGCTGATCAAAAATACCAGACTTAGTGTAACGAGCAAAAAGGCGATTTCATTGACAATATACAATCCGCCTTTTGCGGTAAACCACAGTTCTCTTTTCATGGCAAACACAATGATTAAATGCAGCGCCGTAATCACCAGTCCGGCGATGATAAACGAAAAATACAGTTCCCGGTATATTTTCATTTTCGGATAGGAAGAACACGCCATCCTTTCTGCGATTTCCTTTTTTCGAAAAATAATCAGAATCGGTGTCAGTGTACTAATAAAAATTGCCAGGAAAAGGTAAGGAACATAGGCAAATAAATAATATGCTGAATCGTGCGACACCCCTCCGTTTTGGGCTGTCATTTTCACTTCCGGTTCTTTTTCCACCGACTGCATTGTCTTTTGCAAAGCCTCCGAGGCATTCATTCCGCCGGTAAGATATCCCCGCAGAAGGGAAACAAATCCCTGGATACTCTGTTCCATGATGGTTCCATACATCGTGCCCGGAATGGTTCTTACTGTAATCTGTTCCTTTCCCTCCCCCATCGTTTCGCCAAACGCTTTCGGAATGCGTACCACACAAGTCAGATTACGGTTATACATTTTTTCCTGAATAACCTCCTCTTCGTCTTCGACTTCCACCCATTCATTTCCCTTTTTCAGATAGTCCGTAAGTCCTTTGCTGATCTCCGATTGGTCCTCATCAAAGACACAGAAGGCGATTTTCTGATTTTCATAATTCTTTTCTGAATTTCCTCCCTGCAAAGACATCGCGATTGCAATGGAAAAGAAGATTGCGAGATACATCATAATATATCCACGTTTCTTTTTTAAAATTTTAAAAAAACAAGCCAGTATTCTCATTTTCTCTTTCCCCCTTTTCCAAGCCAGATACTGATACCCAGCAGAACTACAGTCAAAATCAGCAAGCTCACTATATTTTGCCAATATCTGGAAGTTAAATTCATATTTAAAGCATAAAACGAATCGACGATCAGACTTGCCGGACTGATGGCATTAAAAAACGGAATGTGCTGCTGCATAAATGCCCGAATCCCACTGATCATAAGATCTGCAAAAAAGCACAGCCCCAGAGAAACACCAACGAGCGTACCGGTTTTCGCTTCGATTGATAACCGCGTTGAACCGATACACAATCCCATCATATTTCCAAAGCTGGTTCCGACAAACAACAGAAGGAGAACATATCCATAATGCCCGCCGATATTGATCTTCAAAATTCCGGTCAGGTACACAAGAACAAGGCATGCCAGCGCAAACTGTATCAATTCCGCAGCCGCAAATTCACTGATAATCTCTACTATTTTTGAAACCGGTGCTACCGATTTACGTCTGCCGAGTTCAGAAGTGTACGGCTGGATATTATGTATCGTATTACATCCGGAAAACGAAGCAAACAGGCATGTCATAGCAAATATGGCATAAAAATAATTTACGATGTTATCCGGATTGGAACCGCCCATTGCCTCCTCTTTTACTGCACTCTGCTGATCTTGAATTGTCTGTATTACCTCCTGAAGTTTCTCCGGATGGCGGCTTCCCACCTCCATCAGCAGTGTTTTATTTTGCTCATACTGCTTTGAAATCATCTGCAATATTGTCTGTTCCATCCCGGTTTCTTTGACTTTTAACCGCAGAGAAGATCCGGTATAATAAATGCCCTTTACCTCACCATTTTCCAATGCTTTGTCTGCTTCTCCGGCCGTCATATTCCGAACGTTTAAAAGGGATTCGTCTCCTTTAGACAATTCTTCAAACATCACCGATGCCGCCGCATTTTCCTGCTCTGCCACGACCGCAACCGGTATATTTCCCGTCTTTTCCGTTGTCTCAAAAATATTACTGAATGCCAGATACATAAACGTGCACAAAGCAATAGGAAACAATAGGGTCCAAAAAGTCAGTTCCTTCACGCGGAAGATAATCTTACATTGGTATGTAAATAATCGTAAAAACATTTCCCCACCTCCTAATCGCGCAGTTCTTTTCCTGTAATTTCCAAAAACACATCGTTTAATGTCGGCAGTTCGCTATATATTCTTCCATACTTCACTTGATTATCCTGAAGGCATTTTAACACATGGATCAAGTTTGTACTTCCCCCGTCAAAGCACAGTTTAAGTATCGAATCCTCATAAGAGTCTTCATACATATGTGGCAGATCAGAAAAAATACTGCGCTGCTCAGGTTCTAATTTCGGAATCTCAACCCGTACTGTCTCTTTGTTCTGGATCATCGCTTTCAATTCATTTGGCGTTCCGGAAGCAATCGCTTTTCCATGATCCATAATAACGATCCGCTCGCACAGGCTTTCTACTTCTTCCATATAATGCGAAGTATAGACAATCGTTGCCCCGTCTTGATTTAGTTTACGGATTCCTTCTAAGATTTTATTGCGGCTCTGGGGATCTACCGCAACCGTCGGCTCATCAAAAAAGATCAGTTTTGGTTTATGTGCAATGCCACAGGCAATATTCAAGCGGCGCAGCAGACCTCCCGAAAGTTTTTTGGGATAAAATTTTACATAATCTTCCAGTCCTGCAAAAGCAATTGCTTCTTCCACATACTGTTTTCGCGTCTGTTTGTCATTGATATAAAGTCCACAGAAATAATCAATATTTTCATACACCGTAAGTTCATCAAAAACAGCGACATTCTGCATTACAACTCCGATATCACGTTTGACATCATAAGCATTGCTTTTCATTTTTTTCCCAAACACCTGAATGTCTCCTTTATCATACGAAAGCAGTCCTAAAATACAATGAATTGTCGTGGTTTTTCCGGAACCATTTGGTCCAAGAAGCCCGAAAATCTCCCCTTCTTTAATGGATAATGCAAAATGATCCAACGCCACTAATTCTTTATATCGTTTTACCAGATCTTTTACTTCAATTACTGTTTTCATCGTTTTCCTCTCCCTTTTCGTTCAATTTTCTCTATCTTACCACATCTTTTTGGGTTCTTCCAGTGAATTTCTTCCTCTTTGAAAATGACAAATGTCACATTCTCTCTTATTTACGATTTCCCTTTTGACCCTGCCTCTGTTTTATGGTACTATGATAGGAGAAACAGGAATTACAACAGAAAGGAACTGACGATGAATACACTATTTGACCAAATTATAATCTATTTATTGTGTGCCTCTTTCTGGTTTTCCAAACCGGTATCTTTTGCAACCGTTACTTTATTCCTTTCTGTTTTGTTATGTGGAAACCTGATAAACCTGTCAAATTCTTCCAAGTTTTGTTTTGGACTTTTTGGAGGATTCGTCGCTCTTTCTTTTGCACTGCCGGATCTCTTTTATTTTTATCCGTTTATTATCTATGAAATAGAGGGAAAAACCACGCAGAAAAAATATATTTTTGTCCTTATGTCCTTTTGTGAACTCCTTCACCTGTACCTCTTTCCGGTTTCTCTTTGGCTGTACAGCCTTCTTCTGTTTGGACTTGCGTTCCAATTGCAGAACACTACCGAAAAGAAAGACTACTGGAAACAGAAATACCGTCAGACACGAAATGAGAATTACGAACATTCTTATGATTTAATGGAAAAAAACAAAGCATTGCGGCAAAATCAGGATTATGAGATTCATCTTGCCACATTAAAAGAACGTAACCGCATTGCCCGGGAAATTCACGACAATGTCGGACATCTTCTGAGCCGCTCTCTTTTGCAGACCGGCGCTCTACAGGTTATGAATCACGATACTTCGCTGGATGTTCCTCTGCGCACCTTAAAAGACTCTCTCGATACTGCCATGACCAGTATCCGGAACAGTGTCCATGACCTGCATGACGAATCGATCCATCTTCAGACCGCTTTATCTGATCTGCGAAAGGAGGTATCAGATCTCACGGTTTCACTGCACTACAAAATGCAGACAGAACCACCTAAAGAATTTAAGTATGCCATTCTTGCCATTACGAAGGAAGCTCTTACCAATACCCAGCGTCACAGCAATGCAACAAGATTTGACATCTATCTCACCGAACATCCTGCCTTTTACCAGCTCATTTTAAAAGACAATGGCAGCATGATCCAGGAGGATTTTTCCGGAGGGATTGGATTGGAAAATATGCAGGAACGTGTAAAACAACTAGGCGGAGAATTTCACATCCTTACTACAGACGGCTTTCGCATTCAGATTATTTTATGGAAAGGGGAAAAATCATGAAACTATGTATCGTAGACGACGACAAACTGGTCGCCCTGTCGTTAAAAACAATTTTAGAGGCAAATGCAGACATTCAGGTCTGTGGACTGGGAGAAAATGGAAAAGATGCGATTGCACTCTGCCATCAGTATCATCCCGATGTTATGCTGATGGATATCCGAATGAGGGAAATGAGCGGCTTAGAGGCAGCAGAACAGCTTCTCGCCGAAGATCCTTCCCGGAAAATTCTTCTGCTTACGACCTTTTCCGACGATGAATATATTATCAAAGCGCTGAACCTCGGTGTAAAAGGATATATCTTAAAACAGAATTTTGAAAGTATCGTTCCCGCCCTTTCTGCCGTCCATAACGGTCAGACCGTCTTTGGAGATGCCATCACCACAAAATTGCCTGAGCTTTTACGCACCCCGGATTCCTCTTCCTTTTCTCCTGAATCCTATGATATTACTGAAAAGGAATGGGAAATCATTGTAAAAGTCGCAGACGGACTTAACAACAGGGAAATTGCGTCTGCTCTGTATTTAAGTGAGGGAACCGTACGAAATTATCTGAGTGCTATTTTGGAAAAATTAAACTTACGTGACCGCACCCAGCTGGCTGTGTTTTATTATCGACATATGGTATGATTTTATGGATCCAGCATATTTTCCATAAATACCGCATACCCTTTTGTCGGCTCTTCAACAAACACATGCGTTACCGCTCCGATGATCTTATCATCCTGCAAAATCGGACTGCCACTCATCCCCTGAACGATGCCCCCTGTCAATTCCAACAGTCTTGTATCGGTAACACGGATTACCATGCCCTTATTATCTTTGCTCGTCCGGTTGATCTTTTCAATCTGGATCTCATATTTTCGCGGTGTTCCTTCCATATTAGAATAAATCCATGCTTTTCCTGTTTTTATATCTTGTCTCAAACCAACTTCATAATACCGTCTCTGCTGTTTTTGAGGCTCAAAAATCGTGCCAAATATACCAAGTGGTGTATTCTTTTCTATTTTTCCAATACATTCTTTTGCCACCATATTGATATATCCCTCCAATTCTCCCGGAGCCCCTTTTTGCCCTTTAATAATATCCAAGATTTTTGTCTCATATAATTCGCCACCGCGCAGATCCATCAATGTCCCGGTATCCGCATCGGTTATTCCGTGACCAAGCGCCCCAAATTTCCCATTTTTTGTAATATAAGTCATCGTCCCGATTCCCTGCGTATCTTCCCGAACCCAGATTCCCAGTTTGTTGCTTCCATCTTTTGCCAGTATGGAATGCACTGCAACATCCAGATTCTTCTTTCCCCGCCGTATGTGCAGAGCAATTTTTTCCCCTTTCCTTTTCTGCACTGCCTGATTAAATTCCTGTATCGTTTTGACCGATTCTCCCTCAACTTTTAATATATAATCTCCCGTCATTACGATGTTGGTCGCCGGTTCATGAATCAAGCCATCCTGTCCCTCGACACTGGTCGTAGACAGCACCAGCAGTCCCTTTGTCTCTACATATATTCCAACCGGTTCCCCGGACGGTGCCACTTCCATCGGTTCCATTGCCTGAACCTGAATCTCTTTTACCGGAAGAATGCCAAATAATCTGGCTTTGACTTCATACGTTCCCACGCCTTCCAAAACAACCGTCGTTTTATCGGATGTCTGATTAATATGAAGTGCTTCTACCGCCTTTTCCTCCTCTTTTGAATACTTAATCAAACTGCTGTTTGCCAGCAGTTCTTCCCTTCCAACATAGGTCCAGATCTTATCCGGAATCTCGCTTTGCAGCCGGTTCCAAGCCAGAATTCCGAGAACAACAAGATCCAGAATCAAAAACGCAACCAATCCATAACGATAGATTTTCTTTCTTTTTGAAACAAACATGGCAATCCTCTCCTCACAAAAAACTCCTATAAGGAAAGTATTGCCATTATTTCATAATTTATGAATATTGTTTTTGATTTTTTGCTAATTGTTTCATTTCTTTTGCATTGGCAAGCACAGCCTGCGTAATTTCAACACCGCCTAACATACGTGCCAGTTCTTCTGTGGACTGTTCCTCAGAGAGCCGGCGTATCCGGGTTTCTGTTTCTTTTGCAGAAGAAATCTTTTCAATGACAAAATGCGTATCTGCCATCGCCGCAATCTGGGGAAGATGCGTAATGCAGATAATCTGATGATTTTTTCCAAGAATTGACATCTTTTCAGAAACCATCTGAGCGGTTCTTCCGCTGATTCCTACATCAATTTCATCAAAGATCAGAGATTCAATCTGATCTACATCGGCAAATACGGTTTTAATTGCCAGCATAATTCGCGATAATTCTCCTCCGGATGCCACCTTATTCAAAGGATTCAGGTCTGCTCCCGGATTGGTAGCAATCAGAAATTCCACATCGTCTTTTCCATTCGCCGTAAATTCCGATAATGGCTCTATGTTTATGGCGAAACGGGCATGTTCAAAATTCAGTTCCTGCAATGTCTCTGTAATATTCTTTTCAAGTTTCTCCGCGGCTTTCTTTCGAAGCGCTGTCAATGTCTCACATAACTCTGCAAGCGATTTTTCACACTGCTGTTTTTCCGTCTCCAGCTGCAAATGATAGTTTTCAAAATCCTTATATCGATCAATCTTTTCTATCACTTCGACATAATGTTTCATCACTTCTTCATATGTACTTCCATATTTTGCCTGAATACTGCGGATGCGGTCAAGACGTTCTTCGTTCTGCCGTAATTCCGCCTCATCAAAGACAAAATCGTCCATATAGCCGGATACACTTCGATTAAAATCCGATAACAGATTTTCAATATCCTGCAATTCTTCCTGTAAAGAAAACAGCCCTTCATCGAGATCTGCAATATCTCCCATATGCCGAAGAGCCTGCGCAATCTGACCGGCACATCCCTGATAAGAATCTCCGGTGCATTCGTAAACCTTTCCCATTGATTCCACAATATGAGACGCATTGGACATTTTCTTCACTTCATCTGCCAGTCTCTCTTCTTCGCCTTCTTCCAGTTTCGCCTCTTCAATCTCTTTTCGTTCATATTCCAAAAAAGAAAGTTCTCTGGCACGCTCTTTTTCCGAGCCGCCATTTTCTTCCATTTTCTGTAAAATCTCACGGTATTCGCCATACCGTTCTGCAATCTTCTGTTTTAACGTCTGTGCCTCTTCTCCGGCAAAACGGTCTACCACACTGCGGTGATACTCTTTATGAAGCAGGGACTGATGTTCATGCTGTCCATGAATATCAATACAGAGTGCCGATACCTTCCGGATAATCCCCACCGGCACACTCTCTCCATTAATTTTATTAATACTGCGATTTGCCGTAATTTTCCGGGAGATAACGATCTGACCATCTTCCGGCTCTATGTCCATCTCGCGCAGTACATCCATGATTTCCTGCTTTTCTATCTGAAACACAAGTTCTACCATCGCATAATCTGCCCGTTTTCCAATGATTTCAGAAGAAACACGAGCTCCCAGTGCAATCCCGATTGAACCCACTAAGATTGATTTTCCGGCTCCTGTCTCTCCTGTCAGTATATTCAAATGCTCTCCAAAATCTACATCCACTTCGTCAATGATTGCAAAATTCTTCACATGTAAATTTACTAACACACAACTCCTCCTGTCACTATCCGTTGATATCGGATACCGTTACTTTACAAGACAGCTTCAATCCTCTTACCGTCGCGTAAACTCTGGTAACACCTCTTCGTCTTCCGATTACCTTTCCGGTAGAATCTACCGAAGCGATCAGCGGATTTTGAGAATGCCATGTTACTCCTGTGGAAATCTCATTTACACGCAGTGTCTCCGTATCATACAGGCGGAGTGGCAGACTTCTTCGATTTAAAGTAACCACAAGGACATCCGCATATCCGACCTGTCCATTGGAAGTTTCTCCATACACAGTAGCCTGACCTACCTGGTTTGCATAAATTTTACCACGTTTATTGATTCTTGCAACTGCCTTATTATCCGAATAATATTTAATCTTATCGGTCGAATTTGCAGGTGCAATCGTAATACCTGACTGAATCTGTCTTCCTTTTGCCACGATCAAATCATTGTTTGTCACATCAACTCCGGTTGCCGGAATCGGTTCCGAAACCGTGATCAGACATACTGCTGACTTTCCGGAACCATCTTTCGCTTTTGCACGGATCTTCACCATTCCGGCTGCCAGGCCCTGCACCCGCCCGGAAGCATCTACCGTCGCGATGGAATTATCACTCGAACTCCAGGCAACACTCTTAATTGTTGCATTTTTCGGATGCACTTTGGCTTTCAATTTCAAAGTCTTTCCGACCAGCAGTTTCGCTGTATATTTATTTAAGGTAATTTTTGTCACTTTTCGCACAACGCGGACTTTACATCTTGCAAAAGCTCCGGAACCATCTCTTGCAGTAGCCGTTATGTAAGCCGTTCCAATCTTCTTTCCTTTTACGACACCCTGTGAAGTAACACTCGCAACCGACTTTTTGGAACTCTTCCATTTTACGGACTTATTCGTCGCTGTTGCAGAAGTAACCGTTGCCTTAATCGTAAATTTCTTACCTTTCTGCAAGAATTTTGACTTTGGATTAACTTCTACAGATGTAGACTTTTCTATAACCGTCAATAAACAGCTTACCACAAAGCCACCACTCTTAGCGACACCTTTGATCAGTGTAATACCGCCCTTCAAACCGGTTACTTTTACGCTGGATTCACCCTGCATTTCCAGTTTGGCAATCGACGGATCTGCAATACTCCATTCCATTGATTTATCATAGGCAGCGGCAGGAAGGAAGTCCGGCGTAAGTGTCATACTTTCTCCCACTTCAATCGTCGCCTTATCCGGTTTTAATGTAACTGCTGTCAACGTTTCTTTTACCGTAATCTGGATCACAGCTACTCTTCCGGAAGCCGATGTTGCCTGAATAAAGGTTACGCCTGTCTTCTTCGCTGTAATCTCACCTTTTTCATCGACATCCGCAATATCCGGATTATACGATACCCACGTAATGGCATCCGTACTATCTTCCGGTGTCTTAACAAGATTTGGCGTATACGTTTCTCCTGCGATCATCTCGTAAGCATTCGGCGAGAACGACAAGTCATTACATGGCTGTAACACCGTTACCTTTATGGACTTTCTTGTCGCATCATCTGCTCCTACATTGATAGTCGTTACACCGGCTTTCTTACCGGTAATATTAATGATGCGGTTATTTGGTTTATACTCATAATCCAATACATTTTCGTCGCCCACCTCAATCGTCAGCTCTGAATTACATCCCTCCGGTGCCAGCGCGACATCTACATACTGTGTATCGCCGACATTCAATGTTATTTCATTCGGCGTCAGCGTAATTTCCTCACACTTTGATACAACCGTGACCGTACACTGAGCATACACTTTATTTGGATTGTATTTTGGCGATAACATTACAATCGTCGTACCCGGATTTACCGCGGTCAGATAACCATTTTCATCAACGGTTACGACATTGGTATCCAGTGATGTCCACTCTGGTGTTTTATCTGTTACATTATTCGGTGTATACGTGTATTTTAACTGATGTGTCGCACCTACTTTCATCGTCAGATTTTCTTCTGTCAGTTTCATCGTCTCATATGGTACAACAATCGTGATCTTACATCTTGGATCATCTTTCTCATCCGTGTTCGGATTGTTAAATACGACTTCTGTCGTCGATCCATCTCCCGTCGGCGCTTTCGCTGTAATGGTAGCCGTCTTACCATTGTTGTCGAATTCTACATCCACATATCTATTATCGTAAGACCACCACGAAGTCGGAACCTGTGATACATCCGGATTTCCTTTGATCTTGACAACAATGCTCTCACCAACATTCAATTTTGCGTTTGCCGGATCGATATCAAACTTATTTGGTGTGTCTACGATACGAACCATACATTTTGCCGTCGGTGAACCCGCTCCATTCCGATATACCGCCGTGATAACAACATCATCTGTCGTCACTTTTTTTGCAGTCACTTTACCGGTCTCATCTACTGTCGCATAATCCGGATCGCTGGAAGACCATTCTACATCCAAAACCTGCGTATCATTGAAGTAAGCACTTAAATTGGTCTCACTTCCTTTGTATACGGTAATATAATTCTGATTTAACTTAAATACATCGGCAATGGTAATTTCAATGTTAAAGTACCCCTTATCCATCACCGTACTGTTGTCCGGAAGCAGCGAACGGATATAAGACTCATACTCCGGTCGAACCGTTACTTCTGCATTTACTTTTGTCGTAACCTGACTGTTCTTATCCAGTGCTGTGATCACACCATCTTTATAAGAAGCATAATTTTTAAAATCTTTCGGCTGAACTTCAAAGTATTTCAAAAATTCTTCCGTCGAAAGGTTAAATGCCTTCGCGATATCATACGTATCCCCGATGGCAATCGTTTCTTTATAATCATTCGGACTTGCATACACATACAAATTCAGTACCGTCGGTGCATACACATCTTCATCTATGTACTTCTGCTCGCTCTCATACGCACCATGCGGATAAAAATACACACGGTACAATCCCGCTTTTGCGGTTACTCGAAGCTGATTGGAACGGCTGGATTCCGGACTGATCTCAATCAGATCCGATTTCTTGGTAAGCGAATCTGCGATGACTTCTTCACTTCCGCCGCTGTCCCGCTTGATAACCCAGTCCATCTTATTTTTAATACCTTCGATATTATTGATAAAGTTCGCATCCGTATAAATCGTTCCACCGGTATCCATTTTTATCGTCTTCAGATTTCCGTAATTGGAATCCGTTTCACTGATACTCGGATATACGTATACATCTATCGTCGTCGAATAGGTAATCTCCGGACTGTCCTTTGGCGTATATGTCGCCGTGATCTTCGTCATACCGGCTCCCTTCGGCGTAACGACACCGGTTGCAGACACTTCTGCTACTTCTGAGTTTGCCACCGTCCACTGTGCTTCACTGGAACTACCATAGTTCAATGTAAGCGGTACCGGTTTGTCCGTCGTACGAAGGAAAATCGCCTTATCCTGCGAATCCTCATATGGCTTTTTGAACACATTATCATTTTGTGAAGTATCTACCGCAAATACGACCTGAATCTTACAGGTAACACTACCGATAACCGGTCCCAGACCACTTGCCACTTTATTGTAAACCGTAGCCAATACGGTTACTTCACCCGGATTTTTTGCCGTTACGATACCATAGATCTGGCTGCTTCCCTGCTGAATTTCTGCGATATCCTTTCCGGTCTCTATCGACCATTTAATCTCATACAGATTCGGATCCGCATAGATCGGCGAATCTTCCGACCCCAAGATCAACGTCGCCTGGCGGTTTTTCATCTGATATGCCGTCTGGGCATTTAACTGATATCCATCACATGTCAGATACAGTCCCTCTGCCGCATCCGATTTATCCCCCAGACAAAAGCACAGTCCCGCCACTGCAATACAGAGTACGAGAAAGATGCTGCCCCATTTCCATATTGTATGTTTTTTCTTTTTTTCACTTTTTTTCATAACTTTTTATCCTTTCTGCTTTTTTTTGCTGAAAGCCTCAATCTATATATAAATTTTATCGGCATTTTGTGTCAAAAATTATGATATAATCCAATTTTATTTAGTAACTATTTAGGTTCAATGTGCAAAAAACAATGTCTTTTACGTGCAAGCACAGCAATTCATTGTTTTTTGCACATTGGACCTGAATAGTTACCTTTATTATACAATAATTTTCATCCGTTTTCAACCTTTGGACGCACCTATTTATTTTTCATCTGTACCGGGGATCTGCTGGATGTCCAGCTTAAAAAAATATAAAAAAAGAAGCGCGAGACGGGACTCGAACCCGCGGCCCCAACCTTGGCAAGGTTGTGCTCTACCAACTGAGCCACTCGCGCATTTTGTTGTCGCCGTATCTCTCAGCGACAATCATTATTATACATAAGGATAACGTAAAAGTCAAGAAAAAATTTTATTTTTTTTGAATTATTTTTTGTTCTTTCTTAAAACCTCGTAAATTCGGTGTATTGGGAAGCCCACCACATTGAAATAATCTCCCTTTATGCCGGCAATATGTTTGGAAAATACTCCTTGAATTCCATAGGCTCCCGCTTTATCATAACAATCTCCGGTTTCCACATACGCGTTTATTTCGTCTCCTGTCATAGATGCCACTTCTACCTCCGTTGTTTCAGAAAAGACATCGTACTGCGTTATTCTGCCCCGATCCACTGTCAGCACTGCCACGCCGGTCGTCACTTCATGCGTTGTTCCCTGTAAACGGGAAAGCATAGAAAAAGCCTCCTCCCGGTCTTTGGGTTTCCCAAAAATCTGTCCTTTCAGGCTTACTACCGTATCGGCTCCAATTACAAGGACTTTCCTGCCATCCGCCTGTTTTTTCGACACTTCATCACATACGGCTTCTGCTTTTTGTTTTGCCAGTTCCTTTGTCACTTCTGATGGTATGTCACTCGTAATCGTTTCTTCACAGTCCGAGACATGAATTTCAAAATCATCGGATATAAAATGCATCAATTCTTTTCTTCTCGGTGAACCGGATGCTAATATAATATGTTCAAACACGCAAAAACCCTCTTTCTATCTCCTATTCATATCAAATTATAATATAATCTGACAGAACTTTCAAGCAGAAAGAGGGTTCTCTTTATATCATAATACCTTTCTATAATGTATATGCTGATTTATTTTGTTTTGGCTGCATTCAAAAAAGCATCAAACGCCGGTTTTGGATCCTCTATTGATTTACCGAAAAGCAGTGGCTGGCACTGTCCTCTCCAGGAAACACTGTCGTAAAGCCCCCAGAGTGTAAGCCCTGTCACTCCTTTAGGACACATGGCCTTATCTCTGTTTTTCTGTTTTGCAATAACCATTTCCATAAATTCTTTTACAAAGACAGCTTGTTCTTCGATGGTTTCCCCTTCATTTTTATACGAATACGAAGGTTTGCTGCCATCCGTATCAAAATTAATTGTGAAATCAAGCTCCGTAATCTGAACCTCATATCCCGCCGCCATAAACTTCTCCAAAGCGCTTCCATATTGCTCAATTGTTGGTCTCTTGATATCCACATGGCTCTGCATCCCAATTCCGGAGCAGATTTTTACTTTTTCGTCCTTATTAATAAAATCAACAAGGGAAATCAGATCCTCTACTTCAAAATAAGTGTCATAATCATTATAGAACAATGTAACCTTGTCTGTGGCATCATATTTTTCAAGCATCTCATAGGCACGTTCAAAGGCACGTTTTACGTAAGAAGGTTCTCCCTTCATATCTCCGTATACACTGGTCCAGTTCAATCCCCATGCTGTTCCACGATGAAGATACTCATTTACAACATCCCAGGCATATACGATTCTTCCATTTTCTCCCGCAATCTCTTTCTCCTTTTTCATGATATGATCCATCACCGTAGATACATAAAAATCAATCCTTGCATTCATCGTTGTCTTTCCTACGGCTGTATTTGCCTGATACTTTTTACCAAAGAACCATGACGGAGTCTGGCTATGCCATAATAAAGTATGTGCCCGAAGATCCAGACCATTATCGTACGCAGTTTGTAAAATTTTGTCAATCTTATCAAAATTCAGCTTTGGCACCGTCGTCTCTTTATATTCTGCCGGGATCACATATCCCAGTTTTTCTGCTTCCTCTTTTGTAATAGCATTTACACTATTCCCTAAAACAGCATCTGGTTTCATCTCATTTTCCATTGTAATACTGTTAAAATGTTTCTTGATAAATGCCAGTGTTTTCTCATCCTGAAGCTGGCCCGATCCATAATTGGCACAGGTTCCCATATGGTCAAAAATCCCCTCATAGGTGCCGCGGATACTGTCCACTTCTGCCGGTGCCAGCGTTGGTTCCGGTTTCACAGTTGCTGTTGGCTGTACTGCCGGGGTTGACGTTGGAGTGTCAGGTGCCTCACTGGAGGAAGGCATTGTTGATGCCGGCAAAGGTGTTGTCAGCGCTGGTAATGAAGTTCCCGCCGCAGGTGCATCACTTGCTGTTACATCCGATACAGGCACCGGTGTTTTTACAGGCTGTGCCGGTTTTGCTTTTATCACTCTAATCTTACAAACAAGCACGAATTTCTTTTTCTGCTGCTTTACATTGCAGTAAATCTTAGCAGATCCCTTTTTCTTTGCTAAGATCTGCGCTGATTTCTTTGATTTTTTTCCAATGGCTGCTACACTTTTTTTGCTGCTTTTCCAGGTCACTTTCGCATTCTTAACTGTTTTAACTTTTAAAATTGCTTTTTCTCCGGTTTCTAACCGAATACTCTTCTTTGATAAGCTTGGTTTTTTCGCTGCCTCTGCCTGTACTCCCGCAGGAAGTGATGTTGTAAAACATACCGCAGTGGCAAGCAATACAGCAACTGCTTTCTTTCTCATATTATTTGTCCTCCTTAATTTATTGAAAGATTCGTCTTGCAAAATTGTACAATCCCTCTTTCCATGCGTTCCAGTCATGTCCATAAGGAACCGTATTAAACATATGCCTCACCCCGTTTTTTTCCAAAACCTGATGATATTTTGTTGGATTATCATATACTACATTATCGGCATCTCCCTGCTGAATCATAATCAGTGTAGTCTCCTGATATTCCTCCGGGATTTTAAATGTTTCTTCCGTAAACAGTCCATCTTCCGCACTATACGGCAAAACTCCCGGTGCCGGTTCAAATGCTCCGATATAACTAAAATAATCTAACATATTAAAACCGCAATATAACCCGGTTCTTCCTCCCATTGACAATCCGGCAATTGCATGATTATCTCTTCCTTCTTTAATGGAATAATGTTCTTCCATATACGGGATCAAACTGGTATTCAGTTCATCGATCATACGATTGAACATAACAAATCTTCCCGGATCAAGATAATTCCCCGGCATCTTTTCCCCCGGCACCTGAACAAGCTGGTTCGGGCATACAACGATTGTTTCCGGAAGTTTTCCCTCCCGCGTCAGATTGCCGGTAATAATTTCCGGATCTCCCTGTTTCCACTCATTTTCATTCCCCCCAATCCCATGAAGCAGATATAAGATGGGATATTCTTTGTCTGCTTCATAATCCTTTGGAACATAGACAACCGCTTTTCGGTTCGCTTCCGACACTTTGGAATAATAGGTAATTGTCTGTGGATCTGCATACTCATAATCCTTAACCTCTTTATCAAACTCACCCGGGACTTCAAAACGCTCATCAACAAATGTTTTTGGCTTTGATGCGGCCGTTTCGAGCGGTGTAGCCGTTGGAGTTTCGCTTGGTGTTGCACTCGGTGTGACGACAGTGGCTGGTGTTGCCGTCGATCCCATCACCCCGCTCGGTGTAACCGTTGCTGCCGCCTCTGTCGCCGCAGCAGCAGTTGCAGCAGGTTCCTTTGACGGTTCTGCTGACTGCATTACATCTTTTACATTCTTTACCATAACTTTGACCCTGCCAATCGTTTTTTTCTTCGTTTTTCTCTTTTCAACAACTGTAATTTCCACTTTTCCTGCTTTTTTTGCTGTTACCATTCCTTTCGCATTCACTTTCGCTACCAAAGGTTTGGAAGATTTAAAAATATATTTTGCCCCTTTTACCTTGCTTTTTATTTTGATCGTCCTCTTCTGTCCTGCCTCAAGTGTCATTTTCTTTACTGTACACTTTGCTTTTGCAAAGACAAAACTTTCCGAAACCACCCCCGGCAAAACAATTGCACCAGCAAGCACTATAGCAGCTATTTTCTTTGTTTTACTCGTAAACATTTTCACCTCTCCATTCTTTCTAAAAACAGAACAATATTTTTTATGATTCTATTTTACAACCTTGCTTTTTGTTTCTCAATATCGTATAATTGCAATAAATACACATATAATTCGAAAAAGGAGAGATTTTATGCATATCCATAACGCCATTTATAATACTGTTCATGAAGAAGGCTTTTCCATTTCCCGTCCTTCCGGTATCGCCGACTTTCTGCTCTTATACATAAAGACACCAGCTTTACTTCAAATACGCGAAAATACATATACGATCACTGATCCATCGGTCGTTATCATCTCCGGTTATACCCCTTACAAATACCTCTCTGTCACAAACCCATACTGCGACGATTACATCCATTTTCTTCCTCGGGATACAGATAGCTTTTTAAACAAATTGCACTTTCCTTTAAATCAACCTGTAAAAATTAACAACCATGCTTTGATTGATCCTATTATTCATGCCATTTGCCGTGAATATTATGATGCAACGGAATATGTTCTTGACATTCAATATCATCAAATGATGCTTCTCATGACCCGTGTCGGCGAATCCTGGTCCGCCGAGCATTATCAAAATTCTAAAGTTCCTTATTTTGATAATCTTCTTGCGATACGAAAAAAAGTTTTAGCTGACCCGGCAAAAAATTGGAAAATTAAAGATCTCGCCAAAGAAACCACACTGTCTCCTGCTTATTTTCAGGTTTTATATAAGAAAGCATTTGGAACGACCTGTTTGTCTGACATTATAGAAAATAAGATTACGACGGCGAAAGAATACCTGCTTTCTACGGATATGTCAGTTGCCGATATTGCTTCCGAACTGGGTTACAGCCAAGTATATCATTTTATCCGGCAATTCAAAAAAAGCACCGGAGTTACCCCCGGTGCTTTCCGAAAATCAATGCAGTAAGCCACTATCAAGAACTTTCCTACATTTCTATTTTATTTAAAGTATTCTACACCACTCTCAAAGATCAGCTGATTCTGGTCGCCGCAGATATTCAATGCAACACCATCGCCGCGGCGCTCAGAGTGTGCCATTTTTCCTAACACTCTTCCGTCCGGACTTGTGATTCCTTCGATTGCATAATAAGAACCGTTTGGATTGAAGTCTTCATCCATCGTCGGATTGCCGTTTACATCAACATACTGTGTAGCAACCTGTCCATTTTCGAACAATTTATCAATCCACTCTTTGCTTGCAACAAAACGTCCCTCTCCGTGAGAAGCAGGCACAGCATAAACTCCGCCAAGTGTCGCTTTCTGAAGCCATGGTGACTTATTGGTAACCACTTTCGTATAAACCGATTTGCTGATATGACGGCCAATGCTATTGGTTGTCAATGTCGGTGAATCGTCTTTCTGCGTCTTAATCTCTCCGTAAGGAACCAGTCCCAGTTTAACCAATGCCTGGAAACCATTACAGATACCGAGTGCCAGACCATCTCTCTCCTGAAGAAGACGATGAACAGCTTCTTTGATGCGCTCATTGCGGAATACGGAAGTAATAAACTTCGCAGAACCATCCGGTTCATCACCGGCACTGAATCCGCCGGAGAACATCAGGATCTGGGATTCGTTAATCGCTTTTTCAAACGCATCTACACTCTCTTTAATATCTGCTTCTGTCATATTTTTAAATACAATACTTTCTGTCTCTGCTCCCGCAGCCACAAAAGATTTCATCGTATCATATTCACAGTTTGTACCTGGGAATACCGGAATAAATACTTTTGGTTTTGCTACTTTGTGTTTGCAGATATAAACCTCTTTCGTATCATACAGTCCGGTATCAATCTTCTTGTCTTCTACTCCGGAGCGGGTTGGGAATACTTTTTCCAATGTCTGTGTCCAGGAAGCAATTGCCTCTTCCATCGATACACTTTCCTTCCCATAAGTAAATTCCGCTTTCTCCGTAACGGTACCAACCACTTTATAATCCAATCCAAGAGAAGCTACTTTTTCTACTTCTGTAGCATCCACTTCAAGAAGAAAATCGCCATAAGTCGGTTCAAAATATGTCGAAACAGCTTCTTTTTCTTCAAAGGCAACACCCAGTTTATTACCAAATGCCATCTTGGCAGCTGCCTGAGCAATTCCTTTTCCTTCCAAAGCATAGGCTGCTTTCACAAGGCCGGCTCTCATCTGTGCCGTTACTGTCTCGTACATGCTAAGTACATAATCGTAATCCGGGAGATCATAAGCATCTTTGCGGATTGGCAGACATACAAGGACATCGCCCGCTTTTTTCAATTCCGGTGTGACAACATCGGAAATCTTAGCCACATCTACAGCAAAAGAACACAATGTCGGTGGTACATCAATATCATTAAAAGTTCCTGACATACTGTCTTTTCCACCGATTGACGGAAGACCGAATTTCATCTGTGCATCGTAAGCACCCAACAACGCTGCCATCGGTTCTCCCCAGCGTTTGCTGTCTTCAGTCATACGTTTGAAATATTCCTGGAAGGTAAAGCGGATCTTCTTGTAATCACCGCCGGCTGCCACAATCTTTGCTACCGACATAAGCACTGCATACTCTGCACCGTGATATGGACTCCAGCTCGTAAGATATGGATCCATGCCATAACTCATCATCGTTACCGTATCACATTTTCCATCCAGAACAGGAAGTTTCGCGATCATTGTCTGAGTAGGCGTCAGCTGATATTTACCACCATATGGCATCGTAACCGTTGATGCTCCAATGGAACTGTCAAACATTTCCACCAAACCTTTTTTCGAGCACACATTCAAATCTTTTAATGTCTCTGTGAAAGTATCTTTAAAGTTGTCTTTCACTTCCACTTTTTTCATATAGTTATCTGCCTTTGACGGCATCGTAACGGTTACATCTGTTTCCTGATGTGCTCCATTGGTATCCAGAAAAGCACGGGAAATATTTACGATTTCTTTTCCTCTCCAGGAAAGAACAAGTCTCGGAGTTTTCGTAACTACAGCTACCGGAATTGCCTCCAGATTTTCCTCATTTGCATAACCAAGCATTTTATCTACATCTTTTGGATCTACAACAATTGCCATACGCTCCTGGGATTCGGAGATAGCAAGTTCTGTACCATCCAGTCCGGCATATTTCTTAGGAACTTTATCCAGATCTACGCGCAGTCCGTCTGCCAGTTCTCCGATTGCAACAGATACACCGCCCGCACCAAAGTCATTACATTTTTTGATCAGACGGCTGACTTCTTCTCTGCGGAACAGTCTCTGAATCTTACGCTCTGTCGGTGCATTACCTTTCTGCACTTCTGCACCACACGTATCGATAGATTCGGTATTATGTGCTTTGGAAGATCCTGTCGCTCCACCACAGCCATCTCTTCCGGTTCTTCCACCAAGAAGAATGATGATGTCATCCGGATCCGAGTTTTCACGGATTACATTTTTACGTGGTGCGGCGCCCATAACAGCACCAATTTCCAGACGTTTTGCCACATAATTCGGATGATAAATCTCATCTACCAGTCCCGTAGCAAGTCCAATCTGGTTACCATACGAACTATAACCACTGGCAGCACCTGTCACGATCTTTCTCTGTGGCAGTTTTCCTTCCAGCGTCTCTTTCAAAGATTTTGTCGGATCTGCGGCACCTGTAACACGCATTGCCTGATACACATAACCACGTCCCGACAATGGGTCACGGATTGCACCACCAAGACAGGTAGCTGCACCACCAAATGGCTCAATTTCTGTTGGATGGTTATGCGTCTCATTTTTAAAGAACACAAGCCACTCTTCCGTAACCGGTCCTTTGCCATCTTCGTGATCGATCTCAACCGGAACAACAATCGAGCAGGCGTTGATTTCATCTGAAACTTCCATGTCTTCCAGCTTTCCTTCTGCACGAAGTTTTTTCATCGCCATAAGGGCAATATCCATCAAGGAAACGAACTTATCGTCTCTTCCTTTATAAATCGCCTCATGATCTTTTTTATACTGCTCAAATGTATCCTGAATTGGCTTTTTGTAATCGCCTTCTTCGAATGTTACATTTTTCAGTTCGGTCAAAAACGTAGTATGACGACAGTGATCGGACCAATACGTATCCAATACACGAATTTCTGTCACACTTGGGTCACGTTTTTCTTCGTTTTTAAAATAGTTCTGAATATGTAAGAAATCTTTAAATGTCATGGCAAGCCCGAGAGACTGATACAATTCATTCAGTTCTTTCTCTGGCATATCTTTGAAGCCGTCAAAAATTTTCACATCCGCCGGTTCGTCAAATTTAGTAACCAACGTTTCCGGAATTGTTTCATCCGTCTCTTTAGAATCCACCGGGTTGATGCAGTATTCTTTAATACGGGCAAAATCTTCTTCTGAAATATTGCCTGACAAAACATAGGTAGTCGCAGACCGGATTACCGGTTCTTCGCTTTCGTTCAACAATTTCACACATTGTTCTGCGGAATCTGCACGCTGGTCAAACTGTCCCGGCAGATACTGAACGGAAAACACCTTGTCTCCTGCTTTCTTATCAAAACTTCCCTCATAGACATAGTCTACCGGCGGTTCTGAAAACACGGTTGCCAGTGCTTTTTTATAAGTTTCTTCCTGGATGCCCTCGACATCATAGCGAATCAATACTCGAACCTGCTCAAGATCCTTGATTCCGAGGTATTCTTTTACCTCCTGTTTCAGCTCTTTTGCAGCTACGGCATAGTCCTCTTTCTTTTCTACGTAAATTCGCTTTACATTAGCCATGATTTTCTCTCCTATCTTGTCTTATCCGTCATTATAACTACAAGTTCCTTTTTATATTGTATAAGAGCCAAGTTTTACGCGGCCTTTCCAATAACTTTGAACTTCCGTAACATAATTTGGTGCAAATTCAGCATATCTTGCATTGAACTGCTTTGTTTCTTCTTCCTGTACAACCGAATCACACTGATTGTCATAGGCTTCACTGTCATTATTATTTACCATCTTGATCAGATAATAGCCGTCATCTCCCTCAATGATATCAGAAATCTGTCCATTTTCCATCTTTATGATCTGATTACGCAGTTTCTTATTGAGGAATGTGGAATCTTTCAGATCCTTTTTAATCAGATTTTCTGTCTGATACTGGATTCCGGTTTTATCGTTGTCATCCAGAAGTTTTGTAAAATCTTCCGCCGTCTTTGCTTTTTCCTGCAAAGCCTGCATATTGGTAAGATTTGTCTGTTTCTGCTCTGCGGAAACCTCTTTTGTTTCTTTTCCGCTTGTCTCCTGATTGCTGACTTTATAATACTGCAATGTATACTGTCTGTAATCTTTTTTATTAACGGTCGCTTTCAATGCTTCCTCATCCACACCGCTCTCTTTTATAAGAATCTGGCGGAATTTCTCAACCAAAGCATTTTTCTTAAACTCACTTTTCAGTGTCTTTTCATCCAACCCTTCTAATTTCTTCTGTTTATCCGTAAAATTCTTCATCGTCGTGGCAACGCTTTCTTCTGCGGTCTTCACTTCCTCATCCGTGAGGGAATATCCTCTCTTCTGTGCCTCCATGTAAAGAATCTCGCGCTGTTTCAAAGAATCCATCACCTGTTTTTTTGCAGCGGAAGCACCATTTCTTCCTTTACTGTCAACATCTTCCATTTCCCAATATGTCTTTCCATACAACTGCTGATAAATGGAAGAATACTGATTGTACTGGTTTTCCACCTGGTAAATGCTGTAAACCGCTTCTTTCATATAAACCGTGTCTTTTTTCTGTGTTCCGTTTTCATCTGTTGTGGAAACGATCAATACAGCACGCGGACGAAGCTGCATATAACATACTCCTGCGCACAATACGATAACTGCAAGAATTCCCAAGATAGCCAGAACCTTATTTTTAGAAGAAACAAAAGACAAAGTACTGGTGCCCCCTCCCTGTTTCTTACTTACTCCGTTGTTTTTTGCTAATTTTTTTGCGTTGTTCATTATTACCCTCCGAAATACATTTATTTTGCACAAAGCATATAATAATATTTTACCATAATATTTTCTTTTGTAAAGAACAAACTCTACGAATTTTTTGTGAAATCCGACAGACCAATTTACCTAACAGATACAATAAAAAAACTCTGCCCATACACTGAACAGAGTTAAAATGCAGGAAAAGGGACTTGAACCCTCATGGTATTGCTACCACACGGACCTGAACCGTGCGCGTCTGCCAATTCCGCCATTCCTGCGTGCTTTATTACAATATCACATTTTTTTTAACTTGTCAACAAAAAATTATGGAAATTTTTTTGAAAATGTAGTATACTATTTTTATGAAACAGAACATAATTTGAAACGGAGGACAGTCCTATGGGAATAAATGTTGGTATGCTTATCTTTGGTCTTTTTGACAGTGCACTTGCTTTTTTTCTGGTGTATTGCCTTTGGACCTCCTGGTTAAAGGGAAAACGTATCGGCCAGATTTTAGGCATCATTTTCGGGACTCTGGTGTTTACCACCTACCTCACTTTGTTTATCTGGTTTAATACACCGGGTGTCTGGGTTCGTTCGGATATCCGAACGATCATTTATGCAGCTCCTATCGTTCTGACGATTCTTCTCTCCATCCTGACGCTGCTGTCACAGCAGCCCAAAAAACAGGAAGAAGACGGCGACGGGGATTCTTCGGAGGAAACTGCCACCGGTGAACCGGTAAAATAATATTGGGTTTCAAATACTACAATCATACAGGAGGTTGCCTATGTTTGAAAATGCGATTAAAATACCATCAAGGATCAACAGCAAAATTTTACTGAAAGTGGTTCCGGGGCATTTTGCTACCAGCCACTCCCACATTAACTATTACATGGACATGACACGTTTGAAAGTTGGACAGCGCGAAGCAAAAGCCGTCGCTTCTACCATGGCAAATCACTACAAATACAATACCCCGATCGATGCGATCGTCTGCATGGACGGAACTTATGTAATTGGTGCTTATCTTGCCGAAATTCTTACGGATGCGGGAGTTATTTCCATGAATGCCCATCAGAGTATCTATGTTATTGAACCGGAATTTGATTCCAGCGGACAGATGTTTTTCCGCGATAATATCCAGCCAATGGTAAGAGGAAAAAATATTCTGTTACTGGTAGCATCTGCTACTACCGGAAAAACGATTGATCAATGTCTGGAGTGCTTGGAATATTATGGGGGAATCATTCAGGGATTGTCTGCCATCTTTAGTGCGAAAGATGAAATTCACGGATACCCGGTTCGCTCCATCTTTACTACAGAGGATTTCTCGGATTATAAGTCTTTTACACAGAGAGACTGTCCTCTTTGTCATGCCGGACAGAAAATTGATGCTATTGTAAATAGTTACGGATATTCAAAACTGTAATTGCTTTATTAAGAAGATAAAAATGTCCGCCGCAGGGAAACAACTTCTCTGTGACGGACATTTATTTTTCTTCATTTTCCTTATTTTGCCAAAAGTTCTTCTGCCAGCTGGTTCATTTCCTCTACATTTTTATCATTCATTGTAGAACGGATCGTTACCTGGCTGTCGCAAATGGTAAGATTTTTCATCTCTTCAAGAATTGCACGCATCTGCTTTCCTGCCATCGGCGCCCAGGAACCATTTTCCATAATACCGACGGTACGTTTCTGATAATTTTTGCTCTTTAAATGGCGAAGGAAGTCTTCCATAACCGGGAAAATTCCACCATCGTACGTTGCTGCCGCTACCACAATCTTGTCATACCTGAACGCATCTTCGATCACTTCTGCCATATCCTCACGGGAAAGATCGCTGACAACCACTTTCTTTGCGCCCTTTTCCTTCAGGATTTCCGCCATCTTCTCTGCGGCTTTTGCTGTATTTCCATGGATAGAAGCATATGCTACCAATACTCCCTCATCCTCCGGTTCGTAACTGCTCCAGGTATTATACTTGTCAATGTAATAGCCAAGATTTTCTTTCAAAATCGGTCCATGAAGCGGACAGATCATCTGAATATCCAATGTCGCCGCTTTCTTCAACAGTGCCTGAACCTGCGCACCATATTTTCCTACAATGTTAAAATAATATCTTCTGGCTTCACAAGCCCAATCTGCCTCTACAGACAATGCACCGAATTTTCCAAATCCATCTGCTGAAAATAAGATTTTTTCGCTCTTTTCATAGGTTACCATAACTTCCGGCCAATGTACCATCGGTGCCATGAAAAACTGAAGTGTATGTGCTCCCAGCGAAATTTCTTCGCCTTCTTTTACCACTACGCTGCGGTCACTCAGATCAAAATCAAAGAACTGCGGCATCATCGAAAACGTCTTTGCATTTCCAATAATCTTCATTTCCGGATACATTTCCGCGATTTTCTGAATATTTGCTGCGTGATCCGGCTCCATATGGGATACCACAAGATACGACGGCGTTTTCTCCTGAAGAACGTTCTTCACATTGTCGATCCACTCATCTGTCGCACGTTGATCCACGGTATCCATAATCGTAATTTTATCATCCATAATTACATAAGAATTGTATGACACGCCTTCCGGAACAATGTACTGGCTTTCAAAAAGATCCAGTGTCGTATCGTCCGCACCTACATAAAAAATGGAATCTGAAATTGTTATATCTTTCATTTTATCTGCTTCCTTTCTACTTAATCTTTCTTAAATGATACCATAAAGCACTCTGAAATTCAAAGGGATTTTGAATCATTTATTTACAATCATGGAATTTTGAGGTAAAATAAATGTAATTATTATGTTTGAACACACAAGGAGGACATTATGAAGCAGATTACAATAGGTTTTTTAGGGCTTGGTCTGATCGGCGGTTCGATTGCCCGTTCTATCCGAAAAAATTTTCCCGCTTCCAAAATCATAGTCTACAGTCGTAGAAAAAACGAAGATTTGATACAAGGAAAAAAGGACGGAATTATCAGTGAAATCTACTATCATATCGATTCCCATTTTTCGGAGTGTGATATCATCTTCTTATGTGCTCCCGTATTGCAAAACATACAATTTTTGTCTCAATTGAAATCTCTTATTGACAAAAAATGTATTATTACAGACGTTGGAAGTGTAAAGGGAAATATCCACAAAGAAGTCGAGAAACTGGGACTTGAATCTCAATTTATCGGTGGACATCCTATGGCAGGTTCCGAAAAAACAGGGTTTGCAAATTCTTCTGATGATTTATTGCAGAACTCCTACTATCTTCTCACCCCCTGCAAGACCACACCGAAAGAAAGTATTCTTTTTTTGAAAAAAATTCTTTCCGGAACAGGCGCTGTTTTCGCGGACGTAGATGCCTCTCTTCATGACGACATCACTGCTGCGATCAGCCATGTACCGCACATTGTAGCGGCTTCTCTCGTCAACATGGTTCGCGAAAATGATACGCCAAATGAACTTATGAAAGCCTTTGCCGCCGGCGGTTTCAAGGATATTACACGAATTGCCTCCTCTTCTCCGGAAATGTGGGAAAGTATCTGCCTCTCAAATGCAGAGAGTATTGACCATTTTCTTTCTCTTATGATTGGCGAATTAACAAAGATGCGTACCTACATCTCCCAAGAGCAGGGAAATGAAATCAATCAGTTTTTCGCTGCTTCACGAGATTATCGGGATTCTATTCACTAGGACAGAGCAATTTTGGTATCCATAAATTATAAATCCTTACCATATCACAAAGAACCTTCGATTACGTTTTGCGTTTTCGAAGGTTCTTTGGTTATTTTAATTTCAATCCGGAATTATTTATTCATTTTCTTTTTTATCCAGCCAGTTCTGCTTGTCCTGCTCTGTAATCTTTCGAATGATACGGCATGGATTTCCTGCTGCAACAACACCATCCGGAATATCACCAGTTACAACCGATCCGGCTCCAATCACAACATTGCTTCCAATATGCGCTCCCGGCACAATCGTAACATTGCCGCCAACCCATACATCATCACCAATTGTCACTTCTTTTGCATATTCATAGCCTTCATTCCGGGCAGGTGCATAGATTGGATGACATGGTGTATAAATCTGTACATTTGGTCCCAAAAATACATGATCTCCGATTGTAACTTTCGCAGAATCTAAAATTACACAGCCATAATTTGCATAGAAATCATCTCCAACATGAATATTAAATCCATAATCACAGCGGAACGGTGGTTCTACACATACTTTTGCGCCAACACTGCCAAATAGATCACGTATGATACGTTCTCTGCCGTCTACATCATCATATCGTGTCTGATTAAATTCATCGGTTAGTTTTCTTGTCTTAAATATAACTTCATGTAATTCATCATCAAAACGATATACTTTTCCGGCTGTCATTTTTTCTTTCTGCTCTGAAGATGCTGCCGTACCAAATTCCAGTGTTGTCAATCCACCAAAATCCGACTGCGAATTCACAGAAGCATCTACGGAATCCAGCGAGCCTCCAGTCACAAACTCGACACTGCCAAGTCCACTCGGCTGCTCTTCCTGAAGCATAGCTGCGAGGTTGTCCTCTTTCTCAGATGCCGCAGCAGCTGCTGTAATCTCACCGGATAAAATAATATTTTCATCCTGTGCAGGTGCTGCCAAATCAACATTAACATCTCCAACCTGCCAAACCGGCAAATCTTCCTGATTCGGATTCATCGGATCAAAAACTGTTTCTTTTTCTGCCTCTTTCGCTGCCTCTTCTAAAATCTCTTCCTGTTTTTTCCGGGCAGCTTCCTCTATTTCTTCCTGCTCACGGCGTGCTTTTTCTTCCGCCTGCGCTTTCAATAATGCCTCTTCTTCTGCCTTGCGTCTTGCCTCTTCCTCCGCAGCCTGACGAAGTTGCTCTTCTTCCTCGGCTTTACGACGAGCTTGCTCTTCCGCTTTTTGACGGGTTGCCTCTTCTTCCGCTTTTTGACGAGCCTCTTCCTCCGCTTTACGGCGTGC
>CAJMFH010000008.1 GCA_905212635.1 uncultured Lachnoclostridium sp. | reverse complement strand
ATCCTTCCGGACGCTTAAACGTACTTCCGGCACTTGGATATTCCAACGGCTGTTTTTCCCTTCTTTTTGCGTTTAATTCCTTCATCGTATTCTGAATCTCTTCCGTTGTTCCCGGGTTTAACAGAAATTCTGCTTCCAACACGACGAGCTGTTTCTTTTGCACGATGCTTGTACGATACCCAAGCTCCAGTTCCCCGCAAGAAAGCACTTTTACCGCACCTTCTTCGTCCATCACTTTCGCACTTACGATGACATCTTTCATCTCACCGCCATACGCTCCGGCATTCATCGTTACGGCACCTCCGAGAGTTCCCGGAATCCCACCGGCAAACTCCAGTCCGCTCAGTCCCTCTCTCGCTGCAAATGCCGCCAGCGCACTTAGTGATACGCCTGCCTGTGCACGGATTCCGGTGTCTCCGATACGTTCCACCTTTTCCATGCCTGCCCCGATTTCAATGATCACACCGGGATATCCTTCATCGGCAAACAATACGTTGCTGCCTTTTCCAAGAATATAGTAGGGTAAGTCCTTCACGATGGCAAAATCCACCGCTTCCATGATCTCCTCTTCGTTTTTAGGCACAGCAAAATATTTTGCCGCTCCGCCAATACGAAATGTCGTATGATTCCTCAGAAGTTCTCCTTCTTTTAACTGTATCACGCTCTCTGATTCCTTTCTTACAGGACCATACGCACAGCACCGTAAATGCCCGCGTCATTTCCAAGTTCTGCCAGATTGAACTGCTTGCCGCGCAGGGCAAACATTACACTGTCATTATAATATTTTTCAATGCTTTCCGTAATGATACTGCCGGCTCTCGCCACTCCACCGCCAATTACGAATGCTTCCGGATCAATGATCTGGGCAACATTGCCAAGTGCCACACCAAGATAGTGGGCAAACTGGTCTACGATCTGAAGTGCATACGCATCTCCGGCTTTTGCTTCATCAAAAACATCTTTCGCTGTAAGATTGTCAATTTTTGCCAGAGAAGACGTTTCGACCATCTGTTTTTTCGCCAGACGAACGATTCCCGTCGCAGAAGCATACTGCTCAAGGCAGCCTTTGGTTCCGCAGTTACACGTCTCTTCTTCGTCGTATTCTACGGTCATATGACCGATTTCTCCGGCTGCTCCTTTGGCTCCGGTCAAAATCTTGCCACCGAGGATAACTCCACCACCGACACCAGTTCCGAGTGTTACCATGACGATACTGTCAAAGCCGCGTCCGCCGCCTTTCCACATTTCGCCAAGAGCTGCGACATTGGCATCGTTTCCGACACGGATATTGGCTACGCCGGTCAGATTAAACAATTTTTCTTTGACATTAAATACCGGCCAATGAATATTGGCGCATTTTAACACGGTTCCGTCGTCTGTCACCGGTCCCGGGATGCCGAGTCCGATACCGACAATATTTCCATTTTTTTCCGCACGCTTTTCTTCAATGCTTGCGGCGATGTCCGGAAGGATCCGGTCCGTTTCTTCATCTTCATCCACACGCGTCGGAATTTCCCATTTTTCAAGCAATTCCCCGGTATGTGAAAACATTCCCATCTTGATCGATGTGCCTCCGACATCGACACCTACGTAAAACTTTTCCATGACTTTCCTCCTTCTGACTGCGTATCTTTATTCCGGCAATCTTGCGGTTACACGATTGTACAATTCTTTTGCTGCATTATATCCCATCTTTTTCTGACGGAAGTTGACGGCTGCCGATTCACAGATAATTGCGAGATTTCGTCCCGGACGAATCGGGATCGAATGGCATACCACTTTATTTCCGAGATATTCGATGTATTTTTCTTCCAATCCCATGCGGTCATAATCCTGCTCTTTGTTCCACTCTTCGAGTTTGATAACAAGATCGATCGACTGGGTATTTTTTACGCTTTCCACACCAAACAAGGCTTTGGCATCGATGATTCCGATTCCACGAAGTTCAATAAAATGTCTCGTGATATCGGGAGCGGTACCGATCAAGGTCGCGTCGCTGACTTTCTTGATTTCAACAACGTCGTCCGACACGAGACGGTGTCCGCGATGGATCAGTTCCAAAGCGACTTCACTTTTACCGATTCCACTTTCTCCGGTAATCAGCACACCTTCGCCGTAAATATCGACCAAAACGCCGTGAATGCTGATTCGCGGTGCAAGTTCGACTTTCAGCCAGCGGTTCAATTCCGAAGAAAATGAGGAAGTCGTCTGCTTCGTACGCAGGATCGGCACACCGGCTTTGTCTGCCACTTCAAGAATGGCATCCGGCACCGCCATATCGCGGCAATACACGATACACGGTACTTTGTAGGACATGATACGTCCCATCATCTCTACGCTGTACTCAAGCCCCTGCTTTTCCATATACGTATTTTCCACATGACCGATAATCTGTACACGGTGGTGGTCAAAATAATCAAAAAATCCTGCCAGCTGAAGCGCCGGGCGGTTAATATCCGACTGCGTGATCTTAATCTGTGAAATATCCACATCCGGCGTGAGACATTCCAGATCCATCTTATCAATGCAGTCCTGTAAATCTACTGTATACATTACGCTTCCTCCTTCTTCCTATACCTGTGTTTTATTATAACGGTTCTTTCTATGTTCGTCAACGTATGCTTAACGAATAAAATTCGTGCTCTCTTTCTCATTTTGCGGATGTTCCGGTCCTGCCTGAATGCATTTTATCATCCATGCCATATTGCGGCCGAGATTGTACATTGTACGCATCCCCTCTTTGTCCTGACGGACTTCATCCGGTGTATTTCCATGCACCATATTCCAATAATTGGAAGTTACAATCGGCATCTGATTGATGGAAAAATGCTTATTGATCACTTCCAGAGATGCCGTCGTACCGCCTCGTCTGGCACTTACCACCGCTGCTCCCGGCTTAAATGCAAATTCTTTTCCACCGGAGTAAAAAGCACGGTCAAGGACAGACAGAAGCCGTCCGCTCGCATGCGCATAATAGACCGGAGAACCAAAGACAAAGCCATCGGCGGCCTTCGCCTTTTCAACGATTTCATTTACAATATCTCCAAATACACACGCCCCGGTTTCCCGGCATTTTCCGCAGCCCATACAATCCGCGACCGGTTTTGTACCAAGCGAGATAATCTCCGTCTCCACGCCGCTTTCATTTAATCCACGCGCCACCTCACTGAGTGCCGTAAATGTGCATCCCTTTTCTTTTGCACTTCCATTGATCAGTAATACTTTCATTGTGCCATGATCTCCTTCCATTTCTCATTATAAATCTTATCGACATCATCCCCGAGATATTTCAATGTCTCACAATTTGTCAGAGAATCCCAATCCGGGAATGCAATCTTGCTGTCCCTCTCTGACGCATCTTCGATCAATTTGCGTCCCTCTTCATTTGGAATTGAATACGTGATATAATCAAAGTTCATTTTTGCAATTTCCGGCTTACAGAGGAAATTCAAAAACTTCTCCGCATTTTCTTTGTTCTTTGCTCCCTTCGGAATGACCCAGGAATCAATCCACAAGTTGCTTCCTTCCTTCGGAATTACATACTCCAGATCCGGATTTTCCTTCTGGCAGGTCAGCGCCTCTCCCGAATAGATCACACCGATCGCTGCCTCATTTCCGATCATTTTATCACGCACTTCATCGACCACATATGCCTGTACGACACCGGATTTCTTCTGCTCGATCAGTTTCTGCTTGGCTTCTTCTAACTGCTTTTCGTCTGTGCTGTTGAGTGAATAACCAAGGTATTTCAAAGTAATACCAAACGCATCTCGAACACTTTTCTGCATCAAAATGTTATCCTTATATTTGGTATCCCACAAAATCCCCCAGCTGTCCACCGGTTCTTTTACCATTGTTTTATTGTATAATATGCCAACTGTTCCCCAAAGATACGGAACACTGTATTTATTTTCCGGATCAAATTCCTTGCTGGCATCCATATATTGGCTGTCTACATATTTTATATTCGGCACATTGTCAAAATTGATCTCTTCGACAAGATCCTCGGAAATCATACGCTGCACCATATAATCGGAAGGGCAGACAAGATCATACGAAGCGGCACCATTGGATATGATCGGATACATCACTTCATTGGTCTCATACTCATCATACGTCACTTTGATGCCCGTCTCCTCTTCAAACATCGCTAACGCATCCGGATCAAAATATTCTCCCCAGTTATAAACATACAATTCGCCGGCATCTCCCGTCTTGCTTCCTCCGGAAGAACAAGCTGTAAGTCCGGTCGTAAATAAAGCGGTCGCAAGTGTCAGTGCCAGAATTTTCTTCATGCTTTTTTTCATCTATTTTTCCTCTGCTTTCTGTCTGCGGTTGACAACGATCAACACGATAAATATGGCTGCAAATAAAATGGTAGAAAGTGCGTAAATCTCCGGTTTTATGCCTTTTCGCACCTCCGCATAGATTTTTGTTGACAACGTATCCATCCCCACACCTTTGGTAAAATGGGTAATGATAAAATCGTCCAGCGACATCGTAAAGGCCAACAAAAATCCGGTTAAAATTCCCGGTAAAATATCCGGAAATACAACTTTCACAAACGCATACTGACGGCTTGCACCAAGATCCAGCGCCGCCTCAAATACACTTTTATTCATCTGCTTTAATTTTGGCAGGACACTTAACACCACGTAAGGCAGGTTAAAGGTAATATGTGCTATCAGCACACTGCCAAATCCCATTTGGTAACGCAGTGCAATAAATAAAAGCATCAACGAGATTCCTGTTACAATATCGGCATTGAGCATCGGAATGTTGGTTACCGTCATCAAAATCATACGCGGCAGTTTTTTCATGCGGTTCATGGCAAAAGAAACCATTGTTCCGAGGATCGTCGCGATCAGTGCAGACAAAAATGCCAGTAAAAGCGTTGTCCACAATGCCTCCATGATTTCACGGGAGGCAAACAGGCTCTCGTACCATTTTAAGCTGAAACCGCCCCATTTTCCGCGGAATTTTGACTCATTAAACGACAATACAATGAGTGTAGCGATCGGAGCATACAAAAAGATAAAAATCAGGGCAAGATAAATCTTTCCGCCAATTTTTGCGAGCGTTTTTCCTACCATATCGCTGCCCCCTCTCCATCCTTATCAAAGTGTGACATAACCGCCATACTTCCAAGGATCAGTATCATCAAAACAATGGACAGTCCTGCTCCGCCATACCAGTTGTTGGCGGTCGTAAACTCCTGCTCGATCACATTTCCGATCAGATTGATCTTCGCTCCTCCCAGCAGGTTAGAGATAACGAACGTCGTCATCGCCGGCACAAACACCATCGTAATGCCGCTGACAATTCCCGGAAATACCTGTGGCAGAGTAATACGCCACAATGTCTGTATCCAGTTTGCCCCAAGATCTTTTGCCGCATCAAAGGTATCCTGTGGGATCTTGATGAGCGAATTGTAGATTGGCAGTACCATAAATGGCAGAAAATTGTAGATCATACCAAGAATGATCGCTCCCTCGGTATTGATCAGATTCTGCTTTGGCAGTCCAAACGACTGTAATATCATATTGATCACGCCCGTTTTTTCCAATAATGACTGCCAGGCAATCGTGCGTAGCAAAAAGTTCATCCACATCGGAAGGATGAATACAAATATGATAAATCCACTGCTTTTCAAATGCAGTCCCCGGATCACCAGTGCCAGTGGCAGGGCGAGGACAAAACATAACACGGTACTTATAATAGACAATTTTAGTGACAAAAATAAGGCTTTTACATGAACCGGCGACGCAATACTCTTCACATTTTCCAGAGTAAAGGCACCGGTTTTATCCGTCAGTCCGTATATACATACGATGATCAGCGGTACAATGACAAAAATTGCCATCCACACAATATACGGATACGCAAGGCGTCTCGTCATCTTTTTCTCATTCACCGGCAAACGCCTCCTCTGCCTCATTTTCCGGTTTGTGCATAATCTGGATGTTAAATGGATCGATAAACAGTCCCACTTCGCTTCCGACTTCCGCAAGGCTCGTACTGTGTACCAGCCACGTAAATCCGAGTGCTTCCATCTCCATTTCATAGTGTACCCCTTTGAATACAAGGGATTTCACTTTTGCACGCATCGTACCTTTTTCCGGGGGTACAAGGATCATATCCTCCGGTCTTATCACGACATCTACCGGTTTATTTTCACCGAATCCGACATCGACACATTCAAAATCCTGCCCCTGAATATTGACAAGACGGTCGTGCACCATCGTCGCCGAAAGGATATTGCTCTCGCCGATAAAATCCGCGACAAACGCATTCTGCGGCTCATTGTAAATGTCTTCCGGTGTACCGATCTGCTGAATGTATCCCTGATTCATCACGACAATGGTATCGGACATCGTAAGTGCCTCTTCCTGATCGTGTGTGACATAGACAAACGTAATGCCGAGTTCTTCTTTCAGACGGATGAGTTCGTACTGCATCCCCTGACGCAGTTTCAGATCCAGTGCACCAAGTGGTTCGTCCAAAAGAAGGATTTTCGGTTCATTTACAATCGCACGCGCAATTGCGATACGCTGCTGCTGCCCTCCACTTAGGGAATCCGGCATACGTTTCTCATACCCATCCAGATTTACCAGTTTCAGAGCATATTTGATCTTGTCCCTGATATAGTCTTTGGATTTTTTCTTAATTTTTAACCCAAATGCAATATTTTCCTCGATATTCATGTGTGAAAACAACGCATATTTTTGAAACACGGTATTGATTGGGCGCTTATTCGCCGGCACACGGGCAATATCGGTTCCATTGAGCAGAACCTGCCCCTCATCCGCCGTTTCAAATCCTCCCATGATCCGCAGTGTCGTGGTTTTTCCACAACCACTTGGCCCAAGCAATGTCACAAATTCATTCTCATGAATATCAAGATTCATATGATCTAGAACGATTTGTCCGTCAAATGCTTTTGTGATCCCTTTTAGCTCAATACATTTTTCAGCCATAACAAATCCTCCCGGTTCTCTTTATTTTTTATTGTTCGCTGCCTCAATTCCCGGCTTGATAAATCCGTAATAGCAAGGCTTTGGCTTACAGTTTTTGTCATACAGATACAGATTCTGCTGAAAATCCTCTCCATACAGCGGATAATCGTCGCAGATTCCGAATACGGTTACACTCGTAATATTACATGGCCCGCCGCTCTCGGTATCTTCTTCAACAAGAAGGCGCATCATTTCCTCGTAACGGTCGGACTGTCTCCGCAACAGCTCTTCGTCGGTTGTACCGTCTTCAATACGGAAATTCAGTTCGGTCACTTGTAATTCCAAACCGAGTTTCGCATAGGTTTCCAGACATTTGCGGAAACTTCCGTCATTTTCGCTGTCAAGTTCCGGCCAGTCGATGCCTACCGTCGGCTGAAGTCCGATTCCGTCAATCAGTCCTTTTTCTTTTAACTGCTCAACCATTTTGTAAATATTTTCCATTTTTTTATCCATAAAGACATTGTAGTCGTTATAGAACAATTTGACGTCTTTCTCTGCGTATTTGCGGGCAAAGGCAAATGCTTTTTCCACATAATCCTCGCCCATCGTCGTATACCAGTAGTTCTGGACTGCCTGCTCATGCGTAAAGTCATTGTCCTTTTTCGTATCCGCGCGGAGTTTCCAGCCACCCTTCGTCACAACAAAACTTCCCGCATCGGTACAAACGCATTCATTCACAACATCCCACGCATACACAACACCGGGATATTTCTTCTGACAGTGCGTGATCACCTGCTTGATATAACTTTCCATACGTTTTGCCATGGTCTTCGCATCAGCAAGTTTTCCGGATTTCACATCATAATTTTTGTAAAAGAGCCAGCTTGGCGTCTGATTGTGCCAGATCAATGTGTGGCCACGCATCTTAATTCCGTTTTCCTGACAGAATTTGAGTGCCGGGTCACAGGTATCAAATTTGCATACCGGCATCCCGTCTTTACTCTTTTTTGTCGCCTTTTCGTCCAGCAGATAATCCGGCTTCATCAGATTGGACAATGTCGTGGAATTGAAGTTCTCTTTCAGAATCTTCGCCATTCCTTTGTGCTTGATCGCCATCGTATCAATATCGCTTCCGTTGATGGCGGCTCCGACAAGGAAATAATCCTTATAAATGTCCTTTGCCGGTGTCTCTTCCGTGACAACCGCTGCCGGGCTGACCGCACTCTCGGACACAGCATTCTGCTGGCTTTCCGTCGTTTTCTGGTTTTCAGAAATCTTTGATTCGTTTGCCTTATGCCGCGTCGCAAGGGCATAGGACAGTACTCCCAATACAATAACCGCTACTACAATTGTTATAATAATACCTTTCTTTTCTTTCATTGTTTTTTCGCCTTTCTCCTTTTGCTTTTATGCCTGTGGACTTTCCTTTGGTCCAAGGTAAGACTCTTCCAGACCACCGCGGTACAATACCAGTTTTTGTAAAACCAGTCCGGCATCTACCCCATAAATATGTATTTCATTGTATCC
Organism: uncultured Lachnoclostridium sp.; assembly: GCA_905212635.1. Classification (GTDB taxonomy): domain Bacteria; phylum Bacillota; class Clostridia; order Lachnospirales; family Lachnospiraceae; genus Eubacterium_F. The sequence goes on along the minus strand of CAJMFH010000008.1, from coordinate 75,152 downwards.
GGCTTCCAGATCGTGTCCGGTAATTCCGTAATGGCTGTTATTCAGTACACCCATCGACCAGGATTTCTTTTCCCACGGGCCTCCGCCGATATTATAATTTTCTTTCGGAATCGTGTCACCCACTTTGATCTCGCCGTCGCCAATCTGTGCGGCATAGCGCATGGTGCGTCCATCTTCGAGGTTGTTCGTTGGTGCCGTAATGGTTTTGAGCATATAAACACCCGCTTCCTCAACATAAACACGATAGGTCAGACATGGTGCCTTTCCGATCTCGTCAAAATTGCGGTCGCATGGATATACTTTCATGGAGGACAGTGTCTTTCCATATTCTTCCAGCTCTTTGAAATCATATCCTTCAAAGGCTTCTTTTCCGGCAAAATGAGCTGCTTCGATCGATACGATGCCATCGCGCTCGATAAAGGTTCCTTCCGGAACATCGACAGCCGCCTTAAAGCATACGGTCACATTGACTTTCTGATCTGCTCCGGCGATCGTAAGCGTCCGCTCAAACGACTGCTGTTCTTTCTGTTCAATGCTTACCTGCAATGTCACAATATCGCTTGCTACCGTTCCTTCCGTCTGGCTTACGCAGATTCCCTCTTCTGCCAGTACTGAAAAATCATACGCAACCGCGCCGGCATTTGCCAGTTCGATCTCATATGTTTCATTTCCATTTTTTGTAAACTCCGGAAGAGAAGTTGTTCCTTCAGAGACAAATTCATCCGCATTTTCCGCATGAACCATCATCCGGCTCTTCGTATTGATACAGATCGTTTTTGTTTCCGGATAATGCCATCCCTCATCATTCCAAGTGACAAAACAAGCATGTGGGGAAAGCATCATGCCATCCCATTTACCGCCTGCCATTTCTTTATTGTAATAATCGGTCAGTTTTTGATCTCTTTCAATTTCCTGTTTTACCAGCGCATCGTAGGTATTTGCCGCAGAGAGTTCATATTCCGCATACCAGTTTGCCAGTGCTGCATGAAGACTCATCAGCTGCAAATTCATTCCTGCAACTGCCGGATAATATACCAATCCGTAAAATGCATCTTTGGAAGCCTCCGGAATCTTTGTCTGCAAATTCTCCGTCTGCTGCATTAATTTTGTACAACGTGCGATCATGCGTTTTGTTTCATTAAAATGAGACACATGATATACGTCCGGATTCATCGCCTCCGGTCGTCTCATTCCATGAATTCTCGTATATTCACGCAGTACATCTGCAATCTCTTTTTTGGTCGTCTCATCCTTGATATGCGCACCAAACTGCTGCTCTACCCAGGAGGCAAGGAACTGATCCGTCTCATTGGCATGACCGGTTCCCATACTCTCAAAATCATAAGCAAGCGCCATAAAATAAGACAATGGCAGCTCATCCGGGCGGATATCTCCGACATTTACGATCCAGAGGTCACGGATGCCGTATTCGTATGCCATCGTCACCTGCTCCCACACTTTTGGAAGAGGGGTGGAATTGACCCATTCGTAGGAGATCGGTGAACCATGATAATCAAAATGGTAATACAATCCCCAGCCCGGTTTGCGGTCTTTCAGATCTTTGGTTGGAAGGGTTCTCACATTTCCAAAGTTATCGTCGGAAAGCAGAAGGATCGTGTCATCCAGACCATCCCAGGAACGAAGTCCTTTCACACCGTTTCCACCATAATAAAAACCTTCCACTTCTTTATACAAAGCAAGCATTTTCGGCATATGATCGCATCCGGTCTCTTTGATGATCTTATTCTGATCGGTAATGATCTCGCGGAGAAGTTCGACATTTTCCTGAATGGTCGAATTTTCTCCAAGCATCATCGTATCACGCTCTCCACGCATTCCAATCGTGATCATATGCTTAAAGTCTTTGTCACGTTTCATACCGTCTTTCCAATAACGGTAGAGTCCCTCTTTATTTGTATAATAATTCCAATCTTTTCCATATCCGACATTGTTGGTATCGGTTTTGACTTTATCCCACTCTTCACTGGCACGGGTCAGTGGTTCATGATGCGACTGTCCAATCGTGATACCAAGTTCCGTTCCCAGTTTCAGAATTGCCAATGGATCTTCCGAGCCATCCAGCGGAAGGGAGGCAGACCACATCGCCGGCCAAAAATAGTTTCCTTTCAGACGCAGCAAAAGATCAAATACTTTTTCGTAAAAGAACTCGTTGAAGTCTCCAAATGTATTCATGACAAAATTTCCGAGAGACGGCCATTCATCGTTCATGAAAAATCCACGATAACGTACGGACGGCTCTTTGGAGACAGTGCAGATACTCTCATCAAATACAATTTCTTCTTTTCTTGCGGGAGACACATCTGCCCAGTACACCCACGGGGATACTCCGATATTCTCAGAGATATAGTACATTCCATACAGGGTCGCAATGGTCTCTGTACCGGCAATCACCAGTTTTTCCGCGCCGTCTTCTTCGATCAGCTGCACCGTAAAAACTTCACGTTTCCCTTCCAATACAGAAAGATCAATTTTCTTTTCCTCTTCCCATTTTGCAAGAATATCCGAAGCTCCCTTTGTCGCTGCCACGATCTGCGGCACATTCTGAAGCTGCTCTACGATCTCCGGCTCTTTTCCCGTTACTGTCAAAATATCTCCGGCAAGAATCTTTGCCACATGCTTCAGTCCCTTATAATCTGACGCATGATTATCAATACAAATCTGTGCTGCGTTTTCTTTTACTAACGTAAATGTCATTATGATCTCCTTCCAAATTCTGTAAATTTTATAAATCGAATCCAAAATATCTTACGGCATTATAATACGAAATGTTTTTCACCATCTCGCCAAGCACTTCGTAGTCCTGTGGATATTCTCCATTTTCTACCAGTTTTCCGATAAAATCACACAAGATCCGGCGGAAATACTCATGGCGCGGATAGGATACAAAACTTCTCGAATCGGTCAGCATTCCGATAAAGTTACCCAAAAGTCCAAGACTTGCAAGGGATGTGATCTGCTGTGTCATGCCATACTTATGATCGTTAAACCACCATGCGGAACCCTGCTGGATCTTACCTACAGCATCTTCATTCTGGAAGCAGCCGATCATCGTACCGATCACGGCATTGTCAACCGGATTCAGAGAATACAGAATGGTCTTTGGCAGTTCGCCTGTCTTGGCGAGAGCATTCAGAAGATCTGCGACTTCCGCACTAAATCCCTTTTCATTGATGCAGTCGATGCCGGCATTGGCTCCGGCACTCTGATAAACCAGTTCGTTATTTTCTCTCTTTGCCCCGTAGTGAAGCTGCATTGCCAGATTTCTCTTTGCATATTCACGTCCTAAGAAGAGCATCAGCATCGTTTTGTACTGAAGCATTTCTTCAAATGCCAGAGCTTCCCCGGACAATACACGGCGTACGAGGATGTCCATTTCTTCCTCAGTCGTCGGGCGGTACTGTGGATAATCCAAGCCGTGGTCGGTTACCAGACAGCCATTTTCCACAAAATAATCCAGTCGTTTCACAAGAGCCTCTTTCAGAGACGCAAATCCGGTAATGTCAATATCACTTACTTCTGCCAGTTTCTGTACATAAGAGAGGAATCCTTCTTTTTCCGGACTCATGATAATATCCGGGCGCCATGCCGGAAGTACCTGCACGTCAAAATCCTTGTCCGCTTTGATCTGCTGATGATAATGGAGGTCATCCACCGGATCATCCGTCGTACAAACCAACGTTACATTGGACATACGGATCAGATTTTTGGCTGACATTTCCGGTGACTGTAATTTTTCGTTGCAGGCATCGTAAATCTCTTTCCAGTTTTTCTCACTGAGTGTCTCGTGAATATCAAAATATCTCTGTAATTCCAAATGGCACCAGTGATACATCGGATTTCCAATTGCTTTTGGCAGTGCCTTGGCAAATGCGTGGAATTTTTCTTCATCGCTGGCATCGCCGGTAATGTATTTTTCAGGGACTCCATTGGAACGCATAATGCGCCATTTATAATGATCTCCTCCAAGCCATAATTCTGTTATATTTTTAAACATCCGGTCTTCGGCAATCTCTTTTGGTTCCAAATGACAGTGATAATCCAAAACCGGCGTTTTCTCCGCATAGTCGTGAAAAAGTTTTTTCGCTGTGTCTGTTGAAAGAATAAAATCTTCATCCATAAATTGTTTCATTTTTTCTTACCTCATTTCGTTGTTTCTTTCTATTTTTTTATTTTTTGTTTCACTACAAGCGGAGTTCCTGAAAAATTCAGAGAACTCCACATTATTTACCAGTATTAATTTGCATCCAGATAGGCTTTTCCATTCTCGATCGTCTTGCCCTTTCGTGCCATCAGCTCACTGACGGTCAGCATGTCGTATCCCTGCTCGGAAAGCCATGGTACAATCTTTTTTACAGCCTCTGCTGTCTCCGGATGAATGTCATGCATCAGAATGATATCTCCATCTTTGACCTCTTTTTTGACTCTGTTGAAGATCTTTTTGGCATTTCTGCTCTTCCAGTCTTCCGTGTCCAGACTCCACAATATCATCGGCTTTTTTACCTTTTTCCGCATAGTTTTACTGATTTCACCATACGGTGGGCGAAGCAGGGAAATCTGATACCCATTTAACAGTTTTGCCACGATCCGGTCCGTCCGGTCAATCTGGCTTTTCGCCTTTTTCCATTTTATCTTACTGAGCCGCGGATGATCCCACGAATGGCTGGCAATCTCACAGCCCGCGCCAACAATCATCTGCATAATATCTCCATCGACGCGTGCGCGGTTTCCCAGTACAAAAAAGGTTGCATGTGCGCCACTTGCCTGCAATGTCTGAATAATTGTTCCATCATTGTCACGCGATGGTCCGTCGTCAAAGGTAAGTGCCACCGCTTTTTCTTTTGGTGCCGCGGTCGGCGCAGGCGTCGGTTCTTCCACCGTCTGCGATTCTGCTGCCGCTTTCTGCTTTTGTAAAAGTGCCTCTTCTGTCTGCTTTTGTTCCCTGTGGTTCCGCACAGTGGACACAATCTTCACTCCGGTTAATATCAAAACGAGCAGGACGGCTGCCACGATCGATCCCTTCAATAATAGTGCAAGGTTTCGCGTCTCCCGGCGTCTCCATTGTCTTTTCCTGTATTCTCGTCTTCCACTCATAAAAAACCGTCTCCATTCACTTCATTTTCCTGTTCTTCTTTTAACAGTACTAGTGTAGCATTATTCTTCGGGTTTTTCAATAACAATTTTGCCATCCACAAATTCCAATTTTACTTTATTTCCGTTCATTCCCATTTCTTTGAGCAATTCCGACGGAATCTGTATTCTTCCGGCACGATCCAGCACCACAAATTCTTCCTGTGCCTCCTCGTGTTGCCATTCAATGGAAATATCTTCCAATCTGTTTTTGTACTCATTTTTCATGATACGCTCACTGCTCGTCTTTCCATCGCGTATCGAAATCACGCGGTTTACTTTGGAAGCCAGTTCATTATCATGCGTTACAATAACGATCGTAATACCAAGCTGCTCATTGAGTTTCCGGAACATATCAAGAATATCATCCGCCGTCTTACGGTCTACCGCTCCCGTTGGCTCATCGGCAAGAAGCAGTTTCGGTTCATTGGCAAGGGCAATGGCAATCGCCACTCGCTGCTGCTCTCCACCGGAGAGCTGGCTGAGGGTATTGTCTTTTCGTTCTGCCAGTCCGACCAGTTCCAAAAGTTCCTCCGCACGTTTTTTCTTCTGTGCCTCACTTTTCCCGTCTTTCATAAAGAGCATCGGCGTCATGACATTTTCCCATGCAGTCAGATATGGAAGCAGATTTCTCGCATTGTTCTGCCACACGAATCCGACGGTGCTGCGCTTGTATTCGACCAGTTCCTCTTCACTCATCTGAAACAGATTTTTTCCATCGACATAAAGTTTTCCCGCTGACGGGCGGTCAAGTCCTCCGATCATATTGAGGAACGTGGATTTACCACTTCCGCTGTTTCCAATGATCGCCATCAATTCTCCGCGTTTCACGGTCAGATCCAATCCCTGGAGCGCCAGTACTTCGATGTCTTTTGTTTTGTAAATTTTTACCAATCCATCACATTCGATCATAACATCATCCGGAATGTCCACCGGTTCCTTTGCCGTTCCTCCTCCGGCGGTCTGACGGTTGATGTGACGAAATTCATTGATCTTTTCCACTACCGTTTCCAGTTTTTTATTTTTCATCGACAATCTCACCATCCTCCAAATGATAAATGCAGTCCGCAATATCTAACAATCCCATGTCATGTGTCGTCATGACAATGGTAACTTCTTCCTTTTCAATCAGTTCCTTAAATATCTTCATGACCTGAAGTCCGGTCGCCGTGTCCAGTTCGGCTGTCGGCTCATCGGCAAAGATGATCTTTGGTTTATGCGCGATTGCCCGTGCAATCGCCACACGCTGCTGCTCTCCTCCGGAAAGTTCCTGCGGCATATGGTGCATACGCTGTCCAAGCCCTACCAGTTTGAGACATTCTTCTGCTCTCGCCTGCTTATTTCCCGGATATTTTGCCAGACGAAGCAGAAATTCCACATTTTCATAGGCAGTCATCATCGGGATCAATGCCACGGACTGAAATACGAATCCCACATTATTTTTACGGAATTCCTCTCTCTCATGGTCATTCATCTGTTCCAGCGCCGCCCCTTCAAATACGACCGTGCCCTCTTTCGGATAATCCAGAGCACTTAAAATATTCATCAATGTTGTCTTACCGGATCCGGAACGCCCGCGAAGCATCGTAAGTTTCCCCCGCGGAATCCGGATATTGATATCATGCAGTGCGACAAACTCGCGGCCGGATCCGATTGGAAATGCCTGCTTGATTCCCTGTGTCGTCAATATATTTTCCATCGCTGTCCTCCCTTAATCTTCGCCAAGTTTCAATGCCTGTGAAATATTGATCTTTGAGATCAGTTTCCCAAGCACAACCATACATACCACAATTACAATTCCGATTATGCTGAACAGCCGAACCATATCAAGCGTCTCATTGACTACTTCAAGCGGGATCGCCTGATCGGTGGACGCATAGAAGATCTGTACAAGCGGTACAAACATTTTCGATGCCAGCAGTCCGATCACGGTGCCGATCACGATGGAGACACCGGAACTAAATATCTGCTCATTGATCAGCATCTGTATGATCTCACGCTTTGACATACCCATCGCACGGAATACACCAAAAAGCAGTTCGCGCTGGCGGATGGACAAGATCCAGTAGATCAAAAATCCGGTACAGCACAAGATCAAAATGATGATAAAGCTCATGGTAAGGATTCCATTGGTTCCCTGGAACAACGCATCATTTTTAACTTCTACCTTTTTGGCATTTGCATCTTCAAACGTCGTATACGTAATATTATTTTTCTTCGCATAGTCATAGATAAAACGGGAACTTCCGTCTGTCTTTAACCATACCTGATATGGGCGCAGTCCAAAGTTCTGCTGAACCTGTGCCAGATTTGCCACGATGAGATAATTCTCGGTGGAAACAAGTTTACTTTCCTCGTTGAGCGAATGTGTCGTCTCAATATACCCCGGAAAATAATCCACAAAGCCAAAAACCACTCCCTGCGCTTCCACACCTTCTTCGTTGGTATACGAAATGGTGTCTCCGAGACGCATTCCATAATTGGTATGATAATTCATACTCAAAAGCACCGCATCCGAACGTGTTGCCATCGAATTCAGATACCGGTTAATATGCACCGGAAGCAGTCCGGTCTGAAATTTTGACACGGTCTCGCCAAAACTTTTTGTATCAATTGCCATCAACGTAGTCTTAACATTATTTCCACCTTCCTTACTCTTATAGGAAGTTTCTATCTGATCGTCTTTATATACTTTGGTCGCCGCGGTAACGCCCTTCATCCCCTCGTATACTCCAAAATCCGGTTCGGTATACGTCAGTTCCAGATCCGTGTAATACTGCATCAAAAGGGAGTTGTCTTCCCACGGCTGCTGAAGCACGAGATCCGCTCCGGTGCTATAGTCAATTCCCTTTTCGGAGTTTGACAATATCGTACGCGCTACCGTCGAATTAAAGATACCGAGGGAGACCGTAAACATCAAAAATACCATCATAAATCCCTGTTTTTTCCGCGTACGGAGAATCTGGAGAAACGAGGCAAAAAATGCCGGCCGCCAGAATTTTCTTCCGATATAATATACAATCTTAATGAGCAGCGGCTGCAACCGGAGCCCCACAAGACTTGCACTTATGATAAATACCGAGGAGCAGATGAACAGAAACGGATCCAGCGAATCACCTTCCAGCATACTGGTCATCAATTCGGATTTCCGCGCCGTAAACGAATACAAGCCATACAGCGATATCCCGAGAAATATGACATCAAGATATACTCTGCTGAATATATTATGCTTGTTTCCCATATTTCTGTGTTTTACATTTACAATCGTGACATTGGCATCCTTCAATACCGGAAGTACCATTACAGCAATAGAAACCACGATAGCTCCCAGAGTATACAGGAATACACTTGGACTTAAACTTACATGCAATGCCTTTCTCTGAATAAATTCCAAAAATCCGTTGGTCGAACCAAGGGCTTTTGTCATAAAAAATCCAAGCGGTACACCGACGATACTGCTGCCGATCGAAAGAATCGCAGACTGTAACGTATAGATCAAAAGGATCTGATTCCGGCTGCTTCCACGGCTCTTCAAAAGCGCAATCTCATTTTGTTCCAGATCCAGCATCTGTCGTGAGATCATAAAGATAAAAGCAAGCAAAAGTGCCAGTACCGGAATCTGTAAGATCAAAAGTGTCGTAGAAACTTTCTTCGCCGTCGTCTGATAATCCCGGAGAACTGCCAGATAATCCGGCTCTTCTATTGTGGAATTTTTTCCGGTTGGTCCTTCAAGACAAAGCGTCTCTGTATTTTTCACAAGGGAGTTGACCTGCCCTGGTTTTACATTCTCATAATCGTATACCAGATTCCACTGCCCGGTGATATTAAAGGACGGTTTTTCATAATTGACAAATATGCTTTCAAACAATTTAGGGCTGGTAAATACTTCCAAATAATATTCACTTGGGCTCTGCACCCAGTAATTATCCGAATAATCCTTTGCATCAAACACGCCGACAATTTTTACTTTGATATTGGAACCGTCAGCATTTTTCAATTTTTCAAATGACATCTCATCGCCGAGAACGACGTCCAGTTTGCTCATCGCACGCTGGCTCAGAATAACCGGAAGCGCTCCATCTTCGAGTCGGTCGTCGCTGTAGCAGTCACCGGCAAGCACGGAAATGTGATCTTTCAGATCCGACATCATCGCGATACGCATGGATTTTGTCGTCGTTTTATTTCCACGGGACTGTGCAAATTGACCGCGGACTTTGGAGGTCTCCATTAAACTTACCAGATACTTCTGATCAACCCCGAGGGCTTCCGCCGCCCCGGATGCCGTATCCTGCATCTGCTTAAATTCCTCCCCATTCGACTTTCCTGCCATCAGCATAGATCCAAAGGAAATCACACCGGGATCTTTATTGGTCTCCTCGATATAATTTGAGTATTTTGATTTCAACGTCTTTTCCAGTGCCGCATCCCGGTACATCGGATTGCTGCTTGCAATCGCCGCCAGCAGAATATTACCGATCAGGAGGCAGACAACCATCCACTTTTTATGTATCAGTTTTTGTTTTATAAATCGTATCATGTTCTCGCCACGCCTCCTATCTTATGATCGCAAGTGTCTGACCGGCGCTTACACCCTGCTCCACCAGATACTCCGTTTCCGTATTATAGTTACTTACCACATAACGTTTGTGGATCTTTCCATCCTCCAGCACATTGACATACAGCTTATTGGCATATTCCACGGACTCCTGATTGATGGCTTCCGCATCTACCACAAGTGCATTTTTCACAGAGAAAGAAACCGCATATACGTAAATATTGTTCTTTTCAAAATCGTATTTTTGTTTATCGGCTTTCGACACTTCTACGTATACAACATTATCGCCTGCTTCATCGGTTTCTCCCACGCCGGTAATATCCGCAGCCGTAATGACTTTTCCTTTTACTTCATATTTATAATCTTTCATATTTTTTCCAAGTCTTACAGACACATCCATATTATAACGCAGTTTGGATTCCGGATCTTTCACTTTCAAAACCCATTTATTATTGCTTCGCATCTCCACGATTTTTTTCGAAGCATCGATCTCGTCTCCCACATATTCTTTTCCGGTTGACGTGATCACACCACTTTTCTTCGCCAAAAGTTTTGTCTTGTTCTGGCGGCGTACGAGCTGGGCATAACTTTTTTCCTGATCCTGAATGTCCTTCTCGCCTTTTTTATAATTGGAAATTTCTTCCTTTTGTTTTTTTATCTCCAGTGCTTTAATTTTCTTCTCTGCCGCATTTTTAATCGCTGCCAGTTCTTTTTCTGCCTGTGATAATGCGTTTTGAAGATTACTGAGACCGGATTCATAATTGGCGCGCGCCTGCTGCACCAGAATCTTTTCTTTCTCCAGTTTTGTCTTTGACGTCTCTACATGATACACGGCAAGCACATCGCCTTTGTTCACTTTCTGATCTTTTTTTACTTTTATCGAATCTAAGACCGCATCTTCATCGTCGATGTAAATGGTATCTGTATCCGTATAGTCAAGATCTGCCGTATCGTAATATTCTTCTTTGTACGTTTCCTGACGGACTTTTGTCGTCTCATACTCTTCCTGCGAAACCGCACTTCCGGATGCCGCTTCGCCATTTTCGTAAAGGAGCACTTCTCCCGTCCCCTGGCTTTTTTCCGAGCCACATGCCGACAAAATCGCCGCTGTCATGCACAGGATTCCAATCCACTTAACCTTCCACATAGACTACATCCCCCTCCTTTACTCCACTTTCGATCTGTATATAAGCATCCGTTTCCGTTCCGGTTTTTACGACGGTTTTGGTCTTTGCATCGCCTTCTACCAGATAAACATACGATTCTTCTTCCGAACGATACACTGCATTCGCCGGTACGACAAGGGCATCTTTTACCGTATCGGTATACAGTTCGATCGTCGCCGAACCGCCGACTTTCGCATCCACATGATCCGCTGTAAAGTCAAACCAACTGTTTTTCGGATAATTTCCCATCTCAATATCCTGTCTTGACACTTCCTGTTCTTCGACTTCCACGTTGTATTTTTTTCCGTCTACAATTGCTACATAACTGCTTGCCTTTGCCAGTTTGCTGTCAGAAACATAAGCGGTTTTCAGACGGGGAGCATTCATATTGGCAACCTGAATCGCTACACTTCCTCCCTGTACCATATAACCACTTCCGCCACTCGTACTGATGACTTCCCCATCTATGGTCGAATACAGTTTTGAATTTTTCGTACTTTTCTGCGCCTCTTTGATATCCGCCTCTTTCTGGCTGATCTCCAGCTGCTGCAATTCTTTTTGCTGCTCTAATTTCAATTTGGCAATTTTGATATCTTCTTCTTTTTCCACGATCTGACTTTTTAACATCGTCTTCTGCTTTCCGCTTTTCGCAGCTTTCGCCTGCCTTTTCAGATCATTCAGATTTTCCTGTAACATATCAATATCGTATTCACTCTGCTGGTTTGTCCCCTCATTTTCTTCTTTGAGAGACGCAATCTCTTCTTTGAGCGCTTTTACTTTTCCGCTGCCTCCGGCTAATGTCGCAAGAAGCTGACCTTTCTTGACTTTGTCTCCGATCGACACATTCATCTTATCGATACTTCCCGAAGAAAGAAATGCCATCTTTTCTATTTTGGGAACGATCTGCGCAGAAAAGGATGTCACGCCGCTCAGATCCATTCTCGTTACTACCGCAGTATCCATATCCACTCCCACAGCCTCGATCAATTCCGGTACCTCTCCCGCATTCTGCGTGGATTTTCCACAACCGCATACCGCCATCGAAACGACAGCAAGAACTACACCCATCTGTATCTTTTTCTTCACTATATGTAACCTCCAATCCTTCGCCTTAATTTGCTATCACTTGTTCATTTTCTTCCAGCCCGCCGGTAATCTCAACAAAGTTATTGATCGTCTCTCCCACCGAAACTTCTTTTGTCGTTTTCAAGCCATTGGCATCTTCGTAATACACCACATGTTTGTCTCCCATAGAATAGACAATCGCCGATGGCAGATATAAGATATCTTTGCGTTCTTTCAAAACCACCTGATAGGAGCATACCGTTCCCTCTTCCAGATTCAGTTTTGTCTTCGGATAAAAATAGACCGAATCCGTTGATTCTTTATCCCGTTTTATCGTCGCTTTGTATTCCTGACCTTTGACTTCGATCGTAACGGTTTCACCCTCTTTGCAATGCGACGCATATTTACTGTTTGCCTCAAACCGGTTCTTTTTCTTTCCTTCGATCTTAACTGCCGCTTCTCCCTCGGTTCCATATGTCCCTTCTGCCTTACTGTCAACATATGTCACTACGCCGCTTACCGATGCCGTGATCTGCTCATCCTTGATCTCTTCTTTCGCAATTTTCGCATCCATTTTCAAAAGCTGAAGACTGGATTCCAAGGCTTTGATCTGCTGCTCATATTGATTTTTGACATTTGCGATCCCGCTTTTCCCACCACCTGTTTTTTTCTGTTTTTCTACTTCCAGAGTCATGAGTTCTTTCGTCTGTTTGATCTGTAACTCTGTCTTCGCGATTTTTTCATTGGAATCTTTTAATGTTTTTTCACTTCCCGGCAGCTCATACTGCATAATTACATCCCCGGCTTTGACGCGGTCTCCTTTTTTGACATAAATCTTCTTAATCACGCTCGCGCCGTCGGGTTCAATATCCTCTTTGACGGTTCCTTTATATTTTCCCGAAATCTCCTCCGTTTTTGCCAATGTTCCCCGTGTGACAGCCACTTTATTAAAGCTGGCTCCCTCATATTCTTTTACCACCGGTGCCGCATCAAATTCTTCCTCTGTGGGCAGAATCCCACATCCGGTCAGACACATCGAAAATGCTACGCCGGCTGCCACCAATAACCTTCTCTTCACTTGTTTTCCTCCTGTCTATCATAACGTTACTCTCTTTTTTTAGTATAACACACTAAAAGCCAAAACACAAATTATGATATTAAAATTATAACAAATTTAATTAAAATGAAATTAAAACCACTTTTTTTCTCAAAATGTAGTATAATAAAATTGTCTGCCAGATTATTCCGGCAGAAATACTTTGGAAAAAGGAGACAATATTATGGCTTGGTATAACGAAGCAATTTTTTACCACATTTATCCACTTGGACTTTGTGGTGCAGAAAAACAAAACACGTACGAAGGTGTCTCACACCGTCTGAATGACTGCCTTCCCTGGGTTGACCATCTGGTATCTCTCGGATGCAATGCCTTATATATCGGTCCACTCTTTGAATCTGTCGGACACGGATATGAGACTACAGATTATAAAAAACTGGACTGCCGCCTTGGCACCAATGAAGATTTAAAAAATTTTGTAGCCTGCTGTCACGAAAAAAATGTGCATGTTATATTTGACGGTGTATTCAATCACACCGGGCGCGACTTTTTTGCCTTTCAGGATATTTTGAAAAACCGCGAATCCTCCTCTTATCTTGACTGGTACTGCAATGTTAATTTTGGCGGTAACAATGAATATAATGATGGTTTTTCTTACGAAAACTGGGGCGGCTACAATCTGCTTGTGAAATTGAATCAGCGTAATCCGGCTGTTAAAGATTATATCTGTGATGTGATCCGTTTCTGGGTGAGTGAATTTGACATTGATGGCATCCGCCTTGATGCTGCGGATGTGCTGGATTTTGATTTTATGAAGGCACTCCGTCAGACTGCCAATGACGTAAAACCGGATTTCTGGCTCATGGGCGAAGTGATCCACGGAGATTACGGACGCTGGGTCGGCGGTGATATGCTGCATTCAGTCACAAACTACCAGCTGCACAAAGCACTGTTCTCCGGTCACAACGACCACAACTATTTTGAAATTGCCCACACGGTCAATTATCTGCATCAGATGTTATCAAACCATTCGGAATCTCTGAAATTGTACAATTTTGTAGACAACCATGATGTGGAACGTATTTATACAAAACTGAATGTAAAAGAACATTTTACACCGGTGCATATCCTTTTGTATACTTTGCCGGGAATCCCTTCCCTGTACTACGGTTCTGAATTTGGAATTGAAGGAAAAAAAGAAAACGGATCCGACGATTCGCTCCGTCCGCATCTCACACTTTCCGACTTTGATGCTGTTCCAGAAGCTTTGTCTCGTGCGGAACTTATCTCAAAGCTCGGCAAACTGCGGCAGGAAACAAAGGCATTATCGTACGGAAGTTATCAGGAACTTTTACTGACAAACCGCCAGTATGCGTTCAGCCGTACTACAGACGATGCTTCTGTCATCGTAACGGTAAATAACGACGAAAATGAAGCACCTCTTTCCGTCCGCAATGCTTCGGCTGCTTCTTACACCGGCGCGCTGTCCGGCAAAACCGCAGCATCGGAAAATGGAATGTTAAACATCACACTTCCGGCTTGCTCCGGCGAGATCTGGATTCCAGCGAAATAAAAGCGGGCTTGTTTACTTAAAAAAGAGACTGTGCATTATGCACAGTCTCTTTGATTATGTTCTTAAATGATATCGGGTTGATCCATTAACCTACAGTAAATTTAGCTTTCAATACTGTGATCTGGTCACCTGTCTGATATGGTGAGTTGTCTTTCAAGTTAGGAATGAAGAACATGATTGGGTAGTTCAAACCTGTCTCGGAATCTTTGTCACCGTTCATAGCATCAGCTGGGATTACGAAAGAGAAGTTGTAAGTATATGTCTTACCTTTCTTAATCTTTCCTTCTTTTACTGTTGCATGTTTGTGCTGTTTGTCTTTCTTAACCTGAGCAAGAGTCCATTTCTTTCCGGCTTTCTTAGCAATCTGAGCTCTCAGTTTAGAGTCGATTACATGGAATGCAAATGGATAAGATCCGTCGCTTCCGCCCTTTGTGTAGTTGAAGCAGAATCCAAGTTCAGCAAGGTCGTTTTTACCAGAGTTCTTAACAGTTACAGAACAGTTAATCTTTTTACCTCTGTAGTCTTTACCACCGTTTGCTGGATCATAGAATGTTGCACGGCAGAGCCAAATAGAGAAGCTGCTGTATTTGAATGTGCTGTAAGGACATTTTACAGGTGCTGCCCAAGACTCACCGGTCTCTGCATTAGAACCTGTCTCTTTTGCAAGGTCATAAATTACTGTACCAGCTTTTGCTGCTGCTACTTTAACTTTACAGGAAAGTTTTTCTTTTCCAACTTTCGCTGTAATTGTACAAGAACCTTTACCTACTGCTGTAACTGTACCGGTTTTACCTTTACCTTTAACAGTTGCAACCTGTTTGTTGCTTGTAGACCATTTTGCTTTTGCGCTTGCTGTCAATTTAACATCTTTTCCACCAACAGTCATACTGAGTGATTTTTTGCTCAATTTAGCTGCTGCAGATGCATCTTTTGTATCAGCAATGCTAGCGCATGAAACAGTTACTGCTACTGCCAATGTTGCTGCTACAATTTTCTTTGATACTTTTGAGAACATAAACATTCTTCCTCCTTTAATTTTGGCGTCCATATTTGTGAAAACCGACAAATACGCACGGCGATATTGTGAAAACATTATAACATTTAAACAAAGAGAATGCAAGCACTTATCTCAAAAAATTCTCCATTTACGAAAAATTTTTCGTAAATTTTACTTAACGTTTAAAGAAACGTTTTTTCTTTTTTGAATTTTTTTCTTCCATCGATGCGATAGCAGCTTCCTGCCTTGCTTTTTGTAATGTCCGAATGGTTTCATCCAATTTCTTGAACCGTGCCTCCTGCTCTTCCTCCTGCATACGCGTGAGATAATCAATCTCCTTGCGTACATCATCTGAGACCTGAGAGCTGATCTGCGAACTCAGTTCGCCGGTATTCTCATTTATGGCTTCCTTTATGATATTAGAAAGTATAGTCTTAAATTGTGTCATTTTATCGCCACAAAATTCTTTTTCACCATCTTTTTTTAACGGAGTTTTTTCTCCGGACACCACGATCTGCTGCCGTATCTCTTTCAACGCTATATGATTCGCCTTTAACTGCTTGATTGATCGGAATGTTTTCAGATCATCGTCTGTGTAAATCCGGTGCCCCATCGAATTTCGCGAGATCTCCAGTCCCAGTTCTTCTTCCCAATAGCGCAGTACATGCGGTTCTACTTCCATTACTTTTGCTGCTTCTGAAATCGTATAACATAATTGTACCGGTTCCTTCATAAAATTAAATCAGTCCTTTCCTTTAATGAATACTTGTCCCTTAGTTCAAGTATAACATTAAGAGAAAGGACTTCAAGTCTCTTCGTTCTTTCTTTTTAAAAACCGTTTGACAAAACGTTCCCGTCTTCGACACCATTATCCTTTTTTCTAGGATCTCATGTCTAAATTGGCAAATTTCGTCAGTTCTGCCAGCCACTTGAGCTGTACGGTACACGTTGGACCATTTCTCTGTTTTCCGATAATAATCTCCGTAATTCCTTTGCTGTCCGAATCTTTATTATAATATTCATCCCGGTAAATAAACATTACAACGTCGGCATCCTGCTCAATCGCTCCGGATTCTCGAAGATCCGAAAGCATCGGTCGTTTGTCATCACGCTTTTCCACGGCACGGCTCAGCTGAGACAGGGCAATAACCGGGCAGTCCACTTCACGGGCAAGCGCTTTCAGTGAACGGGAAATGTCAGAAATTTCCTGCTGACGGGATTCATTTTTATTTCCGCCCGAACCTGACATCAACTGCAAGTAGTCGATAATAATAAGTCCGAGATTTTTCTCAAGTTTCAGTTTGCGGCATTTGGAACGGAGTTCTGCAATGCTGATTCCCGGCGTATCATCAATCACGAGTGCCGATTCTCCGAGGATAACCGTACTTTCTGTCAGATCCCGCCATTCCTGGTCTTCCAGCTGTCCCGTACGAATCTTCTGTGAATCCACATGGGAATTCATCGAGATCAGACGCTTTGCCAGCTGTACGCGTGACATTTCCAGACTGAATATAACCGTCGTTATGTTGTTTTTAATCGCTACATTTTCCGCAATATTCAACACAAATGCCGTTTTTCCCATAGACGGACGAGCCGCAATCAGAATCAGATCCGACTTCTGAAGTCCGGCGGTACGTGCATCCAGATCGTAAAATCCGGTAGACACTCCGGTCACTGCTCCTGCATTTTTTGCAGCACTCTGAATACTGTCAAGCGTTTCCAATGCCACCTGACGGATTGGCACAAAATCACTGGATGCGCGGTTCTGTACGACATCAAACACTTGTTTTTCGGTCTGTTCCAATATATCTTCCAGTTTTTCATTATCCTGATAACACTCATTGGCAATGCCTTCCGTCACCCGGATCAATCGACGCAAAACCGCTTTCTGACGTACGATTTCGGAATAATATTTCACATTGGCAGAGGTCGGAACCGCGGCAATGATATTGCTGATAAATTCCACACTGCAAAGTTCTGCCGGCACATTCATCTCTTGCAGACGATTCTGGAGTGTAACCAGATCGACTGGCTTTCCTTCCTGATACAATGCCAGCATGGCATCATAAAGGGCACGAAACTGTGGATTGTAAAAGTCATCCGAGGTCAGGATCTCCGACGCCGTCAGAATTGCTTCCTGATCCATGATCATCGCTCCGATCACAGACTGCTCTGCTTCTGCACTGTGAGGAAGAATTTTTTTAATCACCTGTTCTTCCATACTGTGTTATTTCTCCTTTACTACCACTTTCAGTTCCACCGTTACTTTCGGATGAAGTTTTACCGGCACATGAAAGGTTCCTATGCTCTTGATCGCATCTTTCAGATGCATTTTCTTTTTATCCAGTTCATATCCGAGCTGTTCTTTCGCTGCTTCTGCAATTTCCTTTGTCGAAACAGATCCAAACACACGTCCGTCGGAACCGGTTTTAATGGCAAGCACAACTTCTTTCTGTTCCAGCTCTTTCGCCAGTTTTTTGGCTTCTTCCAATCGTTCTGCCTCTAATTTATCATTATTCTGCTTTTGCAGTTTCAGATCATTGAGGTTCTGCTTGGTCGCCTCAATACCGAGATTTTTCTTAAATAAAAGGTTTCTTGCATAGCCATCGTTTACATTGACTACCTCTCCCTTTTTTCCAAGGGATTTTACATCTTCTAATAAAATAACTTCCATCGTATTACCTCCGTTTTTCTATATCAGATCTCCATCCTGCTGCATTTGCAGCAAGGTCTGTCGTATGATCTCAGCTCCTTCGGCAAGGGTACAATTTTCAAGCTGCGTGCCGGCACTGTTAATATGCCCGCCACCGCCGAGACGTTCCATAACAATCTGCACATTCAATTCATCGATCGATCTCGCGCTGACATACACCTTTCCTTCGTATTCGGTCAGAACAAAGGTCGCTTTAATCTTGTCCACATCAAGAAGTTCATTGGCAATCTTCGCTCCTACGATTGTCGGCGACTCACAGCCATTGGCATCACACTGTGCAATAGCATAATGTTCCATAAATATTTCTGTATTTTGTACTGCCTGCGCACGGATCTTGTATTCATTAATATCACAGCGGAGCAATTTTCGGATCCGGCTGATATCCGCTCCACAGCGGCGCAGGAAAGCAACCGCTTCAAATGTACGAACGCCCGGTTTATTGAGGAAATTATTGGTATCTATCATAATTCCTGAGTACATTACATCGGCTTCGTACGATTTCAATTTCACTTCGTCTCCGACATACTGCAAAATCTCCGCTACCATCTCACATGCCGAAGAAGCATAAGATTCGATGTAGGACAATGTCGGATTCGGGAAGGATTCCCCGGACTGGCGGTGATGGTCAAGCACCACAAGGCTGGATGCCATCGTCACAAGTCCCGGCTCGTCAGTATAGGAAGCATGGTTGACATCCACAATGACAAGCAATGTTCCCTCTGTAAAAATTTCCTTTGCTGTCTCTCCGCTGATAATAAAGTCTTCCGGATAATCCCCATTTTCCAGCAGCATATTGACAACCGGACGAAGAGAAGCTGACACTTTATTGATGACAATGTGTGCCCGTTTACCAAGCGAATCCGCGATACGGTAAATACCAACGGCACTTCCCAGTGCATCTTCATCCGGCAGACGGTGGCCCATAATGATAACCTGTTCTGCAACTTCAATGGATTCACGGAGTGCATGCGCCTTTACCCGTGCCTTTACTCGTGTATTTTTCTCCTGCTGACGGCTCTTTCCACCATAGTATAGCAGATTATCCTTTGTCTTAACGACAACCTGATCGCCCCCGCGCGCAAGTGCCAGATCAATCGCTGTACGGGAATACTCCTGCCGTTTCTTATACGTATCTCCCTGCGTACCGATTCCCATACTGATCGTAATCGAACTTTCCTCTCTGGAATTAATCGTCCGAATATCATCCAAAAGAGAAAATTTATCATTTTGCAGGTACGACAGATATTTATGTTTAAATAGAAAAATGTACTTGTCTTTTTCCAGTTTTTTCGTAATCGCATCAATTTTCATCATATATTTATTGATCTTTCGATCAATCAATGCAGACAGCAGGGCACGTCGCACCTCATCCACCTGCTCCAGCGACTCGTCATAATTATCAATGTAAAGCAGTCCGACATCCAGACGCTGTTCATTATTTTCCTTAATATAATGTACAATCTCCGTTTCGTCGTAAATAAAAAACACATAGAAATTATCTCCCAATCCCATCGTCTCTGCATTTTTTCCTGTCTCTTCCGCGACCTTGTCCACATTTACTTTCTGAATAACTGCCTTATAAAATATATCCTCATTGTGAAAATGAATCTCGGAATTCTGCTCATACGTTTTTGGATACGTATCCGGCGTAAGATTCGGAATCACAGAATCTACGGCAAATTTACCCGATGTCTCTCCGGTACAGAACTGCTTGTCAAAATTTTTATTATGCCACAGGCAGTTTCCGGCATAATCCGCGATCAAAACCGGAATATCCAGATCATTTGCAAGCCGTCTGGTCGTATTATTGAATCGGATCGCATATGTCACAATATCTTTTAACAGCTGTCCCCGTTTATAATACAACAATAAAAATGCAATGATCGTATACAGAAGCACGTAAATTGTCATAACCGCTCCCGCTTTTACATCCACAAAATAAATATGAACGTTCATCGCCAAAAGCAGCGGGGTCAATAAAAGCGGCCACCGCAAATACGAGCGAAGCGTTCCCTGAATTCGGTTGCCCTTCAATACTCTTCCTCCTTGCTTTGTCACCAAACGAAGTTTGATGACCTACGTGTGCTTCAGCACACTTCCTTTTATCTTTGTCACCAAACGAAGTTTGACGATAATATGCTAACGTAAATTATAGCACAATTCCACTTTTTTAGCAACAAAAATAAGCCCTCTGCAAAAGTTTCCTCTTGCAAAGGGCTTATGAAAATCCAAATTAGTCTAATGTGTATGGCATCAAGCTCACGTGACGGGCACGTTTAATAGCTACTGTCAAAGCACGCTGATGTTTTGCACATGTACCTGTGATACGACGAGGAAGGATCTTACCTCTCTCAGACATGTATCTTCTCAGTTTTGCAACATCTTTGTAGTCAATATAATCATGCTCTTTATCAGAACAGAATGCACATACTTTTTTTCTTCTACGAGGGCCTCTTCTTCTCATTGGAGAATCAGAACCATTTCCCTTGTTATAAGCCATTTGATTTACCTCCTTTTAGTTAAATGGTAAACCGTCTTCAATTCCGTCCGGAATGTTCATAAAATCGTCATCTGCTGCCATAGCCGGCTCCGGAGCTCCACCACCAAAATTATTGGATCCGCCGCGGGATGCATTGGCATCTGCTGTGCTCTTTCTCTCTGCAAATTCAATCTCTTCTGCTATGATCTGAACACTATACACACGCTCACCATTTTTGTTGGTATAATTGTCATTCTGCACACGACCGGTCAGCAGCATACGTGAACCCTGTTTGAAATATTTCTCAACAAATTCCGCCTGCTTTCCAAATGCTGTACAGTTAAAGAAGTCGGTATCGGTATCGCCTTGACGGCTAAATCTACGGTTTACTGCAATACTAAATCTAGCAATTGCCAACGAATTCTCACCCTGAGAATAACGAATCTCAGGATCTCTCGTTAAATTACCCATTAAAATTACTTTATTCATGGAAGGATTCCTCCTTTTCTTATGCTTCCTGTTTTACGCATAAGTATCGAAGCACGTTGTCCATAATGCGAAGTCTCTGCTCGATTTCACCAGGTGTATCTGGTTCTGAGTCGAACTGAATAAAGTAATAAAAGCCTTCATTCATCTTCTGAATTTCATAAGCAAGTTTTTTCTTGCCCCATTCATCGACGTTTGTAATCGTACCGCCGAAAGTAGTAATATACTCTTTTGCTTTTTCGACAGTGGCATTTCTTACTTCGTCATCAACTTTTGCACTAACAACTAAAGCCAATTCATACTTATTCATAGTTGCCTGCACCTCCTTTTGGTCTCTGGCTCTTCTCAAGGGGAATAAATCCCTGAAAAGAACAAGGAATTATGATTTTTACATCACGGACTATTATTTTACCATGATTTCTCTCCAAAAGCAAGTTTTTTTTATAAGAAACCTTTAAAATTTTTCTCAACGACTTTCCGTGGAACCATCACCTGGCGCCCACACCCCTGGCATTTCAGCCGGAAATCCATGCCCACCCGCAGAATTTCCCACCGGTTTTCCCCACACGGATGCGGCTTTTTCATCTTGATCACATTGCCAATCTCAAATTCCATATCCGCTCTCTCCTATAAGAACATTTTCAAAATCATAACAACCCAGAATCCCAGTCCAAACAAGAGTAAAAAGAATTGAAAAACGTGGTCTGCCTGATCGATCTTTCCCTGCATACTCGCTTTGCGGTCGCGTTCTGCATCCGTTGACCCATTGATGATATCTTTGATACGCACCATGATTCCGTCCTTTTCCTGCATTGTCTCATTTCCTTTCTGCCATTCAATTTCGCACGCCATTTCCGGCTCATTGCATTTATTGTATCATATTTTATCCGAACTTTCTATATCTTTTTTTCATGTATTATGTTATACTTATAGCAAGTATTTGTTTGGGGTTGGAATCTAATACTATATTTGTAATCAGGGAGGTTTTTCTATGAAAAAACAGCAATGGGCGAAAGCCACCGCGGTTCTTTTGACCGTCAGCCTTCTTCTGCCATCCGCGGCACCGGCAGAACTGCAGGCAAAAGCCAAAATCCGGCTGAGTGCCAAAAAATTATCACTCAAAGTCGGACAGAAACGAAAACTAAAAGTAAAGGGAACCAAAAAGAAAGTTGTTTGGAAATCTTCTAAAAAGAAGATTGCTTCTGTCTCAAAAAAGGGAGTTGTCAAAGCACTTCGTAAAGGAAAAGTTAAAATCACGGCAAAAACCGCAGGAAAGAAACTAGTTTGTACAGTTACCGTAAAAAAAGCAAAGAATAAGCCGGTCGTTTCACCTTCCGCAGGCAACCCGTCAAGCGCTCCGTCAGCATCCGGAATACCAGCGACTGTTCCGTCAGGAACTCCGCTTGCTTCCTCAAAACCATCTGGAAGCAGCACTCCGGCAGCTCCGTCCGGTACTCCATCCACGGCTCCGCAGGAAACTCCGCTTACTTCCGCGAAACCATCTGAAAGCGGCACTCCGGCAGCCCCGTCCGGCACTCCAACAGCGGCTCCACAGGAAACTCCGGTTTCTTCCATGAGTCCATATGAGGGCGGTGTTCCGGAAGCTCCGATTCTCTCGCAGAAAACCGGTGTCTATGAGAAGGCATTTTCCCTTTCTATGGCCGCTCAACCGGGCACGGAAATTTATTACACGACAGACGGCAGCATTCCGACAACGAATTCCACAAAATATACCGGAAATATCCAAATTTCCTGCCGCAACGGTGAAAAAAATGTACTGTGTTCCGAGGAAAACATAAAGAAAATGGACATTGCCGGAAGCAATTATGACTATGTACCGGGAGACAATGAAGTTGACAAATGTACGATCATCCGCGCTGCTGCAATCGCTCCGGATGGCACTTCAAGTTCCGTTATCACAAACAGTTATTTTGTCGGAAATGATATGGCAAATAAATACAAGGGTGCCACCGTTGCTTCCCTTGTTATGGATCCAAACGATCTGCTGGACTACAATACCGGTATCCTTGCTCTTGGTGCCTATTACGACGAATGGAAGAAGACAGCGGAAGGTAAACAGATCATTCAGAGCAAAGCTTACTGGAATTATGAAGGAAATTATACGCAGTCCGGAAAAGACTGGGAACGTCAGGCAACAATGGATTACATTGATCCTTCCACAGGAAATGTCGAATTCTCAGCTCCTATGGGGGTACGTCTCCACGGCGGAGCAAGCCGCATGTATGGACAAAAGAGTTTTAAATTTTACATGCGTGACGAATATGGTCAGAAAAATCTGAAATATGCTTTGCTCCCTGGTGATGTTGACAAAGACGGAAACCAGATCAAAAAATACAAAGGATTTATGCTTCGCAATGGTGGAAACGATACAGAACTCACAAAGATCCGTGATGTATTTATCCAAAGCTGCGTCACAGACCGTTCTTATGGCACACAGGCCGTTCGTCCTTGCGTTCTTTTCCTGAATGGCGAATACTGGGGGCTTTATAACCTGACCGAACGCTACAGCGACAATAATTTCGAAGAAAATTATGGTGTAGACAAAAATAATGTCGTTGTATTTAAAGAGGATGAACTCGACGAGGGAACCGAAGAAGACAACGCTCTGTACGAAGAACTGATGAGTTATGCGGAAAAAGATTTTACGGACGATGCCGTTTATGAGCAGTTTTGCAAAATTATGGACATTGACAGTTTTGCAGACTATTATGCAACCGAAGTTTATATCGGTAACAATGACTGGCTCATTCCAAAAGATCGAAACAGCCGCAAAAATTATATGGTATGGCGCGCCCGCACAGCCGATGAGGAAAATCCATATGCCGACGGAAAATGGCGTTATATGATCTACGATACTGAGTTTTCGATGGGATTGTATAAAAACGGCTCAGAATATGCCAAAACGAAATCCTTTACAAATGCCAAAGAGAACGATCCACTTTTCGCCGCTGTTATCCAGAACCAGACATTTTACAATAAATTCCTTGCCACGATCAAAGAGATTGGCTCGACGAATTTTGATTACAGTAACTGCTGTAAAAAACTGGATGATCTTACTACCTTGTATCAGCCATTGATGCAGGATTTCTACACGAGATATTTTGGCATCAATGACAATTGGCACCGCAACCAATTTGCTTCTAATGTAAATGAAATGAAGAACTTTTTGAAAATTCGCTATGACCTCATCCTAAGTGACGTCGAAGGCTGATTGAGAGGTATTTTAAGGGGAACTGCCATCATGGACAGTTCCCCTTTTTTGCAGGTCTTGAGTTCTTGCACGGGAGCAATTTGAATGTTTTCTTTTATCGCTTCACATCACCACGGTCGGTTACGATACGATACCCCGCCCGCGCCACTCTCTGTTCCAGACATCCGCGACACTGCGCAGCTTCCTCTCCGGTACAGATTTTATTTTCATACAGATCGTATTTCTTTCTTACGGAAACCGGCGAAAGATTCGGCATTACCACATTGCCGCCCGCCTTTATCCCCAATTCTCTTCCCTCCGGATGAATGGTTCCCAGCGCTGTCGTTGATGGAATCAGCGCATAAGGAAACAACAGCCGCAAAATGGACACCATCCGTAATGTCTTTTCCAAACTTCCACTCGGATACGCCGCAAATGGAGTTTCCCCATGTGTAATATAAGGTCCGATGCCTATCATATCCGGCTGCAATTCCTGCAAAAAGCGAAGATCTGCCACCAGATTTTCAGTCGTTTGAAATGGCGAATCCACCATAAATCCGGCTCCCACCTGATATCCAATCTCTTTCAGATCAAACAGACATTTTTTTCGATTTGCCAAACTCATCTCTGCCGGATGCAGTTTTCCATAATGTGCGTCTGTCGCCGTCTCGTGGCGCAGCAGATAACGTTCCGCACCGGCTTCAAAATATGCCTGATAGCTTTCTCTTGATTTTTCTCCAATGGACAGTGTGATCGCACAGTCCGCAAAACGTCGATGAATCTCACTTACCATATCACACACCCGGTCATCCGTAAAATATGGATCCTCTCCTCCTTGCAGTACAAAGGTACGAAATCCAAGCCGGTATCCTTCTTCACAACACGAAAGAATCTCCGCTTTCGTCAGACGGTATCTGTCCGCCTTCAAGTTGTCTCTTCGAATCCCACAGTAATAGCAGTTGTTTTTACAATAATTGGTAAATTCTATCAATCCTCGAACGTACACTTCGTCCCCGTAATGTTCTCTCCGCACTTGATCTGCCGCAGCTGCAAGCGCATCCGTAATCTCCTGTCCCGGCGTATCGATCCATTCTTTCAGTTCCTGATCCTCCGCTGTGGAAATGTTTTCTATTTTCATCATATTGGTCTATTCTCCCGGCTTTTCTTCCCAAAATAATTCATCCAAACTCTTCCCCAACGCCCAGCATATCTCGAGGCACAATTTCAAGCTCGGATTGGTCTCCCCACGTTCAATCGCATTCATCGTCTGTCTGGAAATTCCCACTCGTTCCGCCAGATCTTTCTGTGTCATATCTTTTTCAAACCGCGCCATTGTAAGACGTCTATTTTGCTTACTGTTCCCCAAGTCCGTCACCTCCATCAATGCTTTCATTATAGCATGTCTGTTTCTCCTGCGTCAACTTACAATCAAACTCCAGACAGAAAAACTCCCCGGAATTTCCCGGGGAGTCTGGAATCATATTCTATTATTCTCCGAAATATCTCTTCAAAAGACCTTCAAAAGCTCTTCCATGTCTTGCCTCGTCACGAGCCATCTCATGAACGGTATCGTGGATTGCATCCAGGTTTGCTGCTTTCGCACGTTTTGCAAGATCCATTTTTCCGGCTGTTGCACCATGCTCAGCATCTACACGCATCTGCAGGTTTTTCTTTGTCGAATCCGTCACTACCTCACCAAGCAGTTCTGCAAATTTTGCAGCATGCTCTGCTTCTTCATAAGCTGCTTTTTCCCAGTAAAGACCAATTTCCGGATATCCTTCACGATGAGCCACACGTGCCATCGCAAGATACATACCTACTTCAGAACATTCTCCTTCGAAGTTTGCACGAAGGTCTGCAACGATATCCTCGCTAACGCCTTTTGCTACTCCAACTACATGCTCAGCAGCCCAGACTTTTTCGCCTTCTTCCATTTTGTTGAATTTTTCAGGACCTACACCACACTGTGGGCATTTTTCTGGTGGCTGATCTCCTTCGTGAACATAACCGCATACGGAACATACATATTTTGCCATAATAATTTCTCCTTTTCTTTAATAAATTTTATTTTTTAGCAATGATGGCAATCGTGAAACCATCATTCTAAGTTTTTTGCTTCTTTTAGGCATTTTTCACATAATCCGTAAAAATATACCTGGTGTCCATGGATTTCTCCATCTAGTTTTTCAGCTGCTTTTTTCTCCAACTCATCGAGCGGCGGCATATCCACATCCTGCACGCTTCCACATCGATCGCATAAAAAGTGGCAATGTGGTGCAACTGTGGCATCGAACCGGTCAATGCCATCTCCACAGGAAAGCCTCTGAATCTCTCCCGCCTCCGACAAAAGTTTGAGATTTCGATAAACAGTTCCCAAACTAAGTTTTGGATTTGCGCTTCGAACATTCATGTAAACCGTCTCCGCTGTCGGATGAGCCGTCGTAGACTTCAAATATTCCATGATCATCTCACGCTGCTTACTATACTTTACTCCGGCCAAATCCTCACCTTATTTCTTTTTAATAATGATAACTGTTATCGTTATAGTACACTATTGATTCAGATTTGTCAATAAGTTTTTTGAAAAAATTTTGATTTTTTTGTAACTATTCAGGATCTAATGTATGGAACTCAACGAATCGTCGTGCTTGCACGTAAGAGACTTTGATTTCCATACATTTGGGCTCCCCTTCCACATATAAGCATTTTTAGCCTTGTCAAAGGCGGGAAAAGAACACGAAGTGTTCGAAATGCGAATGTGTGGGAGAGTGGGCTGAATAGTTACAATTTTGGGGTGTTTTTCTTGAAAAAGGCAGAAAATAAGCCAGAGCAATAGGCTCCGGCTTAGAGAAATTACCTTTTAACCGTTTTTAAAATCTCACAAATTTCCCCTTCTGTTTTTTTAGTGATTTCTTGAATCTTATCTATAGAAATTCCTGCGCTATACATATTCTGTATCATTATATTCTGAGTTTCCTCGCGACCTTGCTCAATTCCCTGCTCAACACCTTGCTTGATTCCCTGTTCAACACCTTGTTTGATTCCCTGCTCAATTCCTCTCTCAACGCCTTCCGCATACCCATTCTCAAGCGCATCTTCCCAAATTCCTTCGCCGAGATTACACATGCTTTCCACATCCTTTCCCAATACCTGACTCGGAATGTCATATTCTTCTTCCATAATACTAATACGTTCATCCGTTGTCAAGCCTTTTGAAAATAAAGCCCCTAAAAACCGGAGCAATTCATGGGAATCATCGCGTTCTGCCAAATCATTGGAAATCCCGATCATGACCAGATTAATCAGATCCAGATCGCCATCCCACTGATGTTCGCCAACCAGATCATCCTGCGTCAGATGAATATGACACATGCTGTTTTCGGGCATGTTCATACATATCCATACACTATAAACTTCACAAATATCTCCGTATTCCTGTCCTTTGAAATCACGATATTTCTGCGACGAAATCAAACGGCTGACATAAAAAATCCCTCGATTCAAAATCGGATATTTGCTCGGTTCATCCTTTTGTGGTTCAATATTCAAAATGACTTTTGTAAGACCACATTTTCTATGTACATACAAAACAATATCAAAGTTAATCGTTCCTTCATAAATTACATTGTTTTCCGTGTTAAATCCGACAATCTCGCTATTTTCATCGGAACGTTTCGCGTTGGTAAGCCCGGGATCCACCGGAACCACTCCAACTTGCGGCTCTCCTTCGATGTAAGGTATAATGTCCTTCGGATCCATATCTTTGAAATCATCAAGAATCCTTTTTAAAATGTGTGCCACAACAATTTTTTGCGCCAGCAGCTTCTTTGCTGCTTCATCATATTGCGTAGCTAATTCCGAAATTTGCAACGTATTTTTTAATATTGTATGAATCATATTTTCCCTCCTGCTTGTAGTGTGATAAACTTTCTTCGTTATCTTTATATAAAAATGCTACCACACAAACAAGAGGGAAGCAAGTGTTGTATGTACGTAAAAATGGTCGTTCATACGTGAAAATAAGCGCTTTGTTGAAATAATGGGAGTATTGGGTTAGGAGGATTTTTACAGGTTAATCATAAATTTTTGTATTTGATCAAAATCCTTACATAAACCTCCTTTTCTGTTGACTTTCTTCCCAATATTGGATATAATGTATTAAATAAATCTGTTTGTGGACCAGTTTTGGACCGTGAATGGATTTATTTTTGTTTTTCTCTTTTAAGCATTATATTTTCTTAATAAATACTTCAAAATCGTCTGTTAAACTTCCTGTCAACATCCCGTGTATAGTATAGATTCAGATATGCCATTATAGCTCTGTTTCCCTCAGTACTTGGATATCTGCTTCATGGTCATATATTTCCATTTTAAGCAGACATTCATCCAAAAGAATTCTCCTTTTTACGTTGTAGTACACAGCTTGCCATTATGAAAATTTCAATACTCTCTAAGTTTACACTGTTCTCAAACACAGATATTATCCAGTACACTTTTAAAATGTTTCAATACCCTCTAAATTTACACTGCTCTCAAACTATGTTAACATGTTTCCAGCATTTATTGCGGTTTCAATACCCTCTGAATTTACACTGCTCTCAAACGAAACTTCTGTGGAGATTTTAGACACGTCTGTTTCAATACCCTCTGAATTTACACTGCTCTCAAACTCCTGCAATGCTATGGTACTGATCCACGAGTTTCAATACCCTCTGAATTTACACTGCTCTCAAACCCAATGTCTGCGTGTCAAAAGATTCTAGCGGTTTCAATACCCTCTGAATTTACACTGCTCTCAAACGATTGGCGATAGCAACTATAGATTGTAATTGTTTCAATACCCTCTGAATTTACACTGCTCTCAAACCTCAAATTCCAAATTCTTACCTATTTGAGAATCAATCCTGCCAGATTGTTGCATAAATTCATTAGTCTTATAATAACACATTTCCGCCTACTTTTCTAGTTAAAATTCACAATAATCTTGATCAATTACCAATCTCTCTTCACATTCTTCAATCGGAAATTCTTTATTGTCAATTAATAAAAGAGAATACTTATGTGCTATACTGGTATTTACAAAATCACACACATCTTTTCTATTATAATATGATCTCAAATTTACAAATATGAACAACCTATCTCCCAATACTTCCCGATAAAATTGCATATATTCAAATATTTTCTCAATCCCCTCCACCTGCTCTAAATTTAATTTTGGCGAAGCCATTTTCAACAAATTTGAAACGCTTATTTTGTATTCCAAATTTACAGGAAGACGAAAAGAAAGTTTGTCCATATATTTCTCAATTTTCATCAATAGTTCCTGAGTTTTAAGATAATTTTCTTCATTGACAGCCTCTTTTTCTAAAATATTCAGTAAACTTGTCAATAATTTCTTAGTATTCACTTCGAATGGAATATATGACATTAATAATTCCACATTATTCACTATTTTTATCGGCATATTATCTTTTGACAACACCAGCCCCGTCTCTATTCCATTCATCTCCGACACAAAATCTTGAATCACTTCACGAAAGACATCTGGTGACTCAATAATGATCGCATTAAACTTTCCTTCTACAAAATGAACACATGACTGAAATTTATCACTCACTAATTTCATAATATTATCAACCTCTCATCCGTATCAATAACGTTAGATGCAGATTCTCCAACAATATTTACCGCTCCTGCAAATTGCTTTTCCGTCACCGTTATAGCCTGAACAAGCCCTTGTGGTGGCTTATTTTTCTTCAATACTTCCAAAACACTCGCTTTTACTGACTGATTTAAAAGCATTTTTGTATAAACAGATTCCTGCATCATAACAAATCCATTGGTTATTAAAAGTTTTCGGAATTTGCGATATTCCTTTAAATCCGCCGTCGTTTTTGTTGGCAGATCAAAAAATACTATCATTCTCATAAATCTATAACTCATATTTCTATAAAACGTATTATCTCTATACTTTGCTCGTTCAGTGCATCAAAAATACTTTTTACATAAATTTTTATGGCATTCATCAAAGTTTGCTCTGTATTATTGATTCGCACTGTTTGATTTAATATCGTTACTATTTGATGTTTTTCATCTACAGAAAATTCTGACAAAGGATGTTTCACTACATACTCATCTACTATAATTCGAAGTGGTTCCATGATATCACAACTCAAATTAAAATGATTAAATTGGTTATCATGCCACAATCCTAATTGCGTTAAATAGCCGTTTGCAGTAACTTCACGATTAACGGCAGACAAAATCAAAGAATATCCATAATTTAATGCTGCATTGATAATATTTTCTTCATCATCCCGACTAAACTTTTTACCAAATAACGCATTAAAATAAACTTTTGCCGCATGCCCTTCTCGATTTGTAACATCACCCGGTTGAATTTGTTCGACATATTGTTCCAACAATTCCGTTTCCACATGGTCTTCCTGACGCAATAAAATCGCCTGATTTTCTATTTTCTTTGTTACAATTTTAGTCCATATACACTCTTTCATATGTGAATCCCATTGTAATTGCATTTTTATCTTCAACGCATCATTATGACACCCATAATATGGTACTACTTCTGCCTGCGGATTGCGTTTGGAATCACAAAGAATAATACGAATCTTTTTTTCAATCAGTGCCGACAACAAACATCCTGTCATCGACACTGCATTGTTTTCAAGAATAAGAACCGCAATTTCATTCAGCGAAACTCTTTTGTTCCCGTCTCCGCGAACCACCATATAGTTCATGCTCAAATCTAATTTACAACGACTTGAAATAACTACAACTCGCCAACTCATATGGTTCCTCCTGTAATCACTTAAGAAAATCTTTCAAATTGACAGATTCTTTTCGGTGCAAACCAGCCGGAGAATAGTCAACAATTCGGATGTCTTTATATATTGCTGTAGACAGACTAGTTCCCAAAACCATTGCCCCACTCTTACTTTTACCACCAATCGCAGTCAAATCAATTCCACCTGCACGTCCGGATTTCAGCAAAGTAATAATAGAAATCAACACAGTAACCTGCTCTTCTAGGGAAATATCCATAAATTTCTGTTTCCCATCTAGTAAAACTTCCTTCTGACATCCTGGCATCTGAGAAAACATCGAATTTTGCAATTTTCTAATAAGACAATCGTATAATCTTATATTTTCACTTTTAGAAATACCATCATATACTTCATCTAATAACACATTTTTTCTTTCATCTTTTTTTCTTTTGTAATTTTCTAATTTCTTAATATACGCCTCCATTTCTTTAGATACCAAAAGTGATTCAGCGCTACTTAGCAACAATTGTTTTCCTCCACTAGCCTTTCCATTCACCCAAACTTCATAACCATCTAACGATAGAACCGTTTTGAATTTTATCTTCCTCATTCCTAGCGGAAACCAAACATTAGAAACCGTCTTGGCGCTCAATTTCTGAAGTTGCTCCTCCACATATTGTTTTGCAAAATCCTCATCCCTTAAAAATTGCTCTGAAAACATCAACTCAATCGAAACAAATGAAACTTCCTTTTTCGTCCCCTTGTCATAGGCTGCTACAATAAAGAACGTTGCTCCGGATTTGTTGTAACCACCATATTTTGCCGGATCCATTCCCTTTTTGAGAGGAACTAAATCGGCTTTCTTTTTCAGTGGCATCTGATCAAACAATCCGCCCTTCTGACAAAATGAATATCTAGTCATCTTTATATTATTCTTCTTATAAATCGACTTAACTTTGTCCATATGTACATCTGGATCCCAGATCACTTCTTCTCCATGCTGAACGGTTCTCTTAAATAACGACTTCGGATTAACTGTATATTTATCCGAAATATTAAACCATTTTCTGGTAAATCTTTCATGATACACATTTCCAACAACAACATTCAAATAGGCGTCTTTCGCATGATGAAGATCATTGATCAAACGACTCTTTGGAGTCAAAAATTGATGTCTAAATTGCGATGCCAATCTTGCCTTAACATATACAATTTCTGTATCTTGGTATTTCTGTTTTAATATTTGCGTAACTGCTTTCATGGACTGTCTGGTTTCAACCAATTGCCGGTTAATAAATCCCTGTTTTTCCTCATCAGAAAACGGAGTATTTCTTGTCAAGCGTTTATATTTTTCGTCCGTCATAAGTTTGGCCTTATGTAATTTACTCCAAAACGCTTTCTGTGATATACGAATCTTCTCACTAATTGGATAAACAGCCTTTTTATCCTCATTGATAGTTGAAAGAACAAGAACCTTATTATTTACAATGCTATCATCTTTTACATAACATTGTGGATAAATATGGTCTATGTTGTATTTTCCGCTTTTTATCTGAGAAAGATCTATTGCCTGGCCGGAATATGCACAACGTCCCAATTGGAGATAATATAAAAATATTGCTTCACTTTGAAGTCTGTTATTCGCCATATCTCCCATGTCTTCCAATTCTTTTTCAAGAATCCTCGTGTCTTCTTCTACATTTTTATACAGATCCAGCAATTGCTGTTTTCTTGTCGTTGTTCTTCCTTTTTGATCCGGATCAGCACCTCTTGCCATCTCTACAAAAAACTTCTTCGGCGCATGTCCTAATGTAGTAACAACATCCTCAACCACATCAAGTGTACGCAAAATCGGACGTTTCACAGCATTAGAAACATACATTTCGTCCAATTGGTCTTCTACGCTAAACCTTTTTGATTCATAATAATTTTTTCGTTCTTCTTCAATTTTCTCTGCAAAAGTATATCGGTCATTTGACAATAACTGCATAAAATTGTCATTTGTTGTCCAGAGAAAATGCATAATAGTTCCCATCTCACCAGTTGTTTTATCATCCCCTTGCAAACCATTTAACATTTTTCTGCTAATTCGCCCGAAATCGTTATACTTTAATTTTCCAATGTACTTCTTGTCTTCTGCAGACAAATTTGGAAATTCTTGATTAACCCAATTACGGTATCGGCTACGATCCTCTACATATGTATTATGCTCAATAATACTTTCCACATCTTTTTTATCTAAAATCCCTGCTGCAAGAAGATTTCTAAATTCATAATGTGCTTTTAACGAAGATTTTATTGTAACATCAATCCCCTCTAACACATCCTCTTTTTGCATATAATTATTGGATTCCAAAAATCCGCGGATCATTTTTACCGTAACTTTTGCTTTCTTTTCAAAGAGTTCATGATAAATTCTCTGTTTTGCTTCGACACTAATTGATTGACCATTCACTTTGATATTATTTATCTCATTTAGCACCATAAAACCAGAGTACAACAACGACCATTTTGGCAATACACTTTCATTTGGAAGATAGGTACATGTATTTGTCATTCGGCGGATAAATTCTTTTTCAGAAGCATCTTTATCCACCATCTGATCAAAATTCCAAGGCAGAATCTTCCCTTCTGCTTTTCTTTTAATCCACGCATTTTCACTATTATCTTGGCGCAGCGGTCCTACATAATATGGCACACGGAATGTAAATACAGATTTAATTTTATCTGTTATTGTCAAACCATCCGCATCTTTTTCTTTTAAAAATGGCAAATAGTTCTCTGCTTTGTCCAATATTCGTTCCAATTCAATCTGATACAGTTGATGTGGAATTACACGATTGTCAGAATTTACCTGTTTTGGCATAAAGGCAGCATTCTCAATTCTGTTTACCATATCTTCATAAAAGTCTAAATCTTTCTCTTCTATTTTTTCTTCAATCTTATCGAGTTTTAACGTTTTCTTTAAAAAGTCATTAAACTCTTTCTGATTTGCTTTTTGCTTTGGTAATTCAACCTTATCCTTAGTGGTATCAACGGATTTCAAATTATAGGAGTATGCTGTATAATTTTTTAATTCCTTTCCCGACTCTTTAAAAATTTTATAATACTCTTTCGGAGCATACATACGAACAAATTTTTTCAATTGTTCCAAATCTTTTTTGTGCTGGTCATACACTTCCACTTTTGCCTTGGAAATATATTTTTCTCCTTTTAATACATCGGTCAAAACACTCCACTCATAAATGGCAGTCATTTTAGATACAAATTCCGCATCGTCGCCCAACTGCGGCAATATTTCTTCCATATCATCACTAATACTAAAGGAAAAGTCACTTTCATATTCGCTTTGCTGAAAAAGATCCCTTGCCTTGATTTTCCCGCCAGCCAAAAAATTTATCATACTTTCATACTTATATGGCACACTTTCGTCTTTGGGAACTTTTCCACCATATATCACCTGTTTTAAATCCCGTTTCTTAGTTGTAATCCCGCTTTTGGATTTTACAATTTTCTCCATTTCTTCACAATCCGCCTCAATCCACGCAGTGTAAGAATCTTGTAAGCCCTCCATATTAAAAAAGTCGATAAATTTGTTGTACACTGTCCCAAAATCTGTTATCTTGTCCACATTTTTAACACTGATTTCTGACAAAAAGTGACCTCTATGTGCAACAAGCCAATCAATCGCAATATTTACAAGTCGAATATCAAATGCATTATCCTGCTCCATCAATGCAACAATCAAATGATGAATCGTCGGATACTCTTTATGATAATCTACATCTTTATAATCTTCATCATTAAAATACATATTTCCTGTACTGCTGTCGGTCTTGTCCTCACACCACAGCGCACTTTCTTTTTTCCGTATATAAAATTTCTCATCTACTTTTCCAACTTCCGATGCAAATAATTCATCAATCAGCTGAACCCTCTGCTGTCTCCGATCCAAACGTCTTCTTGCAGTACGAAAACCTCTTCTCTCTGCGCATTGATGTCCTTCTTCAAATAAATGGGAACACCAAACTGGTTCACCTTTGTATTTAATCAGATTATAATTTTGATCCGTTGCAGCTATTCCAACCGAATTTGTTCCTATATCCAATCCGATATAATAATCCTGATAAATTTTGTTACTTTTTTTCAATTCCATATTGACACCCTCCTTATAGTGTGATATTATAATTTTAGTAAATTCAGTACCCTCTGAATTTGCACTGCGAGTTCAAATAAAAATTTTTTCAAATCGTCATTTTGACAAAGCCCGGAGGGGCTTTTTTATTTTGCTCTTTTGCAAATCCGGATACAAGTAACTCCATACTTATTTTACCATTTTTTACCTTTTTTGACAATTTTATTTTTTTATCTCCTGCTCTTATGCATCTGAAATCCGGTCGGCTCCAGTCCATAAACTACATCTCTAATCTTCCTGCCATAATTTACCACTCCTTTCAACCTGCCATTTCATTGATATTTTTTACGACATGAATTTCTTCCTGCTCATTAATCACTTCTGAAACATCTGCGCTATTGTTTTGCAACTGTACGTCCATAATGTCCTCGATCTCCGCCAGACTTTCTTCGCAAACGCCGGCAAGCGAAGGGCAGTCAATGGTATCCGTGAGTGCATACAGGCAATCCAATTCTTTTTCTTTCTCCTTGCGCTCGATACGGAGTTCTTTGAGTCTTTTGAAAACTTTGTACCCTTGTGCCACATTGTAGTTAGCATCTTCCGTTTGTAAAAGGATCTCTTCGATCTCGTCATCGATTTCGTCAATGTCAAGCTGGATATTGGTTATGTACTGCTCTGCATTTCTGTAAAATTCTGCCTGCTGCCTTGCAAACGAGATCCAATCGTTTTGTTTTTCATCAAAAGGTGTACAGTTTCTTTCTTCCGTCATGGTTTCTTCACCGCCTTCGTTTTTATAGTTATGTTTCTTGATAACATTTTTTGTCTCGACCACACTCAGGTCTTCTTTTTGCAAACGTCTGTCCTTCAATGTACAATTTTTAAATAATTCATCGAACTTTCTCGGCTTATATTTTCTGGTGTCCAGACCTTGAATACTTTTGAGTGCCTGCTTGGCTTTTCCTGCATTGGCACTCGTTCCTAGATTCATTTGAAAATACTCAACCCTCGTCAGTTCGTCCTTTATCTCCCGCCGGTTTTCACGGCACACTCGAAGAAGTTCGACCAGATCAATCGCCTCCTGATCGTCCGTCTCGCACAACTCAATATAATGCAGAATATCACATATTTTCTTGTCAATATCGGAAAGTTTTCCATTGATTTCATCGCGATATTTTCCAATTCCTGCCACTATATAAGTAAAGTGTGTCAAATATTCCGCCCAGTCCATTTCCGACAGATCGTAAGAGAAAACAGTTTTCTCGACCTGCTCCTCTACCTCATCATACGTCAATTCCTTTACCGGCGAAACAGACTGCTCTTGTTCAGCAGCTTGGTCGTGTTTTTCCTCTTGCTGCGGCTCATTTTCCATCGGAATCATGCAATAAAAAGCCGCCTTTTTCCCGGCACCGATTCGGCGATTTGCTTGTGCAAATGTAAATATTTGCGCCTCCTGTACGCCCGCCGCCGTCACCAGCTGATCCGCCTGATTTGTTCGATAATAATTTCCACTATAATCCATAATGTAATATAAAGAATCTGTTCCCATAGGCACCTCCTGCATATCGTTCTTCATTTAATATTCTTCTCCATATTGGTAATAAGCATCATCCATCGCATCATCGACACCTTCGGCATAATCACTGTCTTTCTCATATCTGTCTTCATCATAGTCCTGTTGCATGTCAATGTCATCATATCCATCAAAATAAGCACTCCCGGCATCTTCATAATCACACGCCACCTCAGATGAGGAATATCTTAAAAACAGACATTGTTATCTCTATTTTCAAGACTCTTCATTGGCTTCTTACCTTTGATTCTTATTGGCAATAAACACAGCCATTCGCCTCTTTTGTACCTCGTAATAGTCACTCGATTTCTTCTATTAATCTATTTTTTATCTTCAATTTTCTTGTCATATCCACCATGAGCATTTTTTCTATGATAATACGCTTTCCCATGCATTGTTATATCATAATTTGATTGATCCCAGTCATGCTCATAACCTTTTGGTGTTGATCTGTTACTTGATACAATTTCGTACCAATGTCCTAAAAGATAATTTACGCCTATCGTTAATACGATTGTTAATACTACTGTCATAATAATCTACCTCCATTTATTTTACGTTCTTTGATTAAAAAACTCATTGCAACAACTTTTCAGAAATCACAATGATTTCGTTGTGTTAAATTTTTCATTTTAGGTTTTCGTTTTCTTTATAATAGCACATTGGCTGTCCCAAAAACGGGACTTGCAAAAAATTTTTAATTAATAAAAATGTAATTTTAACTGCTAGATTTTGCTTGCAACTACAATTACATTTTTAATTCGTGTAAAAATAAACATAAAATTCAATAAATTTTACACTAAAACGCGCGAACTTCTTTCTCTTTTTCACACTAAGCGACACGAATACTGCTTTTATTGATTTTTCATCAATGCTCATTTTTAGCACAGATATCATGATGTCAGTCAGCATTCCGACTTCTCCATCCGGTCCTCCGTGCCACGTTAAGGGATAGAAAAAAAAGATACCCATTCCTAGGTATCCTTTCAAAATGTAATTTAATCAAGTATGTATATATTTAAGTAATTGCATTAACTCCTCCCCCTGAATTAACTTGGTAATATTTAGATTTCATTTCACATATTTTCAAAGAATCTTTTGACACTCCCTTTGTCTAATTCTGTACATTCGCGACTATATTGTACTTCATTTTCTTTTACATACTTCGTTTTTTCTATCGCGTCAGCAAATGAACGACAAAGTTTACTATCTCGTATTTTGACTGTCTTTAATATACTTTTTGTTGCCATTTCATCCGCCTCCTCTCTAATTTACATCATTATACACAATAGAAATTAAAATGTCAACTTTCTTCGCATAATATCTCTCTACTTCAATGTAACCATATTTTACAAAATAATACCGTTCTATTCATGAGGCTAAAAACCCTTGCAAATCCCTTTGAGCGATAATACAAGGCCCGGATTTTCATCCGAGCCTTACATGATTTATTCCGTTTTTACCTAATTATTTACAAAATTGTTTGTCAAAATCCGGGTTAAATGCGTAGATGTTTTTGTGGTCAAGGTCGTCGGTGATCAGGCGCAGGCTTTCGCCAAAACGCTGATAGTGAACGATCTCGCGCTCACGGAGATAGCGGATTGGGTCACAGACTTCCGGATCTTTGATCAGGCGCAGAATATTGTCATAGGTCAGACGCGCTTTCTGCTCTGCCGCCATATCTTCGTGCATGTCGGCAATCGGGTCACCGGTTGACTGGATGCCCGTCGCGCTCCAAGGCTCGCCGGAAGCGGCCTGCGGCCAAAGTCCGATTGTATGATCTACATAATATGGTGCAAATCCCTGCTCCTGCAATTCTTCCGCCGTGAGGTTTTTCGTCAGCTGGTGAACGATCGCGCAGATCATTTCCATGTGAGCGAGTTCCTCGGTGCCGATGTCAGTCAGAACGCCGGCCACCTTGCGGTTCGTGTTTGAATAACGCTGGGACAGATAGCGCATTGCCGCACCAACTTCTCCGTCGGGGCCGCCAAATTGTGAAATGATCACTTTCGCCATCTCAGCATTTGGGCGGGTGATATTTACCGGGTATTGCAAACGTTTTTCATATTTCCACATTGATCAACATCCTCCTTCCCATGGCCACGGGCCTTCCACCCAGGTCCAGCGGTCATCTGCGATAACATTACTATTTTGAAGCGGCCCGTAGCATTGCGTATATTCCTCGGATGCCTCGCGGTATAATTTCTTATACTTTTTGTAATACTTCAATGCTTCCTCATCATAGGGATGCGTATCCAGGTACAGTACGACATCATCAATGGCAAAGGCAACTTCCTGGATATAACGCAGCAATTTCTTTTTGTCTGTCTGATTCATCGTCGATCCCTCCCTTGATATGATGGCTGCGCACAATGCGCGCATGCTGCTTTGCTTCCAATAAATGGAAGGACAAGATCTTCAAAGATCGAGCCGTGTGCCAGACCGCTTCCACCGTCCATGACATTTTTCCACGTCTGCCATTTTACCGAGGCGATAGCCAATGACTGGCGTTCCGGGCGTGGACAAGGGCGGGATTCCGGCATTTCCGGCTTGCGGTCACGGCATCCGCAGGTGGAGGATGGCATATTTGCAGACATTGCGCCGCGCGGTCTTGGATTTTGATTGCAATTACAATTTCTGGAATATGAATTCATAAAAAAATCCCCTTGCTATTTTGCTTTTTAGTATACTATATGACAAAATTCGCAAGGGGTGTTATTTTATTTGTTACTTCTATTTACAGCATTTCATCGGTGATAACAAAATGCTCGCCGGCGTGAAGTTCGTCGGACAAAATCTTTTTGGCAAGAAGCGTCTCTACCTTCTTCTGGATATAACGCTTCAATGGCCGTGCGCCATAAGCCGGTTCGTACGCATCTTCCACCACTTTATCTTTCGCCGCATCGGTAAGCTCTACCGTAAGCTCGCGGTCGACAAGACGACGGTTCAGATCGGCGATTAAAAGATCAATGATTCCTCGGATATTGTCTCTTGTGAGCGGCTTAAACATGATTGTTTCATCGAGACGGTTCAAAAATTCCGGTTTGAAACTCAGACGAAGTTTTTCCATCACTTTCTGTTCCGCCTCCGGCAGAATATTGCCGTTTTCGTCAATGCCGTCAAGCAAATATTCTGCTCCGAGATTCGAAGTCATGATCAAAATTGTATTTTTGAAATCGACCGTACGGCCTTTCGAGTCTGTCACACGTCCATCATCCAATATTTGTAAGAAAATATTAAAGACGTCCGGATGTGCTTTCTCAATCTCATCAAACAATACAACGGAATATGGTTTTCTTCGCACTGCCTCGGTCAGCTGGCCGCCTTCCTCGTAACCGACATATCCCGGAGGCGCTCCGATCAGACGCGATACGGAATGTTTCTCCATATATTCACTCATATCAATACGTATGATGTTCTGCTCATTGTCAAACAGATTCTCCGCAAGACTCTTTGCAAGCTCCGTCTTTCCGACACCTGTCGGACCAAGGAAGAGAAATGAGCCGATTGGTTTTGTCGGATCCTTGATCCCGGCTTTGGAACGAAGAATTGCCTCCGTCACTTTCGTTACGCCTTCGTCCTGACCGACTACTCGTTTGTGAAGCGCATCTGCCAGATGAAGCGTTTTATTTCGCTCAGATTCCGTCAATTTGGCAACCGGGATTCCTGTCCATCGTGATACAATTTTGGCAATTTCTTCCTCCGTCACGCTTTCGTGAACCATCGACTGGTCGCCAGTCTTTGCCTTTTCTTCGGCTTCCTGCAATTGCTTCTGTACTCTTGGGAGATCGCCATACTGCAATTGCGCCGCCTTTTCAAGGTCATAATTGTTTTTCGCCATTTCAATCTGGTTGCGTACGGTTTCAAGTTCGGTCTTCAGACTGTGAACTTTTTCCACCGCACTTCGCTCATTGTCCCATTTTGCCTTTTCGCCGGCAAATTGTTCACGAAGTTCTGCCAATTCTTTCTGTAAATTGGTCAGACGCTCTTTGCTCAGATTGTCCGTTTCTTTTTTCAAAGCGGCTTCTTCGATCTCCAGCTGCATGATGTGGCGCTGCACGTCATCCAGTTCGGTCGGCAGCGAATCCAGCTCAGTTTTAATGAGTGCACACGCTTCATCGACAAGGTCGATCGCCTTATCCGGAAGGAAACGGTCGGAAATGTAACGATTTGACAAAACCGCCGCATTGACAAGCGCTCCATCGGTAATCTTTACGCCATGAAAGATTTCGTATCGGTCTTTCAGACCACGAAGAATCGAGATCGTGTCTTCTACCGTCGGTTCGTCCACCATAACCGGCTGGAAACGGCGTTCCAGAGCGGCATCTTTCTCAATGTACATACGATATTCATCCAGCGTGGTTGCACCGATACAATGCAGTTCACCACGGGCAAGCATTGGCTTTAACATATTGCCGGCGTCCATTGCACCATCGGTTTTTCCGGCTCCGACAATCGTATGAAGTTCATCGACGAAAAGAATGATCTGCCCGTCGCTGTCTTTTACTTCTTCCAAAACGGCTTTCAGACGTTCCTCAAATTCACCGCGGTATTTGGCACCTGCCACCAATGCCCCCATATCCAGCGCAAATATAATCTTATCTTTCAAGCCATCCGGCACATCGCCACGCACAATACGCTGTGCCAGTCCTTCTACGGCTGCCGTCTTACCTACACCAGGCTCACCGATAAGAACCGGGTTATTTTTGGTCTTACGCGATAAGATCTGAATCATGTTACGAATTTCCGAGTCCCTGCCAATTACAGGATCCAGTTTTTTCTCACGCGCCCTCTGTACGAGGTCGTATCCATATTTATTTAAGCTGTCGTACACGGCTTCCGGATTGTCCGTTGTCACTTTTTGATTTCCCCGGACTTTCGAAAGAGCCTGCAAAAATCTTTCGCGGTCAATCTGAAAATCGTGAAACAGCTGCTTAATCTCCTTCGATGGTTTCCGAAGCAGACTCAAAAACAAATGCTCGACGGAGACATACTCGTCTCCCAGTGCTTTCGCCTCATTTTCGGCATACACCAATACTTTATTCAAATCTTGTCCGATATACACCTGTCCTCCCTGAACCTGCGGACGTTTGCGGACAGCGCCCTCGACCTGCGCCAAAAATACATCGCTGTCTATCTCCATCTTCTCAATCAGTTTTTTGATCAGACTATCTTCTACCGTCAACATCCCATAAAGTAAGTGTTCCTGTGCAATCTCCTGTGCACCAAAATCATATGCGATTTTTTCCAGGTTGTTTAAAATCTCTACAGATTTCTGTGTAAATTTTGAAATATTCATACTCTGCCTCCATTCTGCATCTCCTGCACGATGCCTGCAAGCGTTATTGGACAATGTAGGACTTTTTATAGTCTCTCCATCATCGCTACAATTATGTTATACCACTTTTATTAGCACTCGTCAAGAGTGAGTGCTAATAATTTTTAAAAAATTTTTCTGTTTTGCTTTTGGGCGGCTGTCAGAGACGGTCCTGCTTGCTTTTGGGGCAGCCTGTTTCGGGAAATATTCTGATTTTGGTTACCCCTTTTGACTCATCCATACATTTTCTTCATTTTAGACCACACTCCTAGACCTGCTTCTTTGGTCCAATTCTTTCTTTTTTCTCACAAACCAGAATCAGCCTCTAATTTCTTTGACTTTATAACTCTTTTCTTCTATAATACCAAAATCGCGCCTATCTTCTTTGGTTCAATTCTTCCTTTTTTCTCACAAACCAAAATCACCTACTTATTTTCTTGACCCTGTGCCCATTTTCTTTGTTCTAAACCAAAAGTTCATGTCACACATAGCTTCTTGCCAGCTTTAAGACCAACTAATCTCACTGGATTGCCCTTTTCCTTTTGGACTGACGGAAGGCAGCCCTACTTGCTTTTCCCTCCCGTCAGCATGAGCCGCCACCTTTCCCATGGGCATGCCGCAAAAGAACCCCGTCAAAAATCACATTCCATGCGATTCCCGACGGGGCCCTGCTTCCTTACTATTTTCCCTAATCCACCCACTCAATCTTTTCGATGACTGGCTGGTTTGCTTTTTCTACCGTTCCGTTGCTGTCGGTAACCGGTGTCTTTTCACAAATCTGATCCACGACCTCCATGCCGGAAGTGACATGACCGAAGCCAGCGTATTCTCCATCGAGATGGTCTGCGTCCTGGTGCATAATGAAGAACTGGGAGCTTGCGCTGTCCGGATCCTGCGAGCGCGCCATTGAGATTGTGCCGCGGGTATGTTTGATCGAGTTTTCTACTCCATTAGAAGAGAACTCGCCTTTGATTGTCTCATCGGAGCCGCCCATTCCGGTGCCTTCCGGGTCGCCGCCCTGAATCATAAAGCCGGAGATGATGCGGTGAAACGTCAAGCCGTCATA
Source organism: uncultured Lachnoclostridium sp. (assembly GCA_905212635.1). GTDB lineage: Bacteria > Bacillota > Clostridia > Lachnospirales > Lachnospiraceae > Eubacterium_F. The sequence goes on along the minus strand of CAJMFH010000008.1, from coordinate 31,826 downwards.
AAATCCTTCCTGAACCAGTTTGGCAAAATTTGTCACTGTGATTGGTGCCTGATCCGCATCCAGTTCCACTTCGATCGTTCCATAATCTTTAACTGTGATCTTGGCGTGATGCTTACCGCTCAAATTCCCTTTGATGGCGCCGCCACTGGCTGTCTGCGCTGATTTCTCTGTAGATTTGGCAGAATCCGTATTTTTGTCTGCCGTTCCTGCGGAGCCACATCCGGTAAGGCAAAGTGTCGTCGCTACTACGGCGGTTATCAGGTTTCTTATCATTTTTTTCATTTTATTTGTTTCCTTTCGTTCGTACAATCTGTTTCATTTTTTCCACACGCTGTTTTTCCGAAGCATTCATATCACGAGTAAGAATCTCCATCATCGCCTCCGTCTCTTCCGGCGTAAATGACAGATTCTGGCTGCGAAGTTCCCTCATCGCCTGCATCACAAACGGCGCCGCTGCTTTCATCTCGACTCCCTTCGTCTGTGCTTCGAGCTGTTTCAAAATCTTCGCTTTTGCCGGGTTCATCTTCGCATACATCTCTTCCAGATTGCCCATTATTTTCCTCGCTCATTGCGGTTAGAAAGACAGACATCATGTCAACCATGTCCTGTTGTTCGGGAGGTATCTGGCTTTTCAAAAATTCCATCATGCCTTCCATATTTCCCCTGCCGGAATCCGACTGTTCTGCATCCTGCTTCATTTCCTGCATCATCGTCATCATCTCACGGACATGCCGGAACATAAAAATCTGCAATAAAAGGTCGATGAGCTGCCGTTCATTTTTCCGGCAGAAGCCGCGGATGCTCCGAAGAAGCCCTTCAAGATCGATCCGGTTTCCGACCGGCTGATCGAGATAAGGCAGTGCCGCCTTCAAAAGCTGCACATTGGTATTGTCCACAATTCTTCCTTCCCATTGCAACATCTGTCCCACTTCCGCATTCCTTTTCTTCTAGCATATGCGCGTTTTTCAAAAAGAATGCCTATTGATAACACAGCCATTCACTGGTAATATTTTCCAGTACTTCAGTAAGATACCGCTTGGCTGCATATTTTGCCATCGGCAGGTTCAGATCCAGATAATTGCCGCAGGCTTCCGGTGCTGCTCCCGGAATCTCACCTTCGTACTCACTGATAAATGTAAACATTTCTTTGAGCAAAGGCACAATATCCGCAGATTCATAATCTCCGGCAAGAATGAGATAAAAGCCGGTTCGGCAGCCCATTGGTCCAAAATACACGACTTTTTCACCCATCGTATCGTGGTTTCTTAAAAATGTTGCCCCCAGATGCTCTATCGCGTGAATCTCGGCAGTATTCATAACCGGCTCAAAGTTCGGGCGTGTCATGCGGATATCAAAGGTTGTCACAATGTCCGTTCCGGTACAGTCTTTGCGGGAAACATAGACTCCCGGAAGAAGTTTCAAATGATCTACGGTAAAACTAGCAATCGTTTCCATTTTATCCTCCATTTCCAATAATTAACAAAGACCACATATCTTTCCGTGAAAAAATATGTGGTCTGGTTTCACAATGTTACGTTATTTATTTGATAACTTTAACCCAGCCTTCCGGTCCTTCGATATGACCCATCTGGATGCCGGTAAGTGTATCATACAATTTCTGTGTAACTTCACCCATTTTCTCCATGCCGCTTGGGAAGCAGATCTCTTTGCCATGATCATTAATCTTTCCAACCGGAGAAATAACAGCTGCTGTTCCACAAAGTCCACACTCTGCAAAATCTTTTACTTCGTCAAAGTATACTTCTCTTTCTTCTACTTCAAGACCGAGGATATCTCTTGCAATCGTTACGAGAGAACGTCTTGTGATAGAAGGAAGAATACTGCTGCTCTTTGGTGTAACCACTTTACCATCTTTGGTAACAAAGATGAAGTTTGCTCCACCGGTCTCTTCTACTTTTGTTCTTGTCTTAGGATCCAGATACATATTTTCAGCAAATCCCTGATTATGTGCATCTACAATCGCATGAAGACTCATCGCATAGTTCAGACCAGCCTTAACATGTCCTGTACCATTTGGTGCTGCACGGTCAAAATCACTGACACGGATTACGATCGGTTTTGCGCCGCCCTTGAAATAAGGACCAACCGGTGTCGTAAATACACGGAACTGATACTCTGTGGAAGGAGCAACTCCGATAACCGGTGCGATACCAAACATATATGGACGGATGTACAAGGAAGCACCGGAGCCATAAGGTGGCACGTAAGCTTCATTTGCCAAAACGGTCTGTACTACTGCATCTACAAATTTATCTTCCGGAAATGCCGGCATCTCAAGACGTCTTGCCGTATTTGCCATACGCTCTGCATTTAAGTCAGGGCGAAAGCAGACAATATGTCCATCTTCTGCTGTATAAGCTTTTAATCCCTCGAAACAAGTCTGTGCATACTGAAGCACACCTGCACACTCACTCATTGTAATCATAGGGTCATCGATCAAAGCACCCTCGTCCCAGGCACCATCTTTGTAATTAGCCACAAAACGTTTGTCTGTGTCATGGTATCCAAATCCTAGACTGGACCAATCAATGTTCTTTTTTTCCATAGTTAACCATCTTCCTTTGACGTATATTTTGTATCTTTTAGTTTACTCTTATGGCAGGGAACTGTCAAGTAGTATCAGTCTTCTTTTTTCTCTTCGGCTGTATTTTCCACCTCAGGGATCTCGTTTGCATCTGACTTTTCGCCCTCTTCTTCGGACCAGTCATGTGCCTTAATTTCGGCACGGCGGACCTTTCCACTTATTGTCTTTGGCAATTCTTTTGCAAAATCCACGATCTTAGGCCACTTATAAGAAGCAACATTTTTCTTCAGATATTTTACAATATCATTTTTCATATGCTCGTCGCCTTCGCTGCCGTCAGCAAGTACGATCGTCGCCTTGATTGCCTGACCACGAAGTTTATCCGGCACGGAAGTTACAGCACATTCCAGCACATATGGCAGTTTCATGATCTCATTTTCAATCTCAAATGGCCCGATGCGGTAACCGGAAGATTTGATCACGTCGTCAACACGTCCGACATACCACAGATATCCGTCGCTGTCCATGCACGCAGTATCACCGGTGTGATAATAGCCGTCATACCATACGGAATCCGTCTTTTCCTTGTCATTGTAGTATCCGGTAAACAGGCCATTTGGCACACCATCGGCAACCTTAACTACAATTTCTCCTTCTTCGCCGGTCTTAGCGATACTTCCGTCGGAAAGCATTACAGCAACTTCGTACAATGGACTTGGTTTACCCATCGAACCCGGACGCGGCGTCATACCTTTGATATTCCCGATCAGCATCGTCGTCTCGGTCTGTCCGAAACCTTCCATAATATCAAATCCGGTCTTTTCTTTGAATTTCTCATAGATTTTCGGGTTCAATGCCTCGCCTGCCGTCGTTACATTTTGCAGGGAAGAAAGGTCGTATTTTTCCAGCTGCAAATGAACCATAACGCGATACGCCGTCGGCGGTGCACAGAAAGTTGTAATTTTATATTTCTCAATCATCTGCAAAATCTTTTTCGCATCAAAATCATCAAAATCATAGGTAAAAATAGGTGCTTCGCAGATCCACTGTCCATACAGTTTTCCCCACAGAGCTTTTCCCCAGCCGGTATCGGAAATGGCAAAATGAATCCCGTCCGGGTCTACCTGGTGCCAATATTTAGCAGTAATATAATGCCCCAATGGGTATTTATAATTGTGTGTTGTAATCTTTGGATATGATGTCGTACCTGAAGTAAAGAACATCAGCATCGGATCGTCTCCGCCCGGCACATCTTTTGGTTTTGTAAAGTTGGCTGAGAAGAACTGAATGTCTTTGTTAAAGCAGTGCCACGACTCGCGCGCGCCACCAACCATGATCTTCAGTTTCAATGTTGTATTTCCGCGGGACGCCTTATCGACTTCACGGGAAACGTCGCCGTCTGCCGTACATACAACGGCATCCACTTCACCAGCTTTGAAACGATATTCAAAGTCTTTGCGGGTAAGCAGGTTTGTCGCCGGAATGGCGATCGCTCCAATCTTATGAAGCGCAAGGATGGAAAACCAAAACTGGAAATGACGTTTCAAAACGAGCATTACCTTGTCTCCACGCTTAATTCCGAGATAACTGAAATAGTTTGCCGTCATATTGGTAAACTTTGCGATATCACGGAAGGTAAAATAACGTTCTCTTCCATCTTTTGACACGTGAAGCATCGCCAGTTTATCCGGACATTTTTTTGCCATGACATCAATCACATCATATGAAAAGTTAAAATTCTCATCGTTTTTAAATTTTATGGAATTCAAAATTCCATCTTCTCCAAATCCTGTTTCAATATATTGATCCGCGATTCCGACCAAATCAAACTTCTTTCCTTCGGTATAACTCATTTTTTTCTCCATTTCTGCGTCCGTAATCACGCCAAATCTATCTTGTTTTAATTTACACCTCACGTAGTTTTTAAAACTACATGCATCTTTATCATATACTACACAATCCCTAGTGTCAAGTGACTTTTTACGGTTTCGTGAATATTTTATACTATTTACATTTTCTTTATTTCTTTTACGATTTTTATATGATAAAATAGAGGGAACATCAGCGAAAAGGAGTTGAAATTCGTCATGAAGAAAACACGCATGGATATCTTCTTTCTGGCCGGGCTTCTGATCCTCGGACTGCTCCTCGCCGGATCTGTCTATCTGCCGCGCGTGGAAAATGGTTCTGTCGTAGAAGTCCGCGTCAAGGGAAAAGTCACTGCCACCTATCCGCTTTCTTCCAATATAGAGAAAACGATCACGACAGAAGATGGCGATTCCAACACATTTTGCATCAAAGATCATAAAGTTACGATGAAAACGGCGTCCTGCCCGGATCAGATCTGTGTCCGCACAAAAGGTATTTCGAATACCGGAGAAAGCATTGTATGCCTTCCCCACCAGGTTGTCCTCGCGATTACCTCTTCCGACACAGTACCCGAATTGGACGGCATCAGCGGATAAAAAAGGAGACTGCTATGAATCGATCAAAAAAAATTGCAGAATATGCGCTTTATACGGCATTGGCATTTTTATTTGGCTATCTTGAAAACCTTTTTCCGCTGCCACTGCCATTTCCGGGGATGAAGATCGGATTTGCCAATTTGATCTTTCTTCTTACATTATATAAGAAAGGATTGCGTTACACGCTTTCGCTGTCCCTTTTGAGAATTTTCTTGAGTGCCTTTACTTTCGGCAGTTTATTCAGCTTGTTATACAGCCTCGCCGGAAGTATTCTCAGCATCTTTTTGATGGCTTTCCTCAAATGGGCCGCCAAAGACAGGTTATCCATGCTCTCTGTCAGCGCTGCCGGCGGCATCGCCCACTGCATGGGACAATGGCTGGCAGCTTCTCTGATCGTAGGCTTTGACTCCCTTCGCTGGTATGCACCCATTTTGTATTTCAGCGGAGCCGTATCCGGATTTTTTATCGGTTTTTTGGCAATGCAATGCGCGAAACGTGGGGCGCTGTAATCTTTTACCTATATTTTATATATTTTTATATTTATTTTATTGACTAATCTCTCGACTCGTGATAGAATGTAAATCGTTGAAGGGGTTGTGAGTACAAAATATGTAAAAAAATTTCTTTCAATAATGAAAAAAGGGGAAGACGACCATGAGTAAAAATGTAGGAATTGTACGTCGTTTGGATAACTTAGGAAGAGTTACCATTCCGATGGAAATGAGAAAATCACTTGGAATTGAGAATCGCGGAGAAGTAGAGATTTCTGCTCAGAAAAATGCGATCATGATCAAAAAATATGAGCCTGTTGATGTATTTACTGGTTCAGATAAAGACCTGATTGAATATGAAGGAAAATTGGTTTCCGTAGCTTCAATTGAGGCATTGGCTAAGCTAGCTGGTTTAATTTAATCATATATCCCTTTAGTGTGGCTGGAGCCCCCCTAGACTCCAGCCTTTCCTTTTCTCTTTTAAGTAACCGAATGGTTACTTTTTTATTTGTATCCGGCGACCGACTGTTCAGACGCGAAAAAAACGCAGGCACCTCTTTTTCAGCCGCCTGCGTTGTGTCTTTTTATTTCATAAGCTCTTTGTATACCTGATTTTTCGTCATTCCACGGTCTTTCGCTACCGCTTTCATTGCCTCTTTCCGTTCCATTCCCTGGGCGAGATAATTCTGCATATGTTCTTCAATCGGAACCGATTCCCATTTCTGCTGTTCCCGGCTTTCCAGTTCTTCAATATCTGCACCCTCCACGACAAATACAAATTCGCCCTTCGGTTCATTTTTCTCATAATAAGAACAAGCCTCTTCCAGCGTACACTGCATCACCTTTTCATGACGTTTGGTAAGTTCCTTGCACACTGCGATCTTCCGCGTTCCCGGCAGCACTTCTGCAATTGCCTGAAGCGTCTTTACAAGCCGGTGCGGTGCCTCGTAAAATACCGTCGTATACGTCGTATTTTTCAGGCGTTCCAGTGCTCTCGCCCGTTCCTTTTTATCCATCGGCAGAAACCCTTCAAAAGCAAACTGGCGTGTCGGAAGACCGCCCAGCGTAAGCGCGGTGATGACGGCAGAAGCTCCTGGCAGAGAAGTCACCGTAATCCCGGCTTCATAGGCTGCCAATGCCAGTTCTGCCCCCGGATCCGAGATTGCAGGCGTACCGGCATCCGTCACGACAGCAATATTTTTTCCCGCGAGCAGTTCATTGACCAGAACCCCGGTCTTCTGATATTTATTGTGTTCATGATAACTGGTAAGTGGTGTCTTGATATCAAAATGATTGAGAAGTTTGATCGTCTGTCTGGTGTCCTCCGCCGCGATCAAATCTACTTCTTTCAATGTCCGAAGCACGCGCAATGTAATATCTTCCAGATTTCCGATCGGCGTAGCACACAAATATAATGTTCCCATAATAGCCTCATTTCCTAGTAATTCTCTAACAACTGTTCGGTATACACATTTACCTCTTTGTATACGATAAGCGGCTTTTCTATCTTCATGCCCGGATTGCCGCCCCGCGTTCCCTCGATCAACACCATATTGGGTTCCTTGTCCACATACGGATAGACGAGCTGCATCCGTTTGGGTTCGATCCGGCAGGCGGTCATTTTACTCATAATCTCGCCAAGCCGCGACGGACGGTGTACCATAAAGAAATGTCCACCGGGTTTCAGCAATTTTGCACTTGCATTCAGCACATCATCCAGTGTGCATTTTAACTCATGGCGGGCGATTGCCTTATGCCCCGTCGGATTGGTAAGTCCGTGGGATTCACTCATATACGGCGGATTGGTCGTTATGACATCAAAAGAAGCCGCTCCGAAAATCACCGCCGCTTCTTTGATATCTCCTGTCGTAATATGCACTCTGGAGTTTAATTTATTATACTCGACACTTCGTCTTGCCATGTCCGCAATGTCGGTCTGAATTTCCAAACCTTCGATATGTTCTGCCTTAGTCTTTGCGGACAAAAGGATCGGAATAATGCCATTGCCGCAGCCGAGATCCAGTACCTTTTTGCCTTCCGGCACACGGGCAAAGGACGAAAGCAGTACCGCATCCATGCCAAAACAAAACCAATTGGGGTTCTGGATGAGCATCAAACCGTCCCGTTGCAGATCATCCAGCCGTTCCCCCGGTAATATGATGTCTTTCATCAGATTTTTGACTTACCTTCCTTTTTTTCCATTGCTTCCAGCGCTTTCAATTCCTTATCTTCCTCATGCTTTCCGTGGTCACGTTTGCGGTCCTTCCGGAATTTAAGTTCTGCCGCCGCATATTCACGCACTTCTTTTTCGTCATTATCAAGGGTTACGATCACACGGACTTTCTGCTTCAATACACTGACACTCTGCACTTCCCCATTGAGTCCGTCCGGCGTTTTCACGCGCGTTCCAACATTTGGCAGACTACGGTTCAATTCCTCGTATGCCTCTTCCTCATTTTTCAGGCAGCACATCAGACGACCGCACACTCCTGAAATCTTTGTCGGATTGAGTGACAGATTCTGCTCTTTTGCCATTTTGATGGAAACCGGCGCAAATTCAGAAAGATAGGTATGACAGCAGAGCGCTCTTCCACAGATACCAATGCCGCCGCGCAGCTTTGTCTCATCGCGGACTCCAATCTGACGCAGTTCAATACGCGTACGGAACACCGATGCCAGATCTTTTACCAGTTCACGGAAATCAATTCTTCCATCTGCCGTAAAATAAAACAATAATTTGTTGCGGTCAAACGTATATTCTGCCGCGATCAGTTTCATTTCCAATTTATGTTTGGCAATTTTCTGTTTGCAGATTACAAAGGCCTCTGCCTCTTTCTCCCGGTTTTTTTCCTCCTGGTCTTTGTCCTCTCTCGTTGCCAGACGAACGATTCCTTTCAGAGGTGCTACGATTTTTTCCTCCGGCATCTCCGTCGGGGGAAGGACTACCGTCCCCATCTCGACTCCTTTTGCCGTCTCTACAATTACACGCGTTCCCCGCGTTATATTTTCTTTTTCCTTTCCGGGGTCAAAATAGTAAATTTTGCCCGCTTGGCGGAAACGTACTCCGATAATAATCTTCACTTTTTTACCTCACTTTATCTATTCTTACTGCTTCATCGTACAAAGCATGAGTTCCATCGCCACTTCAAAGTTTACATTGGCTTTGAGACGAAGTTTCGCTTTGTCAAAAGCACTTAATATCTCTTCTATTTTTTCATAATCGCGCTGGTTCGCTTCTTCCGATATGGCGCGGAATTCGCTCTGGAATACCAGCTGATTCATATTTTTGGTTGCTTTAAATAAAAGCACATCGCGATACCAGAGAACCATAAGATCAATATAATCTTTGATATTGTCCTTGTCTTCCCCAATCTCTTTTATTTTTTCCAACATTTCGGAAACGGTCATATTTCTTACATTTTTTAACAAATACAATACCTGATTCTTTTTTTCCTCAAAATCTTCGGACTCAATATAGCGGATTGCTTTTCCAAGATTTCCCTGTGCAAATATGGCGCTCGTCCGTGCACGGTAATCTACCACATGGTACGTATCGATCAGATATTTCTCGATTGCCGCCGTCGTAAGCGGTCGAAATTCCAGTGTCAGACATCGAGACTGTATTGTCGGCAGAATTGCACTCATATTACTGGTGAGCAGAATGATAATTCCGTATTCCGGCGGCTCCTCAATCGTTTTCAAAAGGGCATTCTGCGCCGCTTCAGTCATTCTCTCTGCCTCCGGCACGATAAAGATTTTGTACGGACTGGAAAATGGTTTGATCGCCATCTCCGAATTGATCTTTTCACGCACATCGTCCACACCGATACTCGATAATTCTCTCGTCACCCAGATCACATCCGGCTGATTTCCGGAATCAATCTGCTTGCAGGACGGACATTTTCCGCATGGCCGCACCTCCTGCTCTGCCGTACATTGGAGCCCAGCCGCAAAAGTTCTCGCCATCGTCTCTTTGCCACAGCCTACTTCGCCTTGAAAAATATAGGCATGAAACGGCTTATCTTCCCGGATCGCCATCTGCAAATGTTCTTTTATATCTTCATGTCCCATTATTTCTGAAAATAAAAACATAGGTACCACCATCCTTTCCTCATGTCAGTATATCAAGAAGCATCCCTCGTATCTCATCAATCTTTGCAAGAATTCCAAGGTGGTCTTTTTCTTCTTTAATCAGTTCTCCCGCCAACTCATCCAATGCCACATTGACACGTTTTATCATGCCATACACACGGTGCCGTCCTCTCCGGTCAAGAAAGTTTTCACGGCTGAATTTGTGTGAACGGTTTACGATCTCGTTCATAAATTCCTGGATCAGTTTCCGGTATTGGCGCATATCACGCACATCCATATGCTTGCCAAGTTTTTTCCCCTGCATCGTAATGTCTTCCATCATGAGTGAAAGGCGTGCCTGTAGGCCCTCTTCTTCCAGAGAACTCATCAGCGTGAATTTGAAATCTTCTCCCGTATTCTGCGTCTGCCTTGTCGTCGTTGCAGCCACGGTTTGCTGCATCGGATCTACTTTAATTTCCATCCTTTCACACCTCCCTCAAAATGCAATCCATTCCATCTTTAAGTATACCATGAAATTCGCTGGTGTTGCAACCAGAAAATCACACCTGATGCTGTATCATCGTTTCGATATGGTCAAGTGCCTCCTCAAAATTGTCATTCTGTACTCGGATGTCAATGCCCGTCTCGTCAAGTTTTTCCTCGGAAAAGTCCTCTTCATCTGCGAGAAAACGGCGGCACAATTCAGCTACACACGGCGTATTCTGTTCTTTTTCGCGTTTCAATGCACGCTCAATACGTTCGAAATCATCGACTTCAATATAGATTGGAACAACCTGCTCAATGCCAAAAAATGTCTCCAATTTGCGGTATCCTTCCAGCGTTGTAATAAGGATATAATCTCCCTTTTCCAGATCAATCTGACCGTCATTTGCAGTAAAATAATACCATGGACCATGTACCGTCTGATACACACGGCATTCAATGATTTTATCTGCTTCCTGCATCTCGTGCATTTCTTCTTCGCTGACGAAAAAATACTCTTTGCCGTACGTTTCCCCGGCACGGATTGGGCGTGTCGTATACGTAACGACTTCTTTCAGTCCCGGAAAATCCTCCACGATCCTCTGATAAAGCGAATCTTTTCCTGTCGCGCTCTTTCCCATGATAACAAATAATTTACCCATTGCAATCCCTCCTGATCTTTTCAAATATTGTCATTGCAGACAAAAACGTTATTGTTTCCAACTCCACGCACTTCATAACCGGATTTTTGTCCGTCCAAAAGCACCTCAACCATTTCCTGCGAAAATATTTCTCCCGCGACCGCAAATGGCACTCCCGGCGGATATAGGTACACGTCCTTTGCCGCGGTCTGGCCTGCTGCCTCCGCAAGCGGCACCTCTTTTACGGGCAGCCGCTCTGCCTCATAGCTGTACATCCGCTGTTTTGGCGGTTTTATTTTGTATGTAAAGGTTTTCTTTGCACCTTTTCCCACATCCGTTACTGACCGGTCAAGATCACACAATGCCGCCGCAAAACGGTCAAAATGTTCTGCCGTATCGCAGATCGTCGCCATCCCCAGCGCATAATTGCCACAGCTCATCTCCAGCTGAATGCCGTAACGTTCCAGAAGAATCTCTTCCAACTGCTGCCCGGTAAGTTCTGTGCGGGCGGTACTGATGACAATTTTCGAACGATCCATTTCTTCGCAGTGTGCAATTTCCAATTTTTGTAAGTTTTTTGTTTCTTCATAAAACCGGTTCAGATGTTTCACAAAATGTTCCGCCGAAAAAGTTTCTTCCGTCTGCACATAGTCAAAACACTTCGCGATCGACGCCATCAAAAGATACGACGGACTGCTTGACTGATACGTCTGAAGTGCCCACAGCAGCCTGTCTTCCCGGATCCGGTTTCCCGTCTGGTGGAGAACCGCCGTCTGCGTAAATGCCGGCAGCGTTTTGTGGAGACTCTCGATCACAAGATCCGCTCCCCGCCGCACCGCGGTTTCCGGAAATGTCGGAAGCCAGTTAAAATGTGCTCCATGCGCTTCATCGACCACAAGAGGAATATTTTTCTCATGGACTGCCGCCGCGATACCGGCAATGTCGGAAACAATCCCTTCATACGTCGGCGATGTGATCATCACACAGCGGACATCCGGATTTTCTTTTAGGAGACGGCGGACTTCCGAAACTTCGATCTCTCCGGCGATCCCCAGTTCTCCCATCGTCCCTTCCAGCCGGCAGGGATACACGTAAACCGGCCGGAGTGCAAGAAGTTTGATCGCATTATAAACCGATTTATGACAGTTTCTCGCCACCAAAATCTTGTCCCCCGGATAACAGCACGCCGTGATTGCCGACAAAATCCCACTCGTACTTCCGTTCACCAAAAGGTAAGTCTGTTTCGAATCGTACCATTTTGTCAGATCGTCCATCAGGTCGCGAATCATCTCCTCCGGGTGATGCAGATCATCCACCCCCGGGACCTCCGTCACATCAAGAGAATAGGGATCTGGCATCGTACACAGCGGATTTCTTTTATGCCCCGGCATATGCATCGGAACGATATCCTGCTGACAATATTTGGATAATGTGGTAAAAAAGTGATTTGGCATGTCATTTCCCCTTTCTCATAGTATTTCTTTAAGTATACCATTTTTCTCTTGTTTTTCAATAGGAAGTCGTGTTATATTATTATACAAACCGTAACTATTCAGGATTACTGTGCAACATCAATGGATCGTCGTGCTTGCACGTAAGAAACATTGATTTTTCACAGTAACCCTAATAGTTACATACACACTACATACAGAAATGGAGATTCCTATGACGAAAATGGTTCTTATGGCGGCTGCCTTCTCGAAAAATTCCATGATGGGAATGGTCATCGTCGCTTTGGTATGCATGGGTATACCTTTTATCGCTCTTGCGTATATGAAAACGAAAACCGGTGCCAAGATCACCTCCTTTTTGAAAGGACTTCTTTTTTATGCACTGTTTGCCTTTGGTGTGAGTGGACTGATCAACATCATTCTGCTGGGTGGTCTGTCGCTCTCTTCCGTATTAAACCGAAGCGTTCATCCGGTATATTATGCGGTATACGGAGCTATACTTGCCGGCATTGTCGAAGAAACCGGTAAATTTGTCGGGTTAAAATACATGATGAAGAAAACACCGGACAAGCAAAATGCCCTGCTCTTTGGTCTGGGACACGGCGGTCTGGAAGCGCTTGCTTACGGCAGTTCCCTTTTTATGGGAAATTTTGTGCTGGCATTGCTCGTAAATTCGCTCGGTGTCGATGAATATTTCAACAAGCTCGGCATTACCGGAGAAAAACTGGTTGAGCAAAAAAATAACCTTGCCGCCCTGATGGCGATTCCGACAAGTGAATATGTCTCTTACGGAATTGAGCGGATGTTCCTGCTTGCACTGCAAATTTCTCTCACAATCCTTGTCTTTATGGCGGTCAATAATCAGAAACTCAAACCAATGTTTCCGATTGCGATCCTTCTCCACATCATCGCCTACCTGCCGTCATACCTGAACAATATGGAACTTTTAAATTTAACATTTAATCTGTTGATCACCGGCGCGATCTGCGTCATCGTAGCCGCATATGTATACCGGATCTATCATCAGATCAGTGAAGATGGCACAATTGTTTCAAAAAAATCTTGACATTTGCCGCACTTTGCGATACTATATATATGAATCAATGGTGATTCGCCTTAGGCGAGTTGCCATTTTTTATTGCCGTTATCATTGGGATAACCTAATGATTGCCTATATATAGTTTAGTTCTCTATTCCCCAGAAAAAGGTCACCTAGTGGCCTTTTTCTCACATCTGCCGATTGCCAAATGCCCCCCTTTTTGCTATACTAAAATTAACTATTCAGGATCAAGGTATGAGCATTTTTAGCCTTGTCAAAGGCAAGAAAGAACACGAAGTGTTCGAAATGCGAATGCGTGGGAGAGGGGGCCTGAATAGTTACTATTAAGAAGAATGATAAAAGAGGGCTTTTTTATGGCAGAACGCAGAGAATTAAAAATTTCCGTGCGAAATCTGGTGGAATTTATCTTTCGTGAGGGAGATATCAATTCAACCGGTCTTGGCACCCGGAATCCCGAAGCGATGCAGCTCGGCAATCGAATTCACAAAAAAATACAAAAAAGCATGGGAATCGGCTATCAGGCAGAGGTTCCTTTATTTACGTATGTCACATTGCAGAGCGAAGAGACCGGCGAAGAATTTGATCTGAAGATCGAAGGACGGGCAGACGGCATCTTTCGTGACGACTCCGAAATTCTTGTCGATGAGATCAAAGGCGTTTTCATGGATATCCACCAGTTAAAAGAACCTCTTTTGGTACACAAAGCGCAGGCAATGTGCTATGCCTATATGATCTGCGAAGCCGAAAATCCGGCTTTTATTACCGTTCAGGTAACGTATTGTCATCTGGAGAGTGAAGAGATCCGCCGTTTTCCGGTAACCTACCGCTGCGAAGAGATCCGTGCATGGTTTGAGGATCTGATCGACCGGTACACCCCTTGGGCAAGATATGAATTTGACTGGCAGAAAAAGCGGAATACCTCGATCCAGGATCTTACCTTCCCTTTCCCTTACCGGGACGGACAAAAAGAACTTGCCGCCTGCGTATATAAAACGATCGAACACAAAAAGAAAATTTTTATCCAGGCTCCAACCGGTGTCGGGAAGACCATTTCAACCGTATTTCCAACGGTGAAAGCCATGGGTGAAGGACTGATCGACCGCCTTTTTTACCTGACTGCCAAAACGATCACAAGAACAGTTGCACAGGAGTGTTTCCAGATTTTGTCAGAGCAGTCACTGCATTTTAAATTTCTTACGATCACGGCAAAGGAAAAAATGTGCTTTTTAGAAGGCAGCCCGGAGTGTAATCCTGCCTCCTGTCCGTACGCCAAAGGGCATTATGACCGTGTCAACGACTGCGTTTATGATATGTTGATCCATGAAAATGACATGAATCGGGATACCATCCTTTTGTATGCCGAAAAACACACTGTCTGCCCCTTTGAAATGTGTCTCGATGCGGCACTGTTTGCAGACAGCATTATCTGCGACTACAATTATGCGTTTGATCCCAATGTCTATCTGCGCCGTTTCTTTTCGGAGGACAAAAAGGGAAATTTTGCCTTTTTGATCGACGAAGCTCATAATCTTGTCGAGCGCGCCAGAGAAATGTACAGCGCCGTTCTTGTCAAAGAGGATTTTCTGAAAGTAAAACGGATCCTGAATGAGGAATCCACCAAAAATTATCCGTCGGAAGTAAAATACCTGTTTAAGATCTTTGCCGCTTCGTTGGAACGCTGCAACAAAATGATGCTCGAATGGAAGCACGCCTGTGATCATTTTGAACTCTTAGATGACATATCCGCGTTTGAATTTCAGCTGCTGCGCGTCATAAACAGTTTTGAACTTTTGACGAAAGAGGTAAAAGAACTTCCCGAACGTGAAACGATTTTAAATTTATTTTTTAGTGTGCGGCATTTTCTCAATATGAACGATACCAAAGATGAAAAATACCGCATTTATACCGATTATGATGAATCTGGGAATTTCCGCATCAAACTCCAGTGTATGGATCCTTCGACACGCCTCAGCGATGCCGAAGAGCAGGCGCGGAGTACAGTCTTTTTCTCTGCTACCCTGCTGCCGATCCGCTACTATATGGAGCAGCTTTCAACCACCGAAGAAGATTACGCCGTCTATGCCAAGTCTTCATTTACCCCTGACCAGAGGCGCATCCTCATCGCCAATGATGTCACCAGCAAATACACCAGACGATCTCTCTCGGAATACCGCCGTATCGCCGGTTATATTGAGGAATTTGTACAGGCAAGGCAGGGAAATTATATCATTTTCTTCCCATCGTATGCCTTTTTACGTCAGGTAAAAGACCAGCTTCATTTTCCGGAGCAGACCGAAGTTGTCGAACAATGTCAAAATATGTCAGAATCGGAAAAAGAAGAATTTCTGGCTTCTTTTGATGCCGAAAACGATCATACTCTCGTAGGGCTTTGTGTTATGGGCGGTATTTTTAGTGAGGGAATTGATCTAAAAGAAGACCGCCTGATCGGCACAGCGATCGTGGGAACCGGTCTTCCGCAGGTTTGCGAAGAACGTGAATTATTTAAACAGTATTACGACGAAAAAAATGGACGTGGTTTTGACTATGCCTACCTCTATCCCGGCATCAACAAGGTTTTTCAGGCGGGCGGCCGCGTGATCCGTACTTCTTCCGACCGCGGTGTCATTCTTCTCTTAGATGAACGCTTCGCCGGCAGTAGTTATTCCCATTTATTTCCAAAAGAATGGGTGCCTTACAAGATTACAAATAAAAAAGGAATGAAAGATATCCTCCATTCCTTTTGGGAAAATGGGGATTAAATTTTTTAGGGGCCTCCTGTCTCTAGCAATGTAAAATCTATCCTTCATCTCAATGTTGGCATAATCTCCAACAACTTCTGATAACTGTCAACATCATGATACCTCACCTTACTTGTTGATATTTCATTAAACAGCTTCTTTGCACAGGATATCTTCGCCTGCTCAATCGGTCTAAGCTCAAGGCTTTCCATCGTTCCTTTTGTCTCTGCCACAAAGAAAATGTGCTTTACTGTCCCTTCATAGAATGCGATTGCCCAATCTGGAGAATAATTTCCAACCGGCGTAGGAATCTGAAATGTTCTCGGCAATTTAGCATATACACACACTTCTTCTGCAGCATCTAAATCCTCTGCGAAGGTTCGTTCAATGCTCTTTTCAGCAGAACCATCGGTGAACACATAGTCCTGAATTGCCTTCTTTGCAAGAAAAGCTTTATCAAAGCTCTGTGTATTTTTTTCTGCCGTAAAGATTGTGCTGTCATATTCTCCTTCGATTGTATCATAAGAAATATGATCTATAATCATGGTTGCCTTTTGTTCATTGATCAATCTCGCAACCTTCTTGATAAATTCTTCCGGATTATTCTTAAACATATCCAATTTATCTAACTGAATGCCCTGTAGAATTGCTGATACCGTTCTGCGAGTAAGTGTGGTTCCTTCCGCAACTTTTCCTATCAAATCATATTTAATATGACTTAATTCTCTATGACTCAGTCCATAGGTTCCAGAACTTTCACGCACAAAGGATTCAACACGCTCTATTTCATACTCATTCATTATGGTTTTCTGACTGCCAATCGTTCTTGTATATTGTAACTCCGATACAAATAGCTTATCATTGATATGGTCAATTGCTTTTTTAATCAATTCTTGACTGTCAAAATCTACTGTATAAGCATATTTATGATTGATTTCTTTCCAAAGAGCCTGAAATTCTTTCTTTGCAAAGTTTTCATTTAATGGATTGTCTTTTACCTTGGTCTCATGTCCATTGCTAAACATATCTTCCAGAAGGCTGTCATCATATACTGACTGAATCAATCTATGTATCCCTTCCGCCATTGGTTTTAACTCCTCCGGCAAAGCTGCTGCCGTTTTGTTCTTTATCTCTTGCCGGTACTTATCCGTCACCTTCCGGCTCATATCAACATAGCCATTTGAAATAAGATAAAATTCAATGGTATTAGCCATATTATCATCAATAAGCGTAAGTTCTTCTCCTACCTTGACATATTTTCCCTTGAAGTATTCATTTGTCACAACAGTTGGTCTATCATACAAAACGGTCTTAATATCCAATTGAAGATCGGAAACAAATGTCATATAACTCTCGCTGGCAACGACCGTTAATGTATTGACATCATGTACATTCTCCCCTAGCGACTGCACATCCATACGATTTCCCTTTTGATTAACACATAAGCGAAGTCCCCGCCCTACCTCCTGACGTTTTCCGGTATTGCTGTCAGAATGTTTTAATGTGCAGATTTGAAATACATTTGGATTGTCCCATCCCTCTCGAAGTGCCGAGTGAGAAAAGATAAATCTGGTCGGTTCCTCAAAAGACAACAGACGCTCCTTATTTTTCATGATCAGGTCATATGCAGAAATATCATCCGAAAACTCACTGCCGCGTTTCCGTTTGCTGTCAATGCTATGCCCCTGCTTGTCAATACTAAAATATCCCCGATGTACTGCATGTACATCGCTGCAGGAATCTTTTAAATATTTCTGATATGGTGTATCGAGCAATGTAATGTACTCATTTAAAACATCCTGATACTCCTGTTCGAAGATTACTCCGTATTCCCCAAGCAATTCTTCTCCATTTTCATCATATTGCCGATACTTTGCTACTTCATCAATAAAAAATAACGATAAACACTTGATTCCCATGTTGAATAATTTTTCTTCTTTTTCAAAATGAGAAATAATCGTTTCTCTTATTTGGATCCGGCGCATATCATTTTCGGATATATCACCTGTCACCTCGCCTGTTTGAAGCATCTCTCCATTGGTAAACATCACTGTCCCACGCAGTGGATCAATCTCCGATATCGTATACCCCTGATACTGCTCCATTTTCTTTGATTCATAATACAGATCGTCGCCAACACCCAGAATACGTGTTTCCCGGTTAATCGACTTGTTATATCCAATCTCCAATTCAATTTTCGCCATAGGTGGTTTCTTGGCAGATAATATGATCTGCTCCAAATACAGATAACCATCTGTCCCTCGGAAATTCTTTACCTCAAAGCCTTTTACCTCTATTTTTTTCACCAATTTCTGGTTAAATGCCTCTAATGCATCCAATACATAAATAAGATTATGCTGCGTTTTGTGCGTAGCAGAATAATTCAATGTAAATAAAGGATGAAAATTTTTCAGAGCTTTTTGAGTGACATTTCCTCCCATTTTCTGTGGTTCATCCAAAATAATGATCGGTCTATTCGCAGCAATGACATCGATCGGACGTCTAGAGCCAAACTCATCACGTTTCGAATATATTACACGCGATTCCTTGCTGCGTCCTCCCTCTTTCAGCGAAGCCGCAAAAGCCTGCGTATTGATAATCATTACATTGATTCCTGCGTTGCTTGAGAAATTGTCAAGCTGATTCAAACTGGAACTATCATAAACAAAAAAACGAGCCTTTTTCCCGTAATGTTCCATAAAATGATCCGCTGTAATCTCAAACGATTTCTTTACACCTTCTCGAATCGCAATACTCGGAACAACAACAATAAATTTACTCCATCCATAGTTTTTATTTAATTCAAACATTGTCTTAATATACACATATGTCTTACCAGTTCCGGTTTCCATCTCAATATCCAGACTACATCTGCCTAAATCTTTTACCAAAGATGCGGAACGTTTGATGTTGTTCTGACTTTGTATTTCCTGAATATTATGTAACAGCTGCTCATCCGAAATTTCCACCAATTCATTCTTATAACCAGTATCATCGGAAGGGTCATAAACTTCTATATTATTATCTATAAAACCAAGCTGCATCTGCTTGTCCTTCGCACTCATTTTACCAAGATCACGAATGAATCTGGTGTGATCATGAAACCCCTGTCCTGCAAAGGCTTTAATAACAGCATCAACAGCATCTGTCTGATACTTTTGTAACTTAAAATTAAACTTCATCTTTATGACTCACCTCCTTTTCCAACATCATAAAACGATCAAAATCACTTTCATACAAGCGATCCTGAATTACCCGGTATTTTTCATATTCCGTCTCCGCATGAAGCTTTGCCTGCTCTGCACTGATCTTTCCCGGTCCCGTAAGCAGTTCATTCCCATTAAATTCCAAAAATCCATCCAAGCGTTTTGCCCAGTCCTCCATACTCATAGGAATCTTTCGCTCTGCCTGCAACTCTGCATAATCCAGATACAACGACACAATACGCTCCAGGTAATTCATTTCCTGCTCATTCAAATAATTCTTGGCTACTGTTACATCGGCTTTTAAGATTTTTCCATCTGGAGCATTCTCCCAGGTAGTAAGCCCCATATGCTCTTTTGTTGCGTCTGCACGCTCTACAATCAGTTCTGCTGCCGTATGACGATGAACTGCAAAATGCATTTTATTTTGTACGGTTTTAAAGAACAACCGCGTTGTTTTTGCATCTTTATCATAATCAAATGCGGTCGCATACAGATCCGTGACCTTCTGATAGAACTTGCGCTCCGACAATCGAATCTCCCTAATCTGCTGCAACTGCCGATCAAAGTATTCATCTGTGAACATGTGACCTTTTTTTAAACGATCCGCATCCATCGTCCACCCCTGAATCGTGTAATCCTTGACAATCTGCCCTGCCCATTTACGGAACTGTACAGCACGCTGATTATTTACCTTAAATCCCACGGCAATAATCATCTGTAAATTATAATGTATCAACTCACGATTGACCTTTCGTGTTCCCTCTTCCTGAACTATTCGGAATTTCCGAATAGTTGCCTCCTCTGTTAATTCTCTATCGGCATAAATCTTTTTGATGTGTTCATTAATCGTTGGCAGAGAAACATCATAAAGAACAGCCATCATTTTCTGCGTAAGCCAGATATTTTCATCCTCGTAACGCATCTCAAAACTAACATCACTTTCACCGGTAGAAGCTACAAATGTCAGATATTCTGCCGCCGAGCTGCGAATCGCAACTTCTCTTTTTTTCTCATTAGCCATACTACAGTACTCTCCTCTCCGTACTAGGACTATAGGTAGCAAATATCTGTTCAAAATTTGTTGCCACGCTGTCACTCGCCATAGAACTATCCCGCATCACAAAATAATACGGCTGCTGTTTTGCAATCTCTGTAATCACTTCATCCGTCACATTATCATCAAAGCACGCAATTAAGTAATTATCTTCCACATTAAATATTTTCTTACCTGCGATAGTGGTTTCCTCTATTTTGCCGGAAAGCAATACCCCCAGATCAAGCATTACCTGGAACAATAAATCTTCCGGTGTTCGATCCTCTTTAATATTGTCTTCCAGACTACTGAACAAAGATGGTTCATACTCCGATGATTGATAATATACATCTTTCATATTAGAGCTATCACATTTCAGCACACGGAAACCTCCATCAAATTTGGCTTCTGGATTTTCCTCCGCAATTTTCCTCGCAGCGCGGCGAATACGCTCTTTACCGATTTCGCAAATATTCTTGTAACCGGCTTTATAGGCTTCCGATTTTTCATCCGTCTTTTCCGGTAATTGAACCATAATAAATTTACGTTTTCCACCATCTTCAGCGTTTAACTGCATTACTGCGTGGGCTGTAGATGCAGAACCGGAAAAGAAATCGAGCACTATGTCCTCTGATAATTCAAGACGAGAAATAAGCCATTTAATCAATTCTACTGGTTTTGAGTAACTAAAACAGCTTCCCATTCCAATATACTCAAGCAATTTTGCTGCTTGTGTACTTGAAAATTCCTCAATTATCCCCATGGGACGTTGAGTCCTATCAATTGGATTACCCTCATTATCACATTTCATATATTGCTTTGTATATACAGTCCATACACCTTTTGAATCCTTTTTAATATCAACAAATCCACGTTTTTTATTTCTCTCATATTTTTCTCTCGACCATCTCCAACATGCTCTTCTTCCACCATTATTATCGGAAGGCATAACAAATGTCCCATCAGGTGTTTTTATGGGATAATCAAGAGACTGTGAATACTGAATTGATCCCATTCCAAGCTTTTGAAGATAATATGTTCCTCTTTCATTCTCATATTCATCCGATTTGCTATATCTTTCAGCATTACTTATTGCCACACCTTTAATATTTACCAATTCTATTCTCTTGGCATAACAAATAATATGTTCATGTTTTATTCTAAACAATTTACTATCAGAACTTCCTCCTCCCTCTTTATTGGCCCATATTAAGTCTGCAACAAAATTCGATTCGCCATAAATATTATCACAAATTTTTTTTGCATTTGTCACTTCCATATCATTAATACTAATAAATATAACTCCATCATCACTCAACAAATCCTTCGACAATTTCAACCTAGGATATAACATATTCAACCAATCCGTATGAAAACGCCCATTGCTATCCAAATTCTTCACAAGGCGATTTCCTTCTTCATCAAACTGACCGCTATTATCAAGGTATTCTTCTGTACTTTGAGCAAAATCATCCTCGTATACAAAATCATTTCCTGTATTATAAGGAGGATCAATATAGATCATCTTTATTTTTCCAAGGTATGTCTCCTGAAGCA
The DNA here is from genome assembly GCA_905212635.1 of uncultured Lachnoclostridium sp. GTDB lineage: Bacteria > Bacillota > Clostridia > Lachnospirales > Lachnospiraceae > Eubacterium_F. The sequence goes on along the minus strand of CAJMFH010000008.1, from coordinate 10,085 downwards.
GTTTCAATACTTCCAGATTATCTCCCTCTATATAAAGATTCTCTGTATGATCAAAATCAACACTTTCCTTCCTACAAGGACGAAGTGTCTTATTAATCGGCGCATTTGCCAAAAGAACCGACTTCTTCTTATCCGGCCAGGTAAACTGATAGCGTTCCTCATTTCCTTCAACCACCTTTGTGTTAATTTCCTGCATCAACACATCTTTATCAATCGCACGTACCACTTCCCCGGTTGTCGGATCAATGGTTTCTGTCACAGCATTTGGAAACAATTCTGCCAATTTTTTATAGTTCTCATCTGCCTTATTGACTGTCTGCATTCTCAACTTTTGCATAAAAATCTCCTCATCTCTTCTTTACTAAATCATAACCCTCCGCGTCATTCTCACTTTTGTTATAAGCATTGTTTATATATTTTTGCGGATTATCCAAAAAAGTATCTTCATCGACATAAGCGATGTATGAACCCGTAAGTGAATTTATCGATTTACACTTTGCACAACTATACTCTTTGGGATTCTGATTACTTCTGTTCTTGTTAATTATGTCATACACTTTGCTATTATCATATGTAGTTAACGAGCAGCCATCTGATTGATTGTTAATCGTCTTAAACCAACTATAGTCACCATCATATTTCATTATCACCCCAACAACTCCATTTGTATGGGATGTACGATTTTTTCTTGTGTTATCTTTCAAACAATATTCAATCTCCCAATCAATCCACTTACTTTCTTTCATATTAGGAGAAATAATAACAATTGTTACAGATGTATCGTACATCATATCTCTCAAATTTTTTTTAATATTTTCTGTAGATGTGTCAGTCAAGTCAGGAGAATCACTTGTTTCTCCCTTATAATATGTTGCATCCTCCCCAAGAGACTCTATGATTCTATCTCTTAATTCCTGTGCCTCGCTATATTTATATGATATAAATGTTTTATGTGCCATAGCAAATCTCCTCCTTAAATCGTTACTTTACATAAATTTCAATATTTAATTAAGCCACTATATTAACCGTTCAGCATTCAACCTAAACACCCACAAAATTTCATAAAAATCATAAACCCGCAAATTACAATTATTGGTGCATAAAACAGAATAATACTTGGCGATTTCAGGCATGATCTTATTGTTGTGTTTGTACATACATCTATTCTAAGAATATCGGTCGTTTTGGGCGGACGCAAGTCGAAATCAATTTTTATATCTCGTAGCCGAACTAATTCATACAAAAATCGATATCGCCTCTCCAATTGTAAATAATAGATATCCAACATCATAAAGCATAGAACAGGGATAAACGACAGCAACAATATCCATTTGTTCAACTTTGCATAAGATATTGTAGATACCCCTGTAACAATGGTCGCGGCAAAACCTTTAAAAATTGCAGAAGATGTCGCCATTCTATCAATATTACTTTGAATCAATTGGAGATATGCAATCACATCTTTGTTTCTTTTGTTTTTCTTCTTTTTCATAGTAATTCACTCAGTTCCTTCCTATACATCCGCATTCTCTGTACCATCTCAAACTTCTTTTTCGGCTGTCGTTCTGTGCGTGCCTGCTTTTCCAGCCTTGCAATCTCTTTTACAAGCTTTTGCTTTTGAGCCTCCGCCAGTATCTGCTCATCCAAGGTATTCCCTGCCTTTAGGGATAATCCACCAATATCACAGATAAGATTTTTCCAAATCTTATCAAAGGATAACCCCCGTAATTCCACATGACACTGATCCGTTGGTTGCCAATCTGTCTGCAATAGATTGATATGATATATCGCAAGCTTACTTTTCCCTTCATACTCAAGCACAAATAAGATATTTTGCGGTATCAATTTAGATAACGTTTCTATCGTTTTTACATCAAACTCTCCACGTTTGAGCATGACATGAAGTACAAATATACCGGACACCTGTTCTCCTGCCGGAACATGGATTTTGTCTGGTGTCACCTCGTTCACAATGGTAATTTTGGAAATATCTGCATCTATTTTTTCTTTTGCAGCAGTGTTTAAATGAAATTTCGCATAGACAGCTTTTTTCGGAAGCTGTTTACTCATTTCTGTACTTTTCGGCAATCCGAGCATTCCCACTCCTCCTTATCGTATCACCAAGAAACAAATCAATTCAAAGTCATCAAGTCCCCGGATTTCATTGTTCAGAAAACTTATCTGTCCTCCACCTAGAAACCCATCAATATCACTTTCATCCTTCACCTCGATGATAGACGCTATCGCCTCTCCGAGCAGCTTTGAATATTGCTTCATATTTCTTCCATCACGCGTTTCCCGATTAAATGGCTGATATAGTTCCGGTATTGGCTCCGTTTTTCCTTTACATAAAAAACGCATTTTATCCAGCATATTTTTCGGTGACAAATGATCACAGATCACTTCTCCCGCCTCGCTGATATAAACCATATAAAACGGATGAAGTCTGTTTTGGTTGTCGATGTTGACACTGTTGGACCGGTTCTTAAGAATATAGATCACGCCCGGTGGGATATCCTCCCCTGCCGGCGCAACCGCACTGAGTCCATATGGCGTTTTATCAATATCTGGATGCTGTTTGATATAATCCAGTAAATCCAAACGAAACTCGTTCAATCCCAGATCCATAATGGAGATACCTGTGGTCATATCCTCAATATCAACCACTTCATCCTGCAAACGTTTTAACTGCGCTTTTCTATACGCCAAATCTGTCTTTTCTTCATCGCTGAGCAGATTATCATCGCCCGTAGCAGTCATATCCACAATTTTCATACGGGTTTCCACCTTTGCCTTTAAATTGATGTATTCATCCAAAGTAACATCCGGCCAAAAGTTTACAAGCTGAATCACTTTATTACGACTGCCAATACGATCAATTCGTCCAAATCGCTGAATAATACGCACCGGATTCCAATGTATATCGTAATTGATCAGATAATCGCAGTCCTGCAGATTCTGACCTTCCGAAATACAATCTGTTGCGATTAGCACATCAATCTCCGTATTGTCATTTGGCATAAGCAGCTCTTTGTCCTTTGAAACCGGTGAAAAACAGGTGAGAACCGTATTGAGATCTGCTTTGAGTTTCGGACAGGTTGTTTTTCCTTCCACAGAGCCGGAAACCATTGCCGTATCCAGTCCAAACCGATTCTTTACAGATTTGCTGACATGAGTATACAAATATTCTGCGGTATCCGCAAATGCTGTAAAAATAATAACCTTCCGATTCCCCTCATTGATCGGATGTGTTATCTTTTTATCAATAACACTTAACAGCTCCTGCAGTTTCGAATCATGCTCTGGTGTAATATCGCCGACCATAAGTGTAAGTAATTCCAGAATATCCCTATCCTTTTCAAGGGCATCTCTCCATGATATATAATCCATATCTGCGAGATCTATTCTTACTTTTCGTCCAAACGAAAACAAATCATCGGTATTCTGATCGTCATCGTCATATTCCTCGATATCCGCAATGCCTGTTAGTTCAATGCTTTTGCTTGAATGTTTGTCAAATGTATTGATCACTTCAATGGTATCTTCAATCAACTTTTTCATACGGGTAAGCGTAAGATTGAATGAATACACGGAGCTTTCCATTCGTTTCATCAAATTAATCGCCGTCAGTCTTCGTATGCCCTGCTCACGGTTTGCCTGTGTAAATCCGACATTTACTTTATTATCCTCATATAACTCGGCATACTTATCTAACTTACTGGCAAGAACAAAGTGTGTCGGCGTATAAATGGTCAAATTCAATAGCATAAGCTGCTCAAAGATCTGATTGTAGCTTATTGCTGATTCTAAATCCGTTAAATTCGGTCGCAACGGAATCGGGTCAAGTCTCTTAGGAAATGTCCCAATATTGGCAGTATCATAATACTTTTGAATATGTTTTCTTGACCGTGCAATCGTAACACTATCCAACACCTCAAAAAAATCAAAGTCTAACATCTTCAAAAGATTATCTGTTGTCCGCTCTGACGGATCCCATTTACTCCAAATGTTGAATGCTCTCTGTGCATTCTTAAAAATCTCATCCACTGACTTTGTTGTATTGAGTTTATCATCAATATATTCTGTATGTCCCTCATACGCCAGTGCAAGCTGATTTTTCAAATCATTAAATCGATTATTTACCGGTGTCGCCGACAACATCAGAACCTTTGTTTTAACACCGGCTCGAATCACTTTTTTTAACAACTGAACATAACGGTTTTCTTTTTCATCTTCTTCCGGATTTTCAATAATCTTTCCTCCATTTCGAAAGTTATGTGACTCATCGATCACCACAAGATCATAATTTCCCCAGTTAATTCTTCCAAGATCGAGACCATTGGACATTCCATGTGTCCGGTTCAGATCGGTATGATAGAGAACATCATACCGCAAGCGATCCGAAGCAATCGGATTGTTTACATAATTGTCTTTATATGTATTCCAATTGTTTGTCAGTTTTTTAGGACATAAAACCAAAACGGACTTATTTCTGTTTTCATAATATTTTATAACCGCAAGTGCCGTAAATGTTTTACCAAGCCCAACACTATCAGCCAATATACAACCATTGTATTTTTCTAATTTGTTGATGATAGCCAGTGCAGCATCCTTTTGGAAATTATAAAGCATATTCCAGATTTTGCTTTCCTTAAACCCGGTTGCTTCATTGGGAAGTACATCCTCTGAAACATCTTCAAGGAACTCATTGAAAATATTATACAATGTGACAAAATAAATGAAATCAGGGGAATTTTCTGTATAAGCCGCTGTAATGTTATCTATCACCTCATCCGTAACATCCTGTAGCAATTTACTCTCGTTCCAGATTTCATCAAATGCACTCAGCAGTGTTTTCGCCAGGGACTCATCCTTTACTATTGTTGTACTGACAGAATTTCCCTTTTCACACCCAAGCTCCACCGTAGTAAAACCATCTATTGGCGTATATCCCGCTTGATCAACCACCATCTGTCCTTGTATCGTCTGATTACTGACAATAGACTTAAATGTCACCTTTTGTTTGATCCACTCCGCACATTCTTTAGCAATCGCCTTTTGTGTAAGCGCGTTGCGCAACTTAACCTCAAACTCGGTACCATATAAACTGCGTTCCCGATTAAGACGCGGAATGTAAAACTCCCTTTTTTCCTTTTTCGCCTTTTCAGTCGTAAATGCAGGAGAATTGAAAATAAAGCGCAATTCCTCTATATCACAAAGCTCTTTTTTCAGTTCTTGAAACGCATAAATAGAAAAGCAGGCTGCAGCAATCGACAGCTTACTTCCCTTTTTTATTTCAACAGCCAAATCTTCCTTAAGTGTTTTAGTTGTATTATTGATAAGTTCCATAACCTTCTTCTCCCTTTAACACGTAACATCGAATTTATCTTCAGATCAACTTGATTCCATCCGACCGGATCTCAATTTTCTTTTCTTTCATAAGACGTCCGATTGCCCGTTTATAAGCATTTTTGCTCATTTTAAATTCGCGCTTGATAATTTCCGGCGACGTTTTATCGTGAAATGGCAGGAAACCACCTTCTGCCTCTAATCTTGCAAGAATATTTTCCGCATCCATTCCCATCTGAACCGGCAGTTTTTCCTGAAGACTAAGTGTCAGTTTTCCGTCTTCCCGAATTTCTTTGATGCGGGCATGAACGCTGTCTCCTACATGAATTTCACGGTTCATCTCATTGTGTGGGATCAGCGCAGAATACTGATCCGCTACTGCCACAAAGGCACCAAACGAATCCAAAATCTCATACACTGTTCCATCGACATGATCGCCCTCGGTGAAGTCTCCATCGGTACGAAGATAATCATAAATATGCATAGTCGCACACAGACGGCTGCTTTTATCAATATAAAGGGCTGCCAGTACCTGTTCGCCCTTTTTTACGCGGTGTGTCTGCTCCTTAAATGGCAGAAACAGATCTTTGGCAAGTCCCCAGTCAAGAAATGCTCCGATGCTCGTCACATCCGTTACTTTCAGACGTGCCATCTGTCCCAGCTGCACATACGGTTCTGTCGTCGTCGCAATCAGGCGGTCTTCTGAATCCTTATACAGAAATACCTGAAAAATGTCTCCGCGCTCTGTCCCTTTCGGAACCTGATTATTTGGCAGAAGTACCTTTAATTCCGGATATTCATAAGAACCAAGATACACTCCGTTTTTTGTCATTTTCGTTACATACAGACGCGACATGCGTCCAAGTATTTTTTCTTCCATAATCTGCACAATTATTCCCTTTCTTCTATCCTGCCCTTGAACCAGGTGATCGCAAATGGGGATTTTTCTTTGTCAGTCATTACGACATAAAATCCCTCTTCTTTTTCACAGGTGTAACATTGTATTTCATCGCCGAGTTTCGCTGCCAGACGATATTCCACACGCAGCTCTTCCACCTCAAAGCCAAATGGCAGATGATTGGCCGCCAGACGCACATATTCTCCATTATTCATATGGGAATTGGTATCCATATGGTTTTCACACACCGTAATACTGTCGCAGTACACAAGTTCTTCCGGCACTTTGATTTTTCTCGGCTTATACTCCATCGGATACGGCTCTTCCATCCCATAGGCCTCATAATCTTCCGGTTCCGGTTTTACCGGTGTTCCAGTCTTCTGGTCAAAGAAAAACCAATGCGAATCCGCATACGCAAGCGTCTCGCCATCTTCCGTTTTCATCACAAAGTTACGCATTCCAAATACGCCTCGCATTTTGTACGGCCATGTAGATACCTCAAACACTTCGCCCATGACCGGACGCCGCTTGATCACAATATCCCACGAATTTACAAGCCAGGCATGTGCGTCCTCACTCTTCAGATCCATACAGGAAAGCCCTACATCCTCACTGTGAAACAGGCTGCAATCCTGCATGGCATTTACGATTGCATATACTTTTAATTTACCTTCCGTGTCGATCCGGCTATATGACACACGATCTTTACATTTGTACATTGTCTCTCATCTCCATCTTTATTTGCTGATCCATCTTGACATCCCGGAACCATGATTTCCAAACGGTCTCCTGTGAAAACCAAGTTTCCCGTAAAATTCTTCCTTATTCATCGCTGACATCAGATTTACCATGATGGTTTCCCCTTCTTCCACCTGGTCTTCCAGCCAGCCAAGTACATTTTCTATGATTTTCCGTCCCAGTCCCTGTGACTGGTAATCCGGATGCACAATAACATCACAAATAAAGAACACATATCCACCATCTCCAACCACCCGTGCCATACCGACCGGTTTCCCGTGATCGAGCGCAATGATCTTATAGAGCGAATGCGCCAGGGCACACTCCGCACGCTTTGGTATAATACGGATAAAGTCCACACTTCCGCGCAGATTATTGTAGTCTTCTATCGATATCTCGTGTCCAAATGTAATCTCTTGTATATTCATGCATCTTATATGAACTGGTTTGTCACCTCATCATAATGATAGTCCAAACTTCCCAGGCTTTCACATAAAGCCTCTTGGTCGATCTCATTGGTTTTGCAAAATTCCTCAAGCGTCGCATATTGATCGCGCAGCTGCGTGTTTACATAGCTCAGCAAAATAATGGGGTCACCCGGTATGTTCATAATTCCCTCTCTTTCCCGCACTCTCCGGTGCACTTTTCTACTTTATTTCTAAATTTTGCAGCAATTTTACTGCTTTTTTATGTAGGATCTTTTTCTTTTTTTCGATCCTGATATCATTTTATAAGTGTTCCTGCTTTTTGTCAATAGTAACTATTCAGGATCCAATGTATGAAAATCAATGAATCGTCATGCTTGCACGTAAGAGGCTTTGATTTTCATATATTTAGATCCTAATAGTTACTATCAATATCATATTTTTCGGATATTTTGTCCCTTTTCCACACATACTACCCGCAAAAGGAGGTTTTTATATGGCGAGTACATTTTCCAAAGATTTTTCCACCAATAAAAAAAAGATTGATTCTCTTCTTCAGGTCGATAAAAGTTTTGACCTTATCTACCGTGTCATCACAATTGGGGGAAAAACCGCCTGTTTTTACATTATTGACGGCTTTTGCAAAGATGAAGTGATGGAAAAGATCATGGAATTTCTCTATAAAATAACACCGGATCAAATGCCCGAAAATGCGCATGATTTTCTAAAAACCAGTCTCCCTTACGGCGAGATTGATCTGATTGGAGACGAAAATGCCCTGATCCAATGGGTTCTTTCCGGCGTTCCGGTGCTTCTGATCGATGGCTACGACAAACTGCTGTCCATTGATTTCCGAAGTTATCCTGCGCGTGGTGTCGATGAACCGGAAAAGGACCGTGTTATGCGTGGTTCCAAAGACGGATTCGTCGAAACGGTCGTATACAATACAGCGTTGATCCGCCGCCGCATCCGCTCCACGGAACTCGTTATGGAAATGCACACCGTCGGCAAAAGTTCCCGCACCGACGTTGTCATTGCCTATATGAGCGACCGCGTCGAAAAGGAAATGCTGGCTGACATCCGAAACCGCATTGACAGCATTGACATTGATGCTCTTACGATGAATCAGGAAAGTCTGGCAGAATGCCTGTACCAGCACAAATGGTATAATCCATTCCCCAAATTCAAATTTACCGAGCGCCCTGACACTACCGCTGCCAGTATCCTGGAGGGAAGCATCGTCGTTCTTGTGGACAATTCGCCGTCTGCCATGATTCTGCCGACGTCGGTCTTTGATATTATCGAAGACGCCGATGACTATTACTTTCCCCCCATTACCGGGACCTATTTACGCCTATCACGTATTGTCATCAACCTTGCCGCCGTCTTTCTGACGCCGGTTTTGCTGCTGTTATTGTCAAATCCTTCCTGGATCCCGGAATGCCTGAATTTTATCAAGATCAGCGAACCGGTCAATGTGCCGATTCTTTACCAGTTCCTTCTACTGGAATTTGCCATTGATGGTCTGCGGCTTGCCTCACTCAACACTCCGACAATGTTCAGTACACCCCTGAGTGTAGTGGCCGGTATTATTCTTGGGGATTACACCGTGAGTTCCGGCTGGTTTAACGCCGAAGTGATGCTTTATATGGCGTTTGTCGCTGTGGCAAATTATACGCAGGTCAGTTTTGAACTTGGCTATGCGCTGAAATTCATGCGCATCATCCTTTTATGCCTCACCGCATGGTTTGATATCTACGGCTTTATCGCCGGCACGCTGCTGACCATCGCCTGCATCGTATTTAACAAAACCATTTCCGGAAAGAGTTATATTTACCCACTCATTCCATTTAATCTGCGCCAGTGCATGAAACGATTCTTCCGCGTCAGTTTGCCGCGTTCGGAGAAAAAGAATTAATGGTGTGGTATTATGTCAAAATGAGAGTCCGGATTTCCCATTCGGAACCGCTTCCGCTTAGAGAACACACGTAGTGGTGCCTGAGGGCAGAATACGCCCTCTAAGCACCAACGGTGTTCTAAATTCCTCATTGCGAAATCCAAAATCTCATTTTTTGAACAATACTACAACACCTAATAACATATACATATTTTTAGTTTCCAATATGTCTTACAGCATGTTAAATACCGAAAAGGATTTCGAAAAAACTCCCCCTTGTCGGGTCGAATTTTTTATGTTAGAATGATAGTAGTATCAAGGAAAGAGGTATGACATCATGGAGACATTTTTCACAGATGACGATCTCTTCGATTTGTTAGAAGAATTGGATCGGGAAAACGCAGAAATTGAACTACTGGAAACCGAAGAGGAAATGGCCGCATCAAACCGACGATTTGAAGAAATCATTTTGAAGCATCGAAACGACTAAAAAAGAAGCTGTTGCATTCTGTAATGCACAGCTTCTTTTTTGATTACAACAGCGGCAGGGTACTGCCGTTATTTTTTGAACTTATAGGGTTTAAACGCCTGTTTGCCGATATTTTTCTTTTTTATTTTCGGATTCCGGCAGATAACCTTTTTGAGCTTTCTGCATTTCCAAAATGCTTTTGCCCCAATCTTTGATACATTCTTTCCGATGATAACTTTTACAATCTTCTTGTCACCAGCACAGGCCTTTGGTGCAATTTCCGTAACCTTATATTGATAGCCGCCATAC
>CAJMFH010000007.1 GCA_905212635.1 uncultured Lachnoclostridium sp. | reverse complement strand
TAGATATCGTTGGCAAGAGCGGTTTTACTGATTTCCTTTTCGTAATTTTTGTAATAGTCATCCAGGCACATTACTTTTCCGGAAGATACGAAAGACTCGGAAAATCCGCCTGCCCACGTAAAGAAGATATCCGGAAGTTCATTGGCAGCGACGGCCGCTTTGATCTTCGTCTTATAGGATTCATTTTCAAATGTCTCCATATTGATCTTTACGCCGGGATGATTTTTCTCAAACTCCTCGATTGCCTGAAGATACGGTTTGTGGAAAGAGTCGCTTTCCGTAGCGATCGTCCACATGGTCAGGGTTGTCTCAGCCCCTGATGAGCTGTCTTTCTCTGAACTGCTGCCGCAGCCGGTCAACGCGGACACGGCCATAACGACAGATAAAGCCAGAGGAAGAATTCGTTTTTTAAGTAACATAAAAAACCCTCCTTATTCAAATAATGATATAGCCATTATAAGGAAAATGCAATCGAATTTGAATGGATTAATTTTACTTTAAGGGGTAAAATTTTTACTTTTGTAAAAAATCCCCTGCCGCATTGCATGTAATACAGCAGAGGATTTTTGCGGTAACCATTCGGTTACTTTCTATCAGCCCATTGATTTTGCAGCATTGATAAATTCATAGAAAGAAGCTTTCGGATCTGTAATTCCGGTGTCAAAAAGCAATGGAGAGCAGGAAGCACGCCAGGAGATCGTATCGTACAATCCCCACAAAGTGATGCCGGTTACCCCTTTTGGATTGACATTTTTATCGCGGTTTTGATTTTTGGTGAGAATGGTCTTCATCAACTGGCCGACGTATTTGGCTTGATCGGCATTTGTCTCATTTTCATCAGCATAAGAATAGGAACCATTTGTATCGTAATTGATCGTTACGTCAAGTTCTGTGATCTGGACTTCATAGCCAGATGCAAGAAATTTTTCTAATGCGGCGCCATAAAGTTCAATCGTAGGCACTTTGATGTCGACATGGCTCTGCATACCGATACCGCGGCAGATTTTTTCCGGTTCATCTTTGTTGATGAAGTTCACAAGATTGAGCGTCTGCTGAATGCCAAAGTAGGTATTGTAGTCGTTGTAGAATAATGTTACTTTATCCTGCACATTATAGGTTTTTAACATTCCATAAGCAAGTTCAAATGCTTTCTTTACATAACTTGGGGTGTCACCGCTGTTTTTATAAATGTTTGTCCAAGTTCTTGTAAATTCCTGGCGGTGCAGGTATTCGTTTACGACGTCCCACGCATAGACGATACTTCCGGCAGAACCGGTAAGTTCTTTTTCTTTCTCCATGACATGAGCCATTACGTTGTGGATGTAGAAATCTTCGCGGGCATCCATCGTCTCTGTGTTCGTGTCTTTGTTATCTTCGTATTTGTCGGAGAAGAACCAGCCCGGTGTCTGGCTGTGCCATACCAGGGTGTGGGCGCGCATCTTCAATCCGTTTTTCGCAGCGACTTCAAGGGCGCCGTCCACTTCACGGAAATTCAAGGAAGGCACGGTGCTTTCTTTGTAGTTTTCCGGAATGTAGTAACCTTTTGCTTTTGCCTCGGCGACGGTCATCGTCGTAGGACGGGAACCGAGGATATTGTCCGGTTTCATCTCATTTTCGAGGGTAAAACTGTTGAACTGATTCTTTACAAAATTCAATGTTTTTGGATTTTGAAGTTCGCGCTTATATGTAGGACTTCCGTAATTCAGGCAGGTTCCCATGTATGGAATCTGGCTTTCATAGGTTTTCAGGATACTTGGCAGATTCGTGACAACTTTCGGTTTTACTTTCACTTTACAGGAAAGTTTGAACGTCTTTTTGCCCTTTTTTACCTTGCAGTTGATCTTCGCGGAACCATTTCCCACCGCTTTGAATTTGCAGGAAGTTTTTTTCTTTTTGGTAATTTTGCAGACTGTTTTGTTCGAAGAAGACCAGGTAACTTTGCATTTTCCGGCCTTTTTCAAACGGATCGTCGCAGATTTGCCGCGAACCAGTGTCAGTTTCTTTTTTGACAGCACCGGCTTTTTTACCTTAGCGGCATCGACGGAATTCGGTGTGAGAATCGATGCGCAGAGCGTAAATGCCAGAAGCAGGGCTGTCCCTTTCTTTGTTTTGATCATAATTTTAATACCTCCAATAAGTAACTTTTTCTCAATTATAGCGAAAAACGATAGAAATTACAAGTAAAATAGGATATACTTTATAGGTGATTATTCAGAATCCAATGTATGAAAATTTAGGAAAGAGAGGAAAAGATGAATCAACGAGTAAAACAATTGACGTTTTGTGCGCTGTGTATCGCGCTTGGTGTAGTGACTTCTTATATTAAATTTGCGTCGCTTCCATTTGGGGGATCGATCACGCTGTTTAGTATGCTGTTTGTGGCGCTGCCCGGATATCTTTTTGGAGTAAGAGCCGGAATTGTGACGGGAGCAGCTTATGGAATCCTGCAATTTTTGATCGAACCGTATGTCGCAGCATCGATCCAGATTCTTCTGGATTATCCGCTGGCATTTGGGGCGCTGGGACTGAGCGGCTTATTTCGCACAAAAAAATATGGGCTGACGGCAGGCTATCTGCTGGGAGTTTTTGGAAGATATGTGTTTCACGTAATTTCCGGGTATGTGTTTTTTGCCGCCTATGCACCAGAGGGGATGAACCCGCTGGTATACACTCTGGGGTATAATCTCACCTATCTGGTGCCGGAAGCGGTGGCGACCGTTATCGTGATTTCGATTCCTGCGGTGCGCAAAGCATTGCGATCCGCGCTTCCATCTCAGCATCACTGATCATAGTGACACGGCCATTATCAAATTGTTCCGTAACCCATTCGTACAATTTTGCTACGAGTGGGTCTTTTTTCGTATATTCTTTTTCACTGCGGCGTGAATAGGAATGATTCAGCCAAAATACAATACCGGCTGTGCCGGAGGTGCCTGTGATCGATACTTTTGGCGGACGGTTTAAAATGGTTTCGGTGTCAAAAATATTGTAAATTTCCGGGTTTTTCATCAATCCGTCCGCGTGAATGCCGGCACGTGTGAGGTTAAAATTTTGCCCCGCAAATGGTGTCATTGGCGGGATTGGATAATGGGTATCATTTTCAATATAGTGCGCAATTTCGGTGATGTATTCCGGGTGCATGCCATTCATCGTGCCGCGCAGGGAAGCATATTCAAAGATCATTGCTTCGACCGGCACATTTCCGGTGCGTTCGCCGATGCCAAGCAGCGAGCAGTTGACGGCACTTGCGCCGTACATCCAAGCGGTCGTGGCATTGACAACACCTTTGTAAAAGTCATTGTGGCCGTGCCATTCGATCATATCGGAAGGCACACCGGCATAATGCTGTAATCCATAGATGATGCCGGAGACACTTCGCGGCAGTGCAACGCCCGGATAAGGAACACCGAGTCCAAGAGTGTCGCAGGCGCGGATCTTAATCGGAACGCCGCTTTCGCGAGATATTTCCATCAGGCGGCTGGCAAATGGTACGACGAAACCATAAAAATCAGCACGCGTAATGTCCTCAAAATGACAGCGTGGGCGAAGACCTGCTTCGATACAGTCGCTGACGATGCCAATGTATTTGTCGAGAGCTTCTTTTCGTGTAAGTCTCATTTTATGAAAAATATGATAATCCGAGCAGCTGACGAGCACGCCGGTCTCTTTTACTCCAATAGAACGCACCAGTTCAAAATCTTTTTTCGAAGCGCGGATCCAAGTCGTAATTTCCGGAAAACGATAACCAAGTTCCATACATTTTTCCAATGCGTCACGGTCTTTTTTCGAATAGACAAAAAATTCGGTCTGGCGGATCATGCCATTGTCGCCGCCAAGCTTGTGAAGCAGTTTGTACAGATGAATCATCTGCTCCGTGGTATACGGAGTACGCGACTGCTGGCCATCGCGGAATGTCGTGTCGGTAATAAAAATGTCGTCGGGCATATTCTGCGGCACGCGGCGGTAGTTGAACGCAATTTTAGGCGTTTCATTATAAGGAAACATTTCGTGGAATAACGCAGGCTCTTTTACGTCCTGAAGTTCATACGAATACGGATCCTGCTCAAGTAAATTGGTCTTTTGGCTTAAATTGATATCTGGCATAATAATCCTCCTGGCATCCATGGTTATAAGAATACGTTTCTGTTATCTTGCAATTATTATAAAGGAAGTGTATATTATATGTAAAATAAATTATTTTGATTATAATAATCGAAAATACCGATAACAGGAGGAACTTTTATGGATATTGAGACAATGAAAACCTTTCTGGTTCTTGCGGATACAAAAAATTTTACAAGAACGGCGCACCAGCTTTTTATTGCGCAGTCAACCGTGACAAACCGTATTCTGGAGCTGGAAAAGGAATTAAATGTAACGTTATTTGAAAGAAATAACCGGAGTGTGGAATTGACACCGGCGGGAGAACGTTTTTCGCTGTATGCGGCAGGGGTTATCCGGTTGACGGAGACGGCGATGGCGGAGATCAGTTCTATTCATAAATTTGAAAATACGCTGCGTATCGGCTCGTCGGATTCGGTTTATGAAGCACATTTGGCAGCGATCATTCAGGCGCATCAAAGAAATCATCCGGAAGATGCACTCAAAATCTCGATCGGATTGTCAAGCCAGCTTTTGGAGCAGCTGCAAAGTGATATATTGGATGTTGTATTTTCCTATATTCCTCTGCGAAATCCCAAGTATCATTGTGAAATTTACAAAGAAGATCCGATGATTCTCGTCACGGACTGGAATAACCGAAAGTATCAAAAAGGAATCCGGCAGGAAGAACTTTTGCAGGAAAATTATTTGATGTGTAATTTTGCCCTCCAGAATGTCGGCCAGTTTATCCGAAATCTTTTCCCGAAATACCACCAATTTTCGCTGGAAATCGATGACTGTTCAAAGATCATACCGTTTTTGACCGGTCAGCAAAATTACACATTTCTGCCAAAAGATACAGCGGCTTCTTATATAAAAGAGAAAAAACTGCGGGAAGTGGCATTGCTTGACTTCCAGACACCAGTGATAAATAGTTACATTATTGGTAAAAAAAGCAAAAAAAACTTATGGGAGAGCATATTTCTTGCTGAAAATAGTTATAACTTATGATAAATTTATATTATATAAATAAAATATTATGATAAAAAGGAGAAAGGTGTTATGGGTAATAACAAACGTGCAAAAATTCTCTGCTATGCTGTTGTGACAGCGATGACATTTACTTCAGTTGTGGGGCTGGTAAATACATCTGCGGCGAAGAAAGCCAAAATAGCAAAGAAAACATTGACAATCACACAGGGCGAGTCGCAGAATATTGTGATCAAAAACAAAAAGAGTAAGGCAAAGTACTTCTTTAAGGCTTCCAATGCAAAGGTCAAGGTCACGAAAAAAGGAAAAGTGACAGCGGTTAAAGTGGGAAAAGCAAAAGTCACAGTGACGGAAAAATACAAAAAGAAAAAACGTAAAGTAGGAGTTGTTGCGATCCGGGTAAAAGGGAAAAAGACGGATGTGCCGACCAATAGTCCAAATGCGGCAGCGACCAGAAGATCGGATTGAAACTTCAATACACAGATACCGATGGGAAAACAAAGTATAAATCGATTGTTGCCGGTGTAGAAGATGGTGTGGTTTGTGAGAGTGGAAAATGGGTTGAACTCAGTGGCTCCTATGTGATTCCGGAAGCAGAAGGGGACGTTACTCTTTATTTGGAAATGTCATCCGATATAAATGCAGAGTTTCTTATTGATGATTTGGTAATTATTGGGAAACAAACGGAGACCACGGGATTTAATCCAAGTACAGAAACGTATAACACAATGAAAGCCAACAGTCTACTTTCTACCGGAAATAATGCGCGTCTGAAAAATGCGATCGCAAAGGCGAGAAGTGGTGAAGAGGTAACACTTGCGTACATAGGTGGTTCGATTACGGAAGGAGCACTTGCTTCTCCAAACTCAAAATGTTACGCAGAAGTTTCTGCCAACGCATTTGCAAAAGCTTATGGAAAAGACGACGGTTCCAATGTGCATTTTATCAATGCAGGTATGAGCGGAACGCCTTCTGATATCGGCGTTGTCCGCTATAACCGCGATGTGATCGAACGTCTTCCGGAAGGCAGTGACCACCCGGATGTGTTGTTCATCGAATTTGCGGTAAATGACTATGGCACAGCAACAAACGGCGGCGGTTATGAAGGGTTGATCCGTCAGGCATTGAAATCCGGTTCCGCGGTAGTACTCATTTTCTCGGTATTCCAGAGTTCCGCAGGTGGACGTGTGATGGAAAACAGCTATCGTCCATATGGCGAATATTACAACCTCCCAATGATCAGTATGGGAGACGGTATTATGTCTCATTTCAACGAAGATGGCTTTTGTGACTGGTATTTTGGCGACACCCTTCATCCAAACAATACGGGTTACCAGTTAATGTCAGACTGTATTATGAACCTTATGGATACCGTAGATAAATCCGACGCAGATACGGACAATATCACGGACATCGATGCTATGGCACCAAAGAAAACAGCAGCTTACCAGGGAATAAAAATGATTGACGCAAAGACAACGACCGCAGATGATCCGGCACTTGTTTCGATTGATGCCGGCAGTTTTACTAAGACGGACTCGGCAACCGGAAGTTTCCAGTACGCCTACAATGGAAAGAAAGGGGCAGCCTGGTTCCCGGATAACTGGATGCATGATGAAGAGGGCGGAAACAATGCGCTGACGATCAAAGCAACATGTAAGACATTGATGTTTGTATATAAATTGAGCAGCTCCAAGACATTCGGTTCTGCTGAAATTTATATAGACGGTGTCAAAAAAGGAACGTTGTCCGGCTATGACAATTCAGGATGGAACAATGGAAAAGTGTATGTAGCAATGACTGACGATGAGGCAGCAGAACATACCATTGAACTGAAAATGAAAGACGGAGACGAAGAGAAGAAATTTACCCTTATGGCAATGGGGTTTAATTAGTCATGAGGGGGGACCCACGAAGCGGGGGGAGTCCTGATGACGGCGTATAGAAGAGCTGACTAGAATTAGTTTGAGGAGGGGCCCGCGAAGCGGGAGGAGTCCTGATGACGGCAAGAGGAAGAGCTGACTAGAATTAGTTTGAGGGGGGACCCACGAAGTGGGGGGAGTCCTGATGACGGCGTATAGAAGAGCTGACTAGAATTAGTTTGAGGAGGGGCCCACGAAGTGGCCCCTATTTCTGCCAACTTCTACTGCCTTTTTGCAATTGTCAATTGTCCCGAAAAATGCTACACTTAAACTAATAGAATGCATTGAGAAATCTATGATTGTTTGGAAGCAAAATGACAGGGAGGCAAGGATAACGACGATGAAGGTATATGCAAATGAAAAAACAGCACCGGTGATTGTGGAGACAGAAGCGGTTGCGGGATTGCAAAAATTGGCGCGGATTTTCTGCGGCGACATTGAGAAAGTGACCGGACATCAGCCGATGTGTGTAACCGGCTGGCAGGAAAATGTGTCAGATCACATCGTGGCTGCGACATGTGACAATAGTAAAATTCTGGAAAATCTTGAGGCGCAGAAAAAAGTAGATCTGAGTCAAATTCGAGGCAAAAGAGAAGTGTATGGGATTTTCTGCATTGAAAATGTACCGGAAGAGGGAAAAAGCACGCTTGTGATCGCAGGAAGTGATAAGCGTGGTGCGGCGTATGGAATGTTTTACCTTTCTCAGAAGATGGGTGTATCGCCGTGGGTATTTTGGGCAGATGAGGTGCCGAAAAAGAGAGAAAAGATCGTATTTGATCAAAGCATAGAGAAGATTTCCAAAGAGCCAAGTGTGCGTTACCGCGGATTTTTTATCAACGATGAGCAACCTTGTTTTGGAAACTGGGCGAAGGAAAAATTTGGAAGTTCCAAACCAACACCGGAACTTTATGAACATATTTTTGAATTGTTGCTTCGCTTGAAAGGAAACTATATCTGGCCGGCGATGTGGCGTTCGGATTTTTCGATGGATCATTTTGAAAATGCACTGCTTGCAGACGAAATGGGAGTGATCGTGGGAGCTTCCCATCATGAACCATGCTGCCGTTCCGGCGGAGAATTTCAGACACTTCGAAAAACGCATCCAGAGTATGGAACCGAGTGGAGTTTTCTGTCGAATGCAGAGGGAATCAGCAAGTTCTGGCGCGACGGACTTCTTCGTAATAAAGATTGTGAAAGCCTTATCACAATAGGAATGAGGGGAGAATTTGATTCCTATTTAATGCCGGAAGATGCGACACTGGAAGACAATATCAATGTGCTCAAAGCGGCGATCACGGAGCAGAAAAAATTGATCGCGGAATGTGTAGAGGCAAAACATCCACAGCTTTTGGCGATTTATAAAGAGGTAGAAGATTATTATCAGGGGGATGAAAATACTCCGGGCTTGAAAGACTGGGATGTCATCCGTGATGATATTATGATGCTTTGCGACGACAATTTTGGGCATGTGAGAACTCTGCCAAATGAAGAAGAACGTAAGCATCCCGGCGGTTTTGGTATGTATTATCATTTTGATTATTATGGCGGGCCGGTATCGTACCTTTGGATCAATTCGACACCACTTGCCAAAATTTGGGAACAGATGACGATGTGTTATGAGTACGGGGTGCGCGATGCGTGGATCGTCAATGTCGGCGATATCAAAAATCAAGAATTGCCACTGAGTTATTTTTTGGATCTTGCGTATGACTTTGACAGCTGGGGAAGTGCAGCACCAAATACGACGCTGCATTATACAAAACAATGGCTGCAAAATCTCGGCTTTACCGAAGAAAAGTACGAAGGACTTGAGCAGGTAGTGGAGGAATATACACGCTGGAATGGAATGTGTCGCCCGGAAGTGTTGAAAGCAGATACCTATCATGCGGTTCATTATAATGAGGCGGCGAGAATGCTGGAGCGTGTCGGACGTGCGGAAAAAATGGTAGAGGAACTGCGCGGAAAACTTGCTGGTGATGCGCTTGCAGACTGCTTTTACGAGCTGATTTATTATCCGGTTATGGCATCTGCAAATATTCTAAAAATGAATCTGTATGCCGGACTGAACCAATTTTATGTGAGACAGCGTAAGAAACTGGGAAATTGTTTTGCACCGAAAGTTCAAGAATGTATTGACAAGGACAGGCAACTGACAGAAGAATATCATACGCTGCTTCGTGGAAAATGGAATCATATGCAGTCGGTATTTCATGTGGGTTACATCGGTTGGAATGACGAAGAATGGCAGTATCCGGACTGCTACGTCCTTCATCCGGTCAATGCACCGCGGCTTCTTGTCAGCATTTCGGATGAGGAGAAAACAACGGGCGGTAATCCTTGGCGAAGAAAGACATTGCCGATGAATTTAGTGTCGCCTGCTGCGGCAAGTAAATGCATTGATGTGGCAAATGGCGGAGAGGGAGAACTTTCCTTCCGTATCCGTTGGAGTGACCCACGCATTTACATCATCGCAATAGGAGCGCAAATAGATGTAAAAAAGGTAGAAGAAAACACCTATGAAATGGCAGCAAAGACCGAAGATATCATGCAGTTTCAGATCACCTATCGCCCATATGACGGGGATAATGGGATACTTGATACTTCTATTTGTATCTATGCTGACAATGCAGAAGAGACAGCAGAATTATCTGAAAATGACACGCAGGAAACCCGTGTCGATATCGAAGTACATGCAGAATGTCTGGATCTTTCCGACGTGAAAGCAAATACATTGGTTGAAAATGACGGCTGTATCTGCGTGGAGGCAATGGATTATGCTAAGGCGAAAAAGACCGAAAAGGCACATTGGCAGCATATTTACGGTTACGGAAAGACGGTTGGCAGTCTGAAAGTTACACCTTCGACAGCCACATTTGAAAAGGCAGAAGAGGCGCCGGGCGTAACCTACCGCATTTATGCAAAGACAGCAGGAAAATATAAGATGGAATTCTTTACTGCACCAAATAATCCGGTCGTATATCAAGGCAAAATGCGTGTGGCTTACCAAGTCAACAACGCAGAAACAGCGGTATTAAATACAATCCCGGATGAGGGATTTGTGCCTTGGCTCAGTTACAGCTGGGAGAGAGGTGTTCTTGATCAGATCCACAAAGCTGCCTGCACAGTGGAATTGCAGGAAGGTGAAAACGAAGTGACGATCTTTGCAGTAGATCCGGCGGTGGTGCTGGAAAAAATTGTATTTACAAAAGAAGGGGGCGAAAAGAAAAAATCGTATCTTGGCCCGGTGGAAAGTTACCGCGTAGAGTAGACGAAACATATAAACAAAATGTTTGTGCAATAAGGCGATACGGAATGAGTTGAGTCATTCTGTATCGTCCTTTTATTTTTATAATTTTATATTGCATTTTGGTAAAAAATAGTATATTATAAATGTAAGAATTTGTAAAAATGTCGTATTGGAATTGAGTTGGTTTGTAAAGGTGTACCGGATGATATTGCTAATGTGCATGAGATTACGTTTGAAGTTCAATGGCTTCCAACATTAAAACCAGTATTTATTAAGGTGGCAATTGCGGTCATTCCGATGCTGCTTACCTTTGTTTTGCGAAGATTTAAAAGAAATGAAACAACATTACAAACGGAAGGAAAATGATGATTTTGTTTTAAAAAGAAGCGTGATGAGTGAAGTTGGGGTGTGGGAGGAGCACAAAGAAGAACTGGATGGGGAAATTAAGAAACACATTGGAATTTCAGATGACGATGTAGCATATATTACCAAAATTCATAAAGAATCGGAAGATACGCTATTTGCTCTTTGGCAACAGTGTAAATTAGTGAATAATGAAGACGATGATAGTTTGACGCGTACCTATGTCAAATTTGGAATTGTGAAGATCGATGTTCAAACCTGGGAAATGAAAATGCTTTGGACAAATGATATGGATGAAAAAGATGCGAATGCAGGAGTGACCGACTTTGGGATAACAGATGTCGGTGATTTTATGCTGTATTTTGGGCAACAGCAAAAAATAGTAAATTATAATAGTCAAGGCGAAGCAAAAGCTGAGTTTGATATGAAAAACTCTTTTAGCGGGGTGGCACAGTTTAATGGAGACGATATTTGGGCTTTGTCAAAGGAAACGAAGGCAATAACTCGGTATAGTTATGCAGGGGGAAAGGTTGAAAAGCAATCAAGTACACCTTTTGAAATGGAAGAAAATGCACAAATGTGGAAGATTTTTGGGGATTTGGATGAAAAACTATATTTCTTTGACAAAGGAGAGTTGTATATAGTCAAGGAATCCAAGGAATTGGAAAAGGTGTTTCCGAATGAAAAGTTACCGGTGGCTTTTACGGACTATGTAAATTCGGATACAGAAAGTAAAAGCTATTTAATTGGACCGAAAGTGATAGACGGGGGAGAAAAGAAAAATGACAATTCAATCCAATTGCAGGTATATGTGATTGTTTAAAAATTAACAATCTATTTGCATTTTTTCTCGCAATGTGCTATTCTATACGATGAGCGGTATTCGTAGGAAACTGCATCAGATGATTATGTGTCACCACACCACAGAAGTAAGGAGGCGGTGACATGCAGATAGGTTTTATCGGCGCTGGAAAAGTCGGATGTTCAATCGGAAAATATTTGAAGGGACATGGCAGACCGGTTGCCGGATATGTTAGCCGACATATCGAAAGCTCGGAATTTGCTGGGACTTTCACAGATACGAAGGCATTTGAAAATTTACAAGAAATGACAGAAGTTTGCGACGTTCTCTGCATTACGACGACTGATCGGGAGATTGAAAATGTATGGAATGAGTTGCAAAAACAGGAATTAAAGGACAAAATAATTTGCCATTTTAGTGGCTCATATTCATCTGCGGTTTTTCATGGAATCGACGAAAAAAAGGTGTTTGCCTGTTCGATTCATCCTATGTGTGCGTTCAGCGACAAATCCACAAGTTATCAACAATTGAATGATGTAGTATTTACGATGGAAGGCGATGACAACGCGCTTGCCGTTATGCGTCCGCTTTTTGAGCAGATGGGAAACCGGGTGCTGAAGATTGATTCGGACAAAAAAGCGCTCTACCATTGCAGCGCCTCGCTTGTCAGCAATTTTATGATCGGGCTGTATCAGATGGGGCTTGACTGTATGGAAGACTGCGGGCTGACCAGCGAAGAAGCCGAGCTGCTGCTTCGCCCGCTGGTGCGCGGAAATATCCATGCACTGCTTGAAAAGGGCCCGGCACAGGCACTTTCCGGACCGATCGAGCGAAATGACGTGTCAGTCATTTCCAAACATTTACAGGTGCTTGGCGAAGAAGACGCGCAGTTGTACCGGCTTGTGGGGAAAAAGGTTCTGGAAGTGGCGAAATTACGCAATCCGGAAGAAAATTATGAGGAATTAGAGACACTATTATAGAAAGAAGGAAAACAGCATGAAAAATACGGTATTAACGTTTCAGCAGGCAAAGGAAAATGGCGAAAAATTGACAATGCTGACTGCCTATGATTATTCTACGGCAAAACTGATCGACGAAGCAGGAGTAAACAGCATTTTGGTCGGTGATTCGCTGGGAAATGTGATCCTTGGATATGAGGACACGATTTCCGTTACGATGGAAGACATGATCCACCACGGCGCAGCGGTAGCGCGGGGAGCAAAAAATGCGCTGGTTGTCATCGATATGCCGTTTATGTCTTATCAGACTTCGGTTTACGATGCCCTTGTCAATGCCGGCCGTCTGATGAAAGAAGGACGTGGCGATGCGGTTAATCTGGAAGGCGGCGTGGAAGTGTGTCCACAGATCAAAGCGATCGTAGATGCCGGAATTCCGGTGTGCGCACACATTGGTCTGACACCGCAGTCCATCAATGCGTTTGGTGGATTTAAAGTGCAGGGAAAGAGTGAGGCAGCAGCGAAAAAACTTCTGGAAGATGCGAAAGCAGTGGAAGAAGCGGGTGCATTTGCCGTCGTGATCGAAGGTGTGCCGGCGAAGATTGCAGCGCTTATCACAGAGCAGCTTCACATCCCAACGATTGGAATCGGAGCCGGGAAAGACTGTGATGGACAAGTTCTTGTATATCAGGATATGCTTGGAATGTTCTCTGATTTTACACCAAAATTTGTTAAACGCTATGCAAATATCGGAGAAGTGATGAAAGAAGCATTTCAGAATTATATTAAAGAAGTGCAGGATGGCGTATTTCCGGCAGAAGAAAACACGTATAAAGTGGACGACAGCGTTATTGAAAAGCTGTATTAATGAAAATGAGTGGCAAGGGGTGATTGTATGAGAAGCATTGGTAAAGCAGAGAAAGAAGATGCAGAAAACATTTTGAAATTATACAAATGCCAGCTTGGTGAGCCGTTTTGTGCCTGGGACGACGGGTATCCGTGCGAGGAAAACATTGCGGATGATCTTTCCCGAGAGTCGCTGTTTATTATGAAAGACGGCAATGGCGATATATTGGCGGCGATCTCGATAGATCAGGATGAAAATGTCGAAAAGCTCACCTGTTGGACACCGGAATTACAGCCGGGAGCCGAATTGTCGCGGCTTGCGGTGCGGCTGGATCTTCAAAATGGAGGAATTGCCCGTGAAATGATCCGCTTCGGAATGGACGAACTGCGAAAACGCGGCAATAAGAGCATTCATTTTCTTGTGAACAAAGCCAATCAAAAGGCGATACGGTCCTACGCACCATTTCATTTTCATGTCGTTGGCGAGTGCGAATTGTACGAGCAGACATTTTTGTGTTATGAAAAAGAATTGTGATGCCAACACGCCGAAAAAAATCTTGCCAACACGCCGAAAAATTTTCTGCCAACACGCCGAAAAAAATCTTGCCAACACGCCGAAAAAGAGGTATGCTATATACGAGGTGAATGATCGTGAGAGAGTATAGAGCAAGAATTGTTGATGAGATTTTAAAAGATAAATTGGAAGCCAAAGGCGCGATTCTTATTGAGGGACCTAAATGGTGTGGAAAAACAACAACGGCATTACAGGTGGCAAATAGTGTTCTTCGTATGGACGAACCTTCGAAAAGAGAAAGCAATCTGAAAATGTCGGAAATAGATCCAAGCCGTTTATTGCAAGGTGTTACACCACGCTTGATTGATGAGTGGCAGATTGCACCCAAAATATGGGATGCCGTTCGTTATGAGGTGGATTGCAGAGGCGAAGAAGGACAGTTTATTTTGACCGGATCAGCGGTTCCGATAGAAACGAAAGAAATTACTCATTCGGGAGCCGGAAGATTTACATGGCTGACGATGCGTACGATGTCCCTATATGAGTCGCAGGAATCCTCCGGGGAAGTGAGTCTGGAAGAATTGTTTGATTCCCCGGATAAAATATCAGGATGTAATGCCCATGATATTGATTCACTGGCTTTCCTTATCTGTCGAGGCGGCTGGCCACATGCAATTGGCATGAAACGCAAAGCAGCGCTGTCACAGGCGGAGGATTATTTTGATGCGGTAGTGAAATCGGATATAAACCGGGCGGATGGTGTAAATAAAAACCCGGAAAGAGTAAAGCGGTTGATGCGCTCTTATGCGAGATATCAAGGAGCGCAGATAACCGGGACGGCATTGCGCGATGATATATTTGCCAATGAAACAGAGACGATTAGCGAAGATACCGTCCTATCTTATGTGAACGCATTGAAAAAAATCTTTGTAATAGAAGATATGCCTTCGTGGAATCCGAATCTTAGATCAAAAACAGCGATCCGAAGTTCAGATACCCGATATTATGCAGATCCATCCATTGCGACAGCAGCATTGGGTGTAGGACCAAATGATCTGATGAATGATTTAAACACATTTGGCTTACTATTTGAAACGCTTTGTGTACGTGATCTGCGTGTATATGCAGATGCCTTAGGAGGTCAGGTGCTGCACTATCGTGATAAAAGTGGTCTGGAATGTGATACCGTAATTCATTTGAAAAATGGCACATATGGATTGGCAGAAATAAAACTTGGTGGAGATAAATTGATTGAAGAAGGCGTGAAGAATTTGAAGGCGTTGGCTGAGAAAATTGATACTTCAAAAATGAAAGCACCGGCATTTATGATGATTGTCATAGGAGTTGGTGATTATGCGTACCGCAGACAGGATGGTATTTACATTGTACCAATCGGCTGCTTAAAAAATTAACTGGTTACCCAACCAAATTGGAGGAAGAAAAATGGAAATTATAACAACAGTAGACGGAGTAAGAAAACAGGTAAAAGAATGGAGAAAAGAAGGTCTTAGTGTAGGCCTTGTGCCTACGATGGGTTATCTTCATGAAGGACATAAAAGTTTGATCGATAAGGCGGTTGCTGAAAATGACCGCGTGGTTGTCAGCGTATTTGTCAATCCGATCCAGTTTGGACCGACCGAGGATCTGGCAAGTTATCCAAGGGATCTTGACCGCGATGCAGAGCTTTGTGAGAAAGCCGGTGCAAATGTCATTTTCCATCCGGAAGACAGCGAAATGTACTTTGACGATTTCTGTACCTATGTGGATATGGACGATCTGACCAAGGGGCTTTGCGGAAAGACAAGACCGACACATTTCCGCGGAGTATGCACGGTGGTTTCCAAATTATTCCATATTGTAGCGCCGGACCGCGCGTATTTTGGTCAGAAAGATGCCCAGCAGTTAGCGGTTATCCGCCGTATGGTGCGCGACTTGAATTTTGACCTTGAGATTGTCGGCTGCCCGATTGTGCGCGAGGCAGACGGTCTGGCAAAAAGTTCCAGAAACACCTATCTGAGCACAGAAGAGAGAACTGCCGCAACGGTACTTCACGAAGGATTGACAGCGGGAGAAGACCTTCTGAAGTCCGGTGAAAAAGATGCCGCAAAAGTAGTGGCAGAGATCCGCAAAGTCATTGAGAATGAGCCATTGGCGAAAATTGATTATGTGGAATTAGTGGACTGGAATACATTGAAACCGGTAGAAACCGTCAGCGGCGAGGTTCTTTGCGCAGTGGCTGTATACATTGGAAAGACAAGACTGATTGACAACTTTATCCGGTAAAGAACTACGAATCCTTAACCCGACAAATCTTGACTTTTTTCGACAAAAACTATATACTGATTTCATAAGTATGTAAAGTGAAGAGGAAAGAAGAATCAAGATGAAAAAAGCAATGATAAGATACTGCTGCAACGCCTTGATTATAGGCGTTGCAGTATTTGCGTGCAGCATCTTTGCACAGAATCCCATAAAAGCGGAAAGCCAGCCGGAGAACGCGCCCGAAGCTGTACAGCCGATGGAAAGTGCAGTTCCACAGGTTACGCCGGAAGTTAGTGCGGAACCGCCGGTTGTCACACCGATGCCGACACCAACACCGGTAATGCCAACGCCGACGCCTCATGTGGAACCATTAAAAAAGGTCACTAAAGTTAAGATTGTGCGGTATTCAACGACTGCCGTCAAGGTTTCCTGGAAGAAATCGAAGCAGGCAGAATATTATCGCGTCTACTATAAATTGGGAAAAACTGGAAAATACACACTTGCCGGAACGACACAAAACGATCATTTTCTTGTGAAAAAATTGAAAAATAAGAAAACGTATTCGTTTTATGTGACAGCAGGAAAAACAAAGAAAGAATCCGCATCGGACAGTCAGCCTTCGGTAAAAAAGAAAATGACGATGAAGAAATATCAGCGAAAAATAGTATTTGCCGGTGACTCTATTTGTGAAGGGATTGCCTATGAGGGCGGATTTCCGACGATGCATCTGGATGCAAAGAAAAAAGTGGTTGCATACCGCGGATTGAACACGGTAACATTTCACACCAAACGAATTTTTAAGGGAAGAACCGGGTTACAAAAGCTGATTGCAGAAAAGCCATACCGCGCTTATATGATGCTGGGGATGAACGAAATTCATTACCGGCCGGTGTCGCAGATGATTTCGGAATACAAAGATATGATCGAGGCGATTCAGCAGGCAGATCCGAATACGGATATCGTATTGTGCGCTGTTTCACCGGTTACAAGAGCCGAAAAAGCAAGGCATCCGGGGATGCGGCAGATTCCTATTTTTAATGGACGATTGAAAAAACTGGCGAAAAAAATGGGATTGAAATATCTTGATTATACAGACTTTTTAAAAGATTCCGGCGGATTTTTGAAAGCCGGATATGCGACGGGGGACGGGTATCATTGGAAACCGCCGGCATATGCCAAATTTGGAACCGTAATTGGGAAATATGATAAATCATTGGATCAGTAAAAGGAGATTGAAAAATGACTAAATTTAGAAAAATAATTTGTATGGCAGTGGCGATGGTACTTTTGATTGGACTGACGGTTACAGAGCCGGTTCAGGCGAAAGCAAAGGCAAATTGTAAAACGCTTTGTTCTGCGGCAATGAAAGCAACGGGCGGCAGTGCAAATTTAAAATATGCTTCAAAAAGTGCTTTGGATTTTGGTGCACTCTCTTCTGCGGACAGAAAAAAAGTGAAAACGATTCAGTATGTATGTGATGCGAAAGAGGCATATAGTTTGTGTGTGATGGAAGCAAAAAAAGCGTCTCAGGCAAAGAGCCTGCTTGGCACATTAAATAAATACAAAAAGAGAAATTGCAAGAGCGACTATCTCAGCGATTATACGGCAGCAGAAAAACAGGTATTTCAAAATGCAGTTTGTGGTCAAAAAGGGAATTATGTCTGGTACATTGCGATGTCACCGAAAAAAGATGTGAATATGAAAGGACAGACTGCTCTTAAAAAGAAACTATAAGAGGGATTAAGACATGGTTTTCAGCAGCTTATTATTTTTGTTCCGCTTTTTGCCAATCGTCCTTGCGGCATATTATATTTTGCCGAAAAAATGCCGTAATCTGGTACTTTTTCTCTCTAGTCTGGTGTTTTATGCGTGGGGCGAACCGGTTTATGTGGTACTCATCCTGCTTTCTACATGTGTAGACTATACGGCGGGACTTGCGGTGCATTATTTTAAAGAAAAGAAAAAAATGAGTGGTGCCAAAGTTGTGGTTGCCTGTTCGGCGGTCATAAATCTGGCACTTCTTGGCTTTTTTAAATATGCCGGTTTTTTTCTTCAGATCGTTCATCAATTGACCGGTCTGGCGATGCCTGAGCTGCATCTTGCATTGCCAATCGGTATTTCTTTTTATACCTTTCAGACAATGTCCTATACGATTGATGTGTATCGCGGGGATGCCAGAATGCAAAAGAACTTTATCGCATTTGGAGCTTACGTTGCACTGTTTCCACAGTTGATCGCGGGGCCGATCGTCCGTTTTAAGGATGTCGCAGAGCAGCTGGATCACCGAAAAGAGACAATTTCGCAGTTTAGCAAAGGGATCCTTCGGTTTATGGTGGGACTGGGAAAGAAAGTGCTGATTGCGAATCAGGTGGGTGCTCTCTGGAGTCAGATTGCGGCGATGCAGGGCGATGAACTGACGACGGCGATGGCGTGGCTTGGTGTGTTAGCATTTACACTCCAGATCTATTTTGATTTCTCCGGCTATTCGGATATGGCAATCGGTTTGGGAGCAATGTTCGGTTTTACCTTTCCGGAAAACTTCAATTATCCGTATGAATCGAAAAGTATTACGGAATTCTGGCGCCGCTGGCATATTTCACTCGGGACGTGGTTCCGGGAGTATGTGTATATTCCGCTTGGAGGAAACCGCCGTGGCATTGGCCGGCAGATATTAAATCTGGCAATTGTATGGTTTTTGACAGGATTGTGGCATGGTGCATACTATAATTTTATATTGTGGGGAGTGTATTATGGTGCCCTTCTTGTACTTGAAAAATTTGTATTAAAAAAGGTGTTGGATAAATTACCTGCGGCGTTTGGACACATTTATACGATGCTATTTGTCATGATCGGTTGGAGTTTGTTTTCGTGGCAGGATATGGCAGACAGTGCGAATTATATGCGTGCGATGTTTTTTCAGACCGGAGCGGGAGTTGTGAATCAGCAGACAATGTATCTTCTGGTGTCCCATGAAGCGTTGCTTATTATTGCGGTCATTGGATCGCTGTCTGTTGTAAAACGGCTTCTAATTCGCAGAGTTTTTCCCGAAGATACGGTACGTGGAGAGATTGCGGCAATTCTATTTACCATTGTATTATTTATTGCCTGTGTAGCATTGCTTGTCAACTCATCGTATAATCCATTTTTGTATTTTCGTTTTTAAGGAGGTGCCGAAGTGAAAAAGATAAAAATATTGTCGATTCTTGTCTTTTGTATAATGCTGTTTGGGGGCGCAGTCATTACGGCGGTTTCTCCGAAAAAAGCCTATTCCGATTTGGAAAATAGAAATCTGGAACAGAAACCGCAGCTTACAAAAGAGCAGTTTTTACAGGGAAAATATCAGGAAAAATACGAAGCCTATCTGAGTGACCAGTTCTTTCTGCGTGACCGGTGGGTGGATCTGGCGGTAACTCTCCAAAAGCAAATGGGAAAAAGGGATGTCAACAATGTTTATCTGGGAAAGGACGGATATCTTTTAGAAAAAGATAACGAAAATGAGTATGATAAAGAGCAAGTGACGGAAAATGTAAAGACGTTGTCCTCATTTTTGAATGATATGTGTGAAATGTTTGGCGAAAAACAGGTAAGCTGTCTGATGATCCCATCAAAGACCCTTGCACTTTCCAAGTATTTGCCGGCATTTTCACAGGTGAAAGAACATACCGAAGTGTTGGAGGCATTGCAGAAATCACTGACATATCCCGATCGAATGATGTATCTGAAAGATGTTATGCAGAGCCATCAGAAGGAATATATTTATTATCGGACCGATCATCATTGGACGACACTCGGTGCGTATTATGCTTACAAAGAATGGACAGAAAAAAGCGGACAGGCAGCCGCAAAACCGATTACAGAGTATAAGCAGGAAATGGTATTTGATGATTTTTATGGAACGACGTATAATAAAGTACATGTAAATGTGCCAAAAGATCAGGTTACACTTTTTAAAAATGCAGTGCAGGAATCTGTCCATGTCAATATGGATGACGGGGAAGTAGAGGCAGACACGTTGTATTTTCCGAAAGAAGCAAAAGAAGGATTTAACCGCTATAATGTATTTCTGTCAAAAAATACATTTGAAATAGAGATAACAACAAAGGCAAAAACCGGAAAAATATTGCTTCTGATTAAGGATTCCTTTGCCAATTGTTTTGTGCCATTTTTGACGGAAAATTACGACCGCATTATTTTGATTGATTATCGTTACGGAAAACTTCCAATCGGTCAGATCCTCGATAAATACGAGGATATCACAGATGTACTGGTGATGTTTAATACAGAAAAATTTATGCAGAATACAAAACTCGCCGGTCTCGGAAATACACAGAAAAAGAAACAGACATTAGAAAAGTTTGATCCGGATGATTTTTTGGAATAAATAGAGAAAGGAAGAGACCAATGCTGGAACCGGAAAAAGTACAATTATCGCCAATGCAAAAGACCTGGATTTTAGATCTTGACGGAACCATTGTGGTGCATGACGGACCATATATTCTTGGAAAAGATCAATTTCTGCTGGGAGCTGAAGAATTTCTTGCAAGCATTCCGCCGAATGATATCATTATTTTTTTGACGGCGCGCGGCGAGTGGGAAAAACGCCATACATTACAGTTTTTGAAAGAAAATCACGTCCGTTATGATCATATTATTTTTGGAGCCGGGCAGGGCGAGCGAATCCTGATCAATGACAACAAGCCGGACGGACTTGTGACGGCAGTTGCCATCAATACGACGAGAGACCGGTTTTGTCAGACAAAATTTGAGACAGATCATGGACTGGGAACGATGTATGACTGAAAAGTTTTGAACAAATGCGCATTTTAGTGGAAAAAAGTTTTGAACAAATGCACATTTTACGAAAAAGGGGAGCATTATGGAAAACATACAATTTGACATTGTCAATCAGGATTTGAATCCGACATTTCTCTTCTCCTGTCAGATTGACCGGAAAGAGAGCGAAAATAATTATCATAAGCACGATTTTATTGAGATCGGAATTATATTAAAAGGCGAAGGTGTTTATCATCTGAATGATGAATATGTGCCGGTCAAAGAAGGAGATGTTCTGATCTTCAATCCGGGAATCGGACACGAAAGCATCATCCGCGAAGGCGAGGAAGGGCGGCTGGAATATTTTATCGGACTTGCCGATGTGTCTTTCTGCAATATGCAGGAAAATCACATTGATCTGAAAGACGGCGGAAATGTACTGCATACTTCCGGGAAAACAAGGCGTGAAATTTTCCATCTTTGCGAAAAAATGGACAAGGAAAATAGTGAGAGAAAACCGGGAAGTTATTTTATGCTGAAGGCGTATTTAACGCAGATTCTGTTACATATCGTGCGCGAAGAAATAGAACCGGTTCCAGCCATAAAAGGCCGGGAATTCGAGTCTACCGGGAAAAAATATGTTGCGGCGCAGATTGCAGATTATCTCGACGAACATTATGCAGAGAAGATTTCGCTGGATCAGATTGCAGCCAATATGTATCTGAGTCCGTACTATATTTCCAAGATATTTAAGTCGGAAATAGGCGAGTCGCCGATTCATTATCTGATCCGCGTGCGGTTGGAACATGCCAAAGAACTGCTGGAACAGAAAGAGGATTTTGGCATCGCGGAGATTGCGGAAAAAGTGGGGTACGATGATGCGTATCATTTTAGTAAATTGTTCAAAAAGACGTATGGGATGTCACCGTTGAAGTATCGGAATAGAAATGTTTAAGGGAAATCCCGGACTTCCCCACACATACATTTCCCTTTTGCAAAAATGTACATCAGAACGGACAAGAAAATCCATTTCTTTTCCGTTCGTTTTTTGTATACTATACAGGTAACTATTTAGGATCCGAAATGCGAATGTACGGGAGGGGCTGAATAGTTACCTATACAGAGACAAAGGAAGGAGGCGGTTTTATGCCACTGAAATATCAGGTTCCGGATGATAAAAAAGTCCGTGTTATCGTGGATAGCGACGCCGCGTGCGAGGCGGATGATCCGTTTGCGATCGCGCATGCGTTACTGTGCGATAAGTTTATTGTGAAGGCGGTCTTTGCGGAACATTTTAATTGTGAAGGAAGTACGAAGCAGAGTTTTGAAGAGATTCAGAGAGTTGTGAAAGCGATGAAGAAAGAGGTTCCGGTTCTTATGGGAGAAATTGGAAAATTATCAGAGAAGGGAACCGGGGAGATTTCAGAGGCTTCGTCGTTTTTGATCCGCGAGGCGTTGCGGGAAGACGACAAACCGCTGTATGTCCTTTGTATTGGGGCGATCACGAATATTGCTTCGGCGATACAGGCGTGTCCGGACATTGTTCCGCGGATGACGGTTGTGTGGATCGGTGGACAGAGCCACGAGCACAGCACCAGCGAGGTTCGTGAATTTAATGCCGGAAATGACATCGAGGCCGCCAATCTTGTGCTTGGAAGTGGTGTGCGGTTTTGGCAGATTCCCAATGATGTGTATGGAAGTATGCGGATCAGTCTGGCTGAGATTCAGATGAGGATCGCACCATGTGGCGAGATTGGGAAGCATTTGTTTGAGCAGATGGAGACTTACAACCGGTCAGAGCGCGCCGGATGGACACCGGGCGAGAGCTGGACATTGGGAGATTCGCCGGCGGTAGGTGTTGTTATGGATGAATTTTGTGGAAAATATCACGAGACAGAAGCACCGGTCATCAATGAAGATACGACGAACCGCTTTGAGAGCGGGAGACCGAAAATCCGCGTGTACACGTCGATTGACTCGCGTTTTATATTGGAAGATTTTATCGCAAAACTGCAATGTTTTTATGGAGGAGAAGAATCGTGAAACAGGTACATATAAATACAAATAATATGGTAAATTTTACCAATAACACATTTTCCTGTATCGGCACAGGACGCATGGATCTGGCATTACATAAAGAATATCTGGATCAGCTTGCCCTCGTGCAAAAAGAGATTGGATTTGATTATATCCGCGGTCATGGGTTGTTTTGTAAAGATATGGCGGTTTATCAGGAACGAAAAATGCTGGACGGGAGCGTGGCCGAGGAGTATAATTTTACATACCTTGATCAGGTGATGGATGCGTACCGGGATCTCAAACTGAAGCCGTTTATCGAACTTGGATTTATGCCGGAGGCAATGGCAAGCGGCGAAGAAACGGTATTTTATTGGAAAGGAAATATTACGCCGCCGGCCGATTATGACAAATGGACCAGGCTTGTGCAAAATACACTTCGTCATTTGATCCGACGTTACGGGGAAAAGGAAGTGCTGACGTGGCCGATTGAAGTATGGAATGAGCCAAATCTTCCGGGATTTTGGAAAAATGCGGATAAAGCGGAATATTTTCATCTTTACGAAGTCACTGTGAAGGCGGTGAAAGAAGTCAATGCGGCATTGCGTGTCGGAGGACCGGCAATCTGTGGTGTCGATGATGTGGCATGGCTGACCGATTTTCTTGAATTTGTCCGGGAAAAGAAACTTCCGTTAGACTTTGTGACGAGACATCATTATACCAGTGAAGTGCCGGAAAAATGTGGACATTACAGTTATGTTGCACTGCATCAGCCGGAAGAGGCATTTGAAGTGCTGGAAAAGTCCAGAGAAATTGTGGATAACTACGAAGAATTTGCGGAAAAAGAGATTCATATTACCGAATTTAACACGTCGTATGTGCCAAATGCGCCGGTGCATGATACATGTTATAATGCAGCCTATGTCGCTCACATGCTGTCAAGGCTGGGGGACTGCCATGCTTCGTATTCGTATTGGACATTTGGCGATGTGTTTGAGGAATGGGGCGTGCCATTTACGCCATTCCACGGGGGATTTGGACTGGTTGCCAATGGCTGTATCCCGAAGCCGACATTTTGGACATTTGCCTTTTATAAGGGCTTGGACGGTGTCTGCATTCATCGTTCAGAGGAAATGCTTGTCGTAAAAAGAGAAGACGGCTCGTATTATGGCGTGGTCTGGAACCCGGATAACGACGGAAAAGGCGGTACATTGGAACTTGATATCAATATAGAACTGGTAAAAACTCGGAAATATTGTGCGGTGACAAGACTTGTGGATGAAAATCATGGAAATCCGCTGAAAGTCTGGCATGACCTGGGTGAGCCCGCAAATCCGACGCGCGGGGAAAATGCGCTGCTTCTCGAGGCGGCACGTCCTTATACGGCGACACAGCAGATTGAGGCAGCAGAAGGTACGCTGACCTTGCCTGTTGAATTGGAAAAAAATGGAATCCTTGCATTTGAACTGCGTCCGGTGGAATGCAGTCAGGATGCAGGATATGATTATGAGAAAGTGCTTTCGCAGAAAGTGGCTTTCCGATAGAGAGGAGAGACACCATGACACCATTAAAATGGTTTTCCGGATTTTTGAAAAAATACCGGCTGGCAATCGTGACCGGTCTTGTGCTGATGACGGTCATTGTCGCCTGCGCGATCGTAAATCCGTACATATCCGGAATGATCGTCGATGATGTGATTCAGGGAGGCGCGTACGGCCTTTTGCCGAAACTGATCGGCATTATGCTTGCCGTGACGGCGGTGCGCGCAATCCTTCGTTATACCACGCAGATGATGTTTGAAACCTGTTCGCAGGGGGTGCTTTACCGCATGCGTGACGCGGTGTACCGCAAATTGTTACAGGAAGATTTTGCCTTTTACAACCGCAACCGGACGGGGGATCTGATGAGCCGCCAGACCGGAGACATGGACGCAATCCGGCATTTTGTCGCCTTTGTCATTTACACGGTATATGAAAATATACTGATGTTTGTCTTTGCGCTGGTGATGATATTTATGGTAAATGTGAAGCTGGCATTGTGCATGATGGCGGTTTTGCCATTCTGTCTGTTTACCACATATTTACAGTCAAAATATGTAAAACCAAGATTTCACGAATGCCGCCAGAGTTTTTCGAGCCTCAATGCCTTTGTGCAGGAAAATATCAGCGGAAACCGCGTGGTAAAGGCGTTTGCCAAAGAAGAATACGAGAAAGAAAAATTTGAAAAAGAAAATGATAAGTACCGTGAGGCAGAACTTGGTGCTGCTTCGATCTGGTGCCGTTTTGTACCGGTTTTTGAGCTGCTTTCCAATCTTTTGATGGTCGTACTTATTTTATATGGCGGATATCAGGTGATCTGCGGCGAGATGACATTGGGAAACCTTGTCACCGTCAACGGGTATCTGTGGATGCTCTCCAATCCGCTTCGTTTCGCAGGCTGGTGGGTCAATGATGTGCAGCGTTTTGTCACTTCGGTGGAAAAAATATATGACACGTATTCCAAAGAACCTGACGTTAAAAAGCCGAAAAAGGGCATTAAGCGTAAGGAAATGCAGGGAAATATTGAGTTCCGCAACGTCTCCTATGAGGTGGAAGGCGAGGATATCATCCATAATATCAGTTTTTCGGTGGAAAAAGGCCAGACAGTGGGAATTCTTGGTTCTACAGGTGCCGGAAAATCGACGATTATGAACCTTCTCTGCCGTTTTTACGATGTGACGGAAGGGGAAGTTCTGGTCGATGGGATCAATGTAAAAAATTGGGATTTACATGATCTGCGCGACAATATCGGTATGGCGATGCAGGATGTCTTTTTGTTTTCCGATACGATCGAGGGAAATATTGCCTACGGAAAGCCGGACTGCACATTTGAAGAGGTCAAAGAGGCGGCGGTTATGTCGGATGCGAATCTGTTTATTAAGGCGATGCCGGACGGCTATCAAACGATTGTCGGCGAGCGCGGGGTAGGACTGAGCGGCGGTCAGAAGCAGCGTATTTCTCTTGCAAGAGCGCTTTTGAAAAAGCCGTCGATTCTGATTCTTGATGATACGACTTCCGCGGTGGATATGGAGACGGAAAGTTATATTCAGGAACAGTTGAAAAAACTTGGCAGAAAGCATACCGTGTTTGTCATTGCTTACCGCATTTCTTCGATTAAAGATGCCGATGTGATCTTTGTTATGGATGAGGGGCGGATTGTCGAGCGCGGCAATCACGAGAGCCTTTTGAAGCAAAACGGCTATTATGCAACCGTTTACAAACATCAAAATGGAATGGAGGGATAAAAATGGCGAAGCGAAATACGTTTTCTGAAGATGAAATTTACGAAGAAAAATTTGACATCAATCAGGTAAAGCGCCTGTTTCATTATGTAAAACCATATCGTGCCCAGATTGCGCTGATCGCCGTATTGATGCTGAGTTCCTCCGGACTTTCGATGCTGATTCCGACCTTTTTTATGAAAGTGATGGACGACTGTATTCCGATGGGAATGGCAGGAATGAAACCGATTTTAGGTTATGTTGGGGCAATTCTTCTGATTACGGTGTATGGCATGATCAGTTTGAAATTGAAGATCCGTTATATGAGCCGCATCGGTCAGAATATTGTGCATGAAATACGAAGCGACATTTTTAATCATTTACAGGAATTACCATTTTCGTATTACGATGAAAGACCGCATGGAAAAATTCAGGTTCGAGTGGTAAATTATGTAAATAACCTGAGTGATCTGCTGTCGAATGGTATCATCAATACGATTACGGATCTCTGCAACCTGTTTTTTATCGTAGGTTTTATGATTGCAATCAATGGAAAACTTACGCTGCTCTGTATGTGCGGACTGCCGGTGTTGGTGTTTGTTGTGGTGTTAATTAAGCGCAAACAGCATAAATCCTGGCAGATCCAGTCCAATAAGCAGTCCAATCTGAACGCCTACATCGCCGAGAGCATCAATGGTGTGCGAGTAACGCAGTCGTTTGTACGCGAAGAGGAAAATATAGACATTTTCAATGGGCTGTCACGAAGTTATCGAAAAGCGTGGATGCGCGCAGTGCGCTACAATTTCCTCATGTCGCCGATGGTGGATATTATTTCCAATATTACGACAGCATTTATCTACGTGCTGGGAATCCAGTGGATGTTTCAGCCGGATTCCGGCATTACGGTCGGCGTGCTGGTAGCATTTACCGCATATATCAGCCGTTTCTGGAACCCGATCAATACACTGGCATCTTTTTACAATTCGCTTCTTACGGCAATTTCATATCTGGAGAGAATTTTTGAGACGATCGATGAACCGGTCGATGTCAAAGACCGCGAAGATGCGGTTCCGATGCCTCCGATCCGGGGAGAAGTCGAGTTTCAGGACGTTACCTTTAGTTACGAACCGGGAGTCGAGATCCTTCAGCATGTAAATCTGAAGGCAGAGCCGGGAAAATGTATTGCGATCGTTGGCCCGACGGGAGCCGGAAAATCGACGATTGTAAATCTTATCAGCCGTTTTTACGATGTGGACAGCGGAAAAGTGCTGATTGATGGCATTGACATCAGCGGCGTGACATTGAAAAGTCTTCGAAGCCAGATGGGAATTATGATGCAGGACAGTTTTATCTTTTCCGGAACGATTATGGACAATATCCGCTACGGCAATCAGGACGCAAGCGATGAGGAAGTCATCGAGGCGGCGAAAGTGGTCTGTGCGCATGATTTTATCATGGAAATGGAAAACGGCTACCAGACTGCCGTAAATGAACGGGGAAGCCGTCTTTCCGCCGGGCAGCGCCAGCTGATTTCGTTTGCGAGAGCGCTTCTTGCGTGTCCGAATATCCTCATTATGGATGAGGCGACATCGAGTATCGATACCGAGACGGAAATCCTTCTGCAAAAGGGATTAAACCGTCTTCTGGAAGGAAGAACGTCGTTTATTATCGCGCACCGCCTTTCGACGATCAAAAATGCGGACGAAATTTTGTATGTAGACCAAGGAGGCATCGTGGAGCGTGGAAACCACGAAGAGCTGATGGCGAAACGGGGCGAATATTACCGCCTGCAAATGGCGCAGAAGAGTTGATTTTTTAGCTTACCAATGAGAGAAAGGATGAAAGATTACAATGACAGGATACCAGATTTTATGGCTGTTTTTATGCTACTCCTTTATCGGGTGGATATTGGAGACTGTAGTGGCGACACTGCGGCAGCGACGAATTACAAACCGTGGTTTGATCAATGGACCATTTTGTATCATTTACGGAATCAGCGCGGTATTGATCACGGTTACCGTGCAGGAATTGACCGGTGTGGCATTATTTCTATTTTCAGCGGTCTATGCTACAGTAGTAGAATGGATTGCCGGGCATTTGATTGAAAAAATATACCACGAACGCTGGTGGAATTACTCGGATGTGAAATGGAATCTGGGAGGTTATGTATGTCTTCCGGCCTCGGTTTTATGGGGCGCTCTCGGATTTTTTGCCGTGACGGCAGGAAACCGTCTGCTGCTTGACCTTTTCCGGGTTTGTCCTTTTGTAGTGATGCGTGTGATCCTTTGGGTGATCACCGGATTGCTTTTGGCGGATGTGCTTTTTTCACTGATCCCGATTTTTTATAAGGGGGAGGGCGTCGAGCTTGTCAAAGAGGCAGATGGAAAATTTACAGAAGTGAGCAAACGTCTGCGTCACTGGATCACCATGCGCATGACAAAACGTATTCGCAAAGCATATCCGAAATCTGAAAAAGTAGAAAAGGTCGAAAAGCGGACAGATGTATTTGCGTATGGCTGCGGATTTTATAAAGTGGTATTATTGTTTTTTATTGGTTCCTTTCTGGGAGACATTGTGGAGACAATTTTCTGCCGCCTGAAAGCGGGTGTGTGGATGAGCCGAAGCAGCGTTGTCTGGGGACCGTTCAGTATTGTGTGGGGACTTGCCATTGCAGTCATTACGGCAATGCTTGTCCGCTACAAAGACCGGAGCGACGGATTTCTCTTTACACTTGGCGTATTTCTCGGAGGGGCATACGAATATCTTTGCAGCGTATTTACAGAAATTGTATTTGGCAAGGTGTTCTGGGACTATAGCAATATGCCGTTTAACCTGGGTGGCCGCATCAACCTGCTGTACTGCTTGTTTTGGGGTATTGCTTCTGTGGTCTGGTTTAAAATTATTTATGTGCGCATTTCCGATGCCATTGAAAAGATTCCGATTAAGGTCGGAAAAGCCGTGACGTGGGTGCTTATTGCATTTATGTGCGTCAATGTGGCAGTAACTTGTATGGCACTTGTCCGCCACGACCAAAGAGCGCATGGTATTCCGGCGCAAAGCAGCTGGCAGCAGTCGATGGATGAGCATTTTGACGATGCGCGGATGGAGAGAATTTATCCCGATGCCCAGCAGGCAGATTGAAAATAGGTAACTATTCAGGATCTAATGTATCGTTACGAAAAAAAATAAAAGTCCTCTTGCATTTATCGAACATATGTGCTATACTAACACAAAACAAACGTTCGGTTAAGCAAGGGGGCTTTTTTATGAATCTGTCAGCGGATATATTTGAAAAACTGGAGATTTTGGCAGATGCGGCGAAGTACGATGTCGCCTGTACTTCAAGCGGGTCAAGCCGAAAGGGAAAAAAGGGAATGATGGGAAATGCAGTCGCCGGAGGAATCTGCCACTGTTTTGCGGCGGACGGCAGATGTATTTCCCTGCTTAAAATATTACAGACAAATGAGTGCGTCTATGACTGTAAATACTGCCAGAACCGCTGCTCCAATGATATTCCGCGGGCTTCGTTTACGCCGGAAGAGATTGCGGAACTGACGATTTCTTTTTACCGGAGAAATTATATCGAAGGCTTGTTTTTAAGTTCCGGGATACGGAAAAATCCCGATTATACGATGGAGCAGATGTACCAGGTGGTGTATCTGCTGCGGACAAAATATAAATTTAACGGCTATATTC
The DNA here is from genome assembly GCA_905212635.1 of uncultured Lachnoclostridium sp. GTDB lineage: Bacteria > Bacillota > Clostridia > Lachnospirales > Lachnospiraceae > Eubacterium_F. The sequence goes on along the minus strand of CAJMFH010000007.1, from coordinate 62,958 downwards.
ATGTTAAGGCGATTCCGGGGGCAGATCCGCTGTTGATTGAAAAGACGGGCTGGCTTGTGGATCGTATGAGTGCCAATCTGGAACTTCCTACGGCAGATGGGTTAAAGACGCTCGCACCGCAGAAATCACGGAAAAAGATTTTGACACCGCTCCGCCAGATTCAGGTAGGACGTCAGGAAAATACACTTCTGCTGAATGATGGCAGAACGTCCTCAATGCCGCTTCTTCCGGATAAGATGCGGAAAGATTTTGCTTTGCAGGAGGTAAAAAAGGGAAGTACGTTTGTGCCGGCGGGACAGAGTACACAGATGATCGTGGGGGCGACCGGAGAAAGTGATTATGAGATTGTCCATGTGGCAGAGGCTTTGTATAAAAATTTTGATCTGAAAAGGGTATTTTATTCTGCTTTTGTCAATACGACGGGAGATCCCCTGCTTCCGGCGACGAAGGAAGGACCGCCGCTTTTGCGGGAACACCGTTTGTATCAGGCGGATTTTCTACTCCGGTTTTACCAGTTTAAAGCCGATGAGATCATTAACGCAGACAATCCGTTTTTGAATGTGCAGGTAGATCCCAAATGCAATTGGGCATTAAACCATCTCGAATATTTTCCGGTGGAAGTGCAGACGGCAGATTATCATACGCTGCTCCGTATTCCGGGAGTAGGGGTAAAGTCTGCATGGCGGATTATCGCGGCGAGACGGCTTGGAAAACTGGATTATAGTTCACTTAAAAAATTTGGTGTGGTTTTGAAACGCGCGATGTACTTTATTACATGCGGGGGTAAAACGATGGTTCCTCTGCGGATGAATGAACGCTTTATCCTGACGAATCTTCTTGGTTTACGGGAGCGGCTTCCGGCAGCAGTTACCGGAGAAGACCGATATGAGCAGTTATCGCTTTTGGACATTTATCCCCAGGGAGAGGTAGAGATGAGACAGCAAAGGAGGAGCAGCTGATGGAAGAAATATCCGAATTTTGCGGCAGATATGTATATTTATGTGAAGACAGCACAGAGGGGATTTTTACCGCGGTTTATGATGCCTTTGCGGATGGACACCGGAAAGAAGATACCGTTCTCCGTCTGACAGACAGTACGTATACAAACGAACTTTTTACGACATATATAACGGTTGAGACGGATATGGAAAAAGCGGCGAAAGTTGCCCGTACGATGCAGAAAAAAGTGTCGTGGCAGGTTTATGATGCCTTGCAGATGGCATCCCTTTCCTATATGCCGGAAAAAGCAGATGTCATCTATCGTGTTATTATTCTTGCCTTACAGATGGGAAATCAGGTGCTTGACCATCTTACCGACGCGAATGTTGTACAATTATTTAAAATGGAAAGAAATGCCAATAACGAGATTTTGCATGAACAGGGATTTTTGCGATTTGAAGAACTGGCAAGCGGTGTTTTGTTTGCAAGGATCAACCCGAGAAATGCGATCCTCCCCTATCTTGCGTATCATTTTTCAGATCGGTTTCCGGAGGAAAACTGGGTCATTGCAGATACGACACATGGGAGCATGATGATTCATGAAAAAGGAAAAGGGTGTTCCTATATTCATGCGAAAGACGAGGACTTCGATCAGCTTTTACTGTCTTATTCGGAGGAAGAGGAAGTTTTCCGGAAACTGTGGAAACGCTATATTGACTCTATTGGGATCAAAGCCCGTGAAAATATTAGTTTGCAGAACCAGATGCTGCCATTACGCTTTCGGAAGTATATGAAAGAGTTTTAAGCTCTTTCAGTTCCCGGATTGTAAAGATCCCACAGACGATCCCCGTAGCGGCGTCGGCAATCGGACCAGCGTACATGACGCCATCGATTCCCATAAAAAGTGGGAAAACGATAATGAGTGGAAGCAGAAACAGGATCTGTCTTGTCAAAGACATAAACACACCGAGGGAAGATTTTCCGATCGAGTTGAAAAAGTTTGACGTGACCAGCTGAATCCCGTTGATCAGCGTTAAAAACATATAGATACGGAAGTAACGTTCTGAAAACTGGAAGTACAATTCACTCCCCTCTCCAAAGACACCGATGATCTGCCTTGGAAATAATTGGAAACATGCAAATGCAATCAAGGATAATGCCGTTGCAATGCCAAGAGCGAGCAGGTAGGTTTTCCGCACACGGGTGTACTTTGCGGCTCCGTAATTAAAACCAATGATTGGCTGGATTCCCTGAGAGATGCCGATGACAAAGGACATAAAGATCATGTTTACTTTTGTTATGATACCGGCGCAGGCAAGTGGGATGTCTCCGCCATATACCGAAAGTGCGCCATAATGAGCCAGCGTATTATTCATTACAATCTGTACGATGGTCATGGCAATCTGGTTAAAGCAGGCACAGGCACCCAGTTTCATTATGTTTGCAACGTGGGATGCCGTAATCCGGAAACTACTCCGCTCCAAATGAATGGTTTTAAAATGAAACATATAGCGGAGGCTGATGCAGAAAGAGACAATCTGACCGAGGATTGTAGCCAGCGCCGCACCTGTCATTCCCATGTGTAGGGAAAAGATAAATATCGGATCAAGGATTGTATTTACGATGGCACCCGTGAGCATCGATATCATGGAATAGCGCGGACTTCCATCGGCGAGGATCAGTTTACTCATACCGGTATTCATAATCAGAAAGGGAAATCCGATCGCGGTAATCCGCGTATATTGCTCCGCATAAGGAAGAACTTCCCTCGTTGCACCAAAAAACGTAAGCATTGGTGTGAGAAAAAGAGTCGTGATAACAAACAAAGAAATTCCCAATATTGCCATAAGAAGGATGCCGCAGCCGGCGTAACTGGCAGATTCTTTTTCCCTTCCTGCTCCAAGTTTCAGCGAAACGTTGGTGGCACTTCCGATGCCAAGCAGAAGTGAAATGGCGGTACAGGTTGTGGAGAGTGGGAAAGCGATGTTGGTCGCAGCATTTCCCAGCATACCGACACCCTGTCCGATAAAGATCTGATCGACGATATTATAAAGAGCCGTAACCAGCATTGAGATCACGCAGGGAATGGCAAATTCGACCAGCAGACGGGATTCTTTTTTAAATCCGAGTGGATTTTGTGTTTCTGTAGATGTATTTTTTATATTCATAATTGTGGATAACCTCACTTTGTATAAGCAACAGCCCGATAATTGGTATCTTACTACAATTATGTCCATTTTTCAAGCATTTCATTATGACTTTATACGGTGTTTATTGACAAATCCAGACATTTTTCCTATAATTAGAGGCATATACACAAGGAGGGGATAGAGATGCGTTGTCCAAATTGTAAAACAGAATTGAAGCAGGATGATGTTTACTGTTATCAATGTGGTACAAGGATCAATTGGTTCTGGCGTTTTAAGACACATTTGATTACGGCGGCAGTTGTTATCATTGTGCTTGCCGGGGGGACGATTACCGGAGTCACTCTTTATAAAAATGGTGCGTTTGATGCGAAGAAAGATAATGTGGCAGAGCAGCCGGCGCAGACACGGGAAACGTCAAATGAAGACGGCAAAACAGACGAAAAGTCTGTACAGACACCAAAACCTACTGTAGAACCGGGGCAGACGACCCAAGATACGGCAGCATCCGATTTTATTGCTGTGAATAAGACCAAAGACATGAAACCGAAATTGAAGAGTCTGACTGAGCAGACGGCACCGTTTTTGTCGTTGTGTGCCCGCTGGAAAGATTTGGGAGGCGGTAAGTTTGCCTGGGATAATCAGGTGGCAACACAGGCGGTATTGTATGATATGCTGTATGGCGATCCGGCATCGGGAACAGGAGAGATGCACGTAAGAGGTTATGATAACTCTTATGCGGGAATTGCGCGGCGTGTAAAAAAAGAGATGAAAGCGCGTTACGGAGATGCGTTTACCTTTGATCTAAGTTATGGGGATACATTCCCATATTACTTGTTCCGCAAGCAGAATAAAAAAATCGAATATGCAGGCGAAGAACTTCGATCGGAAAAATGTGATGCTAATGTTACGAAAGTGACGCAGGTGGCAGTGGACACTTATGAAGCAGAGATCAAGGCGGGTATTGTGAAAACATATAATTCGTCAAATGGAACATGGAAAAAGTTCAAACTTACTATAGTAAAAGATAAAAAAAGCAAATATGGTTACCATATTACCAATGTACAATAGAAAAGAGGAAATAGCAATGACGGTAAAAGAATATTATGAGGCAATCGGTGGAAGTTATGATGACGTAATGTCCAGACTGCCGATGGAATCCATGGTAGAGCGTTTTCTTCAGAAATTCAAAGAAGATAAATCGTTTGACCAGCTTACCGAGGCGGTGCAGCAGATGGACTGTGACGCAATATTTAAAGCAGTGCATACCTTAAAAGGCGTGGCACTTAATCTGGGACTTGCGAGAGTATCCGAGGCAAGCAAGAATCTGACAGAGCTGGTGCGTGGAAAAGAAGAAAAGGGCGATGCAGTGCTGGCAGAACTTCAGGAAGAAGTGAAGAAAGCATATGAGACACTTGCCGAAGATTACCGTGTGACAGTTGAAAAACTGGCTGAACTTTGATCGTCAAACCGCGGAAATACAGACGTTTTGAAAAAATATAATAGAAAAATTAAAAAAAGTCTTGCATTTGCAGGATTTTTTTTATATAATGAGTTAGTAATAACTAACATAAGTTATACACATAATACAAAAAGTAGTTGCACATAATCAAGAGATATGGAGGGCTTGATCATGGAAAATGAAAAACGTGAATTTATTATAAAAAAACTGAAAGAAAAGGGCTTTCGCATTACCAGACAGCGAAGAATGCTTTTGGATGTCATTCTTGCCAATGAATGTTCCAGCTGTAAAGAAATCTTTTTTGAAGCATCACGCCGTGATAATGGAATCGGAACAGCAACGGTATACCGTATGGTAAATCTGCTGGAGGAAATTGGTGCGATTGACCGCAAAAATATGTATAAAATTTCTTATCCAAACGACTGCTCGCTGGAAGAAGCGTGTATCGTAGAGATGAGTGATGATTCGACGTGCCGTCTGTCTGCGAAAAAGTGGAATGAGGTGCTGCGTGCCGGGCTGGAAGCATGCGGATATCTTCAGGGACGCGAAGTCACAGGAATCATCTTACATCCTTGCAGCTGTGAGCAGGAGGAATTAGGGCATGCCGTATGAGCAGATGAAAGAATATCACAGCAGAGGAATTAAAGAATCCGTCAATATACTGATGGCGATGCATTGTGGACCGATGCTGAGGGGACTTCGAAATGAAGTGATCTTATCTGTGGAAAACCGGTTGATGAAAGAGATGATATCGCAGTTACAGGATACACCATATGGATATCTGATCCTAAACCGGGGAAAGAAAAAATGCCTTGTCATGCTGTATCATATCGAAAGATTTTGCCGGTATATTTCGCAAAAAGAAATTATAGAGGCATTGGATAGATTTGGCTACGGACTGTCGGAAGAAAAAAGTCCGGAAGAAAATATGATACGAGCTTTATTTGGAATTGCACAGGCGATGTCCGAATATTACGCGGGCAGAAAAGAGTTTCCGCATGAACTGGGATATATCCTCGAATATCCACTACACGATGTAGAAATGTTCATTGAAAATCAGGGTCAGAATTCTCTGATGACCGGATACTGGAAAGTATATGACAATCTGGAAAAGGCAAAGGAAACCTTTAAGAAGTATGATCAGGTGAGAGAACAGGCGATTGCAGATGTTATGGCAGGCAAAATGTTTTACGAGCTTGCTGTATAATCAATAAATGAAATGTGCGATGCACAGGAAAATGGAGGTAAAAAGATGAGCAAAGTTAGTATTGTTTACTGGAGTGGAACTGGAAATACACAGAAAATGGCAGAGGCTGTTGCGGAAGGCGTAAAAGAAGCCGGAGCAGAAGCCGATTTGAAATTTGTATCGGCTGCATCCGTAGATGAACTCGCTGCTGAGCCGGCATTTGCCCTTGGCTGCCCTTCCATGGGAGCAGAGGAACTTGAAGATGCTGAAATGGAGCCATTTATGGCTGATCTGGAAAGCAAGATTTCCGGTAAAAAGATTGCCTTATTCGGTTCTTACGGATGGGGCGGCGGTGAATGGATGCGTGACTGGGAAGCGCGTGTTCAGAGTGCCGGCGCAACTGTTGTAAACGGAGAAGGCATCATAGTAAACGGAGAGCCTGACGATGATACCATCGAGGAATTAAAGGCTCTTGGCAAGGCATTGGTATAAATCTCCTTTCATTATATAATTGTTCAGGTTCGGCGTCACATTGATCCTGAATAGTTACCATTTTGATAGAATCCAAAGCAAAAAATCCGATCATGAGCATAGCAGCTTCTGACAACTATCACTGCGGCACTTCGAAAGAGGCTGCGTCAGAAGACTCATGATCGGATTTTTTGACACTTTTTTTCTGTTTTCGATATTTTCCCAAAAGCATTGGTGCATTATAATAAAAGTAGTTAAATGCGGAAGGAAGGAAAAATAATGAATCGACAGAGTAAAGGAATATCATTAAAAAAGATTCAGGTGACAGATCGCTTTTTGAAACGTGAAATGGAGCTTGCGAGAACGGAAGTCATCCCCTATCAATGGGACGCTCTCAATGATAACGTCGAGGGGGCAGAACCGAGTTTCTGTATGCGTAATTTTAAACTGGCGGCAAAACTGGGGGAAAAACGAAGAGCACAGGGGCAGCAAAGTCTTCCGGTGTGGACAACCGAGGAATTTAATCTGGTGCCGGAAAAAGGGAAACCGATGGAAGACCGGTTTTATGGATTTGTATTTCAGGATACCGATTTTTCCAAATGGATCGAGGCGGTCGGTTATTCTCTGGCGTCACATCCGGATCCGGAACTAGAAAAACTGGCAGATCAGGCGATTGACATTGTGTGTGCAGCGCAGTATGAAGATGGGTATCTTGATACCTTTTATATTATCAATGATCCGTCCAAACGGCTTACCAATCTGCGTGACCACCACGAATTGTACTGTTTTGGGCATTTGACCGAAGGGGCAGTCGCTTATTATGAAGGGACGGGAAAAGACAAATTATTGAAAGCGGCGATGCGTTTTGCCGATTATGTCGAAGCACATTTTGGAGAAGAACCGGGAAAATGCAAAGGCTATCCGGGACATGAGATTGCAGAGATGGCATTGGGGAGATTGTATGAACTCACGGGAGAAGACCGTTATCTAAAACTTGCCTCGTTTTTCGTAGAGGAACGTGGAAAAAAACCGTATTATTTTGACAAAGAACATGGAATTGTCAGAGATCCCGGTGAGGACAATGACGACTACTATCATCAGGCGCATTTGCCGGTGCGCGAACAGAAAGAGGCAGTTGGACACGCAGTTCGTGCCGTTTACCTCTACACGGGAATGGCAATAATTTCCAAATACACAGGAGATGAGACACTGCAAAATGCTTGTGAACGACTTTGGGACAGCATGACAAATGAAAAAATGTATATTACCGGAGGAATCGGCGGTACGCCGGAGGGAGAAGCCTTTTCGTATCCGTTCCATCTGCCAAATGACCGTATGTACAACGAAAGCTGTGCGGCGATCGGACTGGCATTTTTTGCAAGAAGAATGCTGGAAATGTCACCGAAAAATAAGTACGCCGATGAAATGGAACGCGCGATATACAATACCGTTCTTGGCGGTATGGCATTGGATGGAAAAAGCTTCTTTTATGTCAATCCGATGGAGGCTTATCCCGAAGGGATCCGTCACGATGCGCAGTTAAAGCATGTGGTGCTTCCGCGGCAAAAGTGGTTTGGGTGCGCCTGCTGTCCGCCAAATATCAATCGTATCCTGAACTCGGTGGCACAGTATGCGTACAGTGAAAATGAAGATACTCTGTTTATGCATTTGTATTGTGGTGCAGACATTGATACCGAATTTTTCGGCAAAAAAGTGAAGATTCAGGTGACATCCGCATATCCTTGGGAGGAAAAGGTTCAGATTGCATTTGAAATGAAAGAGGCGGTGCCTTTTACCTATGCGATCCGCCTGCCGGGCTGGTGTCCGGAAGCAGAAGTGCTGGTAAATGGGGAGAAAGCCTGCGGAAAAGAAAAAGACGGTTACCTGTATATTTCCAGAAACTGGGAAAATGGTGACCGCATAGACTGTGTATTTCCAATGAAAGCGTTGTATTATCAGGCGGATACCAGAGTGCGCGACGATATCGGAAAAGTGGCATTAATGCGCGGGCCGGTCGTATACTGCGTGGAAGAGGTGGATAACGGAAAAGAATTGTCCCTTCTTCAGGCAGATACCTCGTTTGAACCTCAGATCGTGGACGAAAAATGGAATCTTGCCGGGGCGGAAGATGTCGTCCGGCTGCGGGGCAGAGGACGTCGGATCGTGCCGCGGGAAGGAAAACTTTATCAGCCGTTTTGCGGATATCAATACGAAGAAACAGAGATTACATTTATTCCATATTATACCTGGTGCAACCGCGGTGTCGGCGAGATGAAAGTCTTTTTACCGGCAGCCGGGGTCTGAAAAACGAGTGCGTGTGGCGTGACCGGATTCGTAACGGTAATCTTTGGGAGTCTGACCGGTGATACGCTTAAATGTCCGGGAAAAATTGTGGCTGTCAGAAAACCCGAGCTGGTAGGCGATTTCGGCAATACTCATCGGAGAGCCGGAAAGAAGCTCTTTGGCAGCCTCCATCTGTTGTTTGTCAATATATGTTTTCAAATGCATTCCTGTTACTTTGGAAAAAACACTGGAGAGGTGCCGTGGGGAATATTGCAGATACGAAGCAATTTCCCGGACTTTTACACCGTGGCTCCGATTCCAGTGTACATAGGTTTTGATCTTTTCACAAAGATCAATATTGTGCAGTGAAAATCCTTCTGCACTCTGTTTGGTTTGAAGAACGCGCCGGTTTAAATACAATTGATTATGAAGTTCAAGCAGCAGAGCGCTGAGCAGAAAGGACGACTGTGACAGGTCCGCACAGGTCTGCTCATTGTGATATATTTGCGAAAGCAGAACTTGAATTTTGGAAATATCAGGAATGCGTGCCTGGGTGGGAAGAGCAAAGTAAGAGGTTTGCCCGGATTCTGTATCCGGAAGTCGAAAATGAAGCCAGTGAAAGGCACAGCAAGAAGGCTTCCATCCATATTGATGGCGGCAGGGTGACATCAGGATGTATTCGCCTGTTGAAACGGTATATTTGCCAAATTCGTCAGCAATGTAAAGGATACCATCGTCCACAATCATCAATTCATATTCATGTAATGCCCGGCTGTAGTGAATCCATTCCGGTGACTGCGTAGCTTCTTTGCCGAGCCATAAAAAATCTAGTGCTGTCTGCTTGGGAATCTGAAACATGAAAATCTCCTTTTATTGTTAATACTATAATTATAAATTAAAATTTATTTGTGTCAAGTTTCGGCGGTTTTTGTTGAAAACAATCCATTAATATGTTATAATCTCTCCATAAACAAAATATGAATGGAGAATAAAATGAGCTGGATTGTATGGGTGATAACGGCAATTATTGTTTTTACATGTATTGCTGTTGTTACTATTTTTTATAATTTGACAAAATTACAGGAAGAGACGCGGGAAAAATATCTCAAAGTGGATAGTTACCAGATGGAAAAATGGAACATGGCAAAGCGGCTTACCGAATATGTCGAAAGTTATCATCAGGAAGGAAAGACATTTGAAGACGCACACGCTGTTCTGGACAAAGATCTTATGGCGATGGGGAAAGAGGAAAAACTTGCTGCGTACCGTCAAATGGAGGAAATTCTTGGAAAACTGCTTGTGGAAGTAAAAGAGCACGGAAATCTTCAATGTGAAGAAAAGATTCGAATGATCTGCATGAAGTTAAAGGATGAAGCATTTATGTACCATGCGGCAGAGGCGGAATATGACCGCTGTGTAAGCAAATATAATGATCAGATTGAAAAAGCGCCGGGAAAATATGTCGCTGGGATATTTGGATTAAAAAAACAACCAAGATTATGAGGAAAGGGTGTTTGGATGAAAAAACATCGTGTAAGATACGGCTATGCAATAAGTGTGATTGTAATTGTTCTTATGACAATTTTCTTCTGCGTGCGTTCGTATCATCTGGGGGAATACGAGGGAGCATTTAGTCAGTCGGAAGTAACCGAACTTAATGACGTTTGGGCGAAAACACCGGATGTTAGTGAAACAGAAGATAATGATTCGTATCTGGTGTATTCGTATACGACAAAAAATCAGGAGCCACGTCATCAGGTGCTTGCGATTGAAAGTTACTGGTCGATGATGGAAGTATTTGTTGGCGAAAATAAAGTGTTTGAGTGCAAAGATGACAACCGCGACAGAGGAATTATCGTGCGGTGGATCGAATTGCCAGACGACATTTCCGGAAAAACGATCCGCATCCGTACATTAAATGATGAAAAAGCATTGAACCTGAAGTTGATCGGAACGTGCTGTCTGGGACAGAAAGATGCGATATTGATGCGTATGTTCCTAAAAAATATATACGTGGTAATCTTTGCGATCATCACTCTTATAGCATCGGTGACACTGCTTTTTACAACCATGCTTTTCCGGAAAAAAATACCGGACAAATTAGTATCTGCCTTTACCAATCTTGGATTGTTTATTCTGGCGGCGGGAGTGTGGATTGTCGTAGATTCAAGGCTGTTGCAGTTCTTTACCGGCCATGCACCTGTCATTGCAATGGTGTCCTACCTTGCCATGTATCTGATGCCGGTTTTTTGCCTGATGTTTATCAAAGAGATGCTCAGCAAACATTATCCGGTGCTGGGATATCTGGCATTTGGTTTTGAAGGTCTGCTGATATTGTCCGTATTAATTTATAAGATTACGGGGATTCCGATGTACCGCTTAGTGTATATGGAACATGCGCTGCTTCTGGTTTCCATTGCATTTTCATTAAAGTATTTGATTCAGGAACTGCAATTGTATCAGAAAGCATTGATGCGGACGCTGGTAAAAGGGATTGGACTTCTTTTTATATTTGCCTTTATCGCAATTGTCGAATTTCATATTGACCATGACTCTTCCTATGCGGTCTGGTTCAGTCTGGGAATCCTGATTTTTATCGCCGTTACGTGGCGGGTTGGAATTGCCAGTTTATTCCATCGGTTTGAAATGGATCGCAGAGTGGCGGAATATAAGAAGACAGACCAGTTTGATCCGCTCTCGGGAATGGAAAATGAAGAAGCATTTCAACGGTTCCGAAACACCGGGGATGCCTCTGATGAATTGACATATGTCCGGTTTGTGATTGAAAATGATATGGATTATACGGAAAAAGAAAAATGGAAATTTGAGCAGCTTATCCTTGACACCGCAGACTGTATCCGAACGATATTTGAATCGCGCGGAAAATGTTATCGTCTCAATGACAGGGAATTTATGGTTGTTCTCAAATATATAAAATCTGTTCAGGTACAGGAGTGCCTGACAAATGTAGAAGCCGTCATACAAAACAAAAACCGTCATCGAAGAGAACCGATCAGAATTCGTTATGCGTTTGCACAGATGCCGCAGGAATGCGACGAAGAGATCGAATTGTATGATCTGGTAGAAGAAAGAGTACATATATAAGAGGCAGGAGTTTCCTGCCCAGACAAGTAAAAAGAGATTCCGTTTTGGGAATCTCTTTTTAAATAACTATTCAGGACTCCCCTCCCACATTCGCATTTGAACACTTCGTGTTCTTTTTCGCCTGTCGGCTAAAAATGCTCATCTGTGGGAGGGAGGAGCCCTATTCGGCCAAAGTGAAAAAACAATGTCTCTTGCGTGCAAGCACGGCGAGCCATTGTTTTCTACACTTTGTCCTGAATAGTTACTTTTTTGATATTATTATAAAGTTTAAAGGTTTCGCAAATAGCGATTTGAACAAGTGACATCATAGTATAAGTAAAGAGAAAAGTCAATAGCAGAAGGATAAGAACTAATAACTATAAATTATTAAATGAAAAACATTATTAAACGAAGTTAAAGAAGAGTTTTGATTTATTTAATAAAGTGCCTATGGACGAAATGAAAAAATCGTGTTATACTAAGTCAGTGAACAAAAACGAAGGATGTAGCGATTCGTGGATTTCCGTACATTAGATTCTGAGTCGTTACCCAAAATAGAAGAGGGCGTCAGATATGAAAAACGATCAGTTAGATGCAATTGATAAAAAAATATTGACAATTTTACAAAAAGATGCTAGAACACCTGTAAAGGACATTGCGCAGGAAGTCTTCCTGACAGCGCCTGCCGTGTCTGCGAGGATCAATCATCTCGTGAAACAGAATTATATTACCGGATTTCATGCGAGTCTGAATCCGGAACTGCTGGGATATCACATTAAAGCATTCATTAATCTTGAAGTTGCGCCGAAAGATAAGAAGGAGTTCTATCCTTATATTGAGAATTGGCCGAATGTAATCGAGTGCAATTGTGTGACGGGCGATTATTCGATGCTTTTGGAAGTTCAGTTTAAGAGTACGGACGAGCTGGACCAGTTTATCGGAGAATTGCAGGTATATGGAAGAACCAAGACGCTTATCGTGTTTTCTACATCGGTAGAACATCGGGAAGTGGCAGTACAGTAACATTGAGTTGAAGAGAAAGAAGGATACAGTATTATGAATATTTCGATGTTGAAAGGGAAAATTCATCGTGCAACAGTAGTACAGGCAGAACTAAATTATGTAGGAAGTATTACGGTAGATCCTGTTTTGATGGAAGCTGCCGGGATTTTGGAATATGAAAAAGTCCAGATTGTAGACGTAGAAAATGGAAGCCGTTTTGAGACATATACGATCGCCGGTGAGGAAAACTCCGGTATGATCTGCCTGAATGGGGCAGCCGCGCGTATGGTACAGGTCGGCGACCATATCATTTTGATGGCATACGCCGATATGACACCGGAAGAAGCAAAGACACACAAACCGAAAGTGGTTTTTGTGGATGGCGACAATAAGATCAAGCAGATCTCGACGTATGAAAAACATGGACAATTGATGTAGACAGGAGGCCGTTATGTTAAAAGGGAAAACGGTGGTTCTCGGCGTGACGGGAAGCATTGCTGCTTACAAAATGGCAAATCTTACCAGCATGCTGACAAAACTGCACTGTGATGTGCATGTAATTATGACAAAAAATGCGACCAATATTATCAATCCGATCACATTTGAAACGCTGACGGCGCACAAATGTCTGGTGGATACGTTTGACCGCAATTTTAATTATAATATTGAGCATGTGGCGCTCGGCGAAAAAGCCGATGTGGTACTTGTGGCACCGGCATCTGCCAATGTGATTGGGAAAATGGCAGCAGGGATTGCCGATGATATGCTTACGACGACACTTCTTGCCTGCAAATGCAGAAAAATCGTCGCACCGGCGATGAATACCAATATGTACGAAAATCTAATTGTACAGGCAAATTTGAAGAAATTAAAGGAATTTGGCATGGAAGTGATTGAACCGGCATCTGGTATGCTTGCGTGCCGTGTGGAAGGAAAAGGAAAACTTCCGTCCGAAGATGTCCTTTTGGAATATATTTTGCGCGAAATTCAGTTTGAAAAAGATATGACAGGAAAGAAAGTGCTTGTGACGGCGGGAGCGACGCAGGAAGCGATTGACCCGGTACGTTATATCACCAATCATTCCACCGGGAAGATGGGATATGCACTGGCAAAAATTGCTATGCGGAGAGGCGCAGACGTGACGCTTGTGACAGCTCCGACGAGTCTGCCGGCACCGTTATTTGTCGATGTTGTGCCTGTGGTAAGCGCACAGGATATGTTTGAAGCTGTAAAAGAACGTGCACCGCAGATGGATATCATCATCAAAGCAGCCGCTGTTGCAGATTATACACCGCTTTCCGTGAGCGATGAGAAGATTAAGAAAAAAGACGGCGACCTGTCCCTGCCGATGAAACGGACGACAGATATTCTCGCATACCTTGGTGAACACCGCAAACCGGAACAGTTTATCTGCGGATTTTCGATGGAAACGGAAAATTTGGTGGAGAATTCGAAAAAGAAACTGCATAAGAAAAAAGCGGATTTGATCGTTGCCAATAACCTGCGGGATGAGGGCGCGGGATTTGGAACCGATACCAATGTAGTCACACTCGTGATGGAAGAAGGAATCGTAGAGCTTCCGTGTATGTCCAAAGAACAAGTGGCGGAGGCGGTATTGGATGCAATCCAGAATGCATAAAAATAAATCAAACCATGATTGACAAAAGGGAAAACGGGCGGCCTTGCGGCTGCCCGTTTTCGTGAGAAAAGTAATATAAAGTTATTATGCTTTACAAAGCTTAATCTGGACGTCGTGTGTCAGTACATCGGTGTAGCTGTAAGATACGGTCTGAAACGTATCTTCAAATCCATTTTTTACGGAAATTAGAAATATGCTGGGATACGTGTCCGTAATGATTCCCTCTGTGACATCTACGCGGTGTCTTCCAAGGTTGCATCGAATCACCACTTTGCTACCGATGTGTTTGCTTACGGCTCTTCTTACAGAACCAACATCTGCCTTAATCATAGTCAACCGGCCTTTCCCCTGCTTACACAGGAACGTTCTAATCAATAAATATCCCAAGTGTATAACCACGATATATAGAAATACATACTCATTGTACTACATAATATTGTGCTTGTCAAGTCTCCTAACACTATTATATGCCAAAAATTAGAAATTATGCATAAAAAAGGTTTTCTTTTAACGACTGCAAGTGGCATATTTCCGGGATGGTGTGAATAGTTATAAAAAAGAGAGAAAAACTTTGGACAGTGGAGGGGCTATGGAACTTATAAAACAAAAGGTTCATATGAACCATTGCAACAGTAGAAAAGAAGTTACGACGACAATAGATACCGATTATAATGTGCCGGATATCAAGCCGGATGCACGGAGCATTATGCAGGAAAAAGGAAACGTAGTTATTGAGGAAATGCATCTGCGGGATGGTGAATTGGAAATCCGCGGAGCCTTGCATTTTACCGTATTGTATGCAGGAGAGGATGACGTTCCCGTATGCGATCTTGCCGGCAATACGCCGTTTTACGAAACCGTGAAAATGGATTGTGAGGGAGTGCGGGAGGAGGAAATTTCCATTCAGGCAAGTATCGAAGATTTTCGTGCTGATCTGATCAATTCGCGAAAACTGGGTATTCGTGCTGTAATTGTTTTTTCTGTGGCTGCGGAGACAATTTATGACGGAGAAGGTGCGGTGGATGTTGTGGCAGAGGATGATGTGTACACGAAGAAAAAGACAATGGATATCACAAAACTACTTCTGGCAAAAAAGGATACGCTGCGTGTGCGCGATGAGTGCCGCCTGCCGGGAACCAAAGACACGATCGGGCGCATTTTGTATGAAGATGTGTCACTCAATGAAATTGAGACGAGGTGCGAAGAGGACAAAATGATCGTGACGGGAGAAGTGGGTATTTTCGTGTTGTATCTCAATGCGGAAGAGCCAGCAGGTCTCGGATATCATGAATGTCAGGTGCCGGTTCAGGGAGAAATTCCGTGCGGGGGATGTGACGAAACCAGTGTTCTTCAGGTCAAGTCGCACATTCACAGCTATGAAATGGAAGTAAAACCGGATGAAGACGGCGAAGACCGGATCCTAGACGTAGAGGTGGTTATTGCGTTTAATATTTCGGCATATGGACAGGAGCAGATGGAACTTCTGACTGATTTTTATTCTACTTCAAAGCAGTGTACACCGGTATACGAAATGTCGTATTTTGAAAATCTTTTAATGAAAAATAAAAACAAGTCGCGGGTAGATGGAAAAATTTTACTGGACGAGAGCCGGCAGCCGCTTCAGATATGGAAAGTGAGCGGAGAGGCGCGGGTAGATGAAAAGCGTGTGGGAAAAGACAGTGTGGTGGTAGAAGGAATTTTAGATATCAATATATTGTATCAATCTTCGGATGCACAGGCACCTCTGGCGGCGGCAAAGGGAATGCTGCCATTTGAGCAGGAAGTGCAGATTCCGGGGGCGGACAAAGACAGCGACATTCGTCTGGATGTGAGTGTAGAGCAGATCAGCGGAACTCTTCTCGGAGAAAATGAAGCAGACATTAAGGCGGTGCTCGTTTTGGATGTCCTTGCTTTTGAAAATCATGAAGAGCCAATCATCTCGGGCGTGGAAGAACAGGAGATGGATATGACAGCGCGTGCCAAAGAGCCGGGGATGGTCGGTTATGTGGTAAAGCCGGGCGAGCAGCTGTGGGACATCGCTAAACAATTTTACACGACGAGCGATGCCATCGCCGAGACCAATCAATTAGAGGAAGAAACACTTACGCCGGGCCAGATTCTCCTTATTGTGAAAGAGATGGAACCGGCAGGATAACAACCATGAAAACTAGCAAGGAGCTGACAGGGAAACGGGGTTACCGCAATCCTATCAGCTCCTTTGCTGAGAGTTGAAGTATGAAAATAATACAAAAATTAATTGTTGTCCAATATATATTTTTTGATTGCCTGAAAACTTTCTTTGCTGATGTCATGCTCCATCCGGCAGGCGTCTTCTGCCGCAACATTTTCATCTACTCCTAACTGAATGAGCCAGGACGTCAAAAGCTCATGGCGTTCATAAATCATTTCTGCCACTTCCCGTCCCTTATCTGTCAGATAAATAAACCCCGGCTTTGTGACTGTGATATAGTCATCCTCCCTCAGATGTTTCATCGCCACACTGACACTGGATTTCTTAAAGCCCATGTTTTCCGCAATATCAACAGAACGGACGACCGGAAGTTTTTTGCTTAACATAAGAATCATCTCAAGGTAATTCTCTGAAGATTCATTTAAGGTCATCTCGATTCCTCCCCGAAAGTATTTGAATATAAGTATAACACAATAAAAAATATAATTCAATAGGTAGAATTTAGAGAAATTTTATCAATAATGCAACTTTTGGTATTGACAACTAATGGCGGTTAGTGTATACTAACGAACGTAAGATAAAGAAAACGATATGTAATGGCAACTAATTCGAGGGAAACCTTGTGAGCATAGATTGGAGAGTTTAGTATGAATTTAAGTGAAGCAGAAGTTGGAAAAGAATGTATTATCAGTGATGTCATGACAGATGATGAGGAAATGAAATCCTTTTTGTTCTCTCTCGGCTGCTATAGTGGAGAACCGATCACGGTTGTTTCCAGAAAGAAAAAGAACTGCGTCGTATCCATTAAAGATGGACGCTACAACATTGATATTGAATTAGCAAAAGCTATTTTAATATAAAGGTAACAGAATCGTTACCACCAAATACATATAAGGAGGCTTCTTTATGAGAATCGCGTTAACCGGTAATCCCAATAGTGGTAAGACTACTATGTACAACGCATTGACGGGAAGAAACGAAAAGATTGGTAACTGGGCCGGCGTTACCGTGGACCGAAAAGAAAGTCCAATTAAAAAAGATCATTATGATGGCGCGAAGGAACTGATCGCAGTTGACCTTCCGGGTGCATATTCCATGTCCCCATTTACATCAGAGGAAAGTATTACAAGTGGTTATGTAAAAAATGAACACCCTGATGCGATCATCAATATTGTGGATGCCACAAACTTGAGCCGTAGTTTGTTTTTCACAACACAGCTTTTGGAACTGGGTATTCCGGTAATCGTTGCTTTGAATAAGAACGATATCAATGAGAAAAAAGGAACACAGATCAACGAAACATTGTTGTCCGAAAAATTAGGATGTCCTGTTATTAAGACAACATCTACAACAGACACAGGATTGAAAGATGTTGTTGCTGCTGCCGCAGATCTGGAAGGAAAAGGACAGGTTCCTCCATATGTGCAGGGAAATATCAATCTGCATGACAAAAACGAAGTAGAAGCAGCAGACCGTAAACGTTTTGATTTTGTAAATGCTATTGTAAAAGAAGTAGAAGTACGTAAAGTACAGACAAAGGAAAAGACAAAAGGAGATGCGATCGATAAGGTGCTCACGAATCCGGTTTCCGGTTTGATCATCTTTGCAGCGATCATGTATCTTGTATTCTTTATTTCACAGTCAACACTTGGTACATATCTGGCAGATATCCTGACCGGATGGATTGAGACATTCCAGGAATGGGTAGGCGGATTGCTTGAAAATGCAAATCCTTTCCTGTATGCACTGCTTGTTGATGGTATTATCGGTGGTGTAGGTGCCGTAGTTGGTTTCCTTCCGTTGGTAATGGTTATGTATTTCCTCATCGCCCTTTTGGAAGATTGTGGATACATGGCTCGTGCAACTGTCGTATTGGATCCGATCTTCAAACGTGTAGGTCTTTCCGGTAAATCCGTAATTCCTATGATCATCGGAACAGGATGTGGTATCCCGGCTATCATGGCTTGTCGTACCATCCGTAACGAAAGAGAACGTAGAACAACCGCAATGCTGGCAACCTTTATGCCATGTGGAGCAAAACTTCCTGTAATCGCATTGTTTACAGGTGCATTCTTCCCAGAGTCAAAATGGGTTGGACCAGTAATGTATTTTGTAGGAATCCTTTTGATCCTTCTTGGAGCACTTTTGGTAAAAGCAGTTACCGGTATGAAGTACAGAAAATCTTTCTTCATCATCGAGCTGCCTGAATACAAAGTTCCAAGTTTGAAAATTGGTGTTTTGTCCATGTTAAACCGTGGTAAAGCATATATCAAAAAAGCAGGAACTGTTATTCTTGTTTGTAACACAGTAGTTCAGATCATGCAGTCCTTCAACTGGCATTTCGAAGCCATCGAGGAAGGCGCAGAAAATACTTCTATCCTTGCAAGTATTGCAGGACCATTTGCCGTACTTCTTGTACCTGTTGTAGGTATCGCCGCTTGGCAGCTTGCCGCAGCAGCAATCACAGGATTTATTGCAAAAGAGAACGTAGTTGGTACAATTGCTACTGTTTATGCAATTACAAACTTCATCGATCCGGATGAACTTGAACTTATCGGAAGTGGTAACGCAGTTGCTACCGCAATGGGAATCACAAAAGTAGCAGCACTTGCTTACTTGATGTTCAACCTTTATACTCCACCATGTTTCGCAGCTTTGGGTGCTATGAACTCCGAGATGCAGAGTGGAAAATGGTTGTTTGCCGGTATCTGTCTCCAGTTGGCAACCGGTTTCACCGTAGGATTTTTAGTATACCAGATTGGTACATTGATCACGACAGGAAGCCTTGGTGCTGGATTTGTCGGCGGTCTGATCGCAGTACTTGTATTTGCTGCCGTAATCGTAACATTGATCATGAGAGCAAATCGAGCTATCGATACCGAGTACCAGTTAGACTAATAATTTAGAAAAGAGATGATGAATTATGACAGGTATTATAGCAAATGTAGTTGTTATCGTACTCCTGATAATCATCGTAGGATCTTCACTTCTTTACATTCGTAAGGAAAAGAAGAGGGGCATTCATTGTATCGGATGTCCGTCCGCAGGTTCGTGTACACGTTCCTGTGCATCAAAACCACAACAAAAGAAGAAAGATTAAAGGGGGATGACGAGTTTGAATATGCAGACACTTTTAATCGTAGTAATTCTCGTGCTGATTTTGATTCCGGCGATCCGGACCAGCATCAAGCACATGAAAGGCGAAGGCGACTGCTGCGGCGGTCCCAAAGAAAAGCCGATCAAGAAAAAGATCTCCGGACCAGTACTTCGTGAGGTCACCGTACACATCGACGGCATGCACTGTCAGAATTGCCGGGTGCGGATCGAGAACCATCTGAATGAAATGGATGGCATCGTTGCAAAAGTGAATCTGAATAAGAAAGCAGCGACGATTTCGGTCTACAAGGATGTCGATGATCTGGAAATCCAGAATACCATCGAAAAACTTGGATATACTGTCGTGAGTATGAAATAATATAGGCTGATAATTTACTCCTTTTTATCCTGGGCGAAAGTCCTGGAAATAAAAAATCGTGTATGAAATGACGAGAGCAGCTTTGGGCTGGCTGCAAATTGTCGAAAATTGAACTGCCGTGCAGAGAGCGATCTTTGTGCGGCGGTTTTTTGTATTACAAGGTAACTATTCAGGATCAATGTATGGAAATCAATAAATCGTCGTGCTTGCACGTCTGAATAGTTACTTACAAGGTAACTATTGAAAAGGTAAATGGATTCATGGTAAAATAGCATTACCAAAATCCGTGCAATGCAAAAAATGGAAGTGGAGATGAAATATTTTCTGTTAAATACGGATCGTTTGGAGTTTTAGAAAGCAAAAGAAAGGACGGGAAATTATGTATAAAAAGGGAATAAAAATTCTCCTTCTTGCATTTATAATGGTTTTATGTACAGGTACTCTGGGAGCCATAAATACCAAAGAAGGGGAAAAGAAAGAAACGAATAATAAAACAGCGGAGGAAATTGAAGCAGAGGAAGACCTTGAATGGCTGCTAACATATGTCGATGCGGATCTGGCAGATTTGCAGCTGGATTATAAAATAACAGAACAATGGGGAGAGTATTATTATGTCGAAATCACCTTAACAAATGTTTCAGATGAGGAAGTGGAGGATTGGGAATTTAATCTCCCGGCAAACTATGAAATTAAACATATTTCTGATGTGAAAATCAAGGATTTTCATAAAAATATATATACGCTTCGAAATACGAAAAACAATCATGATATTCCGAAAAATGGGATCATTTCTTTTGGCATGCTGGTAAAAGCAAAAGAAGAACCCAAATTTCCGTCATATCTAGAGTCAAATATGGTTAGTGATGAGGTGGATCAGGAAAAGTACAAAATGTCGCTTACGATACTTCATAAGTGGGGAAATCTGGTAAATGGAAAGATTACCATCACAAATAAAACGTACCATACGATAGAGGATTGGAGAGTGGACTGCGAATCAAATCTTAAAATGGAACAAGTTTGGAATGCGGTTATTAGCGGCGGACCAGAGGACATGGATAATAAAGATATCATGTATTATTATTTGCATCATACGGAAAATAATCAAAATATTGGTCCCAAGAAAAGCATTGAAATTGGATTTATTGCAAAATGCAGTGGAGAACCAAAATTTTCCAGTTTTACATTGCGTGAAATGACAGAGGATCCGGCATATGAGGAAGACGAGGAAGAGGATGACGCATTAGAATTTGTAGATGAATTTATCTTAGACAGCGATTGTTTTGATACAAGAGAAGAATACGAAGAGTATTTGAAAAAACATGGATATGAGGATGATGCATTGCTTGAAAAGTGATTCTTGTTCCGGAAAATGAGGTGTGGTATAATTGGAAAAAGGGGGGCAAAAACATGAAACACACTGGTAAATTTGCAAAGAAGCTCATAACAGTCTTATTTTTGGCGGCCTTTCTGATCACGGGGATTGGCGGTTATCTTGGGGCAGGGGAGCAGGCCGTTCAGGCAAAAAAGAAGACATATACCGTTACGATAGTCGGAAATAGTCTTATCGGAAACGGATCTCAGAAAAAATATTTCAAGCAGATCGCGAAACTTTACGGTACGAATATTAAGGTCTACGATCAGATCAATAACGGATATCAATTGAGCGATCATGCATTGGATGCCAAATTCAATGAATACAATATCCGCAAGCAATTGAAAAAGTCAGATATTGTCATTTTTCAGGAGTATGGCACACGGTATGAAACGACGTACAAAGATATCCTGAAATTACAGAAATATATGAAAAAGTCGGCGCGTTCGTATTATTATCAGACGGAATTTGATGTGCCGGGAGGAGAATTGATCCAGAAACTGACAAAGCACGGCGTGAAAATCATACGGGCAGAAGCGGCGATCCAGAGATTACAGGATCTTGGCTATATGTATGAAGAACTGCATGAGCCGGGCGACTATCATCCAAATGAGTATAACGGATATACGGCGGCTATTCTCATGTATACGCAGATCTTTGGTAAGAAATGTACCGGTTATCCGGTCGAAAAATGTCCGAAAAAATACCGCACATTTTTACGGGGAAAGAATTGGACGGAAAAGAAGCAGGCATTGAAAACGATATTGAAGGAACTGGAAGCAATACGAAAAGGATAGAGGTAATCCGTCATGGAGCTTATTTGGAACGAACAAGATGAAAATGCAGTGGTGCATGAAGTGCGCTCGAACAGCCCGGAGATCACTCTGCCGGAAACGGTAGAGGGGCGTGAGCTTGTGGTTGTTGGGGCGTATTGTTTTTCGGACCGGAAGCGGGAGAAAACGACACAAGACGGGAATGCAGCGGTGATAGGGGAGCCTTCTGCACATCCGGCGCAGGGAGATTTTGTGGAAAAGATCAGCCTGCCGGATTCGGTTGAACGGATTGAAAATGCTGCCTTTTTTAATTGTAAAAAGTTGGAATATCTTGAAACGGGAAAAAGGATAAAAGAGATTGGAAGTGATGTGTTCAATAACTGTGGTGCGCTACATAGCCTGCGTATCCGCGGAAAGGCGGGGGAGGAAACCGGTGCCAAACAGCTTCTTGCGAGAATTTCATGGGACGTTGAGGTGCAGTTTGATGATGCGGTTTTATTTTATCCGGAATATTATGAGGGGTATGATACGATTGCACCGGCACACATTTTTGGCTTAAATATTGAGGGCGAAGGGTTCCGTGCACGCCAATGTTTCCGAGATGGGAAAGTGGATTTTGAGGCATACGATGGGATCTTTGAGAAGGCATGCGCAGAAGAAACAGACCGGGTGCTCGTGCATATGGCATTAAACCGGCTTATGACACCGCTTGGTCTGACTGAAAAGAATCGCCTGCAATATGAAAACTATGTGGTGAGTGTACCGGAAAAAATATTTGAAATCTGTCTAAAAAATAGAAATTTTGAATGGCTGTCATTTGCCGTAAATTCAGTGCTTACAGGAGATAAAATAGAAAAGTCTGTAAAAGAACAGGCATTGGTAAACTATGTGCAGCAGGATTGGACAGAAGGTGCGGCGGTTCTTTTGGCGGCAGGGCAGAAAAAGGAAGAAGGGAGGAAGGCGCGCTATGAATTTGAGTAAAAAACACGGTCAGAGTGAAGAGCAATGGCAGACGCAAATGGCGCAAAAACTCCTTCGTTTTGTGCAGAATGAATTGTATCAGGATCTGCGGTTTTTTGATGCAGCACTTTCAGCACTTTCGTGGCAGCCGGCGGAAGGTATCCAGACACTGGCGGCGGATGGCAGTCGATTGTATTTCCCGGCAGAGCGAATCTGTAAAATATTTCCAGATAATCCGCTTTATCTGAACCGCGTGTACCTTCATACGGTGCTTCACTGCCTTTTTGCTCATTTGTGGCTGGGGCAGGGGCGCACACGGCCATGGTGGGACGTGGCGTGTGATATTGAGGTGGAGTATGTTATTGACCATCTGGAAAAGAAAAGTGTAAGACGGGCGCTGTCGTGGGAGCGCCGGAAGATATATGAAGTAATGGAAGAAAAGAAACTTCTCTCGGCGGCGAAGATTTATGAATATTTGGAAGGAATTGGAAATAAAGAACGGGAAAAACTAAGGCGTGAGTTTTATACAGACAATCACAAATTCTGGCCGGAAGAGGAAAAAAAGACGCCGATGCAAAATCAAGCGAGAGAGATGTGGGACAAGATTGCAAGGCAGAGCCGGATGCAGGAAGAACGGCGCGGCGCTGAGCCGGAAGAAGGCGAACAGTCGCTGCTCCGCCGCCTGAAGGCAGACAGGAGCAAGAGGAGTTATCGGGATTTTCTGCGAAAATTTGCGGTGCTGCGCGAGGAAATGCAGTGTGATCCGGATACATTTGATGTCAATTTTTATACGTACGGTCTTTCTTTATATGGAAATATGCCGCTAGTCGAACCGGTGGAAACGCGGGAAGTGATGCGGATACAGGAATTTGTCGTAGTTTTGGATACCAGTTATTCCACCGATGGGGAACTTATTAAGGGGTTTTTGCGCGAGACATTTACCCTGCTTACCGAAAAAGACAGTTTTTTTCATAAATGTCATATCCGCATTTTGCAGTGCGATGATGCGGTACGGGAAGATACCAGGATTACAGACATTTCTGAACTTGATGCGTACCTTGAGCGGTTTACCGTCATCGGTGGTGGCGGGACAGATTTCCGCCCGGCGTTTTCCTACGTCGCGGGACTGAGAGAGCAGGGAGAACTCCGGGAATTACGGGGACTTCTTTATTTTACGGATGGGAAGGGCACATATCCGGCAAAACGCCCGGAGTATGATGTCGCATTTATTTATTTGAACGAATATGAAAAGTCAAAAGTACCGCCGTGGGCGATGCGTTTTGAGATAGGAGGCAGCAGATGAATATCAAGCAGGCAAAACAAGAGATCAAAGATGCGGTAAAAGCGTATCTTGCGAAGACACCGGAAGGAGATTACCGAATTGCGCCGGTACATCAGCGTCCGATGCTTTTGATCGGCCCGCCGGGGATCGGAAAAACGCAGATTATGGAGCAGATCGCGAGAGAGTGTGGGATCGGACTCGTTTCCTATACCATTACGCATCATACAAGGCAGAGTGCGGTCGGACTTCCGTTTATCCGCAAAGATACATTTGACGGTAGAGGGGTTTCCATTACAGAGTATACAATGAGCGAGATCATTGCGAGCGTGTATGAAAAAATGCGTGAGACGGGGTTGAAAGAGGGCATTCTTTTTATTGATGAGATCAATTGTGTATCGGAAACGCTGGCACCGACGATGCTGCAATTTCTGCAATGCAAGACTTTTGGCAATCAGGCAGTGCCGCAAGGGTGGATCATTGTCGCTGCGGGAAATCCACCGGAGTATAATAAATCCGTGCGCGAATTTGACATGGTGACATTGGACCGTGTGCGCCAGATGCGGATTGATGCAGACTTTTTGGTGTGGAAAGAATATGCGGTGACGCACCAGATTCATCCGGCGTTATTGACGTATCTTGAGCTTCGTCCGTCAAATTTTTACGTGGTTGAAAATGATGTTGATGGTATGCAGTTTGTGACGGCACGTGGCTGGGAGGATCTCAGCAGTTTGATGAAAGTGTATGAAGAACTGGGGATTGCGCTTACGGAAGAGAGTATCCGTGAATATTTGGCACACGACGATGTGGCAAAAGATGTAGCGGCATACATTGATCTGTATAAAAAATACGAAGACCATTACGGCATCCCGGAAATATTGGAAGGAACGGTAAAAACTTCCGTCTATGAGCGGCTTTTCCGTGCCTCCTTTGACGAAAAGATCAGTGTCGTGCATCTCGTACTTTCCGGACTGCATGGACAGTTTGAAAAAACAAGAAATTGGAAAAAAATGACAGATATTTGGTTCGCTTTTTTGAAACAATACCGGAGTCAGGTGCTGGCAGGAGAAGAACCGGTGGATACGTACCGGAATTTGTGCAGACAGCAGGAAGAGGCATCTGCCCTTCGCAAAAAACAGGGATTTCTGGAAAAAAGCGAGGAACATCTCCAGCAGAAGCTGTTTGAAAAAATACGAGGTGCCTGTCCGCAGTCCGGGGATATTGTGGGAAAAACGCCGGAAGAGGTCTTTGACATTGCCCGACAGCCATTTGCCGAGGCGGTAGAACAATTGGAAAAATGTGAACAGGAGACAGCCGGAAAATTAGAGCATGCATTTGATTTTATCGAGGCGGCATTTGCGGACGGACAGGAACTTGTCGTATTTGTGACGGAACTTGCGATGGATCCGGACGCTGCTGTTTTTCTGGCAGAAAATGCAAATGAAAGATTTCGGAAATACAATCAGGAACTTCTTTTGGGGACAAAAAAAGCGGAGCTCCTTTCAGAACTCCGCGAATGTGTGGGCGGGGTGTCCTGAATAGTTACAAATTGTAAAAGGAGAGGAATATTTTTCTAACGTGTATTGTGTGCCGCAGATGCCGCATTTGTCGTAGTGGAGGCTGGCGGCGTGGTTTCTGCCGGTTCCGGTTTGACGACAACCGTACATTGCGCAGACTGCCCGCTGGAAAGAAGTGTTGCTGTGATTATTGCTTCACCGGCAGCGACGGCAGTAACGACACCGCGTGAATTGACCGTTGCTACGTCGGTATTGGAAGATTCATAAAGCGGAAGCTCCTGCGAGATATTTGGCTTTATGATGGTATTTAATTTGGTATTTTTGTTTTCGGCAAGATAGATTTTTTTCTGGCCAAATTTGACACTAACCGCATATGGTGTCACTTTTATCCGGACTTTCAAGGTGCGTACCACTCTTCCACGGGAATTGGAAATCGTCGCACGAACGTAAGTATTTCCCGGATTTACGGCGGTCACAACTGCCTGCTTTGACTGTGTGGCGGTTGAAACCACGGTTGCAACCGTTTCATCATCGGAGGAAAATACGATGGTCTGCCGCCTTTTTGTATTGTAAAGACGAAGTTTGTACATTCCATTTTTTGACAATGTAACGGACTTTACATTCATGCGGATATATTTACTTTTTTTCGCTGCGTAAGCATCATTGCCCGGTTTCAATGCACCGACAAAGAGAATGCCGATCAGCAGCCATGAAAAAATAATTTTAATTTTGTGTATCATAATTTACACCATCCTCTGTTTGTTGCTATGAGTGTAACAAGCAGCTATGGCACACTTGTGTCAGGAATAGAAGAAGAAAAATGGGAAATATGTCACAAAATAAACATAAAAATAAAGTAGTCTATAAATAATAGTATAGATGATACGATAAGGAGGGTTTTTATGCAGTACATATTGATTGCGGATGATAATGAGGATATCCGGGAAGTGTTGAGTACGTATGTAGTAAAAGAAGGGTTTGAGCCGATCGTTGCAGAAGACGGGATCGAGGCATTTGAGACGTTTAAAAAATGTAATCCGGCAGTTGTGCTGCTTGATATTATGATGCCGGGACTGGACGGCTATAAAGTGTGTCAGAAGATCCGCGAGATCTCGCAGGTTCCGATTATATTGATCACAGCAAAGGGAGAAGACTATGAGCGCGTGATGGGACTCGATATCGGAGCCGATGATTATATTGTGAAACCATTCAGTCCCAATGAGGTAATGGCGCGTGTGCGTGCCGTACTCCGGCGTATGGGGCGCAGCGAGGAAGAAAAAGAGAAAAAGGTGCTTACGGTTGGCGACCTTACGATCAATATAGAAGCTTACACCGTATTTGTCGGAACGGAAAAGATTCCGATGACGAAAAAAGAAGTGGAGACGATGTGGATTCTTGCGAAAAATCCGAGCAAGGTATTTACCCGGGATAACCTGCTTGACAGTCTGTGGGGGCAGGATTATTTTGGTGACAGCCGTACCGTAGATTCGCATATCAAGAGACTCCGCGCAAAATTGGATAAAGTGGAGCATCCGGACTGGGAGATCAAGACAATATGGGGACTTGGATACAAATTTGAACTCAATGTCTGATGGGATTAGAACAGGGGAATCAATGTGAAAAAAATATTTTGGAGAGTTGGTCTTTGTTTTGTCGTTACGTTGTTGATCATGACGGCGATCTCAGGCTTGATATTTACAAAATTTAACAGACACAATGTCATGAATGTGTACAAGGACGAGCTGAAAAGCCTTGCACAGAGTGTATCCAAGCGGATTACGGAGACGATGGCACATGGAAGTACGGATGGGATTCAGGAATATCTTCTTGCCATTGATGATTTTGGTGTATTCCAAAATACCGATATCTGGATTCTGGCAAATGACAAGGTGGAGGAGCCGCTCAGTGATAGTTTTGTCAATGCAGATATGAACACGATTTCCGCGCAGAGTGACACACGTACAAAGGCGCTGATTGCGGCAGCCTGCGAGGGCAAGACGCGGAGCTTCAGCGATTACGACCAGATTTATGAGATGGATATGATGCACGTGGCGGCACCGGTTAAAAATGTGCAGGGAGAAAATGCCGGTGTAGTTCTTGTCAACGGAGAGATGGATTATCGTGAGCGGTCGATCGGACAGTATCAGAATTATATGGCATTGAGTGTTATTATTGCGCTCGTCGTTGCGCTCAGCGTGTCGGCGTTTTTCTCCCGCCAGCTCGTGCGTCCGATTATCCGTATTAAGGAAATTGCGCTGCATATGGCAGCGGGAGAATATGCCCAGCAGACCGGGATCCGCAGGAAAGACGAACTGGGGCTTTTGGCAGACAGTATCGACATTTTGTCGGAAAAACTGGTCCATGCCGAGGAATTCCGCGAAAATCTGGAACAGAACCGCCGGGATTTCTTTTCCAATGTTTCCCATGAACTCCGCACGCCGATCACTGTTGTGAAAGGGTACGCGGAGACTTTGGCGGATGGGTATGTGGACGATCCGGCGAAGCAGCAGGAATATTATGAGAGAATCCGCAAAGAATGTGCGGGGATGGAGCGTCTTGTTGCCGATCTTCTGATCTTGTCAAAGATGCAGAATCCGGACTTTGAAATGAACGTCGAGGTGCTGAATATCATTGCCGTTATGCAGGATGTGATGCGCAGTATGCGTGTGATGTGCGCAGAGAGGAAAATTACGACCGATTTGCAGTATAATGATGAATGTTCCCTGATTGAGGGGGATTACGACCGTATCCGCCAGCTTTTTCTGATCTTGCTGCAAAATGCCGTTAAATATGCGGATGAGGAGACAGAGATTTCGATAAAGATTCACCGGGAGAACGGAAAACTCCTTGTCAGTATGGAAGATACCGGGATTGCAATCCCGAAAGAAGAGTGGGAAAATGTATTTGAAAAATTTTACCGTGCCAGCAATCATGGAAATAAAGATGGTTCCGGGCTTGGTCTGATGGTCGCCAAACATATTGTGGCGAGACATTTTGGAAGAATATGGGTAACGAGCGATGAGGTCAAAAAAACCTGCTTTTTCATTGAATTTCCCGAGTGCAGTGAGGAAACTTTAAAAGAACTGTAACGGAATCATGAAAAAAACCGGAAATTGATTGTTAAATACTAGACAATCCCCTTTATTTATGTTATTCTGAATTTGTTATTGAGAATCAATTATAATTAAGGTAACTATTCAGGATCAATGTGTAGAAATCCTGAATAGTTTAAAAGGATGAAATGGAGGAGAAACATGAGAGGTATTGAGACCCCGATTACAAAAATTCGTCGTCAGGTATTTACGGAAGTAGCAAAAGTTGCGTTTGAATCAGAGAATATTAATGATGATATTGAAGCGATTCCATACCGCATTACACCATCTGATGTACCTTTATACCGTGACAGCATTTACCGTGAGCGCGCGATCGCAGGCGAGAGAGTGCGTCTGGCTATGGGTATGTCTCTTCGACCGGAAAGTCAGCCGGTACATATTACCAGTGGATTGAATGAAAGTAATATTTCAGATAAATATTATGAGCCACCGTTGATGCAGGTAATTCCATCTGCCTGTGCGGCTTGTGAAGAAAGTGGTTACGAAGTGAGCAACCAGTGTCGTGGCTGTGTGGCACATCCTTGTCAGGAAGTATGTCCGCGTGGTGCGATTTCTATGGTAAACGGACGCTCTTATATTGATAAAGAAAAATGTATTAAATGTGGAAAATGTAAGGCAATCTGTCCTTACGATGCCATTGCAAAAAAACAGAGACCTTGTGCGGTAGCATGTGGTGTGAAAGCCATTACCAGCGACGAGCATGGACGTGCGCACATCAATGATGATATCTGTGTAAAATGTGGTCAGTGTATGGTAAGCTGTCCATTTGGTGCGATTGCAGACAAATCCCAGATTTTCCAGTTAATTCAGGCAATGAAAAAGGGAGACGAAGTTATCGTGGAACTGGCACCGGCTGTTATCGGTCAGTTTGGTACGGATGTCCGTCTCTGGAAGATCAAAGCGGCGTTGAAAGAAATTGGTTTTGCTGAAGTTTACGAGGTGGCACTTGGTGCCGATATCGGAGCAATCACGGAGGCAAAACATTATGTACATGAAGTAACAACCGGAAAACTTCCGTTTTTGCTGACTTCCTGCTGTCCGGCATGGTCGGTTCTTGCAAAGAGAACACTTCCGGAAGACATGGTAGAGTCCGTATCCAGCGCTCTGACGCCGATGGTTGCGACAGCTCGTTCCATCAAGCAGAAACATCCAAATTCACGCGTTGTATTTGTCGGTCCGTGTGCTGCGAAAAAACTGGAGGCTTCCCGTGATTCGGTACGAAGTGATGTGGATTTCGTTATTACATTTGAAGAACTTGCCTGTATCTTTGAAGCCAAGGGCATTGACATGGAGACTTACGAATGCGAAGAGCCAATCCATGATGCGACAGGAGCCGGACGTGGATATGCGGTTTCCGGTGGTGTTTCGAAAGCTATCGAGGATTGTATCAATGAATATTATCCGGGAACAGATGTACTTATCGAGCATGTCGAGGGACTCAGCGAATGTCAGAAAATGCTTCTTCTGGCAAAAGCCGGAAAGAAAGATGGCTGCCTGATTGAAGGAATGGGCTGCCCTGGGGGATGTGTTGCCGGAGCCGGAACCAATATCCCGGTTGTTAAGGGAGCACAGGCGGTTCGTAAGTTTGTGAAAGATTCGACAAAATCACTTCCGCCAAAAGAATATTCCGAGATTGAACTGCCATAAGAGATGGCATGAGAATAGAGAAAGACGGTTTCCGGAGGGAGACCGTCTTTTTTGGGTTAGATTTTCATTGTGTCGTCGGCGAGGTATTTTGCCACAAAAAAATCATTTTACAAAACCAGCTTCTATAGGTATAATGAGGGTAGCGAAATGAGCAAAGGGGAAAGGAAAATATGAAGACGAAAAATCAAAATATCATTGGAGCGGTGCTGGTTGTGCTGATCATGAGTCTGGTTCCGCTCGTGGTATCTGCTTTTCAATACGAAACGGGGATGGAAGGGTATGCCTGGTTCTCCAATTCCACATCCGGATATGACTTTTTTCTGTTTTGGAAAGGGCAGCTGCTTCTTCTGCTTTGTGCGCTGATGGCTTTTTATGCAGCTGCGAAATGTCTTCTTGTAAAAGAAGGTATGCCGGACAGTAAATTGGAAAAAAAATACATTATTCCGCTGGCACTGTATGCGGTGCTGGCGTTCGAGTCAACCATTTTTTCCAAACATACCGACGCTACGGTGCGCGGCGGCTATGAACAGTGGGAAGGAATGCTGATTTTAGGAGCTTATGCAGCGGTGTTGTTTTTTGCCTACTGGATCCTTCAGGGGGCGGTGGAACTCCGGATTGTCGCGTATGGACTGCTGGCAGGCGTATTTATTATGGCGCTGATCGGCGGAATGCAGGCGTTTGGACACGATTTTTTCCGGACAGATACCGGAAAAGCATTGATGAATCTCATGTTGGAAAATAAACTCAATTTTAATTTCAATTTTGAAGAGGGCAGAGTGTATGCGACGCTGTATAATCCGAATTATGTGGGATCGTATGTGGCACTTTTGCTGCCGGTCATTCTGTCACTGGTGTCAAAGAAACGGAAAACAGGTGCGGTATTTGTAAGCATTGTGGCGGTAGTTACGTCGGTGCTGCTTGTCGTAATGCTTTTTGGTTCACAGTCGCTGACCGGCTGTATCGGAGTCGTGGCGAGTCTTGTGCTCTTTTTGATCCTCATGATCCCGAATATGAAAAAGAAACCGCTGCCCTTTGCTATCGGCGGTGTGATCTGTGTGGCAGTATGTGTGCTGATGGTGTTCCGTTATCAGTCGCTTTTTGAATACGGCATTAATAAAATGTTTCATCCGGCACCGAACAATCAGGTGATACGAAGCATGGAGGGAAAAGACGGTATCCTCAAAATGACATTGGACGATGGCGACATTTTAAATTTGAAAGTGAATATTGCAGAGGGAGAATACCGTTACGAAGTGACCGATGAAAAGGAAAAATCTTACAATTTGTATGAAGATGAGACGGCAAACCGTATGAAATTCTCCGATAAAAAATATCAGACCATTGAGATCGAAGAGAAAAAGATAGAATCGAAAAATCAGACCTACAATGGATTTATTATTTATACACCGTCCACCGGACAAAGTTATACCATTGCGATGCGGGGCGAAAAATACGAGGAGACCGGTGTAAATGAGACGGAATACCGGATTGTTACGCCGTTTTACAAACTGGATGAACTGCGTCATATCGAAACCTTTGGCTTTGAGGATACTTTGCACTTTGGAAGCCGCCGAGGTTTTATCTGGTCAAGGACACTGCCGCTTGTGAAAAAATACATTTTGCAGGGTTCCGGACCAAACACATTTATTTATGCGTTTCCAAATGACGATTATGTGGGAATGGTAAATGTGGGATATGGCGGTTCTCTTGTCACAAAACCACACAATATGTTTTTGCAGATTGCGATCCAGACCGGCGGTATTTCGCTGCTGGCATTTCTCGCAATATTTATCATATATTTTATAGAAGGATTCCGTTTGTATTTTCGCAAGACGGAATATTGTTCCTCGGAGATTTTTGGCATCGGAATCCTGCTCGGTACATTTGGCTATCTGGTAACCGGTCTTGCCAATGATTCAACCGTCTGTGTGGCACCGGTGTACTGGTGTCTGCTTGGCGTAGGAATGGCGGTAAACCGTTACAATCGTAACAGGGAACAGCGGAAAGAGGCGAACGAATGAAAAAAATAGTTTTAGCGGCGATCAATGCCAAATATATCCATTCTAATCTGGCTGTGTATTCTTTGAAAGCCAATGCCGGGAAATACGAAGAAGACATTGAACTGGCAGAATATACGATCAATCACCAGAAAGAGGAAATTCTTGCCGGAATTTATCGAAAAAAGCCGGATGTTGTCGGATTTTCTTGCTATATCTGGAACATTGATTATGTGCTTGATGTGGCAGAAAATCTGAAAAAAATTTGTCCGCAGGTAGAAATTATCCTGGGAGGACCGGAAGTTTCGTATGATGCGGAGAAGGTGCTTCAAAGATACCCGTTTGTGGATCTTGTCATGGTTGGAGAAGGCGAGGTGACATTCCGCGAATATACGGCATATCTGCTGGGAGAAGGGACGGAGAGACGTTCGGACATCGCCGGGTTGTGCTATCGTGGGGAAGACGGAGACGCAGTATTTACGGCACCGCGAATGCCGATGAAAATGGACGATCTCGTATTTCCATACCGCGAACTGGAACAGATGGAAAACCGGATCATTTATTATGAAACAATCCGTGGCTGTCCATTTTCCTGTAGTTACTGTCTGTCATCCATTGATAAGACGGTGCGCCTGCGTTCGTTGGATCTGGTGTTTGAGGAACTGGAATTTTTCCTGAAAAACAGCGTGAAACAGGTGAAGTTTGTTGATCGTACGTTTAACTGCAATCACGAACATGCTTACAGAATTTGGAAATATATCAAAGAACACGATAACGGTGTGACTAATTTTCATTTTGAAATTGGAGGGGATCTTCTGCGGGAAGAGGATTTTGAACTCTTCCGGGGATTTCGTCCGGGACTGATCCAGTTTGAGATCGGGGTTCAGTCCACGAATCTGTTTACAATCGAGGCGATTCGCAGGAAAATGGATCTGACGGAACTGGCAGAACACGTAGAGCGTGTGCGGGGCGGCGGAAATATCCACCAGCATCTGGATCTGATTGCCGGACTTCCCTACGAAGATTATGACTCCTTTCATAAGTCATTTAACGATGTGTACCGGATGCGGCCGGATCAATTCCAGCTTGGATTTTTGAAGGTGCTGAAGGGATCGTATATGGAGGAAGTGAAGGACGAATATGAGATCCGTTACCGAAGCAGTCCGCCGTATGAGGTACTGGCGACCAAATGGCTGCCGTACGAGGATGTACTGCGCCTTAAGCAGGTGGAAGAAATGGTGGAGGTGTATTACAACAGTTTCCAATTTCAGGCAACGATGCTGGCAATGGAAAATTATCATGCGGATGCGTTTGAGATGTATCAGGCGCTGGGAGAATTTTACGACAAAAAAGGCTATTTTGGCAGGAAGCACAGCCGTATTGCGCGATATGAGATTCTGTGGGAATTCTTGTGCGAAACAGATTGGAGCGAGGAGGCGGGAGAGATTCTGCGCCAGACATTGACGTATGATCTGTATGCGAGAGATTATGTGAAAAATCCGCCGTCATTTGTGCTGGAGCGGTCTCACGAATACCAGCAGAAAGTTCGAGATTTTCTGACGGGGGAATCCGAGCAGCCGACGGTGCTTTCCGGCTATGAAAAGTATCAGCCAAAGCAGCTTTTTAATATGATCTATGTGCAGCAGTTTAAGGTGGACATTCCAAAACTGTTAAAAAATGGAAAAATAGAGACGGGAGCGGTGCACTCGCTTGTGTTTGATTATCAAAAGAGGAATCCGCTTACGCATAGTGCCGAAGTGATACGACTGTGAGTGTTTGGGGCTTTTAGGCTTGTACATTCGTTTTTGGGACAAAAAAACTGAAAATTGGTGTTGTTTTTATTGGCATTTTGTGAGATACTCATATAGAGGGTAATTCCATCATTGGGGGAAAGGAAGGAAAACGAGGTCAAATGATGAAACTTGATAACTTTTTTGTAAGTGGGGCGAACGAAGAAGCAGTTGCGATGGCAGAAGCAGTCTTGAACAATGTGAAAGCTTATTCGCCTGTATTGATTTACGCAAAACCGGGGCGTGGAAAGACTCATTTATTGCATGAGATTCATGATAAATGCAAATCGGCACTTGCCGGACAAAAGGTTGCATTTACTACCGGAAGACAGTTTTTGGAAGAAGTGGACCGCACGATCCGCCTTGGCGCAAAACCAAACCAGATTAAGATTTACGATGATGTGGATATTCTGCTTATCGATGATTTGGAAGAGATTTTTGGAAACCGCGAGGCAGAGCAGGTATTTACCAATCTGTTCCTATCTTCCATGAATGAAAAGAAAAAGCAGATAGTATGTACATCGTCTGTATTGGCGACCGAATGTGGAAGCAAAGAAATGATTCGCTTTTTTGACCGCGCATGCATGGTTCAGTTGTATGCACCGGATGAACAGCTCAAACAAAACATTGTAGAGAAGATGGCGCAGCAGTTCACACTCAATCTGAATGAAGAAGCAAAACGCTATATCATTGCGCAGCCATTTTCAAGTATCAATCAGATTTTGGGAGATATGACAAAACTGGCAGCGCTTGTGGAGGAAAATCAGCAGATTGACCAGCAGATGTGTCAGAAGTATCATATCGGACAGAGCCGGTAACATCATTTCATGAATAAAAGAGAATCCTTCCATCTTCAACTTTGGAAAAAGATGGAAGGATTTTTATACAGCACAAGTCCGGCAGGCCCCGTGAAAAATTGCGATCAAAAGAATCTGCCGGCATTATAATTCGTCGATTTGGTGGAGAAGACTTTCTTTTCTCGCAATAGGCGAATGCTTAATCTCATCGATCAGATCTGACAGAAGATAATTTTTATGATCTTTTTTGTAAATTTCTGCCAATGAAAGACAGGCAATCCGGTTTTCCGGGTCGTAGTCAAGGCAGAGCCGGCAGGCTTCGGCGGCATGGGTATAATCGCCAGCTTCCAGATAGGCCCGTCCGAGAGCTGTCAGCGTCTGTAAAAAATTCTGGTATGTCTCGTCATAGGTGGACAGCGTCTGGAAATTACCGACACCATAGGCAAGTTTCAGATCCGTGTTCGTATACCCAGACAGATCCATCATTGGTAATTCGATGAGCCGGCGCAATGCGTCAAGATAATGAAGGATCGTGTCATTTTTGGCCCCTTCCCAGGGAATCCTTGCGGTATCGGGGGTAAAGAGCGGAAGATGTGAAATATCTTTATTGCGAGTATGATTCGCCTCTTCTTCACGTTCCCAGAAAAGGCTGGATTCTTTTTCCTGTTGTTTCGTTGCCTTGCGCTTTTTGTAATGCATCCATGCGATAAAGATCAGGAAACAGACAAAAAAGGAAGGAAAGCGGAGTGATGCCATCATAAAGTAAGTCCTTTCTTTAAATATAACTATTTAGGAGGATATCAAATATGCTTAGCCGTAAAAAACAAAAAATCGTCGCAGCAGTTATCTGCGGAGTGCTTATTGTAGCTATGCTTGCAGGCATTATATTACCTTACGTATGATTGTAATACTTTTTTCAACAATATGCAAGGGAGGTCTTTGAGTGCAGAGAAAAAGAATGCTGCTCGCCTTTGTTGTCATTTTCATGATGTTTGGTATAATCGCCGCGTATACGTATGTTTCGTATGCGAGTCTGCGCCCGAAAGACGGGACGATCTGCGAAGGGGTTACCGTAGAACATGTGGCAGTTGGCGGAATGACAAAAGACCAGGCACGGGAAGCGGTCAGCGAAGAGACGGCAAAAAGGGGAAGACAGGTATTAGAGGTTGAAGTAAGTGGCAGTGTTGTGACGACGACACTTGCAGAAGTGGGGTATACATTTTCGGCGGAAGAATTTCTGGATGAGGCGATGAAAGTCGGCAGAAAAGGAAATCTGATCGAAAATTATAAAGAAATAAAAGAAGCCCGGAAAACGGGGGTTTCTTTTGGCATAAACCGTCAGATGGACGAAAAAGTGCTGAAGAAATTTGTAAAGAAAAAATGTAAAAAATTGTGTACCAGTGCGCAGAATGCACAGGTTTCGATGGAAAATGGAGAATTTGTATACAGTGAGTCCAAAGAGGGAATCACACTGGATGTCGCAGCGACCGTTGAAAATATTCAAAAAGCGGTCAGCGAAGCCAAAGACGATACGTCTGCGATTCGTGTGGCGGCGACCGTCGAGGTGGAAAAGCCGACCATTTCCAAAGAAACAGCAGAACGCTGTAAAGATAAGATTGGAAGCTTTTCGACGACGTTTAACGCCGGCAATGTAAACCGTTCCAAAAATGTGGCGAATGCCGCGAGACTGATCAGCGGTTCCGTTCTTTATCCGGGCGAGACATTCTCCGTTCATGATGCGATCTCTCCGCTGACGGAAGAAAATGGATATTATGCCGCAGCGTCCTATAATCAGGGAAAAGTAGAAGATACCCTTGGCGGTGGAGTATGTCAGGTATCTACGACCTTGTACAATGCCGTGCTCCGCGCAGAATTGGAAGTTGTAGAGAGAAGTCCGCATTCTATGGTTGTCAGTTATGTCGAACCATCGATGGACGCAGCAATCGCGGGGGATTATAAGGATTTTAAATTTAAAAATAATACGGAAGTTCCGATCTATATACAGGGCGGCACATACAGCGGAACCCTTTATTTTAATATTTATGGGGAAGAGACACGCAGTGAAGACCGCAGTGTGACCTTTAAGTCAGAAGTTACCGATACGATCGAACCGGGAGCAGATAAGATCACATACGATAAGACAAAACCGGAATCGTACGAGAGTGTGACGCAGGAGGCACATACCGGATACAAAGCCATTCTCTGGAAGATTGTTGATGAAAATGGCAAGGAAACCAAGACACAGGTAAATTCCAGTACGTACGCGGCTTCTCCGCGTTATGTCACAAAGGGCGCGAAGAAAGAAGAGGCAAAACCGGAGGAGACAAAGGCTCCGAAGACAACGGCAAAGCCGGAAAAAGATACTACGTCGCAAAATAGAAAAGCGGCGCAGACCGAACGCCCGCAGCAGAAAGCACAGGCGACCACACAGCCGGCAGCAACACAGGCACCCGTAGTCGTACCGCAAGACGGTGAAAATGGCGGGGGACAGTGATGAAAAAAGGAAAAATTTCACAAAATCAATGGAATCGTTCCGTGGAGAAAAAGATATTGTACCGGAGCAGACGGCTTGTGGAACGACCGTCTGCCGGCAGTGATACATTGACGTACCGGCTGCTTCCGGAGACGATTGTGAGCAGTACGATGTACACCGAGACAAGTCCTGTTGAAATTCTTGGAAAAAAGGCATTTTACCGGATGTACAATGCGCTTTTGGCGGCAGGAACCAGAGCAGAGGGAATGCAGGTACAGCTTCTTCTTCCGGAATCCGCGTCGGAACAACAGATTAAAAATATTATGGGGCAGCTCGGGCAGTATGGGGCTGCCTATGAAGTTGATACCGGAAGAGTACATACGGAAATCAGCGAACTGGTAAAGGCCCCTCTTCTGACATTGTCAGGATTTGGCAAACAAAGCAGAAAGGAAACCGGAAGCAGTAAATTCCGAACGGGGCAGCAGATTATTATGACAAAATGGGCAGGAGCTGCCGGCGCGGCAGAACTGGCATATAAGGAAAAAGAATCACTGGTAAAATATTTTCCGGCGGTTTATGTAGATGAAGCAATCGAATATTTATGGGAGAAGACAGGTGGTGAACCTCTGTGTTCAGTAGAAAAAGAGACAAAACTGGCAGGAGACATGGGAATTCGGGCATTTCATAATGTCGCGAAAAACGGCGTGTTTGGTGCTTTGTGGGAACTGGCGGAGTTGTCGCATACCGGACTGGAAGTGGATTTTGAGGCAATTCCCGTCCGGCAGGAGAGCATTGAGATCTGTGAGCAGTATGGCATAAATCTTTATGAGACGGATTCTCTCGGAAGTCTGCTGATTGGTACGGAACACGGAGAAGAACTGGTGCGCCGGCTGCGGGCAGAGGGGATTCCTGCTGCCATCATCGGACGAGTGACGGACGGAAACGATCGAACCATATGCCGGGGCGAAGAAACACGATTTTTAACACCACCATAATTACAAATATTGGAAAATGAGGAGGCGCATTATGCTACAGGAAGAATTATTGCGAATTATGTCGAAAAATGCAAAAATTTCGACGGAAGATATGGCGGCGATGCTTGAGGCATCCGAAGAGGAGATTCAGAAAACCATTGCGAGGATGGAGGAAGAGGGCATCATCTGTGGGTATCCGGCGCTGATCAATTGGGATCGCACCGATAATGAGATGGTAACTGCTTTGATCGAAGTCAATGTGGCACTTCACCGCGAAACCGGATTTGATAAAGTTGCCGAGCGCATTTACCAGTTTGACGAGGTCGAAAGTGTGTATCTGATGAGCGGAAGTTTTGATCTTACCGTAATTCTCGAAGGAAAGAGTATGAAAGAAGTGGCAAGATTTGTCACTACCAAACTTTCGCCGATTGAAGAAGTAGTCAACACCTCAACCTTTTTTGTATTGAAAAAATATAAAGAACATGGTCTTTTGATGGTGAAAGAGAAAAATGAACAAGAGAGGATGCTGATCACACCATGAGAAACCCATTGTCAAAAACTGTAATGGAGTTAGAACCATCGGGAATCCGCCGCTTTTTTGATGTGGCAAATACGATGGACAATGTTATATCCCTGGGTGTAGGAGAACCCGATTTTGATACTCCGTGGCACATCCGCGAAGAGGGGATTTATTCACTGGAAAAAGGAAGAACCTATTACACGTCCAATGCCGGACTTCTGCCGCTGAGACAGGAGATCAGCCGGTATCTGCATGACCGCTTTGAACTGCCATATGGACCGGACGAGATTCTGGTTACGGTCGGAGGAAGCGAGGCAATTGATATCTGTATGCGTGCGATGCTTGATCCGGGCGATGAGGTTATTTTGCCGGAACCATGTTTTGTATCCTATCTTCCTTGTGTACGCATGGCAGGAGGCACACCGGTACGCATTTCTCTGGAGGAAAAGGACGAGTTTAAATTAACCGGGAAGAAATTGAAAGAGGCAATTACAGACAAGACAAAGATTCTTGTAATGCCGTTTCCAAACAATCCGACCGGAGCGATCATGACCGCGGAGGAATTGCAGGTCATTTCCGATATTTGTAAAGAACATGATATTTTTGTTATGTCCGATGAGATTTATTCGGAATTGAGTTATAAAGGAAAACACGTTTCCATCGCCAGCATTCCGGGGATGGCAGAGAGGGCCGTTGTCATCAATGGATTTTCGAAATCCTTTGCCATGACGGGATGGCGTCTTGGTTATGCGGCAGGTCCGAAAGAGATCATCAAGCAGATGGTAAAGATCCATCAGTATATCATCATGAGTTCGCCGACGACAAGCCAGTATGCGGCGATTGAGGCATTGAAAAATGGTATGCCGGATGTTGAACGGATGCGCGAGGCTTATAA
This sequence comes from uncultured Lachnoclostridium sp., assembly GCA_905212635.1. Taxonomy (GTDB): domain Bacteria; phylum Bacillota; class Clostridia; order Lachnospirales; family Lachnospiraceae; genus Eubacterium_F. Next base: position 22,972 of record CAJMFH010000007.1, on the reverse strand, counting down.
CCAGAGACGGCGGTTTCTTGTGAAAGCACTGCGTGACATGGGACTTCCATGTTTTGAGCCTTACGGTGCATTTTACGTTTTTCCAAATATTAGCAAATTTGGAATGACAAGTGAAGAATTTGCGACACGGCTTCTGCACGAAAAACGAGTGGCTGTCGTGCCGGGAGATGCCTTTGGAAAATGTGGAGAGGGCTTCCTCCGAATCTCCTACGCATACTCTATCGAAGACCTGAAAAAGGCGTTGGAAAAGATCAAGGAATTTATAGACACTTTATGATAATTATGTTATAATACTATGCATACGATGTCGATGAGAAAGGAGAAAAAAAGATATGGCTACATTAAATGCAGAGCATATTAATCCTTTTTTAATGGCTGCAAAGAAAGTGTTTCAGGATATGTGTTTTGTACAGGTGCAGATACAGAAACCTGGATTAAAAGAAGCGAATTTTGGAAAAGGAACCTGGGTTATCATAATTGGAGTGACGGGTGAGATGAAAGGCCAGGTGCTGCTGGCAATGTCCGAGGAAGATGCTTGCAGTATTGCTTCGAAGATGTGTATGATGGAAGTAAAAGAGATTGATGATTTTGCTGCCAGTGCATTGAGCGAACTTGGTAATATGATCATGGGAAATGCGTCTACCGTGTTTTCCTCCAACGGAGTTGGAATCGATATTACCCCGCCGACTTTATCACATGGTGAAGTCAGTTTTACAAATACATATACAAAAAATCTTTGTGTACCACTTACATTCGACACGACAACGGTTGAATTGTATCTGGCATTAAAACAGGATTAGGGAGGCAGTATGTTAAATATTGTATTGTTGGAACCGGAAATCCCTGCCAATACAGGAAATATCGGGCGTACTTGTGTCGCAGCAGGTGCTAGACTTCATTTGATCGAACCGATGGGGTTTCAGATCAATGAAAAGCAGGTAAGGCGTGCCGGGTTGGATTATTGGGACAAATTAGATTATAGGATTTATGACAGTTACCGGGATTTTATGGAGAAAAACCCCGGTATTAAGATTTATATGGCGACGACGAAAGCACGCCATGTCTATTCGGAGGTATCTTTTGAGGACGACTGTTATATCATGTTTGGAAAAGAGAGTGCGGGAATCCCGGAAGAACTTTTGGTAGAGAATCAGGAAAACACGATTCGAATTCCGATGTTTGGCGAGATTCGATCCTTGAATCTTGGCAATTCTGTAGCGATTGTTTTATACGAAGCATTGCGCCAGCATGGATTTGAGAATCTGAATAAACAGGGGAACCTTCATCGGTTATCCTGGGATAACTGAAATCAAAAAGAACATGAAATGGAGGAAGAGCAATGAAGAAGACGAAGAAGGAAAAAAAACAGCATCAGGGCATTTCTCTTAAATATAAGGGGATGCTGTTGACAGCAATATTGATTTTTGCAGTGATTGGGGCGACACTTGCACTGACGAGACCACAGATCCAGCGCAATATGACAGAAACGATTCATTCGTATATGTATGATATCGCGGTGACAAATGGAAGAAGTCTTGATGTCGAAGTAAATGCACATGGAATCCGTGTTGCGCTTTCGGAAAGCAAACTGCGTGGATTGTTTTCGAAAGTAAAAGTGAAGGACATGGAAAGCAGTTATGCGTATGTAGTTGCCGGAAACGGTACGATGCTGTATCATCCGAAAGCAGATAAGATCGGAAAACCGGTAGAAAATGCAGTGATAAAAGAACTGGTGTCAAAGATTGAAAAAGATCAGATCCCGAAGTCCGATGTAGGGACGTATGATTTCCATGGAGATACAAAATATGCCGGATATTATGTAGATGAAGATGGGCGTTTTATAGTGGTTGTATCAGCAGATAAGAGTGAAGCACTTTCCGGAGTTACCCAAGCAATCAATACGATGGTTGGAGTTTCCATTAGTTGTGAGATTCTTTGTATGATCATTGCGTTCCTATGTTTCCATCGTCTGTTTAATCCGCTGAAGAAGATTACTTATCAGGTGGAGCGTCTGGGAAATTTGGATTTGAAACATACCGGCGAATTGGATAAATTGGCTAAGATCGGCGGAGAAGTGGGAATGATGGCGCGATCTGTCATCGAGGTGCAGGGCAAACTTTCCGATGTCGTAACCGAATTGAAGACGGAAAGTCAGCATTTATTTGCTTCATCGAATCAATTAAGCGGAAATGCGGCGGTGACCGCGGAAACAATCGGACAGATCAGTTATGCGGTGCATGACATGGCAGAGGGAGCATCTTCCCAGGCAAATGATACACAGACAGCGACGGAAAGTGTTATCGTTATTGGACATATGGTCGATGAGACGAACAATGAAGTAGCAAAACTCCGCGAAAATGTTGAAGTGATGAAGACCTCCGGTGAAGAAGCAGAGCAGACACTGAAAGAGTTAGAAGAGATCAACGAAGAGGCAAAACAGTCTATCGTTGAGATTTACAATCAGACAAATACAACCAACGAATCGGCACAGAAGATTAAAGACGCGATTGCATTGATTACATCGATTGCAGAAGAGACGAATCTTCTTTCTCTCAATGCTTCGATTGAGGCAGCGCGTGCCGGCGAGCAGGGACGTGGTTTTGCCGTAGTAGCAAGCCAGATCCAGAAATTGGCAGAACAGTCCAATGAATCTGCGATGCAGGTTCAGCAGATTGCCAATATGCTCATGCAGGATTCCGATCAGGCAGTTGAGATTGTGGATCGCGTCAAAGAGATCATGGATACGCAGAATGTCAAGATGAATGTTACCGGAGAAATGTTCCAGAAGGTACAGGATGAGATTGAAGCCTCGATGGAGAGCATCAATACGATTTATCAGAAGACTGAGAAAATGGATCAGGCAAAGACAGAAGTTGTGGATGTGGTACACAATCTGACCGCAATTGCAGAAGAAAATGCGGCCGGTACCGAAGAAACTTCCGCATCTGTTACAGAAGTCAATGACATTGTAGAGGACATCTCAAGCAATGCAAAACAGCTTCATGATGCTGCACAGAAGATTGAAGACCACATGAATAAATTTGAGGTTTAAGAGAACTGATTTATATAAAAAATAAGAGGTTTCCTCATTATGAGGAGGCCTCTTATTTTTTGGAATGATAGTAACTATTGTTAGATTCTGAATCGTTACGAATGATATTTTAACGTAAAGACAAATTCGGTTCCGACACCGACGGTACTTACGACGTTGATCGTCTGATTGTGTGCTTGTATGATCTCTTTGGAGATGGAAAGCCCAAGTCCGGTTCCGCGCTTGTCTTTTCCACGGGAAATATCAGTTTTATAAAAGCGGTCAAATACTTTGTTCACAGATTCTTTCGGAATTCCAATGCCGGAGTCTTTGACGGAAACAAATACTTTTGTTCCCTTTTTCCGTAAACTGATTTTAATCTCAGAATTGTTGTGGCTGAATTTAACTGCATTGTCGATCAGGTTATATAACACCTGATGAATCTTGCTTTCATCTGCTTCCACGAGCAGTTCTTTCTGCGTATTAAAATCCAGAATAAACGAGATTTCCCTCTTTGCCGCTGTTCCTTCCAGCGTATTTACTGTCTGGATGATTGTCTCACAAATATTAAAGGTTGTGATGTCAAGAAGCACGTTGTCGCCGTTAAATGAATTTAATTCCAGCAGATTGGAGGTCAGATTCGTAAGCCGGTCAGTTTCCGATAAAATGATATTCAGGTACTTTTCTTGTGCTTCGTAAGGAATCGTACCATCGAGCATTGCCTGTGCGTACCCGTGAATCGATGTAAGCGGCGAACGAAAGTCGTGGGAAATATTGGAAATAAATGCGCGCTGGTAGTCGTCGAAGTTATTCAGGTCTTCCGCAATTATATTTAATGCATCGGCAAGATCACCAAATTCATCGGAAGTGTGAAGGGTAACCGGTTCATTTTTCTGATGAATGGAAAAATGCTTTGCTGCATTGCACAGCCGCCGTAGCGGGATGATATTCATGGCGTAGATCAGGAAAAAAGATACTGCCAGAACTCCACCCATCATAAACAAAATGGAGTCGAGCAGATTGAAATAATATTGCAGCCGCTCCGCAATGTATCCGCTCGTAAGTGCCTCATTTTCCATCGCAGCCGCCATCAGACTATTGCGGACAAGCGCAAAGACAAGCGTGTGCGTCAGGTAATAGGATGACGTAAAAATGCACAGGTAGAGGAGGATCAGTTTTTTTCCAAATGTCAGGCGAATTCGATTTCTCATAATGATCAGCCTTTCTTTGTTTCAAATTTGTAGCCAATGCCCCATACGGTAGCAAGGCGCCATTCGTCGTGGTCTTTGATCTTTTCGCGCAGTCGTTTGATATGAACATCGACGGTACGTGTATCGACGACGTATTCGTAACCCCAGATGCGGTCGAGAAGCTGTTCTCGTGTAAATACCTGATTTGGATGTGTGGCGAGAAAATACAAAAGTTCCAGTTCTTTTGGCGGCATTTCGACCGGATGGCCCATATATACGACAGAATAGTTTGACAAACTGACGGTAAGATCGGTGTATTGTACCGTCTCAGTTCCGGATTCGGTGGCAGCCGCCGGAGCTGCCGGGGCACTTCCTGTCTGATAACGCCGTAAAACGGCTTTTACGCGTGCCACCAGTTCTTTGGAATCAAAAGGTTTGATGATGTAGTCATCGGCACCAAGCTCCAATCCCAGCACTTTGTCAAAAACCTCTCCCTTTGCCGAGAGCATGATGATCGGAACGGTGGAAGTTTTGCGAATCTCGCGACACACATCGTATCCGTCAATGCCCGGAAGCATGATATCAAGAAGAATCAGGTCCGGCTGAAAGGAAGCATTTTTCTTTAATGCTTCTTCTCCGTCGTGTGCCTGCATACATTGGAAGCATTCTTTGGTTAAGTATAATTCAATCAACTCTGCAATGTTGGCGTCGTCGTCAACAATCAGTATTTTTTGTTTTTCTGCCATGGAAGTCATCCTTTCTTATTTGAACTCTGCCACGGTCACGCCGTAGCCACCCTCACCGTATTCTCCCATACGATAGGTTTTGATGTATTTACTCTTTTTCAAATGCGCCTGCACGGCATTTCGCAGAGCACCGGTTCCAACTCCGTGGATAATGGTGATCTGGTGCAGTTTGGCAAGGTAAGCATCGTCAAGGTATTTATCTAAAAGTGCAATTGCTTCGTCAACCGTTTTTCCGATAAGATTGATGCTTGAGGAAACCTGAAGTGACTTCATCATTTTGATCTTTCCGGCACCGGAACGTTCACGAAGCTGTTCTTTCCGGTTCTGCAAGGTCTCTTCTTCGAGAAGTTCCAGATCATCCGCATTGACTTCGGAACGCATAATGCCCATTTGTACGAAGCATTTTCCTTTGGCATTTGGCAGCGACATCACCGTACCTTTTACCCCCATGGAATGCACCATGACAAGGTCGCCGATGGAAAGTTTTCCCGGAGCTGTCTTTGGACGGTTTCCCTTTTGTTTCGTTGCCAGTTTTTCTCCGGTTTTCTTGAGTTGCTCGCGGATCGCAGAACGCTGGCGTTCCATATCGCTGACATTTCCTTTGCTGCCATCCATCCATTTATTGTATTTGCGGATGGAATCGTCCGCCATGTCTTTCGCCTTCTGTAATATCTCATTGGCTTCTTCATTTGCACGGCGCAAAATCTTTTCTTTTGCTTTATCAATTCGTTCATTTTTCTCTGCCAGCTTCTTCTTCTGCCGCTCAATTTCTTCGCGGTAAGCAGCCGCTTTCGCACGTTCTTCATCCAATTCTTTCCGCGTGCTTTCAAGTCCTGTCACAACGTCTTCAAAGGATTTGGAATCTTCGTCCACAAGAGATTTTGCTTTCTCAATAATTTCATCGGAAATCCCCAGTTTGCTGGAAATCGCAAAGGCGTTACTTTTTCCCGGAACGCCGATGAGAAGACGGTAGGTCGGCTGCAACGACTCTACGTCAAATTCGCAGGAAGCATTTTCTACCTGATCTGTCGAAAGGGCGTAAATCTTTAGTTCGCTGTAATGTGTCGTCGCCATTGCGGTCACATTTCGCTGTAAAAGATTGTCAAGAATACTGATGGCAAGTGCGGCACCCTCGACCGGATCGGTTCCCGCACCAAGTTCATCAAAAAGGGCAAGCGTATTTTTATCCGCGCGTTTCAGGATAGAAACGGTGTTTGTCATGTGTGAGGAGAACGTACTCAGGCTCTGTTCAATGCTCTGTTCGTCCCCGATGTCTGCATACACTTCATGAAATACACGCAGATGAGAGCCGTCAAATGCCGGAATATGGAGCCCTGCCTGTCCCATTAAGGTAAATAAGCCGACGGTTTTCAGCGAAACGGTCTTACCGCCGGTATTTGGGCCTGTGATGATCAAAAGCCGGTAATCTTTTCCCAATGTGACATCAATCGGCACAACGCGGTCGCGCGGGATTAATGGATGCCGTCCTTTTTTGATCTCAATATAATTGTCGTCAAAAATCGGCTCGCTTCCCTGCATTTTCTTCGATAATTTTGCCTTCGCAAAGATGAAGTCAAGTTCTGCCAGCAAAATGACATCGCGCTCCAGCCCTTCCGTTTCCGGTGCGCAGATGCTGCTGATGGAAGCAAGAATGCGCTCAATTTCATCCTGCTCTTTCATGGCAAGTTCCGCCAGATCGTTATTCAATTTGACAATTGCCATCGGCTCAATGAAAAAGGTGGAACCGGTAGAACTTTGATCGTGGATCATTCCCTGAAACGCGGATTTATATTCCTGCTTTACCGGCAGACAATATCTTCCATTTCGCATTGTAACAATGTTGTCACGCAGCATATCTCCCGATGAATTGACGGTCACAGACAACTGTTCCCGAATTTTGTCATTTGTCGTTTTCATCGAACGCCGGATACGTTTCAGTTCGCTGCTTGCATCGTCACTGATCTCATCTTCGGATAGGATACAGCGGCTGATCTCGCGGCGAATCTCCGGAAACGTCTGAAGTCCGTTGAAGCGCCCGGACAAAAAGTCGGTTTCCTCGTCCTTTTTATCAAATTCAACTGCCCGCTTGGCGGCTTCCAAAAGAGCCCCAATCCGCAGAAGTTCACCAGCTCCCAGTGTCCCACCTTTGGCAAGCGGCACAAGACTGGGGCGGATGTCTGTCAATCCATGAAACGAAAGTGCCCCATGATGAAAGAGCCTTGTCAATGCGTGGCTTGTCTCCGCCTGCATCGCCACAATTTCCCCACGGTCCGATGACGGACGAAGCCGCCTCGCGCTGTCTTTTCCGAGCGAAGAATCCGCTTCTTCTACAAGCATATCTATGATTTTGTCATATTCTAATGTCTTTAAAACTTTTTTATTCACAATCTAATCTCCATTCTAGTGCTTTGCACGAGTGTCTCAAACGATGTTCCGCAGGCATGCAAGCATGCCTGGAAACATACGATGATACCCTGTATTACAATACGACGGATTGCTCCGTCGCAAAGCGCCTTTCGCAATCCTGCAAACATTCGAATTCCGCACCACAGTGCTTCATTCTCATGTTTGTGCGGGTCTCAAACGATGTTCCGCAGGCATGCAAGCATGCCTGGAAACATACGATGATACCCTGTATTTTACCATACCCAAGGCGGGGTTACAATGGGTTTGGCGAAAAATTTCGTTTTTTCGGGGTGTGGTGGGAAAAAGCAACTCAAAAAGAAGAAGTCGCCAAATCCGGCTGCCTCCCCATAAATTCCCAAAATCGCTCTAGCAGAAACAGAAATAATATGCTATGATGGTACTAGCATATTATAGCACTAACACTTTAGTAATGGGGAGATTTGGATGAATATAGAGGGATCAAATCTTTGTATCGGATGTATGAGGCCGCTCGGTCAGACCGGGAGGTGTTCTTTTTGTGGAATGAAACAGGACGAGTACAATCCGATCCCGCGCTGCCTGCTGTCGGGGACGCGGCTTGCAGACAGGTATATTCTGGGGAAAGTGCTGGGTGAGGGAAGTTTTGGAATCACCTATATCGGGTGGGACAGCCGGTTACAGATCCCGGTAGCGATCAAAGAATATTTTCCGAGTGAGATGGTGAGCCGAGATGTCATCTGTGGAAATGGAAATAAAGTCTATTTGTATGAAAATGCCAAAAAAAATCATTATCAGGAGGACATAAAGAAATTTTTAAACGAAGCAAAATGTCTGTCCAAATTCAATGAAGTAGAAGGCATTGTGTCTGTGCTGGATTTCTTTTATGAAAATGAGACGGCGTATATTGTTATGCAGTTTATCGATGGCGTTAGTGTAAAAGAGTATATTAAACAAAATGGAAAAATGAGCGGCAGACAGCTTCTCAGTGCGATGCGTCCGGTGCTTCTGGCATTGGAAAAAGTACATCGGACGGGAATTGTACATCGGGATATCAGCCCGGATAATATTATGATAAAAAAAGACGGCAGTCTGGTTCTGATTGATTTTGGAGCTGCCCGGATGCGGAATATTGACAATACAAAGACAATGACGGTATTGTTTAAACGGGGATTTTCGCCGGAAGAGCAGTACCGCTACAAAGGGCGCTGGGGAGCGTACACCGATGTGTATTCAATTAGTGCGACCATGTATTATATGTTGACGGGAGAGGCACCGACTGACTCGGTGATCCGTGCATTGGGAGATGACATGCCGTCACTTGTGAACATGAAAGAATTGGAAATTTCTGTTAAACAGAAAAAGGCGATTATGAAAGGAATGGCAGTAAATGCCAAAAACCGCTGGCAGAGCATCCGTGAATTGTACGATGCCTTGTATGAAGAGGAAAAGAAAGTATCGTGGTTTGTGGCAAAGCGCAGGGCAATAGCCGGAATAGCCGGTGCTATTGTGCTTGGAACGGGGATTACCATTGGCTGCCTGCATGCAGGAACCAGACAAAATAACAGTGAGCCGGCGGCTGCGGTAGAAACGCCGAAAATAATAGGGACACCGGCAGCGACGGAGGCCCCGCAAAAAGAAATTCGGATGATAAATGTGACGGGGAAATCAAAGGCAGAGGCGCAAAAAGAGTGCGGTGACGTTTCTGCCATAATTTGGAAAGAGGAATATTCGGATGATGTGAAAAAGGGAATTATCATTTCTCAGAATATTTCCGAGGGGGAAATCGTCAGCGAAGAGCAAAAACTGGTTTTGACAGTGAGCCGAGGAAAAGAGAAAACCGCTATGCCAAAACTGCTTGGAATGAAACTGGAGCAGGCCAAAAAGAAATTAAAAAAGATACATTTTTCATGGAAAGTGCAGAGAAAGGAAAGCGAGAAAGAAGATGGCATCGTGCTTTCACAGAGCATTCCGGAAAGAAAGAAAGTGGTGCGTGGAACGACGGTAAAACTGACGGTGAGTAAACAGAAAACAGCAGTGCCTGTAGTTACGAAAAAACCGGCTGCGGCAGCACCAAGTAAAAAAGCGTCAAAAAAGAAAAAGGATTTTGTAGGTGTGATTCAATAAAAAAAGAGATGTTTTTTGCAAAAAAGTGAAAAAATCGGAAAAAAAATCTGACATTTTCCTGATATAATGAAGCATGCTGAGGCATGCGCATGTCATCAAGCTTCGCTTGGTGACATGATATAATGAAACAGGCGGCTGAAAAACTGCCGGCAAAAGATGATAAAAGGGGTACGATTTATGGAAAAAGAGGTTCTGCTTGGTAATTTTGACACATTTCTTATTTTAGAGATGGGATATTCTCTGTGTGGAACAATGGAAGATCAGGAAAAAGTACGAAAAGAGGCATATCATACGTTTTTGCAGAAGATTCGTGGAGAACGGCCTGCTTCTTTTCCAACAATACGTCGCTGGTTTGGCATTCGCAGTGTCGCTGTGCCTGCGCGGGAACAGATTTTCCGCATTGTATTTTCGCTCGGATGTGATTTGGAGACAGCCAACCGCTATTTTGTGGAAGGCGTATTGCAGCCGTCGTTTCAGATCAATGATTATACCGAGATGATTGCGATGTATGGCCTTGAAAATAGGTGGAATTGGGAGAAATACCAGCGGGCGGTCGAGGAATATGAAAAGGGGTTGGATGACGACATGGAGATTCTTCATGAACCCAATACGCAATGGCTGTTTCGCCAGTTCGAGTATGTCAAAACATTAAACGAAGAGCAGTTTATGTATTGGATGTGGGAACATTCGGGAATATTTAAAGGATACAGTAAGACAGCGCAGGAGTATTTGAATAAATACCGCGGGTTGGTTCTTGATGAAATGCGTAAGGAAGCGGAAAATAATCTTCGTTTTCTTTTGGCAGAAAGTGGATTTAAACAATGGAAGAAAAAGCGTATTCGTCGGAAAGCGGCGAATGAACTGGAGCAGATCAAAAAATATATCCGTTCCAATGAACGGTCGAAAAATAAGGACATTTCGGATCATTTGGCAAAAAATATATTAGAACTTGCAAAAATGGCGTACTCGGAATCCGGTCAGAATACGAAACTGCTGGCGGAATTATTTGAATCTTCTGCCAGTACAATGACGCACAAATACCTTTCGGATCTGTTTCATATTCCGGAGCACAGTGAAATTCATATCCAAACCAGACAGGCAATTCGGAAACTGGAAAAATGCACGAATGCAGAACCATGTCCGGACGAGATTGAGGAAATGATCGACCATCTGGGAAAGGGAAAAGTGGTGGTCGAGAGTGCCGGTGAAGCAAAAGAATGGCTGGAAGAATTTGACAATGAGGGGAAGCGCCGCCGTCTGATCGTGAAACGAAGTGATCTTATGCCTATGATATATTATGTGGCGCGGCAGCGGTATCGGACGAAGATTGCCGATGCGGTGGAAACTTACAACCGGAGTGAGGCACAAAAAGTATTTCTTGATATGGCAAACGCCGTTCTGATTGCCTGCAATATGCCGGCAGTCAGTGAAAAGTACAGATATGACAGACAACTTTTGCAGAGCTTTCAGGAGGAAGAGGTGTGATTGAAAGTATGAAGAAAAAAGTATGGAAAAGAAAACTGGCAGCCTGGCTGATCGTTTCTCTTTGTGCGGGAATCTGCCCGGCTCCCACGACAGCAGAGGCAGCAGAAATGGTGGCGCAGGAAGAATCTGCGGATGTTGAACAGGGGACGCAGACAGAGGAAGACACCGCTTGGGAAGACGAAGAAGTTGTTGTGGAGCTGGATGAGAACGGAAGAGATGAGTGGGGGAATACGTATGAGATTAAAAATGCAAATAAAAAGGAAATGATTCTTACTGGGGCTGGCAATAAACTTCCACAGAAAGAGAGCGGGGAGTTTATGCTTCGTGTTGCAGATAAAGTTATCATGGGAGGAAAAAAATACGAAGTAACAACTGTGTGGTTTACAACAAAGAGAGAGGAAAATATACAGCTGTATATTGGGAAAAATGTCAGAGAGATTGATTGCTTTAGCACGAGGGCACATGGTTTTGTTGTACATTCTGAAAATTCTGTGTATGCAAGTGAAGAAGGATGTTTATATTCAAAAAACAAGGAAATGCTGTATTATTTTAGTGATCAAAATTATGGAAAAGAAGGGACATATGAACTTCCGGAAACTGTGGAAATGTTAGAAAGCGACTGCTTTTCTTATGCGAGGGTAAAAGAGGTTATGTTAAATGATAAAATTCGGACATTACCTACAAGGGCATTTAAAGAGGCGACAATTACGAAAATAGATTTAAAAAATGTAATAACGATCGGCAGCAGTTGTTTTTCTGATTGTAAATATTTGGAAGAAATTAAAATGAATCAAGAGGGAATTACAATTGGGCAAAATGCATTCGATGGACTTTCCGGTTTAAAAAATTTATTTTTTCCGCCTCATACAAAACTAGAAAATGAAGTGATTAATAATATGAGCGAGGAGACTCTTGAAACAATGGTTTTTGGGGGAGAGGCGGAATTCAAAGATACAGGGTCCTTTGTGAATCGGAATAAAATAGGATTAAAGACACTGATTCTTCCAAATAATTTGAAACAAATCGGAAGCAGTATTGCGGCAATCGGTGTTTTAAAATTAAGAAAATTATATATTCCTGATACGGTAGAAAAAATAGCAAAAGGGGCACTGAATTCAAAAGGTAATCTGTCATTATATGGGAAAAGTAATAGTGTGGCGGCACAATACGATGATGACAATGTTTCGTTTCACAGTTTGGAAGGACATGAACATAAACTGGAAGATGTGACATTTTTTTCGTATGACACATGGGGGGTGAAAGGAAAATATTGTAAAGAATGTGCTTATGCAGAAGATATAAAAAAGGTAGATTATACGACGGAAGAAGATCAGAATGGTATGCCGGAGTTATTGGTACAGCCGGAAGACAAATGCCCGGAATGTCTGGAATTAAATAAGGCAAATGCAGACAATCAGGGAGTGATCTATGAATTGGATGATGTAACCAATATGGCTCTGGTGAAAAAAATTGATGAGAATGTACCATTTCCGAAAGACATTTTTATAATCCCGGAAAATGTTGAGAAAAATGGAAAACGGTATGAGGTAAAACTGCTTTTGAGAAATTCAATGAAGGATGCCCAAATAGTCATTTTGCCGGATACGATAACAGATATAGAATCCGGAAGTTTTTTTCATATACGCCAGATTGAATTGGGGAAAAATGTAGAAAATATTGAAAATGAAGCATTTTGCAGTTCATATATAACAATATCCATTCGCGGAAACAATAGTTATTATAAAATTGTGGATAATGTGTTATTTGATGCGGAAATGAAAACGTTATTGTGTTATATGGAAAATAACAAAAGAAGTGAGTATACGGTTCCTGCAAGCGTCCGGTTTATTGGAGCCTATGCATTTGCTTCAAATAATTATCTTGAAAAAATATATATTCCAAATGAAAAAAATGTTTTGATCGATGAACAGGCTTTTAGAGAAATCAGTGGAGAAGTAATCGACCTGCAGCAAACCAATGAAGAGGTAATTGACAAGGATGGTTATGCATGGAATGGCGAGGACAAGGTGGCAGAATTAGATGAAGAATATATGGATAACGAGGGATAATATTATAAGCTGGATGGTGCAACATTAACAGCTTCCATGGTTCAGATTGATATGTCTAAATTTAATGCAGAAGCGGAAGAAATAGACATGAGAATTCCAGATAAAGTAAGGCATAAGAACCGTGAATATATGGTGACAGGAATAAAAATGTCAATGAAAGAAAAAAGGAGTATGCATCATTATAGTAATAAAAGTTACAGGAATCAAACGGTAAATTGGTACATTGGAAAAAATGTTAATAGTATCCAGATAGGTTATTATACATGTGAATTTGAACTGAAAATAACCAGTTATGTTCATGCGTTAAATAGTTCTTTTGTTAGTGATAAAGGAAGCTTGTTGGATATAAACAAAAATACACTTTTTCGTTTTTGTGATCGCGAATATAAGGGGAAAGATTATGTGCTGCCGCAGAGTATAGAAATGATTGAGGAGTATGCTTTTTATCAGGCAGATATCCGAAGTGTTACATTCAATCATTGGATTACTCAAGTGCCGAGTAGTGCTTTTGAATGTTCCAATGTAAGAAAAGTAGATTTGGGGCACGTTAATAAAATTGGGATGAGTGCCTTTGCTTATTGCTATTATTTAAATGAAGTTATTTTCCATGAAGAAGGAATAACGATGGATTCTTCCGCATTTTATATGACAAAAAATTTAAAAAATATGTATATTCCGGCAAATTCAACAATTGGTTCTTTTGCATTTAGGTTTTCTGGAATTCAGACATTGATAATGGGAGAAAACACAACTTTGTCGGAAGGGGCGTTTAGTGAATGTTATGATTTGCAGGTAATTAATTTGCAGGAGGGAATGGAACAACTTGAACATTGTACGTTTCAGGAGTGTTATAATTTACAGAAATTGTATTTGCCAGAGACATTGCAGTCGTTTGAAAATAGTTGTTTTTGCCATATAAGTCTCGAATTATATTCTTGGAATCAACTGGAAAGCAGTGTATCCGGAGCTAAAGATACGGATTGTACTGTTATTTCGCTGAAAGATCATGTACATTCTTTTAATGAGGTAACCTTTATGGCTTTTGATACGTGGATGATTACTGGAAAATATTGTAAAGAATGCGGCGCGGTTGAAGATGCCCGGAAAGTGGAGAAAAATGAGGAAACCGTATTACCTAAAAAACTTGATATAGAAAAGAAAAAATGTGCTTTTGTTCGTGAAATAGATGAATATAATAAAGATATAAAGGGGAACCGCTACAAGTTAAACGCAGTCTCTGGGACCGCAGCGCTGGTCGCCGCTAATAAGGTAATAGGGGGGCTGTATATTCCTGAAAAAGTGAGAAAAAACGGAAAAGTATATACAGTCGATACCATTGCTTCGATGGCAATAGGTAGTGCAGGAAAAGTGGTACTTCCAGATACGATTAAGAAATTAGAAAAAGAGTGTATCACATATACAGGAGTTATATATTTAGGGGCAGGAATTGAACAGATAGATGAGGGCGCTTTTGCAAGTGGAACGGTAATGGATATTAGTATTTCGGAGGACAATCCTTATTTTGTGTGTGAAGAGGATGCACTGCTGGATCGTGATAAGACGATATTATATGCACATTCCAACTATGGACCGGCAGAATATACAATTCCTGCTTCGGTTAAGAAAATTATGAATAACGCGTTTACAGGCTATATGATCCATCAGATTAATATCCCGGATATGAAAAAGGTGGAAGTGCCTGAAAGTTGGGGATATCGTAGTGCGTATATTAACAACATGGCGTCGTCAAGTGATAATGAACCAATGCCAAGTTCCGCTCCGACGGCAAGTCCAAGTGCGGTGCCGACACCAACGTCAAGTAAGACCCCGACAGCGAGCCCAAGTGCACCTCCGACGGCTGCCCCAACGAGTTCACCGGTTATTTTGCCAACCTTAAAACCGAGTGCTACGCCGCCGGCGAGTCCGAGTATGATGCCGACACCAAGTGCGGAGTCAACTGCGAGTCCAAGTGACACTCCGACAGTTACTCCAACGAGTGCGCCGGTGATTTTGCCCAGTCAGAAACCAAGTATCGCTCCGACTACTACGCCTGACCAGAGTCAGCCATTGCAAATCCCAGAGAGCATTTCAGATAGTACGAAGGAAAAGAAACTGGATTTGACCGTTCGAGGACTCCATCTGACTTCCAATCGTAAAAGCGTAACCCTGACCTGGAAGCAATGCCAAAATGCCGAATTTTATCGGATCTACCGGGCAGAAAAGAAGGGAAAATATCAACTGGTTCAGGTTCTTACCGGCATAAAGACCAGTTACGTGGACAAAAAGGTCAATCCGGCAAAACGGTATTATTATAAAATAAGTGCCGTTGGAAGAGAAGACGGTGAGCTGCGGGAAGGAGCAGCACGAAGTGTATCAATTACCATTTCCGGTTTGGAAAAGCCATTGATCAAGGTCAAAAAAGGAAGGGCGAATCTGGTGCGCTACATTTCCGTAATCCTGAAAAAGTATCAGGGAACGCATGTGCAGGTGTACCTGTCATTAAACGGCAGAAAATTTACAAAGCTGAAAATGACTTCCGGTAAAATTGCCAAATTTAAGGGGAAATTCCGCTTTCAATGTAAACTGAAAAATAGGGTACTCTGGTTAAAAGTGCGTACTTATAAAAAGGATAATAATGGAAAAATGTTTAGCAAGTTTTCGAAAGCGGCGAAGATCCGCGTGTAAGAAGAACAGGAAGCATATCTTACAGCGTCGGTGCAAATTAAAAGAAAACCTTGATTTTGTCACAAAAAGCCTGTACAATGAAGAATGCAGAATAAAGTAAAGTTTTTCATTGTCAGAAAGGAAGAGTAAAAATGACAAAGTTTAGGAAGTATGTGAGTATTTTATTAAGCGTATCCCTGATCGCCGGTATTGCGCCGATGGATGCGCAGGCGAAAACAGTGGAAGATAAAAGAACAACGGTACAGACGATAAATGACAAAGAAGAGATGGCAGCGCTGGCAGAGACCGGACCGTCAGAAAGCGCACTGCCAAGTGGAAGTCCGAGTGCAACTCCATCCGTGAGTGCGAGTGCTGCGCCAAGTACAACTCCGAGTGCTGCACCGACCGCGACACCGGTTATTCCATCGCAGGGAAAAGTGGTGATTGATGCAGAGGATGCTTTTTCGGTGACAGCCGGCAGCGACGGAAAAACCTGTACGATTTCCGGATGCAAAGGAAATGCGGCAGTAACAACGTTGTACATTCCGGCCAAAATCGGAGAAAAAGAAGTGACGGCAATTGCAGCAAATGTATTTGCAGCCTGCCCGTATTTGAAAAATGTAGTCATTAAAAATGATATCGATGTTGCCGCAGGAGCTTTTCCGGCAGGGGCTGAGATCTGGGCAAAATCGGGTACGAAAGCGCAGGCATATGCACAGGCGAACGGTCTTGTATTTCACCCGCTTGACAGTACGGCAAGTCTGACAGGCAAGAAAGATACTTCTTTTACTAAGGGAACCCTGACGTGGACTGCGGTAAATGGGGCAGTTTCGTACAACATTTACCGTAAAAAAGCAAAAGGAAAATATTCTCTCTATAAAAATGTAACGGCGCTGACATTTACCAACGAAAAGCTGGAGGCAGGAGCTACGTATACGTACAAGATCCGCCCGGTATTTACGGCGGCAGATGGCGAGAGCATTGAAGGAGCAGATTCGAAAGAAGCAGCGATTGCATTGACCCCGGCAAAGATCAAAAAACTCAAAGCCAAAGGTATCCGCGGAGGCATTCAGGTACGCTGGGCGCGCAATAAAAATGTGACCGGTTATCAGGTATTTATGAAAGTTCACGTCAAAGGATTTAAGACTTCGTTTAACCGCGTGAAGACGATTAAGAAAAATAAAGTGACAGGATACCGCTGTAAAATGCTGGTTCGCGGCATGAAATACAGTTACCGTGTACGGGCATTTAAGACGATTAAGGGCAAAAAGATCTTCGGACCGTTTGTGACAGTGACAGCAAAAGCAAAATAAGGAAAGAGAGCAAAATATGTATTATTTGAAGGATTACCGAGAAGGACAAAAATTAGTAGGGACGTACCTTTGTAAGTCCAAACAAATCTTAAAGACAAAGGCTGGAAAGACGTATTATTCGTTGATCTTGCAGGATAAGACCGGCACAGCGGATGCCAAAATCTGGGAACTCGGACGCGGCATCGAGGATTTTGAGGCAATGGACTATATTTACTGCGAAGGACTTGTGACGAGTTTTCAGGGAAATATCCAGATGAATGTTTCCCGCGTGCGCCGCAGCGAAGAGGGTGAATATGACCCGGCGGATTACATTCCGACGACAGACAAGGACATCAAAGAAATGTACACGAAAGTGGTGGCTTACGTAAACAGCGTAAAAAATCCATATCTTTCCCAATTGCTGAAAATGTTCTTTGTCGAAGATAAGGAATTTGTCAAAGAGTTTTGCCGGCATTCCGCGGCAAAAAGTGTACATCACGGCTTTATGGGAGGACTTCTCGAACATACATTGAGTGTGACAAATATGTGCGAATATTTTGCAGGTGCTTACCCACGCATCCACCGCGATCTTCTGATCACGGCGGCGTTGTTCCATGACATGGGAAAAATTGACGAAATTGCAGCATTTCCGCGTAATGATTATACCGATGACGGACAGCTTCTCGGACATATCTTTATCGGCGCACAGAAGATTTCTGCGGCAGCAGCCGGTATCCCGGGATTCCCGAAGAAACTGGAAAATGAGCTGGTTCATTGTATTTTGGCACATCATGGAAAATTGGAATTTGGTTCCCCAAAAGTACCGGCTCTGATGGAGGCAATGGCACTTCATCTCGCCGACAATGCAGATGCGAAATTGCAGACATTGACGGAAGTATTCCATCAGGCAGGCGACAATATGGAGTGGCTTGGATTCAACCGCATGTTTGAGAGCAACCTGCGCCAGACATCACCGGAGGAATGATCGATGGATTTTAAGAAAAATCAGGAAATAATCTTAAAAATAGATGATCTTGGAAATAACGGAGAGGGCATAGGCCATGTAGATGGCTATGCTCTTTTTGTCAAGGAAGCATTGCCGGGCGAGACCATACGCGCGGGCATTATGAAATGCAAGAAAAATTATGGATTTGCGAGGCTTTTGGAGGTACTGGAACCCTCGCCGCACCGCGTCGAACCACGCTGTCCATCCGCACGTCCCTGCGGCGGCTGTACCTTGCAGCATTTATCTTACAACGCACAGCTTTTGTACAAGGAGAATAAAGTAAAAAGCTGTCTTGCCCGTATCGGCGGTGTGGATCTTACCACCGTGGAATGGCTCCCAATCCTTGGAATGCAGGAAGAAACGCCGTGGCATTATCGCAACAAAGCCCAGTTTCCGGTTCGTGAGCAATTGGATGAAAATGGAAATCCACACGCAGTGACGGGATTTTATGCCGGTCATTCCCATCGAGTTATCCCCATGACAGATTGTGCGATTCAGGCTCCCATCATGCGTGAGATTCTGGAAATTGTGCTTGCGTGGATGGAGGATAACAACATTCCGGCGTATAATGAAGAACACCAGACAGGGCTTGTGCGTCATATTTATATTCGGACCGGCTATCACACCGGCCAGATCATGGTCTGCCTCGTCCTCAATGCCACAAACAAAAAGAAAATGGGGATAGAAGAGCATAAATTCACCCTACTTGTGGATAACCTTACAAAAATCGACGGCATGACAAGCCTTTGCCTGAATTTCAATCCCGAAAATACCAATGTGATCCTCGGCAAAAAGACGCTCACTCTTTGGGGAGAAGATGCGATTGAAGACACGATCGGCGGTATCCGCTACCGCATCTCGCCGCAGTCATTTTATCAGGTGAATCCGGTTCAGACAGAAAAATTGTACCGCACCGCCCTTGAATTCGCGGAAATCAAACCCGGCGAGACAGTATGGGATCTGTATTGCGGCATCGGAACCATTTCCCTTTTCATTGCCAAAGAACTTGGCGGCGATGGCGAAGTGATCGGCGTCGAAATCGTGCCGGAAGCCATCGAAAATGCGAAAGAAAATGCCCGTCGGAACGGCATTACAAATGCCCGTTTCTACGCCGGCGCAGCAGAAGAAGTCGTCCCGAAACTCATCGCAGCGGACGGCGCCGAATCCGCCAAAGCAGATGTCGTCGTCGTTGATCCGCCGCGCAAAGGCTGTGACCAGACCCTCCTCGACACAATCATCCGCATGTCACCAAACCGCATCGTTTACGTAAGCTGCGATCCGGCAACGCTCGCCCGCGACGTGAAGGTATTGGCGGCGAAAGGATACGAGGTGAAGAAGGTACGGACATGCGATATGTTCCCGATGGGCGGGCATGTGGAGACTGTGGTAGGACTACAACGGAAAGATATGTAGAAATCCTTGAATTTACGCACTTTACAGAGTTTTGGACTTTTCATGAAGTTGGTGTAAATCATAAAGAAAAAGTACAAGTTCGTAAAGTGGAGGTGTCTGTGGTACTTGATATAGGTACTTAAAATACAATAGAAGAAATTGACTGATAAAAGAAATAAGGATGAAAAGGGCGATAATGTAACTAATAGATAATATGTTGGAGATTGTGCAACAGGTTGTTGCACAATTTGTAGGAGGTTGTTTATGGATAAGAGAAGGCATATGGGAAAAGATAAAGAGGGAGTTATTTTTCCGGTAGCTCCAAATTTATCTGAAATGAGTGGTGGTTATTTGGAATTTATAAATGAAATAAAAGAGAAAATCCAGAAGCAGAGAATGACCATTGTTTTAAATGCAAATTCAAGTATGATTTGTTTGTATTGGAGTATAGGAAGGGCTATACTTGAAAAGCAGGAAAAGGAAGGATGGGGAGCAAAAGTAATTGACCGAATGGCACAAGATCTAAAGGCGGCTTTTCCTGACATGTCAGGCTTTTCACCAAGAAATATTAAGTATATGCGTAAGTTTGCAGAGTGTTGGCCGGATTATGAGATTGTGCAGCGGGTTGTTGCACAATTGCCTTGGAGAACAAATTTAAAATTAATGGACAAGTTAGACAGTCGAGAAAGTAGATTGTGGTATGCAAACAAGGCAATTGAGAATGGTTGGAGCAGTAGAATTTTAGAATTGCAGATAGAGTGTTGTCTTATGGAGCGTACAGGAAAAAGTACAAATAATTTTGCAGTGGCATTGCCACCGTTAGAATCTGACATGGTCAATCAGATATTTAAAGATCCATATCTTTTTGATTTTTTAGGGACAGATGTTCCTAGACGAGAGGCAGAAGTAGAACAGCAATTGATTGAGCATATACAAAAGTTTTTGCTTGAGTTAGGGCAAGGATTTGCATTTGTAGGCAGACAGGTACATTTGGAAGTAGGGGGACAAGATTTTTATTTGGATTTGTTATTCTATCATCTCAAATTGCGCTGCTATGTTGTTATTGAGTTAAAAGCATGTGATTTTGAACCGGGATTTGTTAGTCAACTTAATATGTATCAGAATGCAGTTAATGATATTATGTGTCATCCAGATGATAAGCCAACCATAGGTTTGTTATTGGTAAAAGGAAAAAATAAGACGGTTGTGGAGTACTCTCTTGCTGGATATAAGAATCCAATTGGTGTGGCAGAATGGAAAAATCAAATGGTAAGTAATCTTCCGGAGGAATTAAAGAGCAGCCTGCCGTCAATTGAAGAGATAGAAAAAGAATTAGAATGATAATGTATAAATGGTAACAAATCAACTCTTTTATCTATAAAAATAAATGACTACATTAACAGTAAATACATTGAAATAATTATAATTCAGTGTTATACTAAATGAGTATTATTGTATAAAAATGTAAAAACGGACGTAAAAAGCGATAGGAAATAGTTCCGCATTCGTAGCAAAACATGGTAAAGGCGTATTACGGATGAAACGGCAGAGGAGGAAAACTAAGATGGCAGATAAAAACACAGCAGTGATTGGTTTTGAAAAGCAAATATGGGATGCTGCTTGCGTTCTTCGAGGAAACATGGATGCATCAGAATATAAAAATGTGGTTCTAGGATTGATTTTCTTGAAATATATTTCAGACCGATTTGATGAAAAATATAAGGAGCTAGTAGAAGAAGGAGATGGATTCGAGGAGGATATTGATGAATATACTTCGGAAGGTATTTTCTTTGTACCGGCGGGCGCACGTTGGAGTGAGATTGCCGCGAAGGCGCACACCCCGGAAATAGGAACCGTCATTGATGATGCGATGCGTGCAATTGAAAAAGAAAATAGCCGATTAAAGGATATTCTTCCTAAAAACTTTGCTCGTCCTGAACTGGACAAGAGAAGATTGGGAGATGTGGTGGATTTATTTACCAATATTCAGATGATTGAACATGGCAGCGAAAAAGATATCCTTGGTCGTACATATGAGTATTGCCTTTCTATGTTTGCTGAACAGGAGGGAAAACGAGGGGGAGAGTTTTTTACACCATCTTGTGTAGTGCGTACTTTGGTAGAGGTATTAAAGCCTTTTAAGGGTAGAGTATATGACCCGTGCTGTGGCTCTGGTGGTATGTTTGTTCAATCTGCAAAATTTGTCGAGAATCATAGTGGTAATATCAGCAATATTTCTATCTATGGTCAGGATTCAAACCCTACTACATGGAAGATGGCACAGATGAATCTTGCAATTCGAGGAATTGAGCCGGATCTGGGAACTTATGCGGCAGATACTTTTCTGGACGATCGTCATCCTACATTACGAGCGGATTATATTATGGCGAATCCTCCGTTTAATCTTTCAGATTGGGGCGCAGACAAATTAAAAGAGGATGTTCGCTGGCAGTATGGAACACCGCCTGCGGGAAATGCTAACTTTGCATGGCTGCAACACATGATTTATCACCTTGCACCCGCTGGAAAAATCGGAATGGTCCTTGCTAATGGTTCCTTATCTTCTCAATCAGGCGGTGAAGGAGAAATTCGTAAGAATATTATCAATGCGGATTTGGTTGAGTGCATCGTAGCAATGCCTACTCAGCTTTTCTATACAACACAGATTCCGGTTTCGCTTTGGTTTATTAATAAGCAGAAGAAACAATCCGGAAAGACATTATTCATTGATGCACGTAAGATGGGAACAATGGTCAGTCGTAAACTTCGTGAGTTTACTAATGATGATATCAAGAAGATTTCGGATACATTCGAAACTTTTGTAAATGGAACACTTGAGGATGTTAAGGGATTTTGTGCAGTTGTAGATACTGCAGAAATCGAAAAACAGGATTACATTCTCACTCCGGGACGCTATGTAGGCATCGAGGAGCAGGAAGATGATGGGGAGCCATTCGAAGAAAAGATGGGACGTCTGACATCTGAACTTTCGGATATGTTTGCGAAGAGCCATGAGTTGGAAGATGAAATTAGGAAGAAGTTGGGGGCGATTGGGTATGAAATATAAGACTTATACGATGGAGGATGCTTTAGAAACAATTATTGATTACAGGGGGAAAACGCCTAAGAAATCAGATTCAGGAATTCCTACACTTAGTGCAAAATCTGTAAAAAACAATAATATTGATTATTCATTGTGCTATTACATATCGTCTGATGAGTATAAGCGTTTTATGGTACGTGGATTCCCAAAGGTTGGAGATGTACTTTTAACAACAGAAGCCCCTATGGGGATGGTAGCAAGACTTGATAGGGATGATGTTGGTATTGCTCAACGGTTATTGACTCTTAGAGGAAAAGAAGGGGTTTTGGATAATGAGTATTTACTCTATTTTTTACAATCCTCTATTGGACAAACATTATTGAAGGCTCGTGAAACAGGTACAACAGTAACTGGGATAAAACAAGCTGAATTTAGGAAAATACAAATTGACATTCCGCAAATCAGTATTCAAAAGAAAATTGGCGGATTTCTAAGAGTATTAGATAAAAAAATAGAAATTAATAATAAGATAAATGAGAATTTAG
>CAJMFH010000006.1 GCA_905212635.1 uncultured Lachnoclostridium sp. | reverse complement strand
GAGTTGGGCGACGCATGGCGAGCCATCGGAGGTAAATGCACATCCACATGTAAGCGATGATGGAAATGTAGTGGGGGTTCACAATGGAATTATTGAAAATTACCAGGAGTTAAAGGCGAAGCTACTGAAAAAGGGGTACACGTTTTACTCTTCGACGGATACGGAAGTGGCAGTGAAACTGGTGGACTATTATTATAAAAAATATGAGCATACGCCGGTGGATGCGATCAACCATGCGATGGTGCGAATCCGCGGTTCTTATGCGCTGGCATTGATGTTTGAGGAGTATCCGGAAGAAATTTATGTGGCGCGGAAAGACAGTCCGATGATCATTGGAGTAGCAGACGGGGATTGTTATATTGCCTCCGATGTACCGGCAATTCTTAAATATACAAGAAATGTCTATTATATTGGGAATATGGAGATTGGACGATTGGCAGAAGGAAAGGCAACCTTTTACAATCTGGATGGAGATGAGATCAAAAAAGAACTTGTAGAGATCAAATGGGATGCGGAAGCGGCAGAAAAAGGCGGCTTTGAGCATTTTATGATGAAAGAGATCCATGAACAGCCAAAAGCCATTTTGGATACGATGAATTCCAAGATCAAAGACGGAAAGATTGATCTGTCGGATGTGGGACTAAGCGAGGAAGATATGAAAAAGATCACACAGGTTTACATTGTGGCGTGTGGTTCTGCCTATCATACTGGTGTGGTTACGCAGTATGTCATGGAAGATCTGGCAAGAGTGCCGGTTCGCGTGGAACTGGCATCGGAATTCCGGTATCGCAATCCAATTTTAAAGCCGACCGATCTTGTAATTGTAGTCAGCCAGTCGGGAGAGACAGCAGATACGCTGGCGGGACTTCGTCTGGCAAAAGAGCAGGGCGTAAAGACACTTGGTATCGTAAATGTCGTCGGATCTTCGATTGCAAGAGAAGCCGACAATGTCTTTTATACCATGGCGGGGCCGGAGATTTCAGTGGCAACGACAAAGGCGTACAGTGCACAGCTGATTGCAGGATATCTGCTGGCTGTTGAATTTGCGCGGGTGCGTGAACAAATTACAAAAGAGCAGTATGATGCATTGTTAGCAGAGATGCAGACGCTTCCGGAGAAGATCAATAAGATCATTGAAGACAAAGAGCGGATTCAATGGTTTGCCGCAAAACAGGCGAATGCCCGCGATATTTTCTTTGTAGGGCGTGGTGTGGATTATGCCATCTGTCTGGAAGGAAGTTTGAAGTTAAAAGAGATCAGTTATATCCATTCAGAGGCATATGCTGCGGGCGAATTGAAGCATGGAACGATCAGTTTGATCGAGGACAATATATTGGTGATCGGATCCCTGACACAAGACAATCTGTATGAAAAAACGATAAGCAACATGGTTGAGTGTAAGAGCCGTGGGGCGTCTTTGATGGGGCTTACAAATTTTGGAAACTATTCTATCGAAGACACAGCAGATTTTGTCGTATATGTTCCAAAGACGGATCCGCATTTTGCAGCAAGTCTGGCAGTGATCCCATTGCAGCTGCTGGGATATTATGTATCGGTGGCGCGCGGACTCGATGTAGATAAACCGAGAAATCTGGCTAAAAGCGTAACGGTAGAATGATGCGAAAGGAAGAGAGAACATGGGAAAGATTACAGTACAGAAAAATGTCGGAGGCATTGAAGGACTGTGTGTCATTGAACCGAAAGTATTTGGTGACAATCGCGGTTATTTTGTAGAGACGTATAATAAAAAGGATATGCTGGAAGAGGGGCTGGATCTGGAATTTGTACAGGACAATCAATCCGCTTCTTCGAAAGGGGTTCTTCGAGGACTTCATTTTCAGAAACATTATCCGCAGGGAAAACTCGTGCGCGTCACAAAAGGCAGAGTATTTGATGTGGCAGTGGATCTCCGGAAACAAAGTAAAACGTATGGAAAATGGTTTGGCGTGGAATTGAGTGCTGACAATTTTAAACAGTTTTATATTCCAAAGGGATTTGCACATGGATTTTTGGTGTTGTCGGAGCAGGCAGAGTTCTGTTATAAATGTACGGATTTTTATCATCCGGACGATGAGGGCGGTCTTGCTTGGAATGACCCGGAAATCGGTGTAGAATGGCCGGAATTGACGGGAGAATACAACGGAACGGCTTCGAACGAAGGATATGCCCTTGCAGATGGCACGCCGTTGAATCTGAGTGAGAAAGATAAGTTATGGCTTGGCATCAAAGATACCTTTGCGTTTTAGAGGGATTTGAGATGCGGAGAAAAATATATTTTGTTTTGATGTTTATTTGGATGGGTGTGATATTCTGGTTTTCTGCTCAGCCGGCAGCCGAATCGACACAGACGAGTCTTCGTGTCGGAAGGCTGGTATGCGGAATCTTTATAAGAGACTATGAAGAATTGTCAGCAGCGGAGCAGACAGCACTTGCAGAAAATATAGAATTTCCGGTCAGAAAGGCAGCGCATGCGTCAGAGTATGCGCTGCTTGGTATATTGGTCTTTGGTGTAGTGCGGAAAAAAGAAATGACGAAGAGACAGATGCTCTGCGCCATTGTGATAACTGCGTTGTATGCTGCCAGTGATGAACTGCACCAGCTTTTTGTGCCGGGGCGAAGCTGCCAGCTGCGTGATGTGCTGATTGACACAGCCGGAGCAGTGGCTGGTGTGGGCATCTCATACATTATCTTAAGAAACT
This sequence comes from uncultured Lachnoclostridium sp., assembly GCA_905212635.1. GTDB lineage: Bacteria > Bacillota > Clostridia > Lachnospirales > Lachnospiraceae > Eubacterium_F. The sequence goes on along the minus strand of CAJMFH010000006.1, from coordinate 90,638 downwards.
TCCGGAAAAATTAGATGAGCGGCGAAAATAACGAAGCGAGCAATACCGTCATAATTCCGGTAACAGCGATGGCAAGACTGCTCATAGCACCTTCAATTTCGCCGAGTTCCATCGCTTTGGCGGTTCCAATCGCATGAGAAGAAGAACCAAGGGCAAGTCCTCTTGCAATCGGATGTGTGATGCGGAATATTTTACAGATGAGTTCGCCAAAAATATTGCCAAGAACTCCGGTAACGACAATTACTGCGACTGTAATCGTGACATAGCCGCCAAGTTCTTCGGATACACCCATTCCGATCGCGGTAGTGATGGATTTTGGTAAAAGGGTTACATATTCTTTGTGTGACAGGTGAAGGATCTTAGCCAGCACAAATACCGTACAGAGGCTTGTGAGAACGCCGGCGGTGATGCCGAGAAGGACTGCTTTAAAATTGTTTTTTAAAAGCTGCCACTGTTCGTAAAGCGGGATGGCGAGACAGACGGTCGCCGGTGTCAAAAACCAGCTCAGGTAGACGGCACCCTGATTATAAGTATCGTAGTCGATGTCAGCCACAACCAGCACAACGATCGTCAAAAATATCGATATCAATAAAGGGTTAAAGATCCCTAACTTAAATTTCTTCTTTAAAACCATGCCGAGGAGATAGGCGAGCAGACTGATCGTCACTCCGGCAAAAAGGGAAGTATTAAAAAAATCATTCATGAGAAGATGCCTTCTTTCTATCTTTGTGCAGAATCCATTGAGTACATCGGCCGGTCGCAATCATGACGGTAATCAGAGCGGCTACGGTAATTATGCTGACCGGAATCAACACCGGCTGTAAAATATGCCAGGAAGCCATCAGACCGACTCCGGCAGGGATAAACATAACCGGCATGATTTCAATGAGAAACGTGCCTGCTTCTTTCACGGAAGAAAGGGGAACAAGTCCTGATAATAAGCAAATCAGCAGGATTACCATACCATATATACTTGCAGGAATCGGAAAGGGAAGCAGAAATTTTAATGCTTCACCGGCAAAGGAGATGCCAAGAATAATTAAAAATTGTTTTACAAATTTCAAAAAAATCGCTTCTTTCTAAAAATTTATCAATAAGTTGCTAACCTCACTCATTATATACGCATTATATCCGGCTGTCAAATAAAAAAATCATAAAAATCCATAGTATTTCTTGACATTTTCCAAGGTAAAATTTACAATGAAAAAAGTGACAAAAGACAATTAGAATGGAGGATTCAAGTGATCGATTCATTAGTAGAAAAATTAAAGAAAAAGGTAGTATTGGCAGATGGTGCGATGGGGACCTATTTCAGCCAGAAATATATGACGGAGATGGAGGCAGAGGAAGCCAATATCGCAACCCCGGAGCGGATCATTGCCATTCATAAAGAATATATTGAAGCCGGAGCGGAACTGATCCGAACAAATACCTTTGCGGTAAACCACGGGTTATTTGAAGAGGCGGAAAAGCGGAAAGAAGTGATTGAAGCAGCGGTTGCCAATGCGAGAGAGGCAGTGCGTCAGAGCAGAAAAGAAGTCGTGGTCGCTGCATCAGTGGGACCGATCCGCCAGTCTGCCGAGGAAGAAGATGGGGAAATCTGGAAAGAATATACGCAGATGCTGGATGTGTTTTATGATTTGGGGATCCGTGTCTTCCTATTTGAGACATTTTCCGAGCTGCGCTGGCTTCCTAAACTGGCAGAATATTGTAAAAACAGAGAAGAACAAACGATAGTGATCGCTGAATTGGCATTGAACCCGATGGGATATACGCAGCATGGTTTTGGAATAACAGAGATTTTACAGGAACTGACGGCAGATGATAATTTTGATATTGTAGGATTTAACTGCGGTGTAGGTGCGCTTCACATGAAAAAACTTTTGGAAAGACAATATTTTCCAAAAGAATGTCTGCTTAGTGTATTCCCAAATGCCGGATATCAGCAGGAAATGCAGGGAAGAACGCAGGTATTTCATGATACGGCTTATTATGCGGGGCAGATGAAAGCCATTTTGGCACTGGGGGCGAATCTTGTCGGTGGATGTTGCGGAACGACACCGGGACATATCCGTGCGTTGAAAAAGGTAGTACAGAAACAGGAGCAGGTACAGCCGAAAAAAGTGGCAGAAGAATCCGAAAATGTTGATGAGATCAAGGACAATCCGACACCGTTTGTCCGTAAACTGCGGGAAGGCAAAAAAGTATTTGTCGTGGAACTGGATGCTCCGTTTGATGCTTCCAGCGATAAATTCCGCAAAGGGGTATGTGCGCTGCAGGAAAATGGAGTGGATATTATTACCGTATCCGATTCTCCGATGGCACGTTCCAGAGCCGATGCTTCACTGCTGGCTGTTTATGCAAAAAAATGTGCCGATGTTGAGATCATGCCGCATGTAGCGATGCGCGACCGCAATCTGATCGGACTGCGTTCTGAGATTTTGGGAGCACATGTGAATGGAATCCGCGATTTTCTTGTTATCACAGGAGATCCGGTTGGCAGCAATGACCGTGGAAAGATCACCGGGGTATTCGACGTAAATTCCATTCGTTTTATGGAATATCTGAAACATATGAACGAAGAAGTATTGCGGGAGGAGCCGGTTTATTATGGTGGTGCGCTGAATTATGCCGGGGTCAATCCGGCAGCGATCGCGGGACGCATGAAAAAGAAAATGGAAGCGGGCTGCCAGTATTTTCTGACACAGCCGGTCTTTACAGAAGAAGACATCGAACGGATCCGGGAATTAAAGAAAATGACGGGAGCAAAAATCCTCTGTGGAATCATGCCACTTGTGAGTTACCGCAATGCAATGTTTATGAAAAATGAGATGCCGGGAATCCATGTATCCGATGAAATCGTAAGTCAGTATCAGCCGGATATGACGAAAAAAGATGCCGAGGAAACAGCCGTGAAAATTTCCATGGAAGTGGCAGAAAAACTGCTGGAAGTGGCAGATGGATTTTATCTTATGACACCTTTTCACCGGGTGGCTCTTGTAAACCGTATTATAGATGGAATACGCAGACTGCTTGGATAAAAGCAGTGATCAAATATCTTTATACTCTAATTCAAGCAGTCGAAAGACTGCTTTTTTCATGTCCGGATGTGCGTGATAAGCATTTAACAGCATTCGCTCTTCCTTTGTCAGAATTGCTGCCGCGTCAGTTTCCTGCGGGGATGTGACTGTGTAGCCAAAGGTCTCCAGTATATTTTCAATGTGATAATACCGACATAAAGTCATCAGTGTGTCAGCATTTGGCTGACTGTTCCCATTTTCCCATCCGTAGATTGTTTTTGATTTTGCAGGGATATTCTGGGCATTCAAATAGTCGCTCACTTCGTCCACGGAGAGGTTGTTCAACTTCCGGTAGTAACGCAGTGCGCGTGCAATGTTAGGGTTCTTCATAGGATTTGTAAAACCTCCAATTCACGATATCTAATACCATCATAAAGAATGACAACATACGTGTCAAGAAGAAAAAAATAGAAAAAGGGAAAAATAAATTGACATTATGAGTATCAAAGAATAAAATAAAAATAGTACGACATAATTCTTAAAAAGCGAGAATGAGGGGACGAAGGATATGAAAATGACAAAGAAGATCTATCGTTATATGGAAATACATCGGATCGATATGGAAAAAGTTTCCAAAGAGACCGGAATTGACAGAAAAATATTTCAAAAAAAGCCGGCTCGGCCATTGAATGCTACGGAACTTTGTGAAGTATGTGCGTATTTAAAAATTCAACCGGAGGAGATTGCAAAAGATGATACATTGTTCTGAGTCGCAGCTGTATTGGTGTGAAGAGTGTAAGATTCCGTTGTATGAACCGGTGTGCGGGTGCTGTGGGGCAAAGGGACGGCAGTTTGTAAAAGATGTCCGTGTAGTATTTCCGGAAGAAAAAGTGCTTCTTGAGATTCTGCTGGGTTTGAAGGCGGGGGAATTAAAGGATAAATCTTTATGGAATGCTGCCGGCAATGTCTATTATCTCGATGGTGTCCGTATGCCGTTGTCCATTCAGCAGCTGCGGGAAATGGATGCCGTGGAGATTCGTAAAGCCTATGACAAAAACCGGGAGACGATGGACGATACTTTTTTCAAGCAGATGATAGAACGTTTTGTAAAGGCAAATGCAAACCGCTATCAGGAAATTTCGCAGGAAGCATTGTCCTATATCTGGAACGAGACACAAGGGATAGAGATTGGGGATATGTTTGTTTCCTTTAGTGGCGGAAAAGATTCGACTGTTGTGGCGGATCTTTGTAAGCGTGCGCTGGATGGTCCGGGAAAGAAAATTCTTCACATATTTGGAGATACAACATTGGAATTTCCGATGACGGAAGAATATGTTGCACAATATAAAAAGGAAAATCCGAAGACGCCGATGATCTCCTCCCGAAACAAAGAGAAAGATTTTGAAGAACTTTGTGGGATTGTGGGACCACCAAGCCGGGTGATGCGGTGGTGCTGTACGATATTTAAGACAGGTGCGATCAACCAGAAGATATCGGCATTGTTCCGTGGGAAAAAGCGGATCGTGGCATTTCAGGGAATCCGTCACAGCGAATCCGCGAGCCGGAGCAAATACGAGAGGACGAGCACCAACTCCAAGATTGCAAAGCAGCTGACGTTATGTCCGATCATTGAGTGGTTTGATTTTGATGTGTGGCTGTATTTGATGACGACCGGCATTTCTTTCAATTCGGCATACCGTCTTGGATATGCGCGGGTGGGATGTTACTGCTGTCCCAATAACAGTTTGTGGTCTGAATTTTTGTCCAGCATTTTTATCCCGGAAAAATACAATAATTTCCAAAATCTGTTAATTGATTTTGCGAAAAAAGTGGGAAAGAAAGATGCAGAGGTATATGTAAAAGAAGGAAAATGGAAGGCAAGGCAGGGAGGAAACGGATTGGATTATGCAAGAAAATCGATTGTTTCTTATGAGCCCTGCGTGAAAGAAGAAAATGCCTTTTATTATGATCTGACCAGACCGGTTACGGAGGAATTATATGAATTGTTCAAGCCATTTGGCACGTATCAGCCGGAACTGGGAAATAAAAGGCTGGGAGAAGCCTGTTTTACGGATGCAGATAATAATATCGTTCTTGTGCTTCAGGGAAGGCAGGGGCAGAACCGATGCAAAGTGATCATACATAATGAATCTGCATTTCACGTAAAAGGAATATCGAAAGTCAGGGAGAAGATCGACTGCCAGATCACCAAGTATCAGATGTGCATGGGATGTAAGGCGTGTGAGAGTGTATGCCGGTTTAATGCCATTACGGTCAGAGAACTGCCGGATAAATCGACAGCTTATACGATCAATGAAGCAAAATGTGTAAAATGTACCGAGTGTGTCAGTCATTTTTCCGTGGGATGTTATATGCGGAAAGTGCTGACGATCAAGCGGGAAGATAAGGAAGGAACAACGAATGCGTAAATATCGTTTAAAAGGACATGGTGGATTTTTTATGCGCGATGGCTGGTTTGCCAAAGGAATGACGGAAGTGTCAGAAAATCCGCGATTATTTGCAAAAGAGAATTATTTCGGAGCCGATGCTTTAGGTGTGGGAAGCGCGATGGCAAAAGCAATCCGTTATTGGATGACAGTATGTGGACTGATCAAAGAGATCCGGGGAACGGGAACGGTGCTGACCGAGATGGGGGCATTGATCGCACAGCAGGACTTGTATCTGGAGGATCTGTTTTCGGTATGGCTTCTGCACATCTATGCTGCATCAAATGCGGAGAAGGCGACGATATGGCATTTGTTTTTTGATACGATGCCATTGGGAGAATTTACCCGAGAACAGATGCAGGAAACATTATATCAGGAATTATTGCGTTACAGTGGAGAGAGCGAAGTTTCAGAGCGTTCTTTTACGGACGACTGCAACACCTTTTTGCGAATGTATGTGGATTTACAGGAAGAAAAGGAAGATCCGGAAGATAAGAAACGCAGTGTGTTTGCCAGACTTCATCTGATTCAGCCGAATTACCGGGGATATCGCAGAGAGCGTATCGCACAGGAAAGGCTTCCCAAAGAGATCGTTCTTCTGGTACTGCGCCGTACAATGTACGGAAAACCAGGAGACAGTATCGAAAATCTGCTGACGTGTGAGCATGGTCCCGGGAAATTATTGTCACTGGACCGCATTTTGTTAAATGAATATTTGGATGAATTGGAAAATAATGGATATTTGCGGATAAACCGCACGGCAGGACTCGACATGGTGTATCTTTCGGAAGAAGTGCCGGAAGAACTGGAGATCATGCGCCGGTATTATGAAAAAAGACAGCAACAGACATATCAGGGGAGGAACCTATGAGACTACAGGAAATAATCCGAATGGATGAAAAATTTCAGCATTCGATCAATTTAAAACTGGATCAGATGAGAAGAGAGCCGATTGAAAATTATATTCCGACACAGGCATCCATGAAAATTCTCTGTGAATATCTGGAAGAATTAACGGGAAAGAAAAAAGAGGCATCGACGATGCTGATCGGTCCTTATGGGAAGGGAAAATCCCACCTGTTACTCGTTTTGATGTATCTGCTCAATCCGTTTGATAAAGAGCTGAGTGTCCGTCTGGCGAAGCGGTTTATGCAGGCGAAGGGAAAAACAGGAAAGAAAATACAGGAATATATGAATCGGGAGAAGAAATATCTGCCGGTTGTAGTGTCCTTTGGCAGTGAATCGCTGGAACAGTCGTATCGAAGGGGACTGTTAAGTGCCTTAAAGCGCTTTGGACTGGACGATTGTATTCCGGACAGTTACTATACGGAGGCGGTTCATACGATACAGACCTGGGAAAAAGAGTATCCGGAAACCTATAAAATGTTTTTGGAAAAAATAGGTAAAAATAACGCAGGTGAATTTTTAAAAGAACTGCAAGCGGAAAATGAACCGGCGATGCAGCAGTTTCAGGAAATTTATCCTTCGCTGACAGCAGGAAGCCGGTTTATGCCGATGATTCAGACCGATATTGCAACATTATATGAAGAAATTCTTGCGCGGATCTGCCGGGAACCCTATAACTATCAGGGAATGGTAGTGATCTTTGATGAATTTAGCAAATTTATGGAAAGCGAGACGAAAGAGCGGGTTTCGAAAGATATGAATCTGGTACAGCAGATGTGTGAACTGGCAAATCAGTCTTCGGATTCTGCGCGGATGATTCAGATTTTTGTCGCCCACAAAAGTATAAAAGAGTATAGCGGATATTTATCCCAAGAAGTGATCAATACGTTTACCGGCGTGGAAGGACGACTTTCCGAGAGGTATTTTGTTACGACGCAAAAAGACAATTATGAATTGGTCAAGAATATGATCCAAAAGAAATCGTTTGACAAGATTCCGCTGGACTGGAAAGAAATTGCCTCGGAAAACTACGGCGCAGCCGGCTTTGACCGGGATTTTACGAAGGAGGAATTTGAAGATATCATCGTAAAAGGCTGTTATCCGATGCGTCCTTTGACGACATTTCTGCTTTTAAAAGTTAGTGAGAGAGTAGGTCAAAACGAGCGGTCACTTGTGACATTTCTTGCCGGAACAGAAAAAGGAACATTGTCAGATTATGTAAATTCCGGACGAAGTGTGGAGCAATGCATGACACCGGGACGGGTCTTTGACTATTTTTCGCCGCTGTTAAAACGTGATCTGTGGAACCGCCGGAGCCATCTGGAGTGGAGTAAGGCAATGATGGCACTCGAAAAAGACCTGACGGAAGAGGAGACAGAGATTGTAAAAACCATTTGTCTTATGCGGATCGTCGGTCTTTCCGAAAAAATGGAAGCGACGGCACAGACACTTTCACTTGCTCTTGGACGGAAACAAAAAGAAATAAAAGAGTGCCTGAGGGCATTAGAGAAAAAGGAAGTCGTATTATTTCGGGATAAGTTAAATTCGTATGTACTGCGTCAGAAAATAGATGTGGATCTGGAGGAAAAACTGGCACAATGTGAGCAGGAGATTACCAATTTTTCATTGACGAAAGAATTGGATCAGGTGCTGGGACATCGATATGAACTGCCAAAAAAATACAATCATGTTCATGGGATGACTCGTTTTTTTGATACCATTTTTATGGAGACAGAGCAATTTTTAGAGATGAAGTCTACAGAGTGTCTGTATGAAGAAATGCTGGGTGGCACCTTTGCCGATGGAAAGATTTTGCTGCTGCTCGATCCCTATGCACGGTATGAAAAGAGTGTAAAACGGCATTTGAATGTATTGAAAGATGACAAGATTGTTGTGATTTATCCGGAAAGCCCTTTTGAAGCAGAGGGACTTTTACGCAGGATTAAGGGAATCCGCATGATCTTACAACAAGAAGACTATCTGAATCATGATGAAGTGCTTGAGGAAGAACTTTTGATGATGGAGGAGGACTGTCTGTATAAACTCAATTGGATGTTTGAGACGCACTTTGTACCCGGACGGGCAGAGTGTCAGGTGTTTACCAAAATGGAGACAGCGTCGATTACGTTTAATCAGCTTTTGAGTGAAATCTGCGAGCAGTGTTATGGAAAGGTGCCAAGGATCAATCATGAGCTGATCAACCGGCGGTTTGTGTCAGGGCAGATTAAAAAGGCAAGAAAAGAGGTAGTCCGCTGTATCCTTGAACGGGGTGACCTGTATAAAATGGCAGAGGGTAACAGTGCCGAGGCGACAATCTGCCGGGCGACGTTATTTCATACGGGAATGATAGACTGTAATTGGAAACCCGGAATCCTGCATATGATGGATGTGATCCATAAAACGATGTCTGCGGCAGAGGGAAAACGAGTACCTATGACATCGTTGTATGAAAATCTGCGTGGAGGGAAACTGGGACTTCGCGAGGGGGTTGTGCCGATCTATCTTGCGTATTGTGTCAGCGGATGGGGAAACAATGCTGTTTTCTACGAGGGAAAGCAGGAAATTCCTTTTCAGGCAGAAACGATAGAACTTGTGAATGAACATCCCGAAAAATATGACCTGTATCTCGAACCCGGCAGTTTCAAAAAGGAAGAGTATCTGAAGAAACTGGAAAATATTTTTCCCCTGCCGGCGGAATATCAAAATCCGGGACAACCATCTACGAGACTGGAAAAGATTGTAAATGGAATGCTGCACTGGTTTACGCATCTGCCGGCATCAAGCCGTATGGCGACGTATCCGCAGGAGTTGAATCAGAAACTATGCAGACTGCTTTCGCAAGGGGGCGGGAATCCAAGAGAGCTTATTTTTGAAAAGTTACCATTTTTGATCCCGCAAAAGAAAACCAATGTTAATTATTCTGCGTTTTGTAAAAAACTGGAAGAATCAAAACAGGAGATCAATTCCTTTTATGAAGATCTGATGAAAGAACTTCGTCAGGTTACAATGAATTGTCTGGAAGTGACGGATGAGACGTTAAAACCGGCACTCAAGGAATGGGCGCGCAGAAAACGAAGCCAGACAAAGACCGGAGTTCTTACTGCGGCAGCATCGTCGTTACTGGATTATATGATGTCGCTCACTTCGGAATCAGAGGACGAAGTGATCTCAGGACTTGCCAAACAGATTACGGGAAGATATCCGGAGGATTTCCGGCAGGATACCGTGCAGGAATATGAAAAGGCATTGCAAAATATCTGTAAAGAATTGGAAAATACTGCGGGACAGACAGAAACGGAGGATGCTTGTCATCTTACGTATACGGATCCGCAGGGAAGACGGCTTGACAAATATTTTAAAGAGGTAGAGACGGATTCGGTGATGGTGTTTGCCCAAGCGGCGGTAGAAGATGCTATTTCTGAATTTGGAGAAAGTCTTGAAAAGGAACAAAAGGTTAAAATTTTGCTGGATTTATTGCAGCAGGAATTGGAGTGATTCTTTGATATATCTGGATAATGCAGCGACGACATATCCGAAACCTAAGGAAGTAACGGAGACTTATCGTCAATGGGGATGTGAAAAATGTGTCAATGCCGGCAGAGGGAGTTATCGTCTGGCGGCACAGGCAGAACAGCAGATCCGGGAAACCCGCGGAAAGCTGGCAGAATATGTCCATGCACTTTCGGAGGAGGATGTGTATTTTACGGCATCGGCGACGATGGCAGCTAATGTGATCTTGCAGGGATTTTCGTGGAAATCCGGTGATGTCGTAGTTGTCTCGCCCTACGAACACAATGCGGTAATGCGTACCCTTCACGCGATGGAAGAACGGTATGGAATACAGATCAAAGTGCTTCCGGTCAGAGCGGACGGGCAGATTGACCTGAAAAAGACTGAGGTTCTCTTTGAACTGGAACAGCCGCGTCTTGTCTGTGTGACGCAGGTAAGCAATGTGACCGGCTATCTGCTCCCCTATGAAGACATTTTTCAGGAAGCAAAGAAAACCGGCGCGATGACTTTTCTGGACAGTGCGCAGGGACTTGGCATCTGCCCGGTTCATGTGATCAAAGAAAAGATTGATTTTCTGATCTTTGCCGGACACAAAAATCTATATGGCATGTTTGGCACAGGTGGTTTTGTCAATGCCGGACAATTTCCATTGCAGCCGCTGTATTTTGGCGGTACGGGAAGTGATTCCCGCAATTTGGCACTCCCGGAAAAAGGAAGCAGCCGTTTCGAGGTGGGAAGTCCGGATATTGCTTCCATCGCAGCGCTGGGAAGTGCCGTCGAACTGACCCAAGCCAGTGCGGAAAAAGATCTGCTTCATGAGAGACAATTATTGGAAATTCTACGCAAGGGACTATCTGAGATAGATGGCGTGACACTCATAGGAACGCAGCCGTTGGAGAAGAGTACAGGGATCCTGTCGTTTGTCTGTGACAGATACCGGTCAGAGGAACTGGGGATAATCTTAGACGAAGATTTTGATATTGCGGTGAGAACCGGATATCATTGTGCGCCGCTCGTCCATGATCTCATCGGAAGTGTGGAGTATGGCGGCACGGTGCGGGTAAGTATGGGGCGTTTTACGACCGAAAGGGATGTGCAGGCGCTGGTAGAAGCAGTTAAGGAACTAATGGAGGAATAGGATATGGGATTTAAAGATTTGGATCTTAAAATACGATATCGGAGTAATGAAGATAACATTGCAAGGGATTTTCTGATTCCGGTATTAAAGGAGGCAAAAAATTATAAAAGATCTGTGGGATTTTTTTCAAGCAGCTCCTTACAGGAATTGTCTATTGGAATTGAAAGTTTACAAAAGAATGGAGGGCATATTCAGGTAATCTGTTCACCAAAACTTTCTGAGGAAGATATTGAAGCAATCGAAAAGGGATATGAAGAAAGAGACAAGGTGTTGGAACAAGCATTAGAACGGGAAAATATTGAACCCGTAGAGGAGTTTGAAAAACAACGCCTCAATTTGGTGGCTAATTTGATTGTACAGGGGGTAATTGATTTTAAATTGGCATTTACATTAAGTAAAAGTAATCAGGCAATTTATCATGAAAAAATTGCGGTATTTGAAGATGAAGAAGGGGAAAGAATCGCCTTTGAAGGATCGATGAATGACTCCTATAATGCGTTTTATGAAAATTTTGAATCCATTTCTGTTTATGCAGAAAATAGTGCAAAAGAACATTTGGACGCGGTAATTTATGATTTTGAACAGTTGTGGCAGGATGATACTCAGAAAGTATGCGTAGTCGATTTTCCTAAAGTAATGATTGAGAAACTGAAAACATATGCAAATGATGATTTGGAATTTACGGCGGATTATGAGCAGTTTATTAAGGATAAAAGTGTGATACGAAAGCGAAAAGAAGGGGTGATTCCGGAGCAGGTTCATTTGCGCGAGTATCAAAAAGAAGCAATTCGAAAATGGGAAGAGCAGGACTTTCGAGGGATATTTGACATGGCAACAGGAACCGGAAAAACATTTACCGGATTAGGAGCTCTTTGTAGATTGAAAGAGACATTGAAGGGAGTTTTAGCGGTGGTGATCGTATGTCCTTATACCCATCTTGTAGAGCAGTGGAAAGAAGATTTGCATGTGTTTGGAATAGAGCCGATCATTGCTTACGGGGATCCCCAATATAAAGATTATGAAAGCCGGTTAAGACAGGCAGTATTCCGATATAATCTGGGAACGAAAAAATTTTTTTGTCTACTTACGACCAAGGATACTTTTTGTAAAGATAAAGTGCAGAAACAGTTAGAAAAAATAAAGAAAAACCGACTTCTTATCGTGGATGAAGTACATAATATGGGAGCTGCGACGTATCGCAGATATTTGGAGGAAGCATTTGAATACCGGCTTGGTCTGTCTGCAACGCTGGATCGTCATCATGATGAAGAAGGAACACAAAGTTTACTTTCCTATTTTGGAAAAAAGTGTATTGAATATACGTTGGAGATGGCAATTGAAAATGGATTCCTGACACACTACCGGTATTATCCGATTCCGGTTTATTTTTCGGATGAAGAACTGGAGAAATATCAGGAGATAAGTGAAAAAATAGAATCGGGTATGATATTTGATAAAAATGGAAAACCCAAACTTACAGAATATGTAAAAAGTTTAATGATCAGCCGGGCAAGAATCGTTGCGGGGGCACAAAATAAAATCCAATTGCTGCTTAAGTATATGGAGAAATATAAAGAAGATAAGCATATTTTGGTATATTGTGGATCCACTAAGACAGAAGATAAGGAATTACAGGAAGAATGCCGGCAGATTGATCTGATCACTAAATACCTGTCAAAAAATCTGCATATGAAAGTAGCGAGATTTACGTCAGGAGAAAATCGCAGGGAACGACAGATACTGATTGAAAAATTCACGGAAGGGGAAGAAATTCAATCTTTAGTGGCAATCAAATGTCTTGATGAGGGCGTAAATATTCCTGCTATTAAAACGGCATTTATATTGGCAAGTACAACGAACCCGAAGGAGTATATTCAAAGACGTGGGCGTGTATTGAGACTTTCTCCCGGAAAGGAATATGCGGAAATTTATGATTTTATTACTTTGCCAAGAGAATTAGAAATCGTTTCCTTTTTGAATGAAAAGGAATTGAAATATGATAGATCCCTGATTCGGAGAGAATTACAGCGAATTGAAGATTTTCGAAAACTGGCAGATAATTCTTATGAATCAATGGTTGAAATTTTAGCTATCCGGGATGCTTATCAAATATATGAGGAGGACGAGAATAATGATGAATGAGGAACAAACGAAAGAAGATGTGATGAAGGCAATTCGATTTCGTATATTACAGATTGAGAAAAAGAATGCAAAGTCACACGAAAAGAAAGATGCGGACATGGTTTCTGAAATTGTAAAAATTATACAGTCAGAAGTGGATCGTACATTGGAAAAGTGAGGAGGAAGAGAATATGATTATTAAGAAAATGAAATTGTTGAATTTTCGGCAATACATTGAAACGGAAATTGAATTTGCAACAGATGAAAAAAAGAATGTAACCGTTATTATGGGAGATAATGGAACCGGAAAAACAACATTGGCACAGGCATTCCAGTGGGCATTGTATGGAAAGACTAATTTTCAGATTCGTGAACTGCTAAATCGTACGGTTAGAGAAAAAATGGGAACAGGAGAGAAAAAAGATGTCTCTGTGATGCTGGATATTACCTATAACAATATAGAGTATACGGTGCGGCGTATACAGGAATATTATAAAAATGTCAATCAGAAGATAGAAGAAAGGCAGGGCAAATTTGTTGTCTCGAAGATTGATGATTCGGGAAATGTTCAGTATGTTCCGGAATATCAAAAAGATTATATTGTAAAACAGTTTTTGCCAAAGGATTTGTCGAATTTCTTTTTCTTTGATGGAGAGAAAATTGAAGAAATGTCCAAGGAAATACAAAGTGGAAAAAGTTCAGATTTTCAAAATGCCGTATATAGTCTGGTAGGACTTACAGCCACACAAAATACGATTGAACATTTAAAAAGCAATAAAAAGTGTGTCATTAAAGAGATTCAAAGAGAAATTGACAAAAATTCACAATCTACAGCAAAAATGGAACAAAAGAATACACAGATTGAGGAATGGAACCAAAAGATACAAAATAATACGTTGGAACTTGACAAGTTGCGGCAAGAGAGAAAAAAACTAGAGGAAAAACGGGACAGTAATAATAGACTGATCATTGACGGACAGTCTGATATGCAGATAAAAAAAGAGTATGCTGCACTGGAAAAAGACATTGAAAATCTATTAAAAGAGAAAAATACTAAGACAAAAGATATGCTTCAGATGATTTCCAGAGAGTTTTATCAATTTTGTGTATATGGTGTAGCAAAAAAAGCAGCTGGTCTGATAGAAGAAGAGGAAACAGAGGAGCTTATAATCCCGGATCTTACAACGAGAACAATTGATGCTCTTTTGAAACGTGGAAAATGTATCTGTGGAACAACGTTATGTGAAAATCAGTTGCCTTATGAGCAAGTGATGAAATTGCGGGAGACCTCTTATCCGAAGACAATTGCATCATTAAAAGCAGATTATCGGACAAAGTTACATGAAGCGGAGCACTATACAAATTTTTCGGAACGCTGGAAAGAAAAATTGAAAAATTACGAAGACTGTACAGCCCAATTAGAAGGGAAAATGACAGAACGTGATGATAAGCAGCAAATGATGGCAGACACATCCTCCGCAGAAAGGGCATTGTTGGAAAATAAAGAGGTTGAGAAAGAACTGCCAAAGATTGAGCAACAGATTGGACGATTAAAACAACAAATCCAAGATGCAGAAACAAAAATACGGGTATTGGAACAGGAAAAGGATTCCATGATCGTAAATAATGATGATGTTGTTAAAAATAAGATTTATATGGCATATGCGAAAGAATTGTACGAGTCATTGAAAAAAGAGTACAAAGAGAAAGAAGATTTTTATCGTATCAAACTGCAAAATCGTATGAATGAAATATTTGCCTCCATATACGGTCATAACATATCGATAACGATTGATCCACGTTATCGAATTACGGTTCGTATTGATGAGGAATTGGCTTCTACCGATGAAGTGGAACGCAATACGGCACAGGGATACGCGCTGATTTTTACATTTATCTCAGCAATTATTGATCTGGCTAAGAAAAAGGCTAATGACGAGGCACTTATGGAAACCGAACTGATTGATGAAGAAAATGAAGGATATCCGTTGGTCATGGATGCCCCATTGTCGGCATTTGATAAGACCAGAATAGAAAAAATCTGTACGGAGATTCCGCGCATTGCTGATCAGGTTATCATATTTATTAAGGATACGGATGGAGAAGTGGCGGAAGAGCATATGAGTGATAAGATTGGCTGCCGCTATATGATTGAAATGGTAAATGACAGTAAATTGCATTCAAGAATTGTGGAAAGGGGTTGATAACGATGTTTGATCGAGAATACTATTTTTATGGAAAACATGCGGATATGGTAAAAAAATTAACGGCTAAATGGAACGATGAGATTGGAGCATCTGTTTTTGAACGTAATCTGGATGTATATGAAGTCGCACCGATTATTGGCTGGATTTATAATCGAAAGGCAGAAGTCGAACGTGATGAAAATAACAAAACCCGTGTCTTTCGAGATAAAATGCTGGACGACAGACCGCAATTATTGTTTAATTACCGTAATTTAATGCTGTTAAATGGGGAAAAAATGGATTCCGAAGAGCGGATGGATATTGCCTTTCATATGGATGATAAAGACGAAGAGCGAAAAACTTATGATGAATTATACAATTCCTATGTGCTTGGCGGTGTAGAAGTTTTGTATGAAAGAATTTTTGGTAATGAATCAAAGCCGGAAGAATATCTCATGAATTTTTATGAATTTCTGGAAGAACTTGAGGTGAGAATTTACAAGAAAGATGTAGGACTGGAGTGAGTTTGCTACACTTGACTGCTGCATACTTTGTTTTTCGCTTGGCAAATTAAAAAAAATACGCCTTTTCCGCCTTTGAATTTCTAAAAAAGTGCTGTATTGCATAATTTTTATGAAGAAATTTTTAGTATATCCGGTGTATGCGGTCAGTAAGTTTGCGAAACCTGCAAATTCCATTGACTTTTCTCCCTCAAATAGGTATAATCACAAGTAGGAAAACGACGAAAAAAGGGGACTATTACCTATGAATTATAAAAATACAGTATTTTTATCCATTGCGCTCGGTGCGGTGCTTCTGATCGCAGCAATCGCAGGGATGCGTTATATGAATCCGGCACCGGAAGGCTATCGCAGCAGTTTTGAGACGGCGAAAGAACAGGTGACACCGCAGCCGACGCAGGCAGCGACGCCAAAGCCGACAGAAGAACCGTTTACCGGATTTTATGACGCGGAGGCGATGACGTTAAAAGAGCGGATTCATACACCTGAAGGATTTCACCGGGAAGAAGTGGACGATGACAGTTTTGCGGCTTTTTTGGAAAACTATGCATTGTATAAAGACGGAAAAAAAGTGAAATTGTACGATAAGTCATTGAAGCAGAATCAGGATGCGCACGTTGCGGTATTAAAGATGAAACTCGTCGAGGGCGATTTACAGCAGTGTGCCGATTCCATTATCCGTTTGTATGCAGAATATTTTTACCAGAATAAAATGTACGATAAGATGAATTTCCATCTTGTCAATGGATTTGCCTGTGAGTTCAGTAAATGGGCTGAGGGTATGCGTGTATCGGTTTCCGGCTCTTCGACAACATGGACGCAGAGTGCAGCAGCAAATGACGATGAAACAGTATTTGAAAAATATCTTCGCTTTGTGTTTGCGTATGCCAGCACGATTTCATTGAGCGATGAGTCCAAGAAGATAAAGAAAGCAGAGATTCAGGCAGGAGATATCTTTGTGCAGGGCGGAAGTCCGGGACATGCGGTTATGGTGCTGGATGTGTGTACGGACGAGAGTGGACGAAAGGCATTTTTACTCGGACAGGGGTTTATGCCGGCACAGCAGTTTCATGTGCTGAAAAATCCGCTGCATGAAGAGGATCCGTGGTATTATGTGGATGAACTTACCTATCCGCTCCAGACACCGGAGTATACGTTTGAAAAGGGAAGTTTGAAACGGCCGGAATGTATGCAGTGATATTTTCATGGAAAAGGTCTTGATTTTTTTTGAAAATGCGATATAATAAATAGTGCAAGTTCAAAATCCAAGAGAAAGGATGAGGGGCATGGTATTACTTGGAGTCGGCGTAGGTGTCGCTATTATAGCAGTGGTAATTGTTGTTGGGGCAGTTTCTGCGATTGTAGCTGCTGCAAAAGATTCATTAAAAGACGATGACGAGATGTAACGCCTGTTATTGATTTTGACTGGATGGAGGATAAGAGACGGGGTATGGCTCAGCTTGGCTAGAGCGCATCGTTCGGGACGATGAGGTCGCAGGTTCGAATCCTGTTACCCCGATGATTAGGAAGGAGAAGCTACGAAGCGGCAGATGTCACATCAGCTGCCGGTTGGCTTCTCTTTTTGTAACACGCGAGTCTGGGAAAGGAAGGATTGGGATATGATTTCAAAACGATGGATGCAGAGATTTTTTACCGTTGCGGTCGTCTGTGTCAGCTGTTCCATTTTTTTCGGCAGTCAGATCTGCCGGGCAAAAACAGCGGCAAAAACGACAAAAGTGCATACATACAAAGAGGGCTTTACGTACCAGAAACTGGATTCGGAAACCATCGCGCGGATGCGTGGAAAATCCTATAAAAAAGGGGCAAAGATCCCGCTCAGTCAACTCCGGTATCTTCGGATCCGTTACATTGATTTTGACGGAATGGAGCAGGAGGGGGAGATGGTGGTTCATAAAAAAATCGCCAAAACAACCTGTAAAGTATTCTATGAATTGTATCAGATAAAGTATCCGATTGCCCGGATACAGCTGGTGGATGAATACGATGCCGATGATGAGGCATCGATGGCGGCGAACAATACGTCTGCTTTTAATTATCGCAAAGTGGCAAATTCTTCCAAAATGTCCAAGCACAGTCAGGGACTTGCCATTGATATCAATCCAAGGATCAACCCTTATATTACCAAGTACGGCATTGCACCGGCAAACAGTAAGGTGTACCGTAACCGGGATGCGGCGACGTGCCGTGGCAAATACCGGGATTATATGATACACCGGGGGGATGAGGCATACCGCATTTTCAAAAAATATGGTTTTTCCTGGGGCGGTGACTGGAAATATTCCAAAGATTACCAGCATTTTGAAAGATAGGAAGTTTTAGAAAGAAGGTGTATCCTTGTGGTAAAAGATCTTACCAAAGGAAACGTTCGACCGGTATTGTGGAGTTTTACGATACCGATGTTTATCAGTGTTGTATTTCAGCAGTTGTATAATATTGCGGATAGTGCCATTGCGGGGCGGTTTGCCGGCGAAGATGCACTGGCGGCGGTCGGAGCGTCGTATCCGATTACGATGATCTTTATGGCGATTGCCATCGGATGCAATGTCGGTTGTGCTGTCGTGATCTCATCGTATTTTGGAGCCGGGGATATCCGGCGGATGAAAACTGCCATATCCACGACGCTGATTGCGAGTACGGTACTTGCGGCGATTTTGACAATATTTGGATTGCTGACATCTTCTTATCTGATGCAGATGATGAATACACCGCATAATATATTTGATGCGGGGGATATTTATCTTAAAATATACATTGGAGGCATGGTATTCCTGTTTTGCTACAATGTGGCAACCGGGATCTTTACGGCACTTGGAGATTCCAAAACACCGCTGTATTTTCTGATCGGATCTTCCGTCGGAAATGTGGTGCTCGATTATCTCTTTGTCGCAGTGTTTCATTTCGGGGTATCCGGTGTCGGCTGGGCGACTTTTCTCGCCCAGGGAATTGCCGGCGTATTGGCGGTGTTCACACTGTTAAAGCGGGTAGCAAAGCTGCCGAACGGACATGGAAAAGTGATGCTGTATTCGAAATCCATGCTTCGCCGTATCGCTAAAATTGCGGTGCCGAGCATCTTGCAGCAGAGTTTTGTGTCTGTAGGAAATATTTTTATCCAAAGTCTTGTAAATTCCTTTGGATCTGCGGTAATTGCCGGATATTCTGCGGCGATTAAATTAAATACGTTTACGATCACATCCTTTTCGACCTTAGGCAATGCGCTGTCGAGTTTTTCCGCCCAAAATATCGGAGCGGCAAAAATAGACCGTGTGCGGAAAGGGTTTCGGGCAGGTACGATGCTTGCCTGGATTATCGCGGTTCCGTTTTTTGTCTTATTTTTCTTCTTTGGAAATGAGATGCTTCGGATCTTTATGGAAAATCCGACAGGTGGCGCGATGAAAGCGGGAATGGAATTTTTGAAGATCGTGTCGCCGTTTTATTTTATTATTTCATTAAAACTGCTGGCAGACGGATTGCTGCGTGGAAGCAGCGCGATGATCGGATTTATGGTTTCTACCTTTACTGATCTGATCCTGCGCGTGATTCTGGCTTATATTTTTGCCGGCATATTTGGAAGCACCGGGATCTGGATGTCCTGGCCGGTTGGATGGAGTATATCAGCAATTATTTCGTTGTTGTTTTACCGATATACATGGAAACAATTATTAGTTGAAAGGAGATTATTAAAATGACAAAAATTGACATTATTTCAGGCTTTTTAGGAGCTGGAAAGACAACCTTGATCAAAAAATTAATTGAAGAAGCATTTACAGGAGAAAAACTTGTATTAATTGAAAATGAATTTGGAGAAATCGGAATTGATGGAGGATTTTTGAAAGATTCCGGAATCAATATTACAGAGATGAATTCCGGCTGTATCTGCTGTTCTCTCGTAGGAGATTTTGGAACAGCATTGGCAGAAGTACTTGAAAAATATGCACCGGACCGTATCATCATTGAACCTTCGGGAGTTGGGAAACTTTCCGATGTTATCAAAGCTGTTCTTGGTGTAAAAGAAAAAGTAGCAGAGGACAGCGTGGTACTCAACAGCTTTACGACGGTTGCCGATGCAACAAAATGCAAAATGTATATGAAGAACTTTGGTGAGTTTTATAATAATCAGGTAGAACATGCCGGAACCATCGTGCTCAGCCGTACCGGCAATATGAAAGAAGATAAATTGCAGGCGTGCATTGACCTGATCCGTACACAGAACACAGAGGCTTCGATTATTACCACACCTTGGGATCAGATTAACGGAAAACAGATTCTGGATGCGATGGAAAAGAGAAACGACCTTGTCAAAGAACTGCTTGAAGAAGAGGACGTTTGTCCGGAATGTGGACATCATCATGAGCATGGCGAAGAGTGTGACCATGATCACGTGCATCATCACGTCCACTATCACGATCATGAACACCATCATGAGCATGATCACGAGCATGACCACGATCACCATCACGATCATGAACATCATCATGACCATGATGAAAACTGCACTTGTGGCTGCCATGACCACGATCACGACCATCATCACCATCATCATGCAGATGAAGTATTTTCAAGCATTGGTATTGAGACAGCGCATAAATATAATGAAGCAGAACTGAAGGATATTTTGGACAAGCTTGCCAATGACAAAGTACAGTTGGGAACCATTCTTCGTTCCAAAGGTATTGTGGCTTCCGAAGAAGGCGAATGGTATCATTTTGATCTGGTTCCGGGTGAATATGAAGTGCGCCGCGGGGCAGCGGATTACACAGGAAGAATTTGTGTGATCGGATCGAAACTGGATGAAGCGGGTCTTCGTGATCTGTTTGCCGGAAAATAAAGGAGGACGCCAGATATGTTTGGGAAAAAAGAAATTCCGGTTTATCTTTTTACCGGTTTTTTGGAGAGTGGAAAAAGTACCTGTATCGAAGAGGTAATTGAAGAGGGAAACTTTTCGGATGGTGCGAAGACGCTGCTTATCTTGTGTGAAGAAGGCGAACATGAGATCGACGATCAGCTGTTGATGAAAAACCGGATTTCCTGTGTCGTATTGGAAGACGAGGACGAACTTACCGAAGACTGCTGTAAGAATTTACAGGAAAAATATAAACCAAACCGCATTGTAGTTGAATGCAATGGTATGTGGGATCTGGATAAAATGTACCGCGAGACATTTCCGGAAAACTGGATTGTTGTACAGACATTTACAACGGTAAATGCGCAGACGTTCCAGATTTACAGCGCCAACATGAAATCCCTGATGATGTCACATTTTAAAATGGCAGATCTTGTCATTTTTAACCGCTGTGAATCGGATAACATTGACAAACCGGCGGCCCGACGAAACGTCAAAGCGATCAACCGTCAGGCGCAGGTACTGTTTGAATCCGCAGATGGCACCGTGGAGAGTAAGATTGATGAGGAACTTCCGTATGATGTGAATTCGTCGGAGATTACACTGGAAGATGACGACTTTGGTCTGTGGTATCTGGATATTGGTGAAAACCCACGAAAATACGTGGGAAAGAAAATCACCTTTAAAGGCCAGGTATACCGCAATAAAACATTTCCAGCCGGGGCATTTGTCCCATCCCGCAAGGCAATGACCTGTTGTGCAGATGATATTGCGCGCATCGGTTATATGTGTCACGGTGAAGGTGCGGATCAATATAAGAACGACAGCTGGGTAATGGTTACGGTGACGGTAAAAACACAGCAGAGCAGAAAGCATGACGGAGAATTTCCGGTGCTCTATGCGGAAAAGATTGAGCCGGCACAGCCGCCTCAGGAAGAAGTTGTATATTTTGGATAATCTATTTGAAATATGTTCCAGAGTATGTTATGATGGAGAGCAGGAATATATAGATATGTTGTAAAGGAGAAAAAGAAATGGCTAAAATTCAGATGACGACCCCATTGGTTGAGATGGATGGAGACGAGATGACACGTATTTTGTGGCAGATGATCAAAGATGAGCTTTTGCTTCCTTATATTGATCTGAAGACAGAGTACTATGACCTCGGTTTGAAATATCGTAATGAGACAAACGACCAGGTGACGGTAGATTCTGCAAATGCAACATTAAAATACGGTGTTGCGGTAAAATGTGCAACGATTACACCGAATGCAGCACGTATGACAGAGTACGATTTGAAAGAGATGTGGAAATCGCCAAACGGAACCATCCGTGCAATGCTTGACGGAACCGTATTTCGTGCGCCAATTCAGGTAAAAGGAATCGAACCATGTGTAAAAAACTGGAAAAAGCCAATTACGCTGGCACGTCATGCTTATGGTGATGTGTATAAAAATGTAGAGATCAAAGTTCCGGGCAAAGGAAAAGCAGAACTGGTATTTACGGCAGAGGATGGTACCGAGATGCGTGAGACGATTCATGAATTTGACGGACCGGGAATCATCCAGGGCGTACATAATACTGACAAATCGATCACAAGTTTTGCCAAAGCATGCTTTAGTTATGCGCTTGATACCAAACAGGATCTTTGGTTTGCAACAAAGGATACCATTTCGAAAAAATACGATCATAACTTCAAAGATATTTTTGCAGAAGTTTATGAAAAAGAATATAAGGACAAATTTGAAGCAGCAGGATTGGAGTATTTCTATACCCTGATCGATGATGCGGTAGCTCGTGTTATGAAGACCGAAGGCGGCTTTATCTGGGCATGTAAGAACTATGACGGCGATGTTATGAGTGACATGGTTTCTTCTGCCTGCGGTTCTCTGGCAATGATGACTTCGGTACTGGTTTCCCCAAGCGGTGTATACGAGTATGAGGCAGCACACGGAACCGTTCAGAGACATTATTACAAACATCTGAAAGGCGAAGAGACTTCTACAAACTCTGTAGCTACAATTTTTGCCTGGACAGGAGCACTCAGAAAACGTGGAGAACTGGATGGCATCAAAGAACTTCAGGAATTTGCGGACAAGCTTGAAAAAGCAACCTTGCAGACGATTGAAGAAGGTAAGATGACAAAGGATCTTGCGCTTATCACGGCATTAAAAGATGTTACCGTATTGAACAGTGAGAACTTTATTAAGGCAATTCGCGATACATTGGATCGCATGTAATACAAGAAAGAATAACGGAGGAAAACTGAATGAACTATACGACACAGATGGATGCCGCACGAAAAGGTATTTTTACTGAAGAAATGCAGCGCGTGTGTGAATATGAAAATATTCGGAAAGAAGAATTGATGGATCTTGTGGCAAAAGGACAGGTGGCAATTCCTGCCAATAAAAATCATAAATGCCTCAAACCATTTGGTATTGGAAGTAAATTGAAGACGAAGATCAATGTCAATCTGGGAACAAGTAAAGATTGTCTGGATCTGGATGTCGAAATGGAAAAAGTAAATGCAGCGATCAGTATGGGAGCAGAAGCAATCATGGATCTCAGTTCCTATGGAGATACGAAAAAATTCCGCCGCAAATTGACCGCAGAGTGTCCGGCTGTACTTGGTACGGTGCCAATTTACGATGCCGTTGTATATTACAATAAGGCATTGAAAGCCATTACGACAGATGAGTGGATTGATATCGTTCGTATGCATGCGGAAGATGGTGTGGATTTCATGACGATCCACTGTGGTATCAACCGTCAGACCGCAGACCGTTTCAAACAGCATCTTCGTCATACCAACATCGTTTCCCGTGGTGGTTCGATCATCTTTGCATGGATGGAACTTACCGGAAATGAAAACCCATTTTATGAGAGATACGATGAGATTCTTGACATCTGTGAAAAATACGATGTTACGATCAGTCTTGGAGATGCCTGCCGTCCGGGAAGTATTGAGGATGCGGGAGATCTTTCCCAGATTTCAGAATTGGTAGCACTTGGAGAATTAACCCAGCGCGCATGGAACCATAATGTACAGGTTATGGTTGAAGGCCCGGGACATATGCCTTTGAATCAGATCCGTGCCAACATGGAGATTCAGCAGACGGTATGCAAAGGTGCTCCATTCTATGTACTTGGACCATTGGTTACGGATATTGCACCGGGATATGACCACATTACAAGTGCGATCGGAGGAGCTATCGCAGCTACCTATGGTGCGTCCTTCCTCTGTTATGTAACGCCGGCAGAACATCTTCGACTGCCAACCGTAGACGACGTAAAAGAGGGAATCATCGCTTCCAAGATTGCTGCTCATGCTGCGGATGTTGCCAAAGGACTTCCGGGAGCCAAAGACTGGGATTACGAGATGAGCGAAGCAAGAAGAAATCTGGATTGGGAGAAGCAGTTTGATCTTGCCATTGATCCGGAAAAAGCCCGCCGTTATCGTGCGGAGAGCAAACCGGAAAAAGAAGATACTTGTACGATGTGCGGAAAAATGTGTGCCGTACGTAACATCAACAAGATTCTCCGTGGTGAAAACGTAGATATCATGGAAGAAGAATAAAATTCCATAAAAACGAAGGAATAACAACAGCCTGTCTCGCATAAGGTAGTAAAAAATGCGAGAGGGGCTGTTTTTTTTGAAGCGATTATTACGTGTATTGGGAATCTTTCTGATCTTTGCCCTGGCGGCTGGAGCGATGTGGTTTATCCAGTCCGGAAAATGGAAAACGACAACACTGAAAGACGTATACATATCGAAACCGCAAGGAGATACTCTATGGGTAGTAAATGGACAAGAAAGGGAGGAATATACAGTAAAGGGGGCTGTGCGGGAAAAGACATACGAAGGGATTGCTGATCTTGAAGTGCGTGGAAAATGTGTGCGAAAGATTGTCTGCAAGCCGGACAAAGCGAAAGTAGTAGAGCAAAAGGAAGAAATTCCCGAGACGATCCGTGTTCTTCTGACAACAACAGATTTTGCCGCGAAAGAACATGACGAAGTAAAGATACGGTCGGAAAAGCCATTTGTGGTAAAGACAGGAGAGAAGGAAAAACGATGCGAAGGGGGAGAAGAATTTTGTGTCCGTGCTGCGGACATGGGGGAGGAAACAATAAAAATCAATTCGACAGAAGAGGCAAAATTGGAGATAACTTCCATTAAAAGAGGCGAACGGACGCCTTCTTACCGCGGAACATTGGAATTGAAAAAAAGTGGAGAGAAGATACGGGTCATCAACGAATTGCTGCTGGAGCAGTATTTATACGGAGTGCTTCCGAGTGAAATGCCGGCAGAATACCCGGAAGCAGCTCTCCGCGCACAGGCAGTCTGCGCCCGGAGTTATGCCAAAAAGCAGAAACAAAATGACCGCCTGAAAGAATACGACGCACAAGTCGATGACAGTGTGGCGTATCAGGTCTACCAGAGCCAGCCGGAGGATGAGAGGGCCAATAAGGCGGTGGATGATACGAAAGGACTTGTCGTATGCAGCGGAAATACGTTGGCATCCACGTATTTTTTTGCAACCTCCTGTGGGGTGACGACCTCTTCAGACAGTGTCGCTTTTTCAGACAGGGAAATCCCTTATCTTGCCGGACAAGTGCAGAGTACCGATATTTCGGATGAGAAAAAAGCAGAAAGAGACCGGCTTGCGGCAGATACGTATGCAGAGGACGCGTTATTTTGTGAGTTTCTTGAGAAAGATCAGGAAGTGCTGGAAAAAGAGGAACCCTGGTTCCGGTGGAACACAACGATCTCTCTGGAACAAATGGAAAAAAATATCAATGAACGGCTTGCAGACCGCTGTGAAAAGACGCCGGATCGCATTGAAGTTCGAAAAGGAGAGGGGATTTATGAAAAAAGACGAGTGGAAAATATAGGAAAATTAAAACGTGTGATAATAAAAAAACGAGGATGTGGCGGTGTAGCGCAGACGGCGATTATTGTTGGGACAGAAGCTACGATACGGGTAACATCCGAATACAATATCCGGATGCTTTTGTTTTCCGGAGAGGCGGTAATCCAGCGGAAAGACGGAAAAGAAGTGACTGGTTTATCCATGCTTCCAAGCGGATTTTTTGTATTGAAACGTGTGGGAGGTACCTATGAGATAAAAGGAGGCGGTTATGGACATGGTGTTGGTATGAGCCAGACCGGAGCCAGACAACTGGCAAATCTTGGTAAAAACGAGCAGGAGATCATTTGTCATTATTTTCCGGGAGTATCGATTCTTTCAATGTCTCAAATTGGTTCTTGATCTTGTTTTTCGCCTTCCGGGAAAACAGGGAATATCCGTCGAGGTGAAACTGGTTGATCAATGCACCGATAAACAGCAGTGTGACACAGACATACAGCCACAGCATAAAGAGTGCGATCGAAGTAAAACTTCCATAAAGGGACGAATAATTCGAAAAGGAATCAATATAGACCGAATACAGGTTGCTGAATAAGATCCACGTAATCGATGTAAATAACGCGCCCGATACATAATTTCGTAAACGTGGGCGTTCGTCGTGATATGGGACAAACGTGTACATAAGCAGGAAGTAGCAGAAAAAGATTGCAAAGCCGGCGATGGAACGCAGCGAAAAAATTCCGATAAACAGTGGGGTATCGATTGAAAAAAAGGAGTCGATAATAAGCAGGATCTGGTTGCCAAATACAATGACGCTGAGTGATAAGACCAGCATAGCGGCAAAGATCAACGTATACAGGAAGGAAACAAAGCGGTTGAAAAACCAGTTTCCCCGCTGTTCCGTTCCGGCAATCCGATTCAGACCGTAGGTAATTCCCATAAATCCTTTGGAACCTGCCCACAGAGCGGTAAGCGCTGAGATGGATAACACGGTTCCGGAACTATGGTGGTAGGCTTCCTGAATCCAAGAAACGAGAGTTTCGCCCAGCTCGCCCGGAATGAGTGAACCGATCATCGGAATCAGATTTCCCTGCGTAATGCCGGGAATGTATTTTAATATGGTAAAAAAGAACATGGCAAAAGGAAAAAAGGACAGCATAATAAAGAATACCACATTCGAAGCATAGATGGATAAGGTGTTCTTTACAAATTGTTCTTTTATTTTTTTACACGCCCAGATAAAATGAACCATTGAAATTCCTCCATGTTTTTCTAAGTATATAACTAACTATTCAGGCCCCCTCCTACATATTCGCATTTCGAACACTTCGTGTTCTTTTTCGCCTTTGACAAGGCTAAAAATGCTCATATGGGGAGGGGAGCCCTATTAGGATCTAAATGTATGGAAATCAAAGCCTCTTACGTGCAAGCACGACGATTCATTGATTTCCATACATTGGATCCTGAATAGTTACGTATATAATAGTATATGAAAAAAGGAGAGAAAAATCAAGGAGAAAAACTATTTCGTAATTTTTATGCGGAGACTGGCTTTTTTCCGGCTGCCATCTCTTGCCGCCGCGGTAATGCGTACAGTATGCCCGATCCCTTTCTTTTTCGCCCGGACGACACCGGAATTTGAGACACTTGCCCATTTTTTCCGGGAACTGGTCCATTTGAGCTTTTTATTGGACACGCGGGAAGGGGTATAGCGTATCTTTAATTTATAGGTATGACCGGCGCGGAGTGTTTTAATTTTCTTTTTAAAATTCAGTTTTTTTACTTTTGTGACAGATTTGGAAGTCGTTGTTCCGGAAGGAGAGGAGGAGCCGTTCAGTGACACAGACGTGGAACCGGTGGCCGTGCCGGATGGCTGGGGTTGTGGAGCAATCGTTTCCGGGACTTCTGCCGGGGTAAGATCCGGTGTCTCTACCGTGGTATAAGCAGAAATTTTACTCACATCCAGAATACCGCCGGTAACACACAGGTCTGTAAGAGATTCTACGGGACGAACGCAAGTTAGCACGCGGTTTCTGCGGTTGTAAGCATCTTCCTCCGGAGCATACGCAGCGCAGAGCGCAGCTGCGCCGGTTACCATAGGAGCAGCCATCGAAGTACCGCTGAGAAGTTCATATCGTCCAAATTCAGCGGTATCCGGATCGGCAGTCGAGATACCGATATTATCTAAGAAAAGCGTTGTGGTTCCGGAAGAAGAGCCGGCGGATTCAAGCCCGACAACACGGAAATATAAATGGCCATCAGCAGATTGGTAAAATCGGTTGTTATCTGAACCGAGATCTCCGGAAGAGTGTTTTGTTATATGCTCCCACTCAATGGTACCGGTGGTACTGTCCATTGTGCCAAACATCATAGAGACATAGTAATCTTTCGAAGGATCCAGATCATACGGTGTGACATCAATATAGGCATACGCCTGTTTCCGGTGGAAAGACGGAGTTCCCATCTGAATATCCCAGCGAAGACAGCCCCCATTATTCTGTCCATAATAATCATGAGACGAATCCTGCGTAAAGACAGAGGATGTTGAAGTTTGATATCCTACGTCTGAATCGGTGTACAATTCACGGGAAGAGTTGGAAGTGTCAAAAGACTGGTAATAACCGGTAAGTTTATCCCGCAGGGTTTCGTCTGACTGATAAAGTTCCGGAAAATAGGTATCTGTCATATAGGAAGACAGAATATTTTCTCCGGGAGCAAACAGATCCACAGACGTTTTTCCGTAGTCGGAAAACCAGGCGATATCATCACTGGTATTGGATGCTCCGACCGTGACGATATAATTGCGGAGATCCGAATACGCGGCGGTATCGTAAAGATCATACGGGCATTCGGTTTCCGCAGTATCCTGATTTTTGCTGTCATTTCCGGCAGCAAATACAAATAATACACCGGACTGTCCGAGAGAGCGGATCAGGGTTTTCATTGCCGTACTGGAACTTCCTCCGCCCCAGGAGCAGTTTACGGCGGTGACCGGAACACCGGCATCTTTTGCCTGTTTCAGATAGGTTAGTGCGTTGATAATATAGGAGTTATAGCATTCTTCGTTATCATCAAATATTTTTAAAGTCATTAATTTGGCATCCGATATTCCGCGGATTCCTTTCTGATTGTCCGTCGTGGCAGCAATCACACCGGCACAATGGGTTCCGTGACCGGAAGAATCGGTGCAGTCATCAGAGTCAGAAGAAAAATCATAGCCATAAGTTCCTTTCAGGGAGTTGGTTGTATTTACCCATAAATGGTCAATGAGATCCTCGTGGGAAGGGGTGATGCCGGTGTCCATAACGGCAATCACGGGACTGTCAGAAGAGGATGGGGCAGGCTGGGAGGATAGTGATATCCCACTGCCCGCTGATTGATAGGAACCTTCCCCGTCAAGATACCATTGTTCGGATTCATAAGGGTCATCCGAAGCCAGATATTGCTTGTAATCCGGTGAAACTTCTGCTACATACGCTTTATTTTCCAATTTTTGGATGAGCTCTTTCGTGGAATAAGTATCCGACACGGCTTCTGTCACATAAAAGGTTTTGTCTTTTAAAAATTCGGCTTCGTCAGAATCTTGAGAAATGCCAAAGAGTTCGCCCGCATTTCCAAGGAAATCCGCCTGTTCAATGCGGATCTTTTTATCAAAGGAGACTGTACCTTCTCTGGTAAGCGAAGTTTCGGAAGGAGATACCAGTGACAGGAGGACGCGTCCATCGGCATATTCACCGGTGATCGTAACCGAAGATTCCGCCGCAGTGTCCGCTGTCTGCGCGGCATAAGAAGAAGCCGGGATGGCACCGGAAAGCAGCAGACCGCATAAACATAACATACAAATCAAACGTTTCCACATAAAAAATCCTCCATTCAAAAAAACGATAAAAAATTGAAATATTTATTGTATTCTTTTCCCATAACTGTTATGATTATAGTAATATAGATTTGTGTCGAAAAAATGAAATAAGCGAGGAGGATGAAAAATATGTTATTTGTGAAAGTCGATGACTTAAAACCGGGGATGCGTCTTGGCAAACCGATTTATAATAAAAATGGCGTGCTTCTTTATGACCGTGATACAAAACTTACGATGCAGGCAATCTATGGAATCCGTAATTTTGGATTGATGGGATTGTATATTTTGGAGCCGGCAGAACCGCTGCCACCGATGTCAGAAGATGATATCAATTTTGAACGGTTTCAGACGATGGCAGTATTCAGTATCAAGGAAGATCTGCAATTGATCATTGCCGATAAAAAGGACAAAGGACTGGACTGGCTGTGCAGTCTGGTGATAAAAAATTATGCCAATCTTCCGAAAAAGATCAATTTTATACAGAATCTGCGGAGCAATGATGATTTTACCTATAAACATAGCATCAATGTGGCGATTCTGTGTGCCGTGATCGCCGGAAGGATGAATATGACTCCGACGAGAATGAATGCTCTTGTTAAGGCAGCCCTGCTGCATGACTGCGGAGCGGTAGGAATGGTGCCGGCAACGGCGGCAGAAGAGGATTTACAGCTCCGCGCGGCAGCCAGAACAAGAACAATCGAAATTTTGAGAAATTACAGTGGAATGGATGAGAATGTTCTGCGTACGATTATTCATATGCAGGAATTGTATGTGAACAACGGCGATGGCGTGTCAGAAGCCGTAAAAAGCAATGTCGAAGCGGCCATTTTGTTTGTTGCCGATGCGTATGACCGCCGGACCGCGATGAAGTCATTTGAAGAACCGACAAGCGAGGTAAAAGCACTGCGTGAATTGTTGGACGATTCTGCACGCTTTGATCCGGTTGTTGTGCAGGCGCTGATCTCCGGAATCAATGTATTGTATCCGGGTGTCTGTGTACAGCTTACCGATCATGTACAGGGACTGATCCTGCATGAAAATGAAAACGACATTTTCAAACCGTGGGTACTCAGTTTTCAGGATAATAAAATTTACGATCTTTCCAATCCACAGACGAGCGGAGACCTTGCTCTCATTGATATCATGAAGACGATGGATAACCGCATCAAACTGGATTCGGAATTGTTAAAACAGTATTCACAATCGGAATGATATTTTCTTTTGGTTTTTTATTACAATTGTCCATTGACAATTTCGGGGAAACTCTTTATTATAGTTAATAGAAAATCAAAGATAAGTGAGAGACGATTAGTTTTCGATAGCGATGTGATGACAGCGATACGGCTTTCGTCCTTTTTATGAGGATGGAAGCTGTTTTCTTTAAAAATTAAGAAAAAAAGCAGCGAAACGACGATATTGTTGCAGAAAAGAGGTTATTTATGTACGAGAAAGTTTCAACAGGATTAAACTTTGTTGACCGTGAAAAAGAAGTTGAGAAATTTTGGAAAGATCATGATATTTTTCAGAAGAGTATTGAATTGCGTGAGGGATGCCCAACGTATATGTTTTATGACGGACCTCCAACAGCCAACGGAAAGCCGCATATTGGCCATGTGTTGACACGTGTCATCAAAGATATGATTCCAAGATACCGTACAATGAAAGGATACCGCGTACCTAGAAAAGCCGGATGGGATACCCATGGACTTCCGGTGGAATTGGAAGTAGAAAAACTTCTTGGTCTGGATGGAAAAGAACAGATTGAAGAATATGGAATAGAGCCTTTTATCAAAAAATGTAAAGAATCTGTATGGAAATACAAAGGAATGTGGGAAGATTTTTCCGATACCGTTGGTTTCTGGGCAGATATGGAGCATCCGTATGTAACTTATGATGATGATTTTATTGAGTCCGAATGGTGGGCTTTGAAAGAGATCTGGAATAAAGATCTGTTATATAAAGGATTTAAGATTGTTCCTTACTGTCCTCGCTGCGGTACACCGCTTTCTGCACAGGAAGTAGCACAGGGGTATAAGACGGTGAAAGAGCGTTCCGCGATCGTGCGTTTTAAAGTGACAGGAGAGGATGCGTATTTCCTTGCGTGGACGACGACACCTTGGACACTTCCAAGTAACGTGGCACTTTGTGTAAACCCAAATGATACGTACTGCAAAGTAAAAGCAGCAGACGGTTACGTTTACTATATGGCAGAAGATTTACTGGATAGTGTACTGGGTTCCCTTGCCAAAGAAGAAGGCGAAAAAGCTTATGAAGTATTGGATTCTTTCCCGGGAACCGCACTGGAGCACAAAGAATATGAGCCATTGTTTGCCTGCGCGAAAGAATGTGCGGACAAACAGAACAAAAAGGGATTTTTTGTAACCTGTGATACGTATGTTACAATGACAGATGGTACCGGTATCGTTCATATTGCGCCGGCATTTGGTGAAGACGATGCCAACGTAGGACGTAATTATGACCTGCCATTTGTACAGCTTGTAAATGAAAAAGGAGAATTAACGGAAGAAACTCCATTTGCCGGAATCTTTGTTAAAAAAGCAGATCCGGAAGTGTTAAAAGATCTGGATGCACGCGGACAGCTGTTTGCAGCACCAAAATTTGAACATGAATACCCACACTGCTGGCGCTGTGATACACCGCTCATCTATTATGCAAGAGAGTCCTGGTATATCCGTGAGACCGCAGTAAAAGACGACTTGATCCGCAATAACAATACCGTAAACTGGATTCCGGAATCCATTGGAAAGGGACGTTTTGGGAACTGGTTAGAGAATATTCAGGACTGGGCGATCTCCCGTAACCGTTACTGGGGAACTCCGCTCAATATCTGGGAATGTGAAGGCTGTGGACATCAGGAATGTATCGGAAGCCGTAAAGAACTGGCAGAGCGTTCCGGAGATGCATCCGCGGAAAAACTGGAACTTCATCGTCCGTATATTGATGGTGTGACATTTACCTGTCCGGACTGTGGCAAACAGATGAAACGTGTGCCGGAAGTCATTGACTGCTGGTTTGATTCCGGAGCAATGCCTTTTGCACAGTATCACTATCCATTTGAAAACAAAGAATTGTTTGAATCCCAGTTCCCGGCACAGTTTATTTCTGAGGCCGTGGATCAGACCCGTGGATGGTTCCATTCTCTGATGGCAGAATCCACCCTGCTTTTCAATAAAGCACCATATGAAAATGTCATCGTACTGGGACATGTTCAGGATGAAAATGGACAGAAGATGAGTAAGAGTAAAGGAAATGCCGTAGATCCGTTTGAAGCATTGGATCAGTATGGAGCCGATGCCATCCGCTGGTATTTCTATGTAAACAGTGCACCATGGCTGCCAAACCGTTTCCATGGAAAAGCGGTTGTCGAAGGCCAGCGTAAGTTTATGAGTACGTTGTGGAATACGTATGCTTTCTTTGTACTGTATGCGAATATCGATGAGTTTGATGCCACAAAGTATTCTCTCGAATATGATAAACTAAGTGTTATGGATAAATGGCTGCTCAGTAAGCTGAATTCGGTAGTAAAAGAAGTGGATACCAATCTTGAAAATTACCGCATTCCGGAGACAGCACGCGCACTTCAGGAATTTGTAGACGATATGAGTAACTGGTATGTACGCCGCTGCCGCGACCGTTTCTGGGCAAAAGGAATGGAACAGGATAAGATCAATGCCTATATGACATTATATACAGCGCTGGTAACGATCAGTAAAGCTGCTGCGCCGATGGTTCCGTTTATGACCGAGAGCATTTACCAGAATCTGGTATGCAGTCTCGATAAGTCGGCACCGGAAAGTATTCATTTGTGCGACTTCCCGGAAGTCAAAGAGGAATGGATCGACAAAGATTTGGAAGCGAAGATGGATGTGCTTCTTCAGATCGTAGTGCTTGGCCGTGCTTGCCGAAACGAAGCAAATATCAAAAACCGTCAGCCAATCGGTACGTTGTATGTAAAAGATGAAAAGAACGAAGAATTGTCCGAGTTCTATCAGGAGATCATCGCCGATGAGTTAAATGTAAAGAAAGTCATCTTCACACAGGATGTAAGTGACTTTACCGCCTTTACGATCAAGCCACAGCTTCGTACGCTGGGACGCCGCTTTGGAAGCCGTCTGAATGCCTTGAAAGAAGTTCTTGCGAACCTTGATGGCAATGCAGTAGTGGCAGAACTTGGCGAAAAGGGAGAGACTACGGTTCAGGTAGAGAGTGTCGATGAAGTGCTTTCTTCCGAAGATTTGTTGATTGAATCTGCACAGAAGGAAGGATATGTTTCTCAGGCAGACCGCGGAATCACAGTAGTGATCGATACCAATCTTACCGCGGAACTCATTGAGGAAGGATTTGTGCGTGAAATCATAAGCAAGATCCAGACAATGCGTAAAGATGCTGGATTCGAGGTTATGGATCACATAGAGGTTTATGAAGTTGGTAACGATAAGATTACTGACATCATTGCGAAGAACGCCGACCAGATTAAAGAGGAGGTTCTCGCACAGAAGATCATCATTGGTTCCATGCAGGGACATACTGCTGAATGGAAGATCAATGGTGAAGATGTAACACTTGGTGTTGCAAAAGTTTCTTTCTAAAAAATATCCAATATTTTACAGGAAGGAAGCGAAGACTGTAGAGTAACAGTATGAATATGGAGGATGAAAGATGGAAGAAAGAGTAAAGTATCTGACAAAGGCTGAGAAAAAGGCTCATTTAAAAAAGGACATCGAAAATTACATGAAGCTGTTGTTCCGTAAACCGGTAGAACAGGCGACAAACCAGCAGTTGTTCCAGGCCGTGGCTTATGCGGTCAAAGACATCGTGGTAGATGACTGGTTTGATACACACAAAGAATACGAAGAAAAGGATGTAAAGACCGTTTACTACCTTTCCATGGAATTTTTGATGGGCCGTGCCCTTGGTAATATGATCATCAATCTGAAACAGGATGAAGTGGTACGTGAGGTGCTTGATGAACTCGGTGTGAATCTCGATGTGATCGAGGATGAAGAGCCGGATGCAGCACTTGGAAATGGTGGTCTTGGCCGTCTGGCAGCATGCTTTTTAGATTCCCTGTCAACGTTGGGATATCCTGCGTACGGATGTGGAATCCGCTACAAATACGGTATGTTTAAACAGAAGATTGAAAACGGTTTTCAGGTAGAAGCACCGGATGACTGGCTGAAAGACGGAAATCCATTTGAGATGAAACGCCCGGAGTACGCCGTAGAAGTAAAATTCGGTGGATATGTAGCCGTTCGTAAAGCCGAAAATGGAAGAGATCAGTATGTGCAGGAAAATTATCAGTCTGTAAAGGCTGTTCCATATGATATTCCGGTAGTTGGATATGGCAACCGCATCGTAAATACACTTTGCATCTGGGATGCCGAAGCAATCAATACCTTTAATCTGGATTCCTTTGATAAAGGAGATTATCAGAAAGCAGTAGAGCAGCAGAACCTCGCCCGTACGATCTGTGAGGTGCTTTATCCAAATGATAATCATACCGCAGGAAAAGAACTTCGTCTGAAACAGCAGTATTTCTTCGTATCTGCCAGTGTTCAGCGTGCGGTAGCAAAATATATGACAAATCATGATGATATTCATGGTCTTCCGGAGAAAGTATGCTTCCAGTTAAATGATACCCATCCGACCGTAACCGTGCCGGAACTTATGCGTATTCTCTTGGATGAATACTTCCTGGAATGGGATGAGGCATGGGAGATTACGACAAAATGTTGTGCTTATACCAACCATACGATCATGTCAGAAGCATTGGAGAAATGGCCGATTGACCTGTTCTCCCGTCTGCTTCCTAGAATTTACCAGATCACAGAAGAAATCAATCGTCGTTTCCAGAACGAGATTGCAGAAAAATATCCTGGTAACTTTGATAAAGTTAAGAAAATGGCAATCATTTATGATGGTCAGGTAAAAATGGCACATCTTGCCATTGCAGCAGGATTCTCTGTCAATGGTGTGGCAAGACTGCATACAGAGATTCTGAAAAATCAGGAATTAAAAGACTTTTATGAGATGATGCCGGAAAAATTCAACAATAAAACAAACGGTATCACACAGAGAAGATTCCTTCTTCATGCCAACCCGCTTCTGGCAAATTATGTGTCGAGCCGAATTGGAAATGGCTGGATTACAAATTTGGCAGAAATTGGTAAACTTGCGCCTTATGCAGAGGACGCGCGTGCTTTGAAGGAATTTATGGATATCAAATATCAGAATAAAGTACGTCTGGCTGATTATATCAAGAAACACAATGGCATTGAAGTGGATCCAAACTCTATCTTTGATGTACAGGTAAAACGTCTTCATGAGTACAAACGTCAGCTGCTTAACATTCTGCATGTAATGTATCTGTATAATCAGGTAAAAGAGCATCCGGAGATGGATATGGTAAAACATACCTTTATCTTTGGCGCAAAGGCTTCTGCCGGATACCGCCGTGCAAAAGCAATTATCAAATTGATCAACAGTGTAGCAGATGTAGTGAATAACGATGCCAGCATTGGTGGAAAGATCAAAGTTGTATTTATTGAAAACTACCGCGTAAGCAATGCAGAGATTATCTTTGCCGCAGCCGATGTGTCTGAGCAGATTTCTACGGCAAGTAAAGAAGCATCCGGTACCGGAAACATGAAATTCATGCTCAATGGTGCGCCGACACTTGGTACGATGGATGGTGCCAATGTCGAGAGCGTAGAAGAAGTAGGACAAGAGAATGCGGTTAGCTTTGGACTTTCTTCCCAGGAAGTGAGCGACTTCGAGCACAATAACCACTATGATCCACGCGAGATCTACAACAGCGATGCCGATATCCGCAAAGTGGTAGATCAGTTGATCGATGGCACCTATGGAGATCCGGAACTGTTCCGCGAACTGTATTCTTCCCTGCTGGATTCCAATGGATATGAGCGTGCAGACCAGTACTTTATCCTGAAAGACTTCCGCTCTTATGCAGAGGCACAGAAGAAAGTAGATGCCGCTTACCGTGACCGCGAGGCATGGGCGAAGATGGCACTTTTGAATGTGGCAAAAAGTGGAAAATTCTCTTCCGACCGTACGATCGAAGAATATGCAAAAGAAATCTGGAAACTGGAGAAAGTTTCCCTGTAATAGAAGAACAAAATGTGTTTGGAAAGAGAGTCGGTATATCCGTTTTCAACGGGTTGCCGGCTTTCTTTTTTTCAGAAAAGCAACCTAAAAGATAGTTAAGATTCGTTCTCTCTCTTGACACTTTGCCGGTATGAGAATATAATTTGATTATGTGGCTGGGAGGTCTGAATCGTTACAGTGATATGCCGCGATTCAGGACGGAATGAGAAGAAAAGAGGACTAGAAATGAAGATAATTATTGTGGGGTGTGGACAGGTTGGACGTACCCTGGCAGACGAGCTGAACCGGGAAGATAACGAGGTTACAGTGATTGACCGGCGCTACGCAATAGTGGAAGAAATTTCCAATAAATACGATGTTATGGGCGTTGTTGGAAATGGTGCCAGTTATCAGGTGCAGAAAGAAGCAGGCAT
The DNA here is from genome assembly GCA_905212635.1 of uncultured Lachnoclostridium sp. Classification (GTDB taxonomy): domain Bacteria; phylum Bacillota; class Clostridia; order Lachnospirales; family Lachnospiraceae; genus Eubacterium_F. The sequence continues at coordinate 53,639 of CAJMFH010000006.1, read as the reverse complement.
AGAAGATGCCGATCTGTTAATTGCAGTTACGGATTCGGATGAATTAAACTATCTCTGCTGTCTGATCGCAAAACATGCGGGAAACTGTCAGACGATTGCCCGTGTATGTAACCCGGAATACAGTCAGGAAGTCGGAATGATAAAAGAAGCATTGGGACTTGCCATGACGATCAATCCGGAATATGCTACCGCAGCAGAGATTGCGCGTGTACTGCGTTTCCCTTCTGCCATCAAGATCAATACATTTGCCAAGGGCAGAGTGGAGATGCTCAAATTCAAAATACCGGAAAATTCCAGTCTGGAAGGAATGACGATGTTAGAAATCGGTCCCAAACTGAAGGTGGATGTCATGATCTGTGCCGTAGAGCGTGGCGGAGAGATTTATATTCCAAAAGGAGATTTTGCCCTTCAGCAAAAAGACGTTGTTTCGATGATAACGGATCCAAAGACCGCAAGCAATTTCTTCAAAAAGATAGGAATTGAGACGCATCAGGTAAAAGATGCGATGATCATAGGAGGAGACACTACGGCATTCTATCTGGCAAAAATGCTCTTGCAGATGGGAATTGATATCAAACTGATCGAGCAGAAGAAAGACCGATGTGAAGAATTGGCAGAAAAACTTCCCAAAGCTCAGATCATACAGGGAAAAGGAACGGATCAGAGACTTTTGATCGAAGAAGGGGTCGAAAGTGCCGAGGCATTTGTAACACTTACCGATTATGATGAAGAAAATGTCATGTTGTCGTTGTTTGCAAGAACAAAGACAAAAGGAAAAATTGCGACGAAGATCAATCGTATGGAGTTTGATCAGGTCATTCGTGAACTGGATCTGGATACAACCGTATATCCCAAAAAGATTACAGCCCAGAATATTCTGCGGTTTGTGCGTGCGATGAAAAATTCGATCGGCTGCAATGTAGAAACGATGTACCGTATTTTAGATGAAAAGGCAGAAGCATTGGAATTTGTCGTAAAAAATAATTCCAGCCTGTTAGGTATTCCTTTGGAGGAACTTCAGATTGATGAGAATACTCTCGTTGCCTGCATTATCCGAAATCGGAAAATGATTCTTCCCCGTGGTAAAGATGTGATGCAGGTTGGCGATTCCGTTGTGGTTGTTACGGCAATGCTCGGAATCAAAGACATTGGTGAAGTGATTCACATCAGGGAGAAGGGGGATTAAGGTGAAGAAGAGAATCGTAGTTTACATACTTGGCTGGCTTCTCGTATTTGAGGGGTTCTTCCTGATGCTTCCTTGTTTTGTGGGATTGATGTATCAGGAAGTAGAGGCAGTTTGGTTTGCTGTTGTGGCTCTAGTCTGTCTCTGCCTTGGATTTATCATAACCAGGCTGATACCGAAAGACAAAACGATGTATGCCCGAGAAGGCTTTGTGATCACGGCACTCAGCTGGGTTCTTCTCAGTTTATTTGGTGCACTTCCGTTTGTACTATGTGATGTAGTACCGTCCTATATTGACGCAGTATTCGAAACCGCATCGGGGTTTACTACGACGGGAGCGACGATTTTTCAGGAAGTGGAGACCCTTCCGTACTGTATTAACTTCTGGCGTACCTTTACCCACTGGATCGGTGGGATGGGAGTGCTGGTGTTTATGATGGCTGTCGTATCGCTGGCGGACGGCAGAAATATGTATCTGATGAAAGCTGAAAGTCCGGGACCTTCGGTAAGTAAGCTGGTTCCCCATGTCAAATCAACGGCAAAGATCTTATATGGATTGTATATCGGATTGTCGGCGCTTGAGTTTTCGCTTCTTATCTTTGGTGATATGACGGTATTTCAGGCGGTTACGACGACATTTGGAACAGCCGGAACCGGTGGATTTGGTATTATGAATGACAGTATGGGAAGTTTTTCAAATTATACCCAGATTGTTGTAACCGTTTTTATGATCGCATTTGGAATAAACTTTTCCTTTTACTACCTTCTCCTTTTGAAAAAAGCATGGAAGGATGCCTTGAAATTATCAGAAGTCCGGGTGTATATCAGTATCATAATTGTGGCATCTCTTGTGGTCATGTTTAATATCCGCGGACAGATGGGATCGTATCCGAATGCGATGAAGCATGCCTTCTTTCAGGTGGCATCCATCATAACGACGACCGGATATTCGACGGTGGACTTTAACCAGTGGCCGGAGTTTTCGAAGACGATCATGATCGGTCTGATGTTTATCGGAGCCTGTGCCGGAAGTACCGGCGGTGGAATGAAGATATCCCGTTTTATCATTTGGGCGAAGACTTTTTTTAAAGAATTAAAGGTGATGATCCATCCACGAAATATATATAAGATCAGCATGGATGGAAGAAAAGTAGAGCATGAGACGGTACGTTCTGTCAATGTATACCTCGTAGCTTATGTTTTGCTTTTTTCAGTATCGTTGTTAATAGTGAGCATAAATGGACATGATTTCGAGACAAATTTTACCAGCGTCGCCACAACGATCAACAATGTTGGACCGGGATTTCATTTGGCTGGACCGGTTTCAAATTTTTCCTTTTTCTCGCCATTGTCCAAAGTTGTATTAATAGTGGATATGATAGCCGGGCGTTTGGAATTGTTCCCATTGTTATTATTGTTCTCAGCAAGTACATGGAAGAAATAGTGAGGAAATGCAGATGATCTCAAATATTATACTGATAGGAATGCCGGGTGCCGGGAAAAGTACGATTGGAGTCGTGCTTGCCAAACGTCTCGGGTTTTCCTTTTTGGACACCGATCTTGTTATTCAGGAAAAGCAGAAGATGCTTTTGCATGAAATATTGGAAGAATATGGACAGGATGGATTTAACGAAGTAGAAAATGCCATTCTTTCGGAAATTTTTGCGAAAAACAGCATTATAGCGACAGGCGGCAGTGCTGTCTATGGCAGAGAAGCGATGCAGAACATGAAAGAATTGGGAAAAATTGTATATCTTAAAATTTCTTATGAAGAACTGGAGCACAGACTGGGAGATTTGGAAGAACGTGGAGTGTCCATGAAAGAGGGACAGACGCTTCGTTCTCTTTACGAAGAGCGGCTTCCACTGTATGAAAAATATGCAGATCATACGATTGACTGTGATGGAAAATGCATTCGTGAGATTGTATACGAAATTTGCGAAATTGCGAATAAAGAATAGGCAAACAGACATACTAAGAGGGAAATGAGGGACTTGAAATGGAAAGGAGTAATCTCATGAAACGTAAAATTAGTATGTTTGCAGTAACTCTTTGTCTGACGGCTGCGATGCTGACCGGATGCGGTGGAAATAAAAATGGTACTACGACCTCTCCGGCGCCGGCGGCTTCCACAGACAATGCCACAGAAACGCCAAAAAACACTCCAGAAACGTCTACAGATGCAGAGGATACATCTTCTCCATCCGCTACGGCCGGAACCAATGACGATGCTGATAATGCAGGAAATGCGGTAGATGATATCGTGGATGGCGTTGGAGATGGCGTAAAAGATACGGTTGATGGTGTAGAAGATGCCGTCGATGATGTTACAAAATAGGGAAAAACCAACCCATATAAGAAAATCCCATCAAAGGTGGTCTGTACAGCACAGCATTTCCTTTGATGGGATTTTTATTATCCGTAAATTTTAGGGATCAGACTATCGGTATCTTCCATTCCCTGGAATGGAAGAGTGCCGTGAGTTTGATAATAGGATTTCCATTGGGCAAGTTCAGCCCGTCTGTGTTCGATTTCAGATTCGACATTGTCCGGTGTGAGAAGAATGCCAAATCCGTTGTGTGACGTGCTTTTTCCAGCCATTGTATCGATCATCAGATCGCCGACTTCATAATAATAATGAGCAATGTCATAATAATTGTAAATGTTTAAAGCAACATCATTAAAGGTATTAAAGCACCATACGTTTCCGCCGATCTGTACGACTTCACGGAGAAATTCGTAAAAACTGTCGCCTTCGTATCCGATCATCTGACCGGCAAAGACAGAACCGAAAAAGATCTGGAATTCAATACCTTTTTTATCACACATCTTTTTCATGCGTTTGATGGAAGCGACGCACTGACTGACTACGGAAGAGCGGTCCGGAGTACCTTTTTCAAGATACTTGTAAAATTCAGTCACTTTCTTCTTCATAAGGAAATTGTAATACTCATCCGTTCCCTTATTTTCATTGAAGTAATTGTAATATTTTGTAAGATTACGTTCGCCCGTTTCCATGCACGGGTACTTTTCGCTTTGATCAAAAAATTCTTCCCAAGACACTTTGAGGTTTTTAAATAAAAACTGAAACACCTCTTCGGTTTTGGAAGATCCACTTAACATAGCCGGAGTCTCATAGATTGCACCGCGGGATTCACGGTCAAACTGTTTGATCTCGGAAGTGGATATCTGCAAAAGTACTTTCTTGGCTTTTGTATGTTCTACAATATATTTGGTATAAGCCTCATAATCCTGAAAATTACCGGAGAGAACCCAGCAGTTATAGTAATTATAGCCATCGAGCTCTTTTAACTTGTCGGTACGGAGAGCACCGGCTTTCGACCCTCCGATCAGATACGCATCGTATTGGTCGGAGAAGTGTTTGATATGCTCGGCTTTTTGTTCTCTCAGATAGTCATTTTCATCTAAGTCATAACAGTCACCGCTCTGGCTTCGGAAATATCCGTAAGGGTCGTAAAAATAGTTGACACCCATAATAAACAGAAGAGCAGCAAGGATGATACAGACAAAGCTGATACACCATTTTTTTGTTGTCATAAAAAATCTAACCTTTCTGTATTAGTTGTTCAGATACTGACTGTCTCTTGTGATGTTGGATGCATCATTGTAATCACGAAGAGGGATGGTTCCCGTTTTCTTATAATACTCGCGGATCTCATCGGTTTTTGCACGGCGGGTGGCAATTTCAGAAGCAATATTATCCGGTGTGAGATACACACCAAAATCATCATGTCCGGTCTGCTTGCCGCTCATACGGTCGATCATAAGATCTGCCATCTCGTAATAATAATGTCTGGCATTATAATAATTAAATGGATTGTATACGAGGTCATTGTAATTATTAAAGCACCAGAGACCGCCGGTTATTTCTACCATCTGTGTAAGCCAGTTATAAAAACTGTTTCCTTCATAACCAACCATTTCGCCGATGAAAAGGGAACCAAGGAATACATTTAATTCCACTTTGTTTTTATCACAAAGCTGCTTGATCTTTTTCAAATACGAAAGATTGGAATTTACCAAATCGGTTTTGTCCTTTGTTCCGTTGATCAGACGTGGGAGATAAGGATCTACCTGTGCTTTCATTAAATAATCATAATAGGTAGTCGTATCTTTATGATCACGGTAGTACGCATAATATTTGGTAAGATTTCTCTCGCCAGTTTTCTCAACCGGGTAAGAATCCTCTTTTTCAGTGATCGTATCCCAGCTGACGGAGAGGTTCTTAAATAAAAATTTCGTAACTTCCGCCACTTTGGAATTTCCGCTCATAACAGCAGGAATCTCATAAATATCTCCTTTTGCCTCGCGGTCAAACTGTGCGATCTCAGAAGTAGAGATGTGAAGGAGAAGCTTTTTTGGATGTGCCGTATTGATAATGTATTTACAATAATTGTAATAATCTTCAAAATTTCCGGACAGAAGCCAGCAGTTATAGTACTTGTAGCCGTCAATCTCGGATAATTTGTCACTGTGGATGGCTCCTGCTTTGGAACCGCCCACCAAAAAGGCATCGTATTCATCGCCATGATATTTGATATGCTCCGCTTTTTGCTCGCGCAGATAATCTTCTTCATCCATCGTGTAGTTTTCGCCTTTTTGAGCTCTAAAATAACCATAAGGATCAACAAAGAAGTTGACACTTACAATAAAGAGAAGACCTAAGAGGATTATTATGACAAAACTGATTGTCCATTTTTTTGAATTCATTTCCGTCAACCCTTTCTTTTAAATTAGAACTGGAAGTAAAGGAACTGTACCACTTTGTCCATGTTGAGAAGACAAATGACAAGCAGCGTAGCAGCATACAGCAGGTATTTCCAGTTTGGTTTGAAATGTTCGGTCATTTTCTTTGTTGTCGGAGCAAACCAGCAGATGGCAAGTCCAAACAGGTTCAAAAGCCACATATCCCGGTTATCTATCAAAGCATCTTTGATCGCTGACAAATTCAGGGTGGAGAAGTTAAACATTCCACGAAGCACATACCAGGCATCCGTAAAGGTGTTTGATACAAACAATACACGAACGAAAACAGCGAGGATAAAGGTCAGTGGAATACCGAGCCACAACGGTGTTTTCATATTATGCTTGTTTCGATACGAAGCGATACAAACCAAAATACCATTTACGATTCCCCATACAACGAATGTCCAGCCGGCACCGTGCCAGAAGCCGGAAACAAAGAATGTACACATGGAAGCAACATAGTAGTTACGGTATTTGACACCACGGCGGTATACATTTCGGAAAATGTAAGAACTGAGGAAACGGGAGAGTGTCATGTGCCATCTCTGCCAGTATTCCTGAAAGTCTTTTGCCTTGTATGGCGAGTTAAAGTTCTGTGGGATCTTGATGTTAAACATCCAGCCAAGTCCGATCGCCATATCTGCGTATCCGGAAAGGTCAAAGTAGTAGGATACGGTATATTCGATGGAATGGAACCAGGACTGGATAAACGGCAGATGGTTGTTTACATTATTGAAAAATCCCTGTGCATCTGTCGTAAGAGGATCGGCAAGCATCATTTTTTTGAAACATCCGATCGAAAAGATGAAGATACCAAGTGCAACATTGTCAAAATTCAGACGATGGTTCTTCTCATCTTCAAACTGTGGAACGATTTCTGCATGGTGAATGATCGGTCCGACAATCAACTGTGGGAAAAAAGTAATAAACAGCAGATAGTCAATGATATCATAGTTTTTTGTCTCTCCACGGAACGAATCGACCAAAAAGGCGATCAGCTGGAATGTGAAGAAAGAGATACCGATTGGAAGAATGATATGCTGCAAAGGAATGTGTGTCCCTGCAACAAAGTTTACATTCTTGATAAAGAAATCGGTGTATTTGTAGTAACCAAGCAAACCGACGTTTGCAAGAATACCTGCGGCAAATAAGAGACCGCGTTCGATACGGTGTTCCATGCCTTGCAGCTTGCTGAGTGCGTTACCGACTAAATAGTTACCGACTACACTTCCCAGAAAGAAAGGGAAGAAGTCCGGACTTCCCTGTGCATAGAAATAAAAGGAAGCCAGTACAAGCCAGATCTTTGCCAATGTCTGATACTTAAAGTGCTGCAACAGAAAATAGCCGCAAAAAGTAATTGGCAGAAAAATAAGTACAAATTGGTAAGTTGAAAAAATCATGATAAACTCCTTAAATCAACGTAATAGTGTATAGTTTACAATGGAATGTTGCCGTGTTTTTTGTGAACGCCATCGACGGAGCGTTTATCGGACAGCATAAGGATGTCACCATACAAGCGTTCTCTGGTAGCTTCCGGCTTGATGATCTCATCTACATATCCGTGCATGGATGCAATTCCAGGATTCATGAACTTCTCATTGTATTCATCAATTTTTTCCTGGCGGAATGCCGCTTTTTCAGCCGGATTCATTCCTTTCATCTGTTTGCCGTATAAGATATCAGCAGCACCTTCTGCACCCATTACTGCGATTTCGGCAGTCGGCCATGCATAGACAAAGTCGGAGCGAAGGTGTTTGCTGCTCATGGCAATATAAGCTCCTCCATATGCTTTACGCAGGATGACATTGATCTTAATCGTCGTTGCCTCCGAATACGCGTAGAGCAGTTTTGCCCCATGACGGATGATTCCTTTGTATTCCTGGTCTTTTCCCGGAAGAAATCCCGGAACATCCGTTAAGGTGATAATTGGAATATTATAAGCGTCGCAATACCGGATAAAGCGGGCTGCCTTATCACTGGAATCGCAATCCAGAACACCTGCCATATAATTTGGCTGGTTGGATACGATACCTACGGCGATTCCTTTCAAACGTCCAAATCCAACGACTACATTTCTGGCAAATTCTTCCTGTACCTCTACAAAAGAATTCTCGTCAATAATGCCATTGATAACATCGTGGATATCATAAGACTGATTGCTCTTTTCCGGAATGATATCTGCCAGAGATTCGTTGAACTGCATTCCCTTATTATAAGGAAGAAGAGGAGTATGTGGTTTTGTATGAATACATCCGTCTTCATAGCAGTGAGGGATCACATCTAAAAGTTTACGTACTTTTTTAAAGCATTCTTTTTCGGATGGGCTGTGGAAATGAGCCACACCGCTTCGCTGTGCGTGAACATTTGCGCCTCCGAGAGCAGAAGCAGTAATATCTTCATTGGTTACGCTTTTGATAACCTTTGGTCCGGTTACAAACATCTGGCTGATGTCATCAATCACAAAGATAAAGTCTGTGATTCCCGGACTGTATACTGCACCGCCGGCACAGTTTCCGGCAATGATCGAAATCTGCGGAATATAACCGGAAGCCATTGTATTATAATAGAAGATCTCACCATAGCCGGCAAGGGCATTGACTCCTTCCTGAATACGTGCTCCGCCGGAATCGTTGATACCGATGACCGGACAGCGGTTTTCAATCGCCATTTTAATGGCATTTGCAATTTTAAATCCGTGCTGCTTTCCAAGAGTACCACCGATTACGGTAAAGTCTTCTGAATAAATCACGACTTTTTTTCCGCCAATGGTACCATAGCCGGTAATTACACCATCGTATGGGAACTGACCCTTTTTAATATTGAAGGCATCCTCTAAGTTCGTAATGTTAGAACCAATCTCGCGGAAAGAATCTTCATCAAGCAGAAGACAGATCCGCTCTAATGCATGTAATTTACCAAGTTTGTGTTGCTTTTCCATGTTATACATGTTCATTTCTCCATTCTTTGTTTTCATAAGATGCATAATTTCACAAATATAATAATACCATACGCGTCAAATATGTCAATCTTTTGTTAATTAAAAAATAATGTAGTTGACGAAGTAGGATGAATAGTGATATAATCAAATGATTGAAAATATAAATGAGCAACGATAAAGATTAAAAAAGGATGGTATGGATACTATGTCGCAGGTTTTAAAAAACTTCAACAGATATCGATATTTATTAGGAGAACTGGCTAAGAAAAATATTAAATTAAAATACCGCAGATCATACCTGGGAATATTATGGACTTTGATCGAACCGCTTCTTACGATGATCGTATTGAGCGTTGTATTTGGAAATTTACTTGGAAGAACGGCACAGGACAAGGCATTTGCCGGCGTTCCGTTTCCGGTTTATGTACTGACCGGACGACTGTTGTATTCCTTTTTCTCTTCCTCGACGAATAGTGCGATGAAGTCGATCCGCGCAAACAGTGCGATGATCAAAAAAGTGTATGTACCGAAATATATGTATCCCTTGTCGGGGATTTTATCCAACTTCGTGATCTTTTTGATCTCGTTGGTGGTACTGGTAGGTGTTATGCTGTTCTTTTTGGCAACCGGCTCCTATAAAGCTCCGATGAATGCAAATATGTTTTTGACTGTGATCCCGCTTTTGAACCTTTTGATCCTGTCAATTGGTGTCGGGCTGATCTTAGCTACGCTTTGTGTATTCTTCCGTGATATTGAATATTTATGGAGCGTTATGCTGATGCTGATCATGTACTGCAGTGCGATCTTCTATTTTGCAAGCAGATTGAAAGGGGCAGGCGGTATGCTTATCAAGATCAATCCTTTGTACGGGATCATTGATAATTTCCGCCGTGCATTGTTTGGACAGCATTTTGATATGGTGCTTCTTGGATATACGTTTGGAGTAAGTATTGTAGCCTTTTTACTGGGAATGTTTATGTTTTATAAGAAACAGGATACCTTTATACTTAATATTTAATACGAATTTGTCGATGGAGGATGGAAGAAAATGGCAAGTAAAAAGACCGCATTATCTGTGGAACATGTGAGCATGAAATTTAATCTCAGTTCACAGAAAGTAGATAATATCAAAGAATATGTCATTAAAATGCTGAAAAAGGAATTGATGTATCAGGAGTTCTGGGCATTAAAAGATGTAAATTTTGAAGTTAAACGCGGAGACCGTGTGGGGATCATGGGACTCAACGGAGCCGGAAAAAGTACACTGCTTAAAGTCATTGCCGGAGTGTTGAAACCGACGGAAGGAACGGTAAAATGCAATGGAAAGATTGTTCCGCTTCTGGAACTGGGTGCCGGATTTGATAAGCAGTATACCGGAGCAGAAAATATTTATCTGTATGGAGCTGTCCTTGGTTACAGCAAAGAATTTATTGATAAAAAATACAAAGACATCGTGGAGTTTTCGGAACTCGGAAAATTCATCGATGTTCCGATCAAAAATTATTCATCCGGTATGAAGGCGCGACTTGGATTTTCTATTGCTACAGTAGTAGAACCGGAAATACTCATACTGGATGAGGTTCTTAGTGTAGGAGATAAACGCTTCCGCAAAAAATGCGAGGCGAGAATACAGAGTATGTTTGATAAAGGAGTTACCGTTTTGTTTGTATCTCATTCAACCGATCAGGTACTGCGGATGTGTAACAAAGGAATTTTACTGGAACATGGGCGTCTCATTGCGCAGGGAGAAGTGGAAGATATCGTGGATCTGTATGATGAGAAGCTGGGGATGGAACGGGAAGATTAATCTAGTTTTTAATTACGGAGGGTAAAAAGATGAAAAAAGTAATTACTTACGGAACTTATGATTTACTGCATGTAGGACATATCAACCTGCTGCGCCGGGCAAAAGAACTTGGCGATTATCTGATTGTTGTATTGTCCAGCGATGAATTTAATGCGATCAAGGGTAAAAAAGCTTATCATTCCTACGAAGACCGCAAGATTATTCTGGAAGCGATTAAATATGTCGATGAAGTGCTTCCGGAGTACAACTGGGAACAGAAAATTGACGATGTGGTAAATAATAATGTAGATGTATTTGTTATGGGAGATGACTGGGAAGGAAAATTTGACTTTCTGAAAGATTACTGTGAAGTGGTATACCTTCCACGAACAGAGGGAATCTCCACATCAAAGATCAAACAGGATCTTGGATTGGGGAAGAGTGAGGCATGATAAAGCAGGCAGGATATCTGTTATTTGCGCTGTTTTTCCATTTGTTCCGGTTATGTCCGGTAAAGGAAAAGAAAGTTTTTCTGGTGGCGACACATGATGCCGGACCGGACGGAAACATAGGGATTGTTTCCCAGAGGTTAAAAGAGGAAAAGCCGGAATATGAGCAGGTCTGGTTTACAAGAGACAATACGATCCGCAGACCGGTTGACTTTTTCATTAAAAAATCATATCATCTTGCCACTTCCTCGTATGTGTTTTTGGACAATGAGTTTTTGCCGATGGCATATCTTCATTTTCCAAAAAATGTAAAGGTGATTCAGCTTTGGCATGGAACGGGCACGATCAAACGATTTGGGCAGGATGTCAACACAGGAACATTAAAAAAACTGGAATATCGTGCCAATCAGAGGATTACGCATCTGATTGTTAATTCCGATGCGGTAAAAACAGAGTATGCAAGTGCTTTTGCAGTGGATCCCGACCGCATTTATGTGATCGGCAATCCGCGCACAGACCGGATGCTTGACAAACAATATCTGACCGGGAAAACAGAGCAGTTTTACCGGGATTATCCGGAGATGAAGGGAAAACACTGCATCTTATATGCACCGACATTCCGGGATGCAGAAGTAGCAGACCCGAAACTGCATCTGGATCTGCAAAAGGTAGCAGACAGTCTGTCGGAAGAGGATGTGTTTTTTATCCGGCTCCATCCACACATTGCTTCTCATTTGAAAGAGACGCTGGCAGGATGGCAGGAAAAAGGGATATACAATGTCTCGGAGTATCCGGAGATTGCGACACTTCTTGCCGCAACAGAAGTATTGATTACGGATTATTCTTCGATTGTATTTGAATACTGTCTGCTGGAGCGGCCGATGCTGTTTTATGCGTATGATCTGAAAGAATTTGAGAAAACGGGAAGAAGTTTTTACCGGGATTACCGTTCCTTCGTACCCGGGCAGGTGGTTGAGACTGAGGAAGAGCTGCTTGATTGTCTGAAAGAACGAAACTATCCGAAAAAAGAATCCTTTGTCAGAGAAAATTTTCCGCTTTTAGATGGAAATGCAACTTCTCGACTTTTTGCATTGATTTTTTCAGAATGATAGTATATAATAATTATGTTTTAGACAAAAAACACAACTAGTAGTTAAATAAAAACTAGTAGTTAGATAAAATGGAGGTATATCGTGAAAACATTACTTAGCCGAAAACTGAGCATTGTCTTTCTGATCGTGCAGTTTTTGATCAGTGCGGCATTGGTTGGCATTGCATTTTATGTTGGTTTCATTCCACTCAAATATATTGTGGCGCTTATCGTTGTATGTCTGTTCCTGCTGGCATATGAGGTGTTCAGCCAGATGACAGATAAGACATACATTGTCGGGCGTGTACTGTGTGCTCTGATATGTTTTTTCTATATCGGCGGTGGATATTATTGTGTCAATACGTATTCTGCCATTGATGAGATGGCAGGACAGCAGGTAAAAGTAGATGAGATTTCCTGTATTGTATTAAAAGACGATCCGGCACAGAGTATTTATGATACGAAAGATTATACGTTTGGTATTCTTGCCACAAACGACCGTAAGAATACGGATAAAGCGCTTGCAGAAGTGCAGGCGGCGATCGGAAAAGAGCCGGCGAAGACCGAATATCAGGATAATGACACCTTGATCGATGCCCTTTATGCAAAGGATGTTAATGCCATTATCATCAATGAGGCAAACCGCAGTCCGATCGAAGAGTACTATAAGACATTTTCCGAGGATACCCGTGTACTGAATACACATAAAGTAGAAACGGTGATTCAGGAAGAACAAAAACTGGATGACATCACCAAGACTCCGTTTAATGTATATCTGAGCGGTATTGATGTTTACGGAAGCATTAAGACGACAAGTCGAAGCGATGTAAATGTTATCGTGACGGTAAATCCAAATACAAAACAGATCCTTTTGACTTCGACGCCACGTGACTATTATGTACCATTAACGGTGTCAAACGGAATCCCGGACAAACTTACCCATGCCGGAATTCATGGAGTAGACTGCTCCGTTGGAACATTGGAGAATCTGTACGGCATTAAGATTGACTACTATGTGCGCGTCAACTTTACGAGTGTACGTAAGATCGTAGATCTTCTTGGTGGCGTGAAAGTATATTCCGATTATGACTTTACTTCCGACTGGGGACCAAGTTTCAAAAAAGGTTATAATCAGGTAAATGGAAAACAGGCTTTGGCATTCTGCCGTGAACGACATCATTTTGCAAATGGTGATTATCAGCGAGGAAGAGATCACCAGCATATGATCGAAGCGATTTTGAATAAGGCAATGTCACCGGACATCCTGCCAAATTACGCAGATCTTTTGAAAACAGCATCGAAGAATTTCCAGACGAACATGTCTACAAAAGAGATCACAGCACTTGCTAAAATGCAGTTAAATGATATGTCACAGTGGACGATCAAATATGCCAATGCAGCCGGACAGGGTGCAAGCAAGACAACGTATTCCTACCAGTCAAGAAAATTGTATGTCTGCGTACCGGATTACAATTCTGTAGCAAAGATTACAAAGAGAATCAATAAAGTGCTGGAAGCGACTCCGGAGTCTGTGAAAAATGACAAAGCAGGAAGTTCTTCCGAGGAAGATAAAAATACTGCGATGCCGGGTGATGAAGATAAGGCAATAAAGTAATAAAATAACGATTTTGTTAGGTAGTAATAAAAACAAAAGATTCCTCTGTGTCCAGCAGGAGTCTTTTGTTGCATTTGGAATCATTTGGAAAGGAAGCAGAGAAATGAACGTACCATTTTCCCCACCGGATATTAGTGAAGAAGAGATCAAAGGAGTCGTAGATACGCTTCAGTCAGGCTGGATTACGACCGGACCGAAAACAAAGGAATTTGAAAAACGCATTGCGGCGTACTGCGGCACAGAAGGAGCGGTCTGTCTGAATTCTGCGACGGCATGTATGGAAATGACATTGCGGCTGTTTGGAATCGGACCGGGAGATGAAGTGATCACAACGGCTTATACCTATACGGCGACAGCAAGTTCCATCTGTCATACCGGAGCAAAACCGGTGATCGTTGATACTCAGAAAGATTCTCTGGAGATGGATTATGAAAAACTGGAGCATGCAGTCACGCCGGCGACAAAGGCCGTTATGCCGGTAGATGTAGCAGGAGTATTGTGCGATTATGAAAAGATTTTTGATATCATAGAAAAGAAGAAAGCGCTATATCAGCCATCGGAAAATTCTTATCAGAAGGCATTGGGAAGAATTTTGGTACTGGCAGACAGCGCGCATGGATTTGGGGCTGAAAAAGAAGGAAAACGAAGCGGTCAGTGGGCGGATTTTACTTCCTTTTCCTTTCATGCGGTAAAAAATCTGACGACAGCCGAAGGGGGAGCTGTGGTATGGAAACCTTTGAAGGGCATTGATTCTGCGGAGATTTACCGTGAATATATGCTTCTTTCCCTGCATGGACAGACAAAAGATGCCTTATCAAAGACAAAGGCTGGTGCCTGGGAGTATGATATTTTATTCCCGGCATATAAATGTAATATGACAGATATTCAGGCGGCAATTGGACTGGCGCAGTTGGACCGTTATGAGGGACTTTTGAAGCGCAGACAGGAGATCATTGCAGCTTACAATGCGGGAATGGATAAAATTGCAGAGGAAACAGGAATCAAACTGTATTATCTGCCACATAAGACACAGAGTGCAGTTTCGAGCGGACATTTGTATCTTCTCCGTGTGGATGGTATTACGGCCGAGATGCGAAATGAAATCATTCAATACATGGGAGAAAAAGGAGTGGCTGCCAATGTGCATTATAAGCCGCTGCCACTGCTTACCGCCTATAAAAATATGGGATTTGATATTGAAAATTATCCTTGTGCAAAAGAGCAGTTTGTCAATGAGGTCTCACTGCCTCTGCATACAAAACTGACAGACGAACAGGTTGCGTATGTTATTCAGATTTTCAGGGAAGCATTGAATGTTGTGAAAGGACGGAATTAATACCATGAAATGGGAAAATCTTCCAGATCTTATGCAGACGGAAGAAGTGGAAGAATATTACAATATTTTACGGCATAAACGGGGAAGTCTTGTGGCAAAACGTGTTTTTGATGTAGTTATGTCACTGATTCTTCTTGTGGTTTTAAGTCCTTTTATGCTGGTTATCGCCATTGCGGTAAAATCCTCTTCCCCGGGAGAAGTGATCTTTCACCAGACACGCGTGACAACATATGGAAAAAGGTTTCAAATCTATAAATTCCGCACGATGGTTTCCGATGCACCCCAAAAGGGAAGCCAGGTGACGGTCAGTGGCGACAGCAGAGTAACAGGAGTTGGGCATTTTCTGCGAAAAGTCCGGCTGGATGAACTGCCTCAGCTGGTGAATATTTTAAAGGGGGAGATGTCCTTTGTGGGAACCCGCCCGGAAGTAGAAAAATATGTAGATGAGTATACGAAAGTGATGTATGCGACATTACTTATGCCAGCCGGAGTAACGTCACCGGCAAGCATTGAATACAAGGATGAAGAACGTTTGCTGAATGGAGAAGGGGATCCGGATAAGATCTATGTAGAACAGATTTTGCCGGAAAAAATGAAATACAACCTGGACTATATACGCAGTTTTTCTTTTTGGAAGGATTTGGTGATTTTGTTCCAAACGGTAGCTGCGGTGCTTCGTTGAGAGGAATGGAGAGTGATGATATGAACTGGCTGCAGGATTTATTTATCCGCTTATTATCTCCGTGGATTCCGATTGTTCGGAAAATCCAGCCAAAGGTGAGATATCGTGTTTTGACGGCTTGTTTTATGGCGGATCTTGTGCTGTTTTGCATCGTCCGCTATGTGTTGATGAAAGAAAGTTATTTTTATAATACGGTTTGTGGTATCTTTCTTATGTTAGTGGTCGCTATTTTTTCGCTGGATAAGAAACTGGAGCGTAGAACGTGGCATAAGGGGTTAAGTATCGCATGGTTTGGAATGTGTGCCATGTTTACCATTTCCGATTTTCTGGTAAGTAAAAAGGCCTGTGGACTGGGAATCATACTGGCATTTGTTTTGCCGGGGGTTTTCTTTGTATGGCAGAATAACAGCCGGAAAGACCTGTTGTGGAAAAGCCTGAAAGATGCGGTGAAAATTTCCTTTTTATTGATGGCAGTCATTTCCTTTTTGTTCCGTCCATTTTTTGAAGGCGGCAGATATGCAGGAATATTTACCAATCCAAATACATTTGGACTTTATTTATATGTCATTTTTGCCATCTATATGTCCGATCTGGACTGGAATGTAGAGACCGGAAAAAAATTCCGGAAAGCCCTGCCAACGTATTTACAGCTGGCACTTGTTTTGTTTTACATTTCGGTTTCCCAGGCCCGTACAGCGATGCTGGCAGTCAGTGGTATTTTGATCTTGTGGGTTGTACTTCGGATCTGTCTGGGGAGAACGAGCCACAAGTGGAAAGAGACGATAAAGGGATTTCTTCTTCTTGCTGCTATAACAGTAGTGTGTTATCCGGTGCTTTTTGCCGGAGTACGTCATATTCCCAATTTAGTAGGGCATCCGATCTTATTTGAAGAAGATGTATTATACCTGTCAAATGGGGAAAAAATAGAAGGAATCGGAGATAAAGTGCTGGCAGAGTCCGATGAGATTGAGAGTGTTCAGATACCGGAAACACAGGAGAAGAAAGAATTTAAAGAAAATAGTATCATTGGGCGCCTGATTGCGAGTCTGGATGGAAATTCTACGTTAAATAAGATATCCAATGGACGAATTACCATCTATAAGGCGTATTTGAAGAAATTGAACTGGAAAGGCCATCGTCGTATTACGTTGACCGTAAATGGAAAAAAAGTAGCACATGCACACAATAACTGGCTTCAGTTTGCTTATACGTATGGTGTGCCGGCAATGCTCTTTTACCTTGTTATTACAATATTGAGTGTGATCCGGTCGATTCAGTTTTATTGGACAAATCGAAGAAGAAATGCGACCTATGCGTTTTTAATCCCTGCAATCTGTGTGGGATTTGTGATTGCAACGATGACAGAATGTCTGTTTTTACCATTTGAGGTATTTCCGGCATTTATGTACTGGTTTGCTTTTGGGGATCTTTTTGATAATTCACTGGCAGAAACGGTGGAGTGATAAGTGTTGGAGGTAGCTATGAATAAAAAAATCAGCGTCATTGTACCGGCGTATAATGTAGAAAAATATTTGAGAAGGTGTTTGGATTCTCTGGTGCATCAGACGTATCCCAATATGGAAATTATTGTAATAAATGATGGAAGTACAGACGGAACAAAAGAAATTGTTGAAGAATTTGCTTGCCGGTATGAAGGAAAAGTGTTTGTTTATAATCAGGAGAATGCGGGACAAGCTGTAGCAAGAAATAATGGAATTTCTTATGCAACAGGAGACTATATCGGTTTTGTGGATTCCGATGATTTTGTAAGTCCGCGAATGTATGAATATTTAATCCGGGAAGCTGAAGAAAAGGGCTGCGATCTGGTTACGTGCGGCTACTATGGCTGTGATGATGAGACAGGTGAGATTCAGGTCTATCAGGCAGGATGCCGTGGCGAATTTGATCAGAGTATTTTTGAAAATCCAGAGATCCTGCGCTTAAACGCGCCGTATCCGTGGAATAAGCTGTATCGAAAGGAATTGCTGGAAAATGCCGGTTTTGCCTTTCCGGAAGGAATCATATTTGAAGATCTTGCGGCTGTATTTCCGCTTTTTTTGAGTGCCAAAAAAGTTGGCCGTGTGCATGAAAAACTGTATTATTATATCAAAGGGCGAAAGGGCGGAACGATGAGTACTTTTGACCAAAGACATATGCAGATTCTGGATGCCCTGAAGATCGTTGATGAAAAATTTATGGAAAAAGGTGCGTTTGAGAAGTTTAAAGAGATTTTGCTGTTTTTCCATATCCGCCACATACAGGCACGTTTTGATGAGATGGAAAAATATGGGGATTTTTCGTTTGAAAAAGAATTCCGCGAGCGGTCAGAAGCATTATTAGATACGTATTTTCCTGGATGGAAGGAATCGGAGGCGTATCAGGACAGAAAGAAGGAAGAAGAGGCCGAAGAGGATGTTGTTGAAAAAGAGATAGAAGAAACAACGGAAGAAGAAAATAGCAGCAAAGCGAAACCGAAGAAGATTCGAAAAGCGCAGGTGTTTGAGGAAATCCTGCTGGAGAAACCGGTTCAAAAAGGATTGGTTTTGATCGAGAGTTATCATGGTAACGACTGTATTGAGACGGGATATTATATGGCAAAGGCATTGAGTGCATCGGATACGTATGATGTCTGGGTTGTCGCTGCGGATGCCGAAAAGCAGAAAAAGTTTGAAGAAAAGCTCGGGCAGTCCGTTTCGGTTATTGACATTGCATCGCCGGAATATATCGAAAAACTGGCAACAGCAGAAGTTGTTATGAACAATCAGGCATTTCCGGGATATTACCGCAAACGGAAGGGGCAGAAATTTGTTTTTATGGACCTCCTTCCGGCATATTATGGAGAGGGACGTTTCGCGTCTTATCCCGCAAAAAATATGCAGGGAATCCAGTTTAGTCTGGCGCAGGCGGATGTGATCTTATTTCCGGAAGAGAAAAAGGAAATATTTAGAAAATGCTTAGAGGCTTATAATATGCGGGAACTTTGTGAAAACAAAGGATGTTTTGTGTCGTTAAAAACACTTCCATTTCCAGTTGTGCGTAAGGAAGACAAAAATGTATTTGTTACGGCATATCTGCCGACACCGAAAGCATTTCCGGGATTGAAAGACAGTAAAAACTTTTTGTTTTTGAGTGAATTAAAGAGACAGCTTCTCTATCTGGATGCCAATCTGCGGGACAATGAGAGAATTCTGGTACATTATCCGCGCACGATCCGCCGCCGTCTGGTAGACGAGGGATGGAAACATATCTGTTTTTCCACAGGCAGCACAACGGAGGAGACAGATCCTTATGAAGTACTTGCCGGCTGCGATGCCGCGGTGGGCGAAGCAGGCAGGGAGATGACCGTTTTAGATGCCTTTGGAAAACCGGTTTGCCATTATAATGCGTTTGACTGTGAGAGGGATTGGACGCAGGGAAAATCCGAGTCATGGAAAAAAGAGCAGTGGGAACAGAAGGGCACTTTGGATGGCGTTCTCGCGTGGATTCACGAACAGGCTGAAAAAGCGGAAAAGAAGAACACTCCTGCGTATGATGAAGCGGCGTGGAATGCCGGTTTGCAGAACTTTGTGTCAGGTATTTCCCGTGCAAAGAACAAACGTGTAAAAAGAAATTGGATCTATGCACCGGCGATACGGAATTTTCAGGAGTTTCAGAACTGGATTTCCCAGTTTCAGGGAACGGAAGATACGGCGGTGTATGTGTTTGAAAAAGAGGCAGTGTGCGAGGGGCTGACGGACTGGATCCGCGAATATAGTCCTAAGATGAACTTTGTCGTGATCCTTCGAAGTCTTGTGGTTGGCAAAAAGGAGAGCCGGAAGATCAAATGGAAGTTGACGACAAAAGAGAAACTTCGGATAGCAAGAGACAGAGAACGATATGAGGGACGATGAGAGAAAGGAGATCAAAGTGAAAAAGAGAAAGCAGTTTTTGATCTATTCGCTGGTGTTTATCCCCTTGTTTTTGGGAACTTTTTGCGGATTGTATCTCAATGGAAAAAGTTTTGTCTGGCAGGGCGACGGTTTTCGTCAGTATTATCCGGCTTTGCAGTATTTGGGCAGGTATTACCGGTCACTGATCTCCGGGGTGTGTCATCTGGATTTTTCAATCCCTATGATGGATTATAGCATCGGACAGGGAGAAGACATCATAACGACATTTTGTAATTATGGACTGGGAGATCCATTTTCCTTACTGGCAGTATTTTTTACCGGAAAAAAAAGCATGGAAATCCTGTATGCGGTATTGATCGCGCTGCGGTTATACACAGCCGGGATAGCTTTTTTGTGCTTTGCAAATGGAAAAAACTGGGATAAAAGAGACTCCCTTGCGGGAGCCTTTCTCTATGTGTTTTGCGGGTTTGCGTTGTGGTCGATCAAAGATCCGTTTTTTTTGAATGGAATGATCTATCTGCCGCTTGTCCTGCTTGGTATTGAGAGAATCCGGCAGCAACGAAAACCGGGCGTTATGATCCTTGCCACATGCTTTTGTGCTTTGAGTGGTTATTATTTCTTTTATATGATCGTTCTGGCTTCCGTTTGCTATTTTGTGTTGACTGAGATAAAACAAAAACCACAAAATTGGAAAGAAGTGGGAAAAGATCTGGGAGCAGTATTTTTCCCTGCACTTTCCGGAACGCTGATGTCGTCCATTCTTCTCGTTCCCTCTTTGTTTGGCTTTTTAGCCAGCAGCCGTGGAACGGTGAAAGTCCCACTTTCTTCCCTTCTTTTATACGGGGGAAACTATTATAAACAGTTATTTACACAGTTTTTGACTGTGACACCGTCAGAGGATGCAAGTGCCGTATGGTATTTCAGTATGGGGGCACTGGTGTTTATCGCCGTAATGGTCACTTTTATGGGCAATCGTACGAAAAAGAAGTGGTGGATTGCCGGTCTTGGACTGACGGTTCTTGCGGTATGTTCGCCGCTTGTGGGATATGTTATGAACGGTATGGGCTATATTACCAATCGTTTTATGTTTATTGCCTCCTTTTTTATGGCATGTCTTGTGGTAAAAATGCTGCCAGAGATTTATCGGCTGAATTCTACGCAGAAAAAACGGCTTTTGGCAGGAGCAGGGGTGTATGGAATTACAGCAGGCATTGTGGCAGGTAAAGAAAGCGTGGTCCAGAGTGTTTGCATGATCGTGTTTCTTATCATAACGTGTGCGCTGCTTTGGTTTGTGAAGGAAGAAAAGAAACTCCGTCTCGCAGTATTTGTTGTGCTCATTTGTAATATTGCTGTCAATGGAAATGTGATGTATCAGCCATTTGGAGCCAATATTCAGAAAACATATCTGAAGGCAGGAACCGTGCAGAAACAGTACGATCAGAAGGCAGTACGGGAAGCGGCAAAAGCAAGTGATACGACAAAAATGGAGCGTGTCGATGTGATGACAGACTGTGGATATAATCCAAACCGTGCGGTAACAATGCGGGCAACGTCACATCCGTATCTGGGATGCAGTGTGTATTACAGTGTTGTGAGCGGTGGATTTTCCAAACTGATGCTGGCACTGGAAAATTCTTCCGGTCTGATGTACAGCCACCGTCTGATCGGAATGGATGGCAGAAGTATATTAGATCAGCTGGCAGGGGTCCGGTATGTCGTATGTGATGAACCGTCTATGGTGCCATATGGTTATGAAAAGAAGAGTGAGACACTTTATGAGAATACGGAACCAGTGTCAATCGGGTATGTGTATCATGCCTATATGACAGAGACGACAGCAGAAAATCTGGATGCCCTTGATCTACAGAATGCCCTTCTCCATGCAGCAATTGTCGGAGAACATTCAAATCTGTTAAAGAAGGCAGAAAATGCAGGGTTACAGGAAGAGGTGAGGACAGCACAAAAGACCTCACTCCCGTTTACGATGACAGATCGAAAAAGTTTTGACTGGAATCAGGGTGTGCTGGGGATCAAGAGGAAAAATGGCAGTTTTTGCACGCAGATCACGATGCGCCCGGGCTATGAATATTATTTGAGATTCCGCGGATTAAAGATGAAGAAAGCAGAAAAAAATGCATTGTGGGCAAATGTCACGATGGGAGAGCTGGTACGGGAATTTGTGATCTCAGATGACAGCTACGATTTTCATCTGGATCGCGACAATTATATGGTTACACTGGGGAGTGTAACGGAAGAACAGACCAAAGATCTTCGTTTCCGCATCAATGGACCGGCGGTGTATACACTTCAGGATATCGAGATCGTGGAAGTATCGATGGAGAATTATCATCAGAGTGTACAGGATCTCATGCAGGAACCGGTGACGGATATCAAAAAACAAAGAAATGGAATGACAGGAAAGGTAACCAATAAAGAAGATGGGATTCTTTGTCTGGCAGTTCCGTACCGTCAGGGATACCGGCTTATGGTTGATGGAAAAGAGACGGAAATTCAGGAAATCAATAAAATGTATGTGGGTGCGTATCTGGAAAAGGGAGAAAATCATGCAATTTTACTAACATATGAGACGCCGGGACTTAAAATGGGTGTCATTTTGACGATGATGGGGGTAATCTTTGCTGTTTTTTTGGTGATATTTAACAAAAAGTCATTGCACAGATAACCGATAAATGATATAATTTATCAATAAGGCGCTTTTTGCCACAGGTTATTTGAAAGGAGAAGGACAATTGACAAACCAGGAAATTGCAAAGTTGGATGAAATTTTGCAAAAACACGACTATGATCCCACCCTTTTGATTGCAATTATGCAGGACATTCAAAAGGAGTATCATTATCTGCCTCAGGAGGCATTGTGTTATATTGCAAAGAAATTAAAACTAAGCGAAGCAAAAATTTATGGGGTTGCTACATTTTATGAGAATTTTTCACTGGAGCCAAAGGGAAAATATGTGATCAAGATATGTGACGGAACAGCTTGTCATGTGCGGAAATCGGTTCCGATTTTGGAAGAATTTCGTAAAGTTCTTGGGGTTAGTGAAGAAAAGCCCACTACGGAGGATATGTTATTTACGGTAGAGACAGTATCTTGTCTTGGTGCCTGCGGACTGGCACCGGTATGCACGGTAAACGATCATGTTCATCCGGCAATGACACCCGCAAAAGCAAGGGAATTGATTGAATCCCTTCAGGAAGAAGCGAAAGGTGGTGTGGGCGATGAAAATTGAGACAAGAGAACAGTTGATCGCAAAGCAGAAAGAATACCATGATTCTCTCAACAGCCAGAGAAAACAGATTCTGATCTGTGCCGGAACCGGATGTGTGGCAGGAGGTTCTTTGGAAATTTATGCGAAAATGAAAGAAATCATCGAAGAAAAAGGGCTTCGCTGTGCTCTTTCTTTGGAAAAAGAACCACACGAGGAAAGCATTGGATTAAAGAAAAGCGGCTGCCACGGTTTCTGTGAGATGGGACCTTTGCTACGTATCGAACCGATGGGATGGCTCTACTTAAAAGTAAAAGTAGAAGACTGCGAGGAAATTATCGAAAAGAGTATTGTGGGCGATGAAGTGGTAGATCGTCTGGTATATACCGATAAGACGTTGAAATCTTATGTGAAACAGGAAGATATTCCGTTTTATAAACAGCAGACACGAATTGCGCTGGAGTACTGCGGACGGATCAATGCAGAGAGTATCGCAGAATACATAGCACTCGGCGGATACAGTGCCGTTGCAAAGGCCTTGTTTGACATGACACCACAGCAGATCGTGGATGAAGTGAGTGAAGCTTCTCTTCGTGGACGTGGAGGCGGTGGTTTCCCTGCTGGAAGAAAATGGCAGCAAGTGCTGGATCAGGATGTGGAAGAAAAATACGTTGTCTGCAACGGTGATGAAGGTGATCCCGGTGCATTTATGGATCGTTCCATGATGGAAGGGGAACCTCACCG
This sequence comes from uncultured Lachnoclostridium sp., assembly GCA_905212635.1. Classification (GTDB taxonomy): domain Bacteria; phylum Bacillota; class Clostridia; order Lachnospirales; family Lachnospiraceae; genus Eubacterium_F. The sequence continues at coordinate 29,935 of CAJMFH010000006.1, read as the reverse complement.
TGTGATCGAAGGAATGCTGATTGCAGCGATCGCGACGGGAGCGCATCACGGATACATCTATGTGCGCGCGGAATATCCACTTGCTGTAGAACGTTTGCAGACGGCAATTGATAAGGCGATGGACAAAGGACTTCTGGGAAAAGATATTTTGGGCTCGGGATTTGATTTTGACCTTCACATCAGCCAGGGAGCAGGAGCTTTTGTATGTGGAGAAGGAAGTGCTTTGACAACATCGATTGAAGGAAACCGAGGCATGCCTCGTGTAAAACCGCCACGAACGGTAGAACACGGATTGTTTGATAAACCGACCGTTTTAAATAACGTTGAGACATTTTGTAATGTGCCTCCGATCATTTTGAACGGGGCAAAATGGTATCAGGGATTTGGACCGGAAAACAACCATGGTACGAAAGCCTTCGCACTTACCGGAAATGTAAATAATACCGGGTTGATCGAAGTGCCGATGGGTACGACGCTGCGAGAGGTGATTTTTGACATCGGCGGTGGTGTCAAAGGCGGAGAGTTTAAAGCCGTTCAAATCGGTGGACCTTCCGGTGGATGTCTCTGCATCAGCGCGACAGAGGATCATCTGGATATGAAACTGGATTTTGATTCGCTGAAAAAAGTAGGAGCGATGATTGGATCCGGTGGTCTGGTGGTTATGAATGATAAGAGTTGTATGGTAGAAGTTGCGCGTTTCTTTATGAACTTTACGCAGAATGAATCCTGTGGAAAATGTGTTCCTTGTCGTGAGGGAACCAAAAGAATGCTGGAACTTCTTACGGATATTACCGAGGGAAGAGGAACGATGGAGCATATTGAACTGCTGGAAAAACTTGCCGATACGATCTCGGCGACAGCGCTCTGCGGTCTGGGAAAGACAGCGGCTTCTCCGGTAATCAGTACGCTCAAGTATTTCCGCGACGAGTATATTGCTCATGTAGTTGATAAAAAATGTCCGGCTGGCCAGTGTAAGGCGCTGATGACATTGCAGATAGATCCTGATCTTTGCCGGGGCTGCACAAAGTGCGCAAGAATGTGTCCGGTAGGGGCTATCACCGGAACGGTAAAAGAGCCTCATGTCATTGATACGACAAAATGCATCAAATGTGGAGCCTGCAAGGAAGGCTGTAACTTTGGTGCCGTGCAGGAAGTTTAGAAAGGTCAGGTGAAAAGAATGTCAAAAAAATATATGATAATTGACGGAATTCGTACTGAATTTACGGATGAAAAAAATATTTTGCAGGTAATCCGCAAAGCAGGGATCCATGTACCGACCTTTTGCTATTATTCGGATATGTCCATTTATGGCGCCTGCCGTATGTGTGTGGTAGAAGATGAGCGAGGCGGCGTAATCGCTTCCTGTTCGACTCCGCCGCGTGATAAAATGGTAATTAAGACGAATACATCAAAGCTGCATCAGCACAGAAAGATGATCCTTGAACTGCTTCTGGCATCGCATTGCCGCGATTGTACAATCTGTGATAAAGATGGCAACTGCCGTTTGCAGATGCTGGCAACACGTTTCCGTCTTTCCAAAGTGCGTTTTCCGAATACGCATCCGGAACGCTGCATCGATGATTCGTCACGATCCATCGTGAGGGATCCGAGCAAATGTATCCTCTGTGGGGACTGCGTCCGTATGTGTAATGAAGTACAGCATGTAGGAGCCATTGATTTTGCATTCCGTGGTGCTAATATGGTAGTAAGTCCGGCATTTGGAAAACAGATTGCGGAGACGGACTGTGTAAACTGCGGACAATGTGCAGCTGTTTGTCCGACGGCAGCGATCACGATAAAAAATGACCTGCGCGAAGTGTGGCAGGCATTATACGCACCGGGAAAACGAGTGGTGGCGCAGATTGCACCGGCGGTTCGTGTGGCGATCGGAGAAGAATTTGGGCTTCCGGCAGGAAAAAATACGATCGGAAAGATTTTTACCGCCCTTCGCATGCTTGGTTTTGACACTGTATTTGACACCAGTTTCAGCGCCGATCTGACAGTGGTTGAAGAAGCCGGTGAACTGTTGTATAAATTGAAAAACGGGGAACAGAAATATCCGCTCGGAAACAGCCTTCCATTATTTACCTCCTGCTGTCCGGCATGGGTACGTTTTGTAGAGACCAAACATCCGGAACTTTTACCGTATGTTTCTACTTGCAAATCGCCGATGGAGATGTTTGGTGCAGTATTGAAAGAATATTACAAACCGGCAGACGAAGAAGCCGGAATAGAGACCGTTTCTGTGGCAGTTATGCCTTGCGTAGCGAAAAAACATGAAGCTGCCAGAGAGGAATTTAAGAGAAATGAGGTGCCGGATGTCGATTATGTCATTACGACCAAAGAATTGATTCTGATGATTAAGGAACTGGGAATCCAGTTTGACGAGATTGAACCGAGTGCACCGGATATGCCATTTTCCATTAACTCCGGAGCCGGCGTGATCTTTGGCGTTACCGGCGGTGTTATGGAAGCAGCACTCCGTCATGTGGCAGACAAAAATAACGAGGCTCTGCGGGAACTTCAGTATTCTGGCATCCGTGGTCTGGAAGGAACCAAAGTGGCAGAAGTGGAAGTCGGAGGAACGACGCTGCGTGTTGGCGTTGTCAACGGCTTGGGAAATGCGGAAAAACTGATCGAAAAACTTCAAAAAGGCGAGGAAAAACTTGACTTTGTAGAAGTGATGGCTTGTCCGTATGGATGCATCGGAGGTGCCGGGCAGCCGTTTGGTTACCGTCATGTCAAAGAAGAACGTGCCAATGGAATGTACAAAGCGGATAAATCAGCGATCGTAAAGAGAGCGGAAGAAAATCCGACCCTGGTTTCCATGTATGAAACAGGTATGTTGAAAGACCGCGCACATGAATTGTTGCATGTTCATTACGGGAAATAGAAAATGATATGAAAAGGGGCTGCCTCAGAGCAGTCTCTTTTTTACAGTCGGAAGCCGGGAAGATCAGACACCCCAGCCACCGTCAAAACCGATGATCTGACCGGTCATATACGGAGAGGCTTTTAACAGCAATGCGATAAAATCACCGACTTCTTCGGCAGATGCCATACGCCCGCAGGGGATTTCTTCGCAGATTTCCGTGATCTCATCCGGAGTAAAACCGGCATTCATGGAGGTGTCAATCATACCACAGGCAACCGCATTAACCGAAATTCCGCTTGGAGCCAGTTCTTTTGCCAGCGCTTTGGTGAACGTGTTCAATCCGCCCTTTGTGGCAGAATAAGCGACTTCGCAGGAAGCACCGTGTTCTCCCCAGATGGAAGAGATATTCAGGATCTTTCCCTGTTTCTGATGTACCATATGGGGAACAACCTGACGGCACAGATAAAATGCGGCAGACAGATTTACCGACAAGACAGTATTCCAGTCCTGTTCTGTCATGGACTGCATCAAACCGATGTGAGAGATTCCGGCGTTATTGATAAGTACATCGATATGCTCATAAAGAGAAAGGGTCTGCATCACAATGTTCTCTGCTTCGGCAGAATTACTCAGGTCACCGGCATACGTAGTACATTGTACTCCCAATTCCCTGCATTGGCGGCAGATGTCTGACAGCTCCCGGGTAGAACTGTTCCCGCATAAAAAAAGGTCATATCCGTTTCTGGCAAGAGAGAGTGCCGCAGCGGCACCGATTCCTTTGGAAGCACCTGTAATAATTGCAGTTTTTGTCATGATTTTCTCCTTTCTGAAACCGTTCTGTAAATTGGTTTTAGTGTATCACGAAATCCGAAGAAAGAAAAGATAAAAAACAAAAATGTAAAAAAACTTGTATCCTTTGTGGTTTTTTGATATAATAGGTCTGTTATTTATGTCATAAGAAAAAAAGATAACAAGTCTTAAAAAAATAGATTTTAAGGACGGGATAAAAAATGGCAAAGATATTTTTTAAAGTATTTGGAAAAACCATTGGAATTATGGCACTGCTGCTTGGCGTTGGAGTGGCAAGCTATTTTCTGACAACATTATGGTTTAAAGTGACGACAAAGGAAGAAAGAAGCACACGATATGATCATGTGATCACGGTGGATGCCGGCTCTGAGTCCAGCAATCTGATCTACAGTGTTGAAAAGGACACCAATGCGGTAAAAGCCGTCGTGCTTGAATTATTTGATAAGGAAACGGGAAACCTTGATTATGTAACGATTCCCAATAAAACCCAGATTTCGCTTGATGCAAAAGCATATGCGGAATATCAGAAGATCAGTCCTCAGATGCCGCAGATCGTGACACTTCGTGATATCAACCAGTATTTCAAAGGGGATGTCGCTTACGAATATGGTATTTTGCTTTTGCAGGAAGAACTGGATGTAGAGATTGGCTATTTTACAGCTTTAGACTCCGTTGAATTTGACAAACGTTTTGAAAAGAAAGACGGGGCTTTCCGGCCAAACGAAGAATATCTGGCAACCGTTCCGTCAGATGGCAGTGAAGATTCGATGAAAGATTTTATCTCAAAAGAATGGGACAGCCTGATATCGGATATTACATTGAGCCAGAAACAGCAGTATGCTTCCGGTCTGGTAAAAGTGAAAGCAGACTGCATCTATGCACACCGTGCTTATGCGGAAGAGATCAAAGGCAGTGCGACGCTGGATGGCAAAAAGACAAAGAAAATGATTGACAAAATCTGGGAAACCGAGGCGCGTACATCGCCACAGAAATCCGTGGATGGGACAGCAGCCCAGACAGGAATGGATAAGTTGAAATCACGCAGCATTCAGATTACAAACGGAAGTAAGATCAATGGTCTGGCGGCAGCCTATAAAGAAAAACTCGAAAAAGATGGTTTATATGTTATGGGCGTTGGTGATTTTACCGGCGAAGTACAGAAGACGACGACAATTTATGTCCGTCGAAAGAAATGGGGAAATTATTTGAAAGATTACTTTAAAAATCCGACGATTCAGGAGGCGGATGCGCTGACCAATGGAGCAGACATTGAGATCGTGCTGGGAACGGAAGACGCATTGAATTAGATTAGAAATGTAACACAGAGAAAGGAGTAGTCATGGGAACAAGTTTGAAAATTATGGACTTGGAACTGGATCTTCTGACGGAAGAAACATTTTGTGAAAAAATGGCAGAATATCTTTCCGGTGATTTATTTCGGGTGGTGCATTTGGTATCTTTGGATTATATTGACAAATATGAAGAAGAACCAGTCGTTCAGGAAGTATTAGAAGAGGCAGATCTGGTTCTGCCGGGAGAAAAGGCGATTCTCAGTTTATATCATGTGGATGTTTTGGAGACAGGCGGCATGGTGGTAGATTACCGGATCGCACACCGGCTTTTGAAAAAAGATCTGTTAAAGGGAAAAAAATGTTTTCTGGTTTTACGGAACAAAAAGGAAGCAAAGATTGTATATCGTTATTTGAAGAGCAGTTACGAAGATCTGGATATCGTCGGAGTTTATTCTATGGATACCGGCGTAACAGAAGAAGCACTGGTCAATGAGATCAATACGAAAGTGCCGGATCTCGTTTTGATGGCGATGGAAGATCATGAGGCAGAGAGTTTTCTCAAGCATAAACGGCATATGATCAACGCCAAAATGGGAGTTGTACTCAGTGGCGTTATGGATATGATCCTGCGGGAGAACATTCCTGTCCCGAATGCTGTAAAAAAACTTCATCTTGGTAAGATTTATACCTCGATCGCAAGAATTCCGTATTCAGTGCGCTGGCGCAGACGAATATTCCGGAAGAAAATGGACAACTATAATATCAAAAAGCAGTTGGAGCAGTCCGATGCCCAAAAGGAGTTGTCCGAGGATGAAAAACACGACGAATAACAAATGGTGGATGACGTACCTGCTTTTGACGGCAGGTACGTTTTTTATGGCAGTAGGGATTAATGTTATCTATGAGCCGCTGTCCATGGTAACAGGTGGATTTTCCGGCGTGGGAATCCTTGTAAAAAAATTAACACAGACCGGACAATGGTCCGGAATCCCGGTAGGAATGACGACACTTTTACTGAATATCCCATTGTTTATCTGGGGTTACTGCCAGAAGGGAAAAGAATTTGTGAAAAAGACCATTTATGCGGCAACTTGTTTTTCCTTCTTTTTGCTGGTCGTTCCGACATTTGATATCGTCAAACAGGATTATCTGATGGCGGCACTGGTTGGCGGTTTGTTAAATGGAGCAGGGATCGGACTGGTATTTTCACAGGGAGCTTCTACCGGAGGAAGTGATCTGCTGAGTGTTCTGACGACAAAAGTACTGCCGGGACTCAGTGCCTCCGAGCGGCTGATCCTGATTGATACGCTGATCGTGGCGGCAGGTGTGTTTGTGTTTGGGCTGGAGATCGGATTGTATGCCGTCGTTGCGGTATTTGTTACAGGCAAGGTGTCGGATGCGATTCTTGATGGACTGAAGTTTGCAAAAATTGCCTATATTATAAGCGATCATCCGGAAGAGATTTCAGAGCATATTTTTCGGGAACTTGGAAGAGGACTTACCGGTCTGGAAGGGCAGGGGATGTACTCCGGGAAACACAAAATGGTTCTTATGTGCGTTGTGTCTAAAAAAGAAGCGGTTTTGCTAAAGGATATTGTGAAAAGTGCTGATAAAGAAGCATTTTTGATTCTTTCTGAAGCAAAAGAAGTCCTTGGTGAAGGCTTTTGGCGTGAAATGCAGTAAAAAAACTTATGCAATTTTCACAAAGATTTTTTTATTATTTATGTAATTTGGATATAGAGTTTTTCTTGAAAATAGTGTATAGTATTAACTACAGATGTTATGAAAAAAATATTTCCAGGAGGAACATGCAATGGCAAGTTTATCATTAAAAAACATTAACAAAGTATATCCAAACGGCTTTCACGCTGTTAAGGACTTTAACCTTGAAATTGAAGATAAAGAATTTATCATTTTCGTAGGTCCATCCGGATGTGGTAAATCTACCACACTTCGTATGATCGCTGGTTTGGAAGAGATTTCAAGCGGTGAGCTTTGGATCGGAGACAAACTCGTAAATGACGTAGAACCAAAAGACCGTGATATCGCCATGGTATTCCAGAACTACGCATTGTATCCACATATGTCCGTATTTGATAATATGGCATTTGGTTTGAAACTGAGAAAAGTTCCTAAAGATCAGATCAAACGTCTTGTTCATGAAGCAGCTAAGATCCTTGACATCGAGCATTTGCTTGATCGTAAACCAAAGGCTTTGTCCGGTGGTCAGAGACAGCGTGTTGCTATGGGACGTGCAATCGTACGTGATCCTAAAGTATTCCTTATGGATGAGCCTCTTTCCAACTTGGATGCAAAACTTCGTGTACAGATGCGTATCGAGATCTCCAAACTTCATCAGAGACTTGAAACTACAATCATCTACGTAACACATGACCAGACAGAGGCTTTGACACTTGGTACTCGTATCGTTGTTATGAAAGACGGTATTGTACAGCAGGTAGACAGTCCATTGGATTTGTATATGAGACCAAACAACCTCTTTGTTGCTGGATTCATCGGATCTCCTCAGATGAACTTCATCAAAGCAAGAGTAACGGTTTCCGGTTCCGACGTACTTCTTGTATTCGGTAACAACTCTGTAAAACTGACAGAGAGCAAAGCTAAGAAACTGATTGAGAACGGTTATGAAGATAAAGATATCATCTTTGGTATTCGTCCAGAAGATATTAAAGATGAGGAAATGTTCATCAGCAATTCTCCTGATACAACATTGGAAGCTACTGTTAAGGTATATGAGATGCTCGGTGCAGAAGTATTCTTGTACTTCACAATCGAAGATACAGATATTACAGTACGTGTTAATCCTCGTACAACAGCTCGTCCTGGTGATACAATCAAAATCGCTTTGGATGCAGAGAAGATTCACCTCTTCGACAAAGAGACAGAAGTTACAATTACAAACTAGGATTCAACTTACATATGTGAGTGAAAATAAGGGATGCCTAAACAGGCATCCCTTAAATCATTTCTTGCGTTTTTTCTGAAAAAATGGTACAATAAACTATAATGCGACAAGAGTAGACTATTTTCGGAGGTGTGGCAATGATATCAAATCAGATTTTGCAAAATACGATTGAGGGGATCAAGGGGATTATAAAAAATGATCTGTGTGTGTCAGATGCAGAGGGTAATACACTGGCAACAACATCAGAGGATTTTTCGGTAAATCATGAAGACGGATTGAGTTTTGTACAATCACCGGCAGACAGTCAGGTGGTGAAAGGCTGTCATTATTTTAAAGTATACGATGAAGGACAGTTGGAATATGTGATTGTGATCCGGGGAGATTCGGAGGAGGCATATACGATCGGAAAAATGATCGTGCTTCAGATTGAAGGACTTTTGGTGGCTTACAAAGAGCGTTATGACAAAGATAATTTTATCAAAAACCTGCTGCTTGATAATCTGCTTTTGGTGGATATCTATAACCGGGCAAAAAAACTGCACATTGAAATGAGTGCCAGAAGAGTTGTGTTTATTATTGAAACCAATAAAGAAAAGGATTCCGGAGCTCTGGAGACGGTGCGGAGTATGTTTGCGACGCAGACACAGGATTTTATTACCGCAGTAGATGAAAAAAATATCATTCTTGTGAAAGAAATTGGAGAACGGGATCAGATTGAAGATTTGGAAAAGACCGCCCATGTGATCGTTGATATGTTAAATACGGAAGCAATGTCCCGTGTTCATGTGGCATTTGGTACGATTGTAAAAGAGTTAAAAGAAGTTTCCAGATCGTATAAGGAAGCCAAGATGGCTCTTGACGTCGGTAAGATTTTCTACAGTGATAAGAAAGTTGTCGCTTACAGCAATCTGGGAATTGGACGTTTGATCTATCAGCTGCCGATGCCTCTTTGCAAAATGTTTATTAAAGAAATCTTTGAAGAAAAGACACCGGATCAGTTTGATGAAGAGACATTGACCACAATTAATAAGTTCTTTGAAAATAACCTGAATGTATCCGAGACGTCAAGACAGTTATACATTCACAGAAATACTCTGGTATATCGTTTGGACAAGTTGGAAAAGAGTACAGGGCTTGATCTGCGTATTTTTGATGATGCCATTACTTTTAAAATTGCTCTTATGGTCGTGAAGTATATGAATTATCTGGAGACCATAGATTATTGACAGACAGAGTATGAGATTGGTGACAGGGGAAAGGATGAGAAGAGATGACAGCAAATCAACTGCCTATTATTGCACTTGATGATGTAAGCAAGCAGTATCAGACCGGTGTGGATGCATTAAAGCATGTCACATTGCAGATTGAAAATGGCGAGTTTGTATTTATCGTAGGAAAAAGCGGTTCCGGGAAATCGACATTTATTAAACTGCTTCTTAAAGAATTGGATCCGACTTCCGGAAAGTTGTATATTGCCGGAAGACTTGTAAATAAATTAAAGAGAAAACAAGTTCCCCTGTATCGTCGGAACATCGGTGTTGTATTTCAGGATTTCCGTCTGCTTAAAGACCGGACCGTTTTTGAAAACATTGCTTTTGCCCAGCGTATTATCGGCAGAAGCAAGCGTGAGATGATACGCAATGTCACGACGATGCTTACGATTGTAGGCTTGGCGGACAAAGCGGATGCCTATCCTAATGAGTTGTCCGGTGGGGAACAGCAGCGTGTGGCGATTGCCAGAGCACTTGTGAATCAGCCGACAATCCTTTTGGCAGATGAGCCAACGGGAAATCTGGATCCGCAGAACGCCTGGGAGATCATGATGCTGTTACAGGAAGTAAATAAGATGGGAACGACGGTAGTGGTAGTAACTCATAATAATGATATTGTAGATGTGATGCAGAAGAGAGTAGTGACGCTGAGCGAAGGAACCGTTGTTCGTGATGATAAAAAAGGTGGCTATGAATATGAGAGGGATTAGTGTATTTTTATATAGTATCCGGCAGGGATTAAAGAGCATGCGGAAAAACAGGATGTTTACGATCGCATCCATCAGTACGATGGCAGCGTGCCTGTTTTTATTTGGCATGTTTTATTTTATTGTTGGAAATTTCAGCCATATGATCAAAGAAGTAGAAAGTTCTGTTGGAATCACGGTCTTTTTTGACGAAGGAGCCTCACAGGAACAGATGGATTCGATCGGCGAAGCCATAAAATCGCGTGATGAAGTGGACCATATAGAATTTGTGTCTGCGGAGCAGGCATGGAAAGAATTTGCCGCAGAAAATTTTAAGGATAATCCGGATTTGGTAGACAGTTTTGCGGGAGATAATCCATTGGCAGATTCTGCCTCTTATCAGGTCTACGTAAAAGATATTTCCAAGCAGGATGAACTGGCTGCGTATATTAAGGGCATTGCCGGCGTTCGACTGGTAAAGCAGTCGGCAGATGCGGCAAAAAGCCTTTCTAATGCAAGCCGTCTGGTAAGTTATATTTCCATCGCGATCATTGTGATTCTGCTTGCCGTGTCGATTTTCCTCATTCAATCGACGATTTCTACCGGGATTACGGTGCGCCGCGCAGAGATAGGAATCATGCGTCTGATGGGGGCATCGGACTTTTTCATCCGTGCGCCGTTTATTGTGGAAGGTGTTGTGATCGGATTGATCGGGGCGGTGATTCCGCTTGTCATTCTTTTAGTCAGTTATTCTTCTATTATACAGTACATTAAGACGAAATTTGATATGATATCAAGCTGGATGACTTTTTTGCCGGTAGGAACAATATTCAAAGCACTGATTCCATTGTGTCTTCTGATTGGAATCGGAGTAGGCTTTATCGGCAGTTTCTTTACGGTGCGTAAACATTTGGACATTTAAAAGGGGGACGGCAGAGATGAAACGAAAAATTCTTGCAATTAGTTTTGTAATCTCATTGGTATTTGCCTATTGTCTGTCTGGATTGCAGCAGCCATCGGCACAGGCAGAAGAAAGCACGACGGATTATGACCAGCAGATCCGACAGGCAGAAGAAGAGAAAAAGAAGGCGGAGAGCCGTCTGGAAAGCCTTGAAAAGGATCTGAAAGAACTGGAAGACAGTAAGGGTGATATCCTCAAATATATCAAGAAAGTGGATAAAAAGATCGAAAAGATTTCGGACACAATATCCGGGCTGAAAAAACAGATTGAAACGTCGCGAAAAGAATTGGCAAAGATTCAGGAAGAATGCTCACAGCTTCAGGAAAAGCAAAATGAGCAGTATGAAATCATGAAAAAGCGAATAAAATATATGTATGAGAATGGGGAAGAAGGTTATGTAGAGGCTATTTTCAGTGCATCCAGTTTTGCTGATTTTTTGAGCCGCTCAGAGTATGTACAGAAAATTTCGGAATACGATGCCAACGTATTTGCAGAATATTCGAAACGTATGACAGAGATTGAACATTCTCAGAGTCTGATGGAGGCAAAGGTAGATGAAATCTGTAGCCTTCAGGATGAAGCAGTAGCTGATCAGGATTCTTTGAAAAAACTGAAAACAAGTAAAAAAGATGAAGTCAAAAAATTGAATTCCGCAATATCTGTGACCGATAAGCGGGTACAGACATATAATGCACAAGTGGCAAAACAGGAACAGAAAGTGGAAGCCTTATTACTGCAAAAACAGCAGGAGATTCAGAAAAAGGAGGCGGAAGCTGCAAAAAAGGCACAGCAGAGTGCGCAGGCATCCGGTGGAAATACTTCGTCCGATGGTGCGGATCCGGCTGCATCGGATGCTTCTTATGCGGCAAACACCGGCGAATTGCGCTGGCCGTTAAATGTATCCGGAAGAATTTCTTCGAAATTTGGTTCCCGTACCAGTCCGACAGAAGGAGCAAGCACATATCATAAGGGACTGGACATCGCAGTATCTTCAGGAACCCCGATTATCGCTTCCGGAGCAGGAACGGTTGTGACGGCAACTTACAGTTCCAGTGCGGGAAATTACATTATGATCTATCACGGAAACAGCTTATATACGGTGTATATGCACTGCTCGAAATTGTCGGTGAAAGTCGGAGATACGGTGAAACAGGGGGATGTCATTGGAAATGTCGGATCTACCGGTGTGTCTACCGGTCCGCATCTTCATTTTGGAGTAACGGTAAATGGTAACTATGTGGATCCATTGAATTACGTAAGTCAATAATGTAAAAGTTGATAACACAGCCTGAACGAATTGCGGTTTCAGGCTGTTTTGCGAGAATAAAAAAGCATAGGAGAGATCACAATGAAACGATTAAAAAAGATTATATCAAGCAGTTTTTTTCAAGGAGCGGTCTGTGGTATCGTATTTACATTGTGTGTGTTGTCAGTACTGCGTTTTTTGGGCATTCGTATTTTGCCGGCGGGAAATGCGGCAACACAGGCATATACAAAGAATAAATACATTGAACAGTGTATTTATTCATACTATCAGGGAGACTACACGGATGAAGAATTAGCTAACGGTGCAGCAAAGGGAATGGTTGCTGCGCTGGGGGATAAATATTCTACGTATTATACACAGAGCGAATACGATGAAGTAATGAAGAGCATTGATGGTTCATACGTTGGCATCGGCGTTACGTTAAAACAGCTTGAAAATGGAGATGTTCAAGTGGCAGAAATCACAGAGGGCGGACCGGCACAAAGAGCAGGAATGCAGGCTGGTGATATTTTTAAAGAAGTAAATGGAACGGATCTTACCGGAAAAACCATGAGTGATGTGGTTTCTATGATAAAAGTGGATGCCAACGAGGGAAAAACAGTGGAGATCAAGGTGCTTCGTACGAAAGATGACAAGCAGCAGGAGACGGTTACCTTACAGGTAGTCTGTGAAACGGTTAAAGTTGTCTCTGTAGAAGACAAACAGATGGGGAACACCGGTTATATTAAAGTGTCAGAATTTGATAATGAAACGGATGATCAGTTTTCCAAAGCCGTAGATAAGTATAGTAACGAAAAGATCAAGGGACTTGTGATCGATCTCCGGGATAACGGTGGCGGTTCTTTGGAATCTGCCATTAATATGCTAAACCGGTTGTTGCCAAAAGGGGATCTGATCACGGAAAAAAGCAAAAAAGAGGGCGATAAGACCTATCATTCCGATGACAAAGAAAGTTATCAGAAACCAATTGTCGTTTTGATCAATGAAAACAGTGCCAGCGCGTCAGAAGTGTTTGCCGGAACGTTGAAAACGCGTGGAGCGGCTACACTGGTCGGAACAAAGAGTTTTGGAAAAGGCATTGTTCAGACTGTCTTTTCTTTGAAACGTTCGTGTGGCGGCGGAATCAAATTGACTACAGCAAAATATTATCTTCCGAATGGCGAGTGCATTCATAAAAAGGGAATTACTCCGGATGAGACGATAGAATATGAGAAAAAGGATACAGATACCGAAAAAGAGGATACGCAGTTACAGCGTGCACTTCAGATTATTGAACAGTAAAGGAGGAACAGAGGATGAATGAGTTAGCACAGCATATGGTTGATACCGTAAAGGAATGGCAGTGTAAAATTGGTGTGAGAAAAGAAAAAATGGACTTGTTTTATCCGCTGCAATCGTTGAAACAATTATTGCAGTTGAATCCAGCGGATTCCACGGAACAGTTGGAGAAGACGTTGACAGAGTTTCAGAAAGAATACGAAGATTTGTTTGGCAGACTGCATTTTTGGAAAGAAAAAGAACGATATGGGATTGAAATTCCGGAAGAGGGCGTGATTCATATCGCAGAGACGATACCGGATCCGGAGTTTCTGGAGAAGTTTTTGAAAGTAATTCAGAATCCTGCCAGCAAAATGGAAGATATTACCAATTGCTTTCGGCAGTTTGCAAACGATAAGGGAGATATACTGCATCAGGAAAATATGGTGCATGATGGACTCGGTTCTGTATTTTACTTTGAAAAGGATTCGACAGAACGGTATGTTTATTGTGTGGAAGATGATGATTTTGGATTGACCTATCATCGTTTTACAAGGAAAGAGTATGAAGAGCTTAAATAATGAAAAGGAGAAGGAAAATGAAACAGAAGGTAAGAAAAGTATGGGCGTATGTATTGGTGTTTGCATTGCTGGCAGGAATCTGCCCGTGGCAATCGGCAGAAGTAAAAGCGGAAAGTAGTAAAAGTTTTTCCTCGGAGAACGGAGAAGTGGAGATCACACTTACGGAAAGTAAGGTAAATGACTATTGGTGTGAATATTACCTTGCTGTCACAAATCATTCTTTCCAATCCATCCGTGACTGGCAGCTGACACTTTCCGTCAATGACATTTCCAAATACAGTAAAAGTTTTGGATGTCAGGCAACGGTAAAAAATGATAAACTTGTAGTAAAAGGACAGGGAAATGGAAAAGTTGTTGCCGCAGGAAACACATACAAAGTGGACGGCGATTTTAAGATCTGTTTTGGGGGAGAAGTTTCCTTTACCGGAGCAGAGATTACGTATGAATATGGCAGCCAGAGTACCGGCGGTGACAATGAAGGAAGCGTCGGTTCCGGAGCTACGTATCTCGAAGGCTATCAATGCAATTATACGTTGACCGGACAGACAAAAGATATAGTATATGAAGATACACCATATGGAAAACATGGGGCGCTTCATGTAGATGGATTGCAGATTAAGGATAAGAACAACCAGCCATTTACCCTTCGCGGTGCAAGTACTCACGGAATGCATTGGGGAGATGGGGAAACCTTTTTAAATAAGACCGCATTTCAGAATCTGCGTGACGAATGGGGTGTTAATATGGTGCGTCTTGTCAGCTATGTAACGCAGGGTGGTTATACTCAGGGATCTAAGGACAAACTGGACAAGCATATTCAGGAAGGCGTTTCAGATCTGACGGATCTTGGAATGTATGCTATTATTGACTGGCATATCCATGAGGAAAATCCGAATGACACCAAAAGTCAGGCAATCGAATTTTTTGATACCTATTCGAAAATGTACAAAGACCAGAGCAATATCATCTATGAGATCTGCAATGAACCTACCAATACACCATGGAATCAGATACGTCCGTATGCGGTAGATGTGGTAAATACGATACGCGCCAATGACCCGGATGCAATCATTGTAGTTGGAACCAATAATTGGTCGCAGGATGTTGATGAAGTGGCGACAAATGGTGGAAAACTGGATGATCCGAACGTTATGTATACAATCCATTTTTATTCGGGCAGCCATGGAGAAAGTTTTCGCGAAAAAGTA
The DNA here is from genome assembly GCA_905212635.1 of uncultured Lachnoclostridium sp. Taxonomy (GTDB): domain Bacteria; phylum Bacillota; class Clostridia; order Lachnospirales; family Lachnospiraceae; genus Eubacterium_F. The sequence continues at coordinate 14,801 of CAJMFH010000006.1, read as the reverse complement.
CGTACCGCACTCAATGCAGGAACACCGGTATTTTGTACCGAATTTGGTGTTTGCGATGCTTCAGGAAATGGAGGATTTGATCTGGAAGAGGCAGACCGCTGGATCCAATTCTTTGAGGAAAATGGAATCAGTTACTGCTGCTGGAGTTTGAGCAAGAAAAATGAAAGTGCTTCCATGATTTCGCCGGAATGCAGTAAAGTGAATGGATTTACTAATGCAGATCTTGGCGCAACCGGGGCATGGCTCATCAATACGTATCGAAGCCGGGGCGGTGAAACACAAAATCCAAGTGCAAGTACAGCACCAAGTGTTACACCGGGAGGAAGTACAACGCCATCTCCAAGTGCAAGTGCTGCACCGGGAGCAAGCAATCTGCCGTCTTCGAGCAGCCAGCCTAGTGCTGCACCGGGGGCAAGTGAAGTGCCAATACCAACGGTAAGTGTTGAACCTGAAAAAGGCACTACTCCTAGTGTGAGTGCATCCCCGAGCGAACGCGGTGAAAATGCAGTTCCGGAAGAAGAGGACGAGGATTTAGAGATTGCGGTAAGCGGAAGTTCGTATTCGCCAACTGTGATCGACGGAGTGCAGGGTGTCGAATTGCGGAGTTTTGATACCCAGAAAACGACAATTACCATTCCGGATTATATTACGATAAAGGGTAAGAAATATCCGGTTATCTCGATACAAAGCAACGCGTTTGCGAAATGTAAAAAACTTACAAAAGTGGTGATCGGGAAAAATGTGCGGAGAATCAAAGCGAAGGCATTTTATAATTGCAAAAAGCTGAAAACCATTGTGATAAAGACGAAAAAATTGACGATGAAGCGTGTCGGAAAGAAAGCATTTACAGGGATTTATAAAAAAGCAAAGATTACACTGCCAAAAGGTGGATTCTCCAAGAAGCAAAAGGCAGCTTATAAGAAGATTCTGCGAGCCAGAGGGGTAGGAAAAAAAGCAAAGATCAAATAAGGAGTTGACAGGCGATGGACATTTTTTTACTGGAAGACGATGATGCAATCGCGTTGGGGCTGACCTATTCGCTTGAGCCGGAAGGTTATCAGGTGACACGTGCCTCTACGGTAAAAGAGGCGATGCTTTTGATGGCAGAGCGCACTTTTTCATTATATATCCTCGACCTTACTCTGCCGGATGGAAGCGGTTATGATGTCTGCCGGAAAATCAAAGAAAAAGGTGATTTTCCGGTAATCATTCTGACCGTGATGGAAGAAGAGGTCAATGTCGTGATGGGATTGGAACTTGGCGCGGACGATTATATCACAAAACCTTTCCGCGTGAGGGAACTGCTTGCCAGAATGAAAAGTGTCCTTCGCCGGTATACGAAAGAAACGGCAGATGGAGTTCTACGGTATAAGGAACTTTGCATTTATACCAATGAAGGACGAGTGGAAAAAAATGGAAAAGAAATTGAACTTACCGCGATGGAATACCGCTTGTTGTTGATCCTGATGAACCATAAGGGAATGATCCTGAGCCGGAATCAGCTGCTCGAAAATATATGGGATGTGGAAGGTGATTTTGTCAATGACAATACGCTGACCGTATATATCAAGAGACTCCGAGGAAAAATAGAGACAGATCCAGCCGAACCGGAATACATTCAAACGGTTCGGGGAAGGGGGTATCGAATCGACAATGAAAGATAAAAGCCTGAAGCATATGATTCTTTTGGGCGGTGTAATTACAATTTTGGGAACTGTACTTATGGCATGGATCCATCCATGGTGTGCTGTTCTCTTTTTTGTATTTGCTGCTCTGTTGATCGCTATTTACAGCTGGGAAATAAAGAAACGACGGGATAAATTGAAGCAGCTCAATACCTATTTATCCTTAATCTGTGCCGGTAAGTACGATCTTGATATCGCAGACAATGAGGAAGGCGAAATATCCATATTAAAAAACAATTTATATAAAGTAATTGTTTTGCTTCGATCGCAGAATGCCATGTTAGAGAAGGATAAAGTGTATCTGGCAGATGCACTTGCGAATATTTCCCATCAGTTAAAAACCCCCCTGACTTCCATGATGGTAATGACTGAACTGCTTGAAAGAGAGCAGGAAGAGACAAAGCGGAAGCAGTTTGTGGAAACCATTGACAAACAGTTAGATAAAATGAAATGGCTGATCACGTATTTGCTTAGATTGTCAAAATTAGATGCCGGAACCGTTGTATTTCATACGGATGAAATTTCATTGGAAGAAGTTTGGGAGACAAGTATAGAACCGTATTTGCTGACGATGGATCTGAGGGATATCCGCGTAGAAAAAGGAAATTTAGAAGGAACGATCCGTGGAGATTTTAACTGGACGTGTGAAGCAGTTGGCAATATTGTAAAAAATTGTATGGAACATATGGAAGATGGGGGGCATCTTTATGTGGAGACGAAAGATTACTCCTTATACCAGTCGCTCATCCTGCGAGATGACGGATGTGGTATCGAAAAAGATGAGCTGCCACACATATTTGAACGTTTTTACAATGGCAAACGGGCAAAAAAGGACAGTGTGGGGATCGGGCTGGCGTTGTCAAAAGCCATTGTGGAAAAAGAAGAGGGAAAAATACTCGTAAAGAGCGAAGTGGGAGAGGGCACGGAATTTGAAATCCGGTTTTATAAAATGATTGTGTGACAAAATTGTCATTTTTCTTTCACGGAGATGTAAGGATGCGATGTTACACTTGAATTATCAGAAAGAAAAGGAGAATGACAATGAATATTTTGCAAGTTAAAAATTTAACAAAAACATATGGAAAAGGAAACACACTGGTAAAAGCGCTGGATGATGTCTCTTTTGAAGTAGAACAGGGAGAGTTTGTCGCAATCATTGGACCTTCCGGTTCCGGAAAATCCACACTTTTGCATATTCTGGGCGGTGTCGATGTACCGACAGGCGGTCAGGTGATCGTAGACCAGACCGATATTTCTACGTTGGATGAAACGGCATTGGCGATCTTTCGCCGCCGTCAGATCGGACTGATCTATCAGTTTTATAATTTGATCCCCATTTTGACGGTAGAAGAAAATCTTACTCTGCCGCTCTTGCTTGACGGAAATAAGCCGGATCCGAGACTGCTTACCGATCTGGTAGAGAGGCTGGGACTGGAAGACCGTTTAAAACATCTTCCGAATCAGTTGTCCGGTGGACAGCAGCAAAGAGTCTCCATTGGTCGTGCCCTGATGAACAATCCGGCACTGCTGCTGGCAGATGAGCCAACCGGAAATCTGGATAGTAAAAACAGCGCAGAGATCATTTCGTTACTTCGGATGTTCAATAAAGAATTTCATCAGACGGTAATTATGATCACGCACGACGAAAAGATTGCCTTATCTGCGGACCGCATTATAGAAATACGCGATGGAAAACTGGTAAAAGACTGTAGAAATGGGGGAGAGAGCGATGAATATAGTAAATAAATTAACTCTCCGCCATATGAAGACAAACCGGGGACGGACAATTGTAACGACACTGGGTATTGCCGCTGCTGTAGCTTTGATCACGGCAATCTTTGTAAGTCTTGCTTCCTTTTTGGATATGACAGGAGAAATCTGTCTGTACTCGTATGGAAACCGGCAGTCGGTTTCGGGAGATGTTTCGTCAAAACAGTTAGACGAATTAAGAAAAGACGACCGTGTGAGCATGGCGGGTGCCAGTCTGGCATTGCCCGAAGAAAATGCCTTTCAGCTTGACGGGGCAGCGAGCCGGCGGATCGGACGAGGCGATGTCATGGCAGCGGATACGACAGCGATGAAACAGCTTATTACCTGCAAATATGACGGAGAACTTCCCCAAAATGAAAATGAGATTGCATTGGAAGAAAAGGTGTTAAGCCAAAACCGGTTTCAGATAAAACCGGGTGATGTGATAGAGGTAAATTTTGGAAAACGCACCATTGAGTCAGATGGACAGGAAATGCCCTATACCGGAAGTTTCATTGCGGGAGAGAAATTTACCACAGGAGAAAAACGGACGGTAAAAGTGACGGCGATCCTGCATCAGAATGTGCCGACAAGTTCCTTTAAGATGATTCGTGGAATGAGCGAGGCAGAAAAGAAGGAAAACGCAGATGTTTCTATTACATTGAAAAAAATCGACCACAATTCCCTCAAAGAATTAAAGAAGATTGTAAAAAAATATGACCTGCAAAATACCGATATAGAAACCATATTTCTGGAGACGAAATTCGCAGTGGATAAAGACAGTACTACATTCAAGAATCTGTTTCCGGTAATTGGAATTGCACTGGCAATCGTGATGGCAGCTTCCATCGTATTGATCTACAATGCATTTGCGATGTCTCTTTCGGAGAGAGTACGCTATCTCGGAATGTTGGCAAGTATAGGTGCAACCAAACGACAGAAACGAAATTCCGTGTATTTTGAAGTGTTTTTGCAGACGGTGGCAGGACTTATTCTTGGTATCGTGGTTGGAATCATTGGAATATCGATCACCCTGAATTTGCTTGGAGGTAAGATCATTTCGACCGGAATGGTACAGGGAGTTACAGAGGACACATTTTCCATGCACACGGTTGTTCCGTGGTGGAGTGTATGTCTGATCATTCTCATTAGTTTTATCACGGTGTTGATATCCGCTCTTGTTCCCGCGAGACGGGCTTCCGCCATTTCACCGATGGACGCAATACGCCAGACGGGAGAAATACGTATCCGCAAAAAGAAAATCCGTACTCCATTTTATATTCGTAAAATATTTGGTTACGAAGGAGAATTGGCGCATAAAAGTTTAAAGAGAAACAGCAGGAAATCAAAAATTATCACAAGATCGATTGGATTTTCCGTTATCTTGTTTTTGTGTATCAATTATTTCTGTCAACTGCTGATAGAATCCAATGGCATGCAGGACAGTCAGCCACATCAGATCGTGGTACATGTTTCACAGAAAGACAAAGAAGAAATGAAACAAAAAATAGAACAGTTAGACGATGTGGATGAGGTGCTCAATGTTTCCGGAAAATGTTATTTCTATGATATGTCGAGCAGAGGTGCAGAGGATAAACGTGTATTTTCGGAAGATACGGTGACATCCGGTTATCAGAAAGCCTTTAAAGAACAGGCTTTTGTTTACATCAATCTTCTCGACGACGAGGCCTTTGATGAGATGTGCCGGAAAAATCGTATTGACCCTGCTCCGTTTTATGGCGAAGAGTGTAAAGGGTTATTGATGAACAATATACAACATGCAAAAGATGGTGGAAACGTATTTACCGATCAGATACTGCACAAAAAGTTTGTCTCGGAAGACGGGAAGGAAGGAGTAGAAATAGAGAAATTTATCTCTTATGATTCGGATCTGCTTCCCTGCCACTTCAATGCCAGTGGCGCTGTTTCTGTCTATATGCCGGAAAGCACATATGTGAAGAAATATGAGAACAATGCGAAACTTGGAGTGATAACAAGCCAGCATGAGAAGGTGACAGAAGAGATACAGCAGATCATCGAAGAAGGTGGTTATAAAGAAGGTGGTGCCATTGATTATGCAGAGGCATTTCAGACGATGAATACCGTAATATTTATTATGCAGGTGTTTATTTACGGGTTTATTGTATTGATCACATTGATTACGATCGCCAACATTATCAATACCATTTCTACCGGAATTTCACTGCGGCGAAAGGAATTTGCCATGTTGAAATCCGTAGGAATTACGCCGAAAGGATTCCGTAAAATGATCTGTCTGGAAAGTTTCTTTTATGGAGAACGGGCACTTATTGTAGCGATACCGATCAGTTTGTTTTTATGTTATAATATGAATGCACGTATCAATGCGGCGACGATTCCATTTTTTGTTCCTTGGAAAACGTATCTTATTGTCATTGCAGCCGTGTTTGTATTGGTGGGATTATCGATGTATTATGCCATGTATAAACTGCGAAACGACTCGATCATAGAAACATTAAAAGAAGAGGTATTATAGAAAAAAGGCAGCACAGGAAAGTGACGAGATCACGCCTGTGCTGCTCTTTTAATAGGATAAATTAAGCCTTGTTGTTTGCAGTTTTATATTTGTAAATCATCTCTGCGTGGTTTTGTTCTTCGGTCTGAATGTGATTTAATAATTTGCGGATGTTTGAAGCGGCAAATTGGAACAAGTCATTGTTGTACGTGGAGGACACAAGTTTTTCTGTCGCGATGGAATCGGTACATAAAAAAGCATCATGTTTTTTGTCCTCGGAATTACAATTTTTGTCATACGTTACGGATGGTGTGTAGCCCTGTGTGCCGCTTTCCTGTGCTTTTACATCGGGAACATTTCCCTTTAATACGTCAGCAAGAGAGTCAAAATGTTCCTGTTCTTCGTCTCCAATCTGATGAAATAATTTTTGCAGTTCAGGATCTTTTGCGGAAGATTCATAAAAACGGTATTTTTCCACGCAGGATTTTTCCTGTGTCTGCAGCTCTTTGATCACGCTTTGTTCTTTCTCTGTTAATTGCATAATTTTATAACTCCTTTATAGCTTTTTTATCATCATTTCCCAAACTGAAAAAAATATACAAAATGCAAGGTGAAATCTTTTTCGAAAAGGTTGAAAATCAAGGGAAACATGGTATAATAAATATGTTTGAAGATTTTTATGCCCGGTTATTACCGGAAGAAAGGAAGAATATAGTATGAACGCAGTATTAGAAAAAATTGAGAAAATCGGTATCGTACCGGTTGTTGTTTTGAACGATGCAAAAGATGCAGAGCCATTGGCAAAAGCTTTGTGCAATGGTGGACTTCCATGTGCTGAGGTGACATTCCGTACAGAAGCAGCAGAAGAATCCATCCGTATTATGACGGAGAAATTTCCGGAGATGCTTGTAGGTGCAGGAACCGTTCTTACGACAGAACAGGTTGACCGTGCTGTAGCAGCCGGTGCTAAATTTATCGTAAGTCCCGGATTAAATCCGAAGGTAGTTCAGTACTGCATCGATAAAAATATCCCGGTTACCCCGGGAACACAGACACCGAGTGAGATGGAAAAAGCATTGGAGATGGGACTTGACGTCGTAAAATTCTTCCCGGCAGAACCAGCTGGCGGATTGAAGATGATCAAGGCAGTAGCAGCTCCTTACACAACACTCAAATTTATGCCTACCGGTGGAATCAACCTTGGCAATGTAGAAGAATACCTCAAATATGACCGTATTCTTGCCTGTGGTGGAAGCTGGATGGTAAAAGGTGACCTCGTAAGTGCAGGTAAATTTGATGAGATTGAGAAAATGACAAAAGATGCAGCCGAACTTGTAAAACGTGTTCGTGCATAAAGATACAAAGCGGAGGTGATGACAAAAGATGTGGTTTTTTATTATGCTGGCAATGTTTCTCATAGTGCTTGGTTCCTTTTTCTATGTAACGAGACGGATTTCTCAATTCCGTTTTATGGAAAAAGTGTCGAAAGGGAAGAAATGGCTTCGGATTTTAGAAAGTCTGGCACTGGTTCTTGTAGTATTCGGTGTACTTTGGTATACCATGGGAATAATGAATGCCCTCATATGTATGATCCACCTTGTCATCATCTGGCTTTTATGTGATGGAGTTACCGTACTCCTTCACAAAAAGACCGGCAAACCTGCCAAATGGAGCAGACAGGAAGTTGCCGGTCTTTTTGCTATTGTTTTGACGGCCGGTTATCTGATCTGTGGATGGTTCCTTGCCAACCATGTATGGGAAGTGCCCTATACACTGCATACGGAGAAACAGACCGGAACATTGCGCGTCGTTCAGTTTGCGGATTCTCATGTGGGAACGACGTTTAACGGAAAAGAACTTGAAAAATACGTGGAGGAAATGCAGAAGACGAATCCGGATGTTGTAGTGATTACCGGAGATTTTGTCGATGATGACACCTCCAAACAGGATATGATCGATGCCTGCCATGCATTATCAAAATTGAATCCAACATATGGGGTATATTTTGTGTTCGGAAATCATGACAAGGGATATTATGATCCGGAATACCGCGGATATGACGGAGACGACCTGATAAAAGAACTGGAAAAAAATGGAGTCCATGTGATGCAGGACGATGTGGAATTAATCGATAATCGATTTTACCTGATCGGGCGTCAGGATCGCTCGGAAGAGCAAAAGGGAGGTTCGCGGGCAAGTATGCAAAAATTGACGGAGAATCTGGATGCCTCGAAATACAGTATTGTACTGGATCATCAGCCGCACGATTATGACAATCAGGCGGCAGCCAAAGTGGACTTGGTATTGTCCGGACATACGCACGGTGGACAATTTTTCCCAATCAACTATGTGGGAGAGTGGTCCGGCGAAAATGATAAGACTTATGGACTGGAAACACGAAATTTGACGAACTTTATCGTTACCTCCGGTATTTCGGACTGGGCGATCAAGTTTAAGACGGGGTGCAAATCCGAATATGTAGTGATTGATATTGAGGGGAAGTAAATGACGAAAAAATACATGTTAGCATTAGATCAGGGAACGACAAGTTCCCGTTGTATTTTGTTTGATAAGCAGGGAAATATATGCAGCATGGCGCAGAAAGAGTTTGAACAGATTTATCCACAGGCAGGCTGGGTCGAGCATGATCCGATGGAAATCTGGGCGTCCCAGCTGTCTGTCGCCACAGAGGCGATTAGTAAAATCGGTGCCGCCGCAGAAGAAATCGCGGGAATCGGCATCACGAACCAAAGAGAGACGACGATTGTCTGGGACCGTCATACGGGACAACCGGTGTACAACGCGATTGTCTGGCAATGCCGCAGAACGGCAGACCGGATTGAAGAAATGGTAAAAAATGGATGGACAGAGTACGTACAAAAAACAACCGGGCTTATTCCGGATGCGTATTTTTCTGCTTCCAAAATTGCATGGATCTTAGACCATGTAGAAGGGGCGCGGGAAAAAGCGGAAGCCGGGGATTTGATCTTTGGAACGATCGACACCTGGCTGATCTGGAACCTGACAAAGGGCGCGGTTCATGTAACGGATTATACCAATGCCTCCAGAACGATGATGTTTGATATTCATCAGTTATGCTGGGATGAAAAGATTCTTGCCTATTTCCATATTCCAAAATCAATGCTTCCGGAAGTGCGTCCGTCAAGTTGTATCTATGGCATTACCGATTCCACGGTGCTTAGTGGAGGAATCCCGATTGCCGGTGCGGCAGGAGATCAGCAGGCGGCATTATTTGGCCAATGCTGTTTTTCGGCAGGAGAAGTGAAAAATACATATGGGACAGGCTGTTTTTTGCTTATGAATACAGGAGAGCAGGCAGTTAATTCTAAAAATGGTCTGCTTACAACGATTGCAGCGAGTTTTGACGATCAGATACAATACGCATTGGAAGGAAGTATTTTTGTGGCAGGAGCAGGAGTGCAGTGGCTGCGTGATGAAATGGATCTTGTGAAAGATGCTTCCCAGACAGAAGCCTATGCGGATGCGGTAGAAGATACCAATGGAGTTTATGTTGTACCTGCGTTTACCGGACTTGGTGCGCCTTACTGGAATCCATACGCGCGTGGCATGGTTGTCGGTTTGACAAGAGGATGTAAAAAAGAACATTTTGTGCGGGCTGTCTTAGAAGCAATGGCATACCAGACATACGACATTCTGAAAATTATGGAGCAGGAATCCGGCGTGGATATTGTCAGCCTTAAAGTGGATGGCGGTGCTTCCAACAATAATTTCCTGATGCAGTTTCAGGCGGATATGCTGAATGTAGATGTGCTTCGCCCACAATGCGTAGAGACGACAGCATTAGGAGCTGCGTATCTGGCAGGACTTGCGGTAGGCTACTGGGAAGATATTGACGATATCCGCAAAAACTGGGCGCTGTCAAAGGTATTTCAGGCAGATATGCCGGAAGAGCAGCGCAGCCGGAAATTAGAGGGATGGAAACGTGCGGTCCGATGCGCACTTGCGTGGGCGGAGGAAGCGTAGAGGGGAGATGCCAGCTGGTTTGCCGGGAGAGTTTTGTTTTTGTGGTGGAGGTTTGCTTTGCGATAATGTGTGATCACCCCTTGCGATTGACTTTTATATGAAAAAATGCGAATTGAGTCATAAAATTCTAGGGTCATTTTTGGTCTGAACATGAAATTTGTGATATAAGTCAAAAAAAAGAGTAAAGGTTATCATTAAATGTTTGGTTCGATCTTGTGAATAATGATTTTGGGTCATAAAATTAGGAGGACAAATTTGACTTTTATTAAAAAAATGTATATTAGGTCAAAAGAGGTGCGTAAAATGCTTGACCTAATTGAAAAAAGATGAAATAAGGTCAAATCAAGTATGTTGTATTCTCATTTTAACAATGAAATGTTTGATTGATAGAATTTTATGAAGAAGTACAAAAAATATGATGCTTTTTCTGCCAGCCGTAATTATGGTGATAAGGAGATAGCAGAATAGAACGAACTTTAAGGAAGTGATTCAATTTGAAAATTATAGTCTTTGATTTGGGCGGAACATTAATGCAGTATGAGGGAATGCCATATTCGTGGGTAGAGTTTTATCAGCAGGGGATTGATGCAATTATTCAGCAATATAATTGCAATGTTTCGAAGGAAGATGTTCAAAAATCAGTTCAAATTTTAAAGGATTTTAATCCACGAGTCAGCGGTAGAGAGGTAGAATATTCGGCAGAGCATATTTTTTCAAACGCATTGGAACACTGGCATATTGATACGCTAATTAAAAATTGTATAGAAACGTTTTGGCATGGATTAAAGTTGTCAGCAAAAATATATCCGGATACAATAGAAGTTTTAAAGGAGTTGAAAGAGAAAGGCTATATCATAGCGACGCTTACTGATCTGCCAAATGCAATGCCAGATGAAATCTTTAAAAAGGATATTTCAGAATTGCTGTGTTATTTTGATTATTATGTATCTTCTTGTGGTGCAGGATATCGGAAACCAAATTGTAAAGGATTGCAGATGATTTCTGATAAATATGGTGTTCCTGTTACGGAATTGGTTTTTGTGGGAGATGAAGAAAAAGATAGAAAAACAGCACGTAATGCAAATTGTAAATTTGTTCATATACAACGTACAACGAAGTCTGAGGGAAGCATTAGCAGTTTATATGAATTATTGCAAATGCTGTATAATAGTTGATATGGATATGAAAAATTAAAGTAGGAGATAATTGCAAACATGAAAATAATAATCAGGCCAGAAGAGCCTTCAGAATATAGTGAAGTTGACAATGTGATTTATGAGGCATTTTCCGAACAACACGGCATAGAAATTGGTAAATTTATGAAACGGCATTTCATTGATGAAAGACGGAAAGATACATATATTCCAGAACTATCACTTGTTGCTGTTTTGGAAAATGAAAAGATTATTGGAGAAGTTGCCATACATGAGACCGACATAGTTACTGATAATGGCAATATTACGGAATTGACCTTATCGCAGTGCGCAGTTTTGCCAAAATATAGAAAACAGGGTATCATGAGAATGCTTGTTGAAGAAGGTTTACAAATAGCAAAAAACATGGGTTATGGAGCGGTATTTCTTGGCGGAAATACAATGTTATACTCTAGATTTGGATTTGAGCCATCTTATAAATATGGAATATATCATAAAGACAGAGAAAAATGGGGTGATGAAGGATTCATGGTTTGTTTGTTGAGACAAGGAGCATTGGATGGAATTACAGGAATAACAAATTACTATGGTGGATAATAAAAGTTTCTGTTCAAAGAAGAATTGAATTGGAAAAAATTATCAAAAAATGTGGAATATCGTTGATATATATTGTCGGTGATGGTATAATGGATTTCTAACATGGGAACTAAAGTTTTTGTGGATTGTTTAAATTGGAAGTTGCAGAGGGTTATACTATAAAAGCAATGTTGATAAGTGTGATAATAGAAACCTCAATGCGGATGATTTGAAGAATATAGATGTACTATATATTGAAAAATAGTTTAAGAAAGGGGTTGAAATAATGGAGAAAATAGTTATTGGTGATGGTACATCATACAAAGATTGGATAACAGAAATCACAGATGAATTTAGAAAAAGTCAAATTCGAGCAGCGGTAAAAATAAATGATGAAATGCTAAGGTTTTATTGGAAACTCGGAAAAGATATTTCTGCTATGAGCAAGCAATATGGATACGGATTTGGATTTTATAAGATACTTAGTGCTGACTTAAAAAAGGTATTACCTGATGTTAAGTCATTTTCACCGACTAATTTAAAATATATGCGTTATTTTTATGAGTTATATCCTTTTGGTGAAAATCGTCCATAAGCTGTGGACGATTTGAACTCAATTGAAATAAGTCCACAAGTTGTGGACGATTTGTCTGTTATTTTTAGAATTCCTTGGGGGCATAATAGACAAATGTAAAAATAATGTGGATAAAGCATTGTTTTATGTGAGAAAAACACTAGAAAACAATTGGTCTCGCGATGTTCTGTTAAGTTTTTTAAATACGGATTTATTTGAAAGGCAGGGAAAAGCAGTAACAAATTTCTAATGGAACTGGGAACTGGATTCGCTTATATGGGACGTGAAGTCCGTATTGTAGTGGGAAAAGTAGAAAAATTCATTGATATGTTGTTTTACAATACACAAAGACATTGCTATGTAGTTGTAGAAATCAAGACTGGTAAATTTGATTCATCCTATGCTGGACAACTTGGAACGTATGTTGTTGCGGTTAATCACCAAATGAAAACAGAGAAGGATAATCCGACTTTAGGATTACTAATCTGTAAAGATATGGATAAAGTCGAGGCACAATATGCTTTGGAGTCAACAAGTCAACCTTTGGGAATATCCAGCTATGAATTATCTAAGTTGATACCAGAAGAATTTAAGGGAAGTATGCCTACAATCGAAGAGATTGAGGCAGAGTTGAAAGATTAAATTCTATTTTAGGTCGTGGAGAAATCATGATATCCTATAAAATCGGAATTTGTCAAACAGATTATATAAGGGGACTTGGAAATGAAAATAGAACTAATAGACTTAACGGAAGATAACATGAAACAATGTTTTGAATTGAAAGTTGCAAGCAACCAAATGCAATATATAGCTTCAAATGAGGATTCTTGGAAGTCTGCAAAAGAAAACGAGGAGGTGGCTCGTCCTTTTGTTATATTTTGTGATGAAAAAATAGTGGGATTTACCATGTTTGCGTTTGATGAGGAATATGATGATCCAAATGACAGATACTGGCTGTGGAGATTTATGATTGACGAAAGATTGCAGGGAAATGGGTACGGAACAGCAGCTTTACAAGTAATTATTCAATATTTCAGGGAACATGGTGCAAACAATATTCGCTTATCAACCAAAGAAACAAATACAACTGCACTATCTATGTATCGTAAGGCAGGCTTTCGTGATACGGGAGAGATGAATGATGAAGAAATCGTGCTTCAACTGGATTTGTAAATTTGAATTTTATCAGATAGTTAGCAGAGTTGAAATTGATCGGAGGATGAATGAAAATGAAAACGATAGAAATTGTTGGAGAAAATTATTTTGGTAATTGGAATAAAACCAGAACTGCTTGTAGAGGTATCGTTATAGATGGAGAACGAATCTTGCTTTCATATGAAACAAAAACAAATCAGTGGATGATTCCGGGCGGAGGCTTGGAAAGAAATGAAAGTGATGAAGAGTGTTGTATTCGGGAAATTGCTGAAGAAACAGGGGTACAAGTAGAAACTTCGGATTGCTTGTTAGAAATTGATGAATACTATGCGAACTGGAAATGGGTGAATCGGTATTTTATCTGCAAAGCCACAGGTACAACTCAAATAAAACAAACAGAAAGAGAAATACAAGTTGGTATGGAACCAAGATGGCTTGATATATCTGAAATTAAAGATATTTTTTCACAGCATAATTCATATAAGGGAGTCGATGAGATGCGTAGAGGAATGTATTTGAGAGAGTATACAGCATTAAACGAATTGCTTTAATGAACTGGGAAAAACGAAATTGACCGAGCTCTTTGGAGCGAGACATGTTTCTTGTTTGTAGGGTAAGAAGATGAAGGCGTTGAGATAGTTTGAGTTTAGTAAATAGAAATTTGGAGGACAAAATGGAAATAAGAGAATATAGAGACTTCAAGAAAAACGAAATACAGCATCTTTATACTGAGGTTGGATGGAGAGCATACACAGAGAACATGCTAGTATTGGAACAAGGATACAAAAATTCTTTACTTGTATTAGCAGCATATGAAAATAGAGAACTGCTTGGAATTATCAGATGTGTTGGCGATGGTTTTACCATTGTTTTTATTCAGGATATTCTTGTTTTTCCAAAAAAACAGCATCAAGGTGTCGGAACGGCTCTGCTAAAAGCTGTTCTCAAAAAATATCATAATGTTCGACAAATTGAGTTGGCAACGGATAATATGCCTAAGAATGTGAATTTCTATAAGAAATTGGGGTTCACTGAGTTTTCAGATGTAGGTTGCTGTGGTTTTATGAGATGCTGACCATTTCCGCTTTAATGAACTGGGAAATTGGGAGTTGTGGAGGAAATATAAAAACAATCGATAAACATATTAATAATGCATCAAAGGAAGATGTGATAATTCAGCTGTCGCAAATTTTGCGACAACTGCTTCAGATGAAAAAGAGGTATCTTTTGAATATTTATGACACATGTAATATTATTAACTTGAATTTATGGAGGAGAAAAAATGCTGGAAGTTAATTTTCATGATGATGTAGATGACAGTTTATTAAAATTTGCTGTAATTATTTCTAAGGCAGATGGAAAATGGGTGTTTTGTAAACATAAAGAAAGAGATACTTATGAAATACCGG